>NZ_PEBS01000044.1 GCF_002869965.1 Janthinobacterium sp. ROICE36
TAGCAAGAAGTGGACGATGCCAATACGGGACTGGAAAGCGGCACTGAACCGCTTCGCCATCCAGTTTGAAGACCGGGTACCGCAGACTTAAACGAAAAACCGTTTACACAGAATTCAGTACACCCCCGCCAATGAATTTGTTATTGATACGTTAAATATCACTCCACGAGGTGTGCCTGACATGATGAGGGAATCACTCTCATTTGACCGTCGCCATGCGCCTCGTCCTTCATATCCAGAGAATCCTTCAGCCCATCACCTCATGCTATTCGCCAAGGAACAATCATCAATAGCGACACCGGATGCCAGAACAATGGTAAGAAAGCTGTGACATGTCTTAGTGCGAACTTAAGCTAAGTGAATAAAAGGAATGTGGGGAAATATATGCCATTAGAAATGAAGCCAATTAGCAAGCTTCGCTTTGAAGCACTTGCAAGCTATTGCCGAAAGCCTGAAACGTTGCTCCATGCAGATGAACTTGAATGGCACCAAGCTTATGACGAAACAATTCTAATCGTGGTCGTGAAAGACTACAACGATGGCGACTACTCCGCATTACTCCTCACAAAAGACCTCATGGAGCGCTATCGTTGGGTAGGTATAACAGCCTTCTACGATAGCCCAGCCGAAACGCTAGAAAATGCGCCAGCCGCTATCGAAAAAGTCATGGCCGATTTTGAGAACGCCAAGAGACAAGGTGACGAAGGTGAACCTGTCGATTTCTTCACTCCAGTGTTCCCCGCTGTGCGACTGAACCCTGAACTCACCACTTTACTTACCCAGCGAAGTTTCTCGCCAGCGCTAGAAATTATTAAGCCGATGATGCGCTGGTATGAAGATCCAGATGGAAATTACGTCGAACAATTTCAAACGACAGGTTTCAACACTCGACTTTGGGAACTTTATCTTTTTGCCATGCTGGCTGAAGTGCCATTTGCCATCGAGAGAAAGCATTCGGTCCCTGACTTCTCCGCTGCGGGCCCATTAGGCAAACTCTTCATCGAAGCAACATCGGTCAACCCATCTGGGGCAGCACATCTCGCCCCACCTCCCATGGCAACAGATGAGCAGCGCACCGATTTTCTTCGCAACTATATGCCGATTCGATTCGCCGGCCCCCTTGTCAACAAGCTCACTCATAAACATCAAGAACTCAGGTACTGGGAACATCCTCACGTAAGAAATAATCCGCTGGTCTTCGCGATACAAGATTTTCACGCGCCTGGCTCCTTGGCGTATAGCTCCGACGCCCTCCCCGTCTATCTGTACGGAATGTGGTGGACAAAAGAGCAGGACGCAGCAGGAAATGTCGTCGGCTCGCCTGAAGCGATTGAAACGCATGTCTGGGGCGACAAGGTGATTGAATCAGGCTTCTTCTACCTCCCCGATGCCGAACACATCAGCGCAGTCATCATCAACCCGAATGCAACCATCTCAAAATTCAACCGGATGGGGTTAATGGCCGGATTTGGCAGTCCAGATGTATGGATTACACGGAGAGGCTTTGCGGAAAATCCTCGGCGAGATGCAACAGAGCCTATGCCTGATACATACGAGGTCGGGTCGCCAGACTATGTCGAGTCGTGGATGGAAGGACTATCAGTTTTTCACAACCCAAATGCCAACATCCCTTTGGACCCAGACTTACTTCCGGGAGCAGCACACCATTTCCTGAATGGTGACGGGACGTTGCTGGCGAGCTACTGATCCCGACCACCAGCATTTTCTGGCCACCGCGAGATCGCGCGCGCACCTGTGGCACAGGTATGGATCAACGCCCGCGATCCATCATGCAAAAAACTTCAGGGTAGACCACTCCAATTATGTTCTAGGTCAGGATAGACTGCGATTTGTGAGCCTAATTTTGACGCGGGGCAACAATTCAGCTTGGCTATCGCGTCCTTGAGGAGATCGAAGCAGCGGTCAGCATCGGTTTGGCTCGATGATCGCCCAGCCGACCTCCATAAGTAATGGTGTCGGCTGCAAAGGCTAAAGAGTGTTTCGTCAGGAACCCGACGGACTTTATTGTTCTCCGACGGACTTTATTGTCTCGCTTCAGCCCGGGGCGGCATCCGGCCCACTTACTCCACCGTCACCGATTTCGCCAGATTGCGTGGCTTGTCCACATCCGTGCCGCGCGCCAGTGCCGTGTGATAGGCCAGCAATTGCAGCGCAACCACGTGCAGGATAGGCGACAGGTCGCCGTAGTGCTCTGGCAGGCGGATGACGTGCAAGCCTTCGCCGGAGCTGATACGCGAATCGACGTCGGCGAAGACGTACAGCTGGCCGCCGCGAGCGCGCACTTCCTGCATGTTCGATTTGAGCTTTTCGATCAGGGCATCGTTGGGCGCGATGGTGACGACCGGCATTTCATTCGTCACCAGGGCCAGCGGGCCGTGTTTCAATTCGCCGGCCGGATACGCTTCGGCGTGGATGTAGGAAATTTCCTTGAGCTTTAACGCGCCTTCCAGGGCGATCGGGTAGTGCATGCCACGGCCCAGGAAGAGGGCGTGTTCCTTGCGCGCGAATTCCTCGGACCAGGCGATGATTTGCGGTTCCAGCGCCAGCACGGACGCGATGGCGACTGGCAAATGGCGCATGGCTTTCAGGTGCGCCGCTTCCTGTTCTTCAGAGAGGCGGCCATTGACTTGCGCCAGGCACAGGGTCAGCAGGAACAGGCCGGCCAGCTGCGTCGTGAAGGCTTTGGTCGATGCCACGCCCACTTCCACGCCAGCGCGCGTGATGTAGGCCAAGGCGCATTCGCGCACCATGGCGCTGGTAGCCACGTTGCAGATGGTCAAGGTATGCAACATGCCCAGGCTGCGCGCATGTTTCAGGGCCGCCAGGGTGTCGGCCGTCTCGCCGCTTTGCGAAATCGTCACCACCAGGGTGTTCGGATGCGGCACGCTGTCGCGGTAGCGGTATTCGCTGGCTACTTCCACGCTGACGGGCACCTTGGCAATCGCTTCGATCCAGTACTTGGCCGTCATGCCCGCATACGAGCTGGTGCCGCAGGCAAGGATCAGCACGCGGTCGATCTGCTTGAAGATGGCATAGGCATTGTCGCCGAACAATTCAGGCATGATGCCCGTCACGCCTTCGAGCGTGTCGCCGATGGCGCGCGGCTGTTCGAAGATTTCCTTCTGCATGTAGTGGCGGTACGGGCCCAGCTCGGCTGCACCCGTATGCGCATGCACGGTTTTCACTTCGCGTTCGACGGGCTTGCCATCGACATCGACGATCCAGCAGCGCGACAGTTGCAGGTCGACCACGTCGCCTTCTTCCAAGTAGATGATCTGATCCGTCGTGCCGGCCAGCGCCATGGCGTCGGAGGCGACAAAGTTTTCACCGTTGCCCAGGCCGACGATCAGGGGCGAGCCCTGGCGCGCGGCCACCACGCGGTGCGGCTCGTCGCGGCAAAAGACGGCAATCGCATACGCGCCATCGAGGCGTTTCACGGCCTGCTGTACGGTCTCGAACAGGTCGCCGTTGTACATGTGTTCGACCAGGTGGGCGATCACTTCCGTATCCGTCTGGCTCTGGAAGACGTAACCGAGGGCCGTCAGTTCGGCGCGCAGTTCGTCATGGTTTTCAATGATGCCGTTATGCACCAGCGCCACGCGGGCGTTCTCTTCCGTCGGGGAAAAGTGCGGGTGGGCATTAAACGAGACAGGGGCGCCATGCGTGGCCCAGCGCGTGTGGGCGATGCCCGTAAAACCGCTCAAGCCTTCTTCGGCGATCTGCTTTTCCAGCTCGGCCACGCGCGAAGTGGAGCGCGAGCGCTGCAAACGACCATCCGCATGCAGGGCGATGCCGCAGGAATCGTAACCGCGGTATTCCAGGCGCTTCAAGCCTTCAACCAGGATGGGAGTGATATTACGTTGCGCTACCGCGCCGACGATGCCGCACATGGAAACCTCTGTCTAAAAATTCATCAATGCAGCATGCTAATGCAGAGCGTATGAAATATGCTTTCTAAATCTGCATATTTTTGACTGAATATTTCATCGCTATTTTGTGATGAAATATTATTTCATTTATACTCGATATATTCTCCAATTCGTCAAAATCATGAACAATAGCAATATTACTCTCGACGAGATCGATCGTCGCATCCTGAACGCTTTGCAAATTGATGCATCGCAAACCAACAGTGAGCTGGCGCAATCAGTGCATGTTTCGGCGCCCACCTGTTTGCGGAGAGTCAAGCATTTACGGGAAAGCGGCGTCATCGAGCGGCAAGTGGCCATCGTCGCGCCGCAGATGGTGGGCGCGCGCCTGACCGCCATCGTGGAAATTACGCTCGATGTGCAGGCGGCTGAACGCATGGAAGAATTTGAACAACTGGTGGCCCAGGAAGCGGCCGTGCTGCAGTGCTATCGCGTCTCGCCCGGGCCAGACTTCGTGCTGATGGTGCAGGTGGCCGACATGCCCGCCTACCACGCGCTGGCGCATCGCCTGTTTGCCGCGCACGCCAATGTGCGTAACGTAAAAAGCTATTTTTCCACCTTTCGCAGCAAGTTCGAGACGCGTATCGCTGTGTGAGGCAAGCTGGCAAAGAAGTTGCCCCAGCTTATCCTCACTTTTCTGCTCACTTATACACATGTTTATCCACAGTATAGAAATCACCGATTTCCACGACTACCAGATCGGGGCTCGCAGATAGCCCTTCAAGAAAGGCACATCGGCTCGGGCGTAAAACTTATCCCGGCTTACCCCTCACTTGCCCACGCTTTAACCACAGGCTTTTACACAGCTTTATCCACAATCAACATCGAAAAATAGTTATTTAATATCCTTCAAAAACAATGACTTGGAAGTTATTCATTACTTATCCGCCAATTGCGCACAAGTTTATCCACAAGCCGGGCTGGCAAAAATTCGAAGGTGCTTTGCCTTCTAAGCAGGCTGGCCGGTACAGTAGCACGGCAAGCTGGAGCAAATAACTTATTCAGTCTTTTCCACTGCTTATACGCAGCTTCTACCGAGCTTATCCATCACTTGTCAGCATGCTTGTTCACATACTTATCCACACTCAGAATACAAAGAAAATGTCGGATATGAAGAATGGCGTGACTTATCCCGGCTTACCAGCTAACTTTCCACAGGATTATCCACAGGCGTAAAAAAACGCCGCCAGCCCGGACAGGCTGGCGGCGTCATGCGTAATGAAGACGTTACGCTTACTTCTTGATCTTCACGGGACGCATCCAGCCGTCGATGGTCACTTGCCGCGCGCGCGAGACCGTCAGCTTGCCTGCCGGCGCATCTTTCGACAAGGTCGTGCCGGCACCCAGGGTGGCGCCCTTGCCCACGGTAACGGGTGCGATCAGCTGGCTGTCGCTGCCGATAAAAGCGTCGTCTTCAATCACCGTGCGGAACTTGTTGACGCCATCGTAATTGCAGGTGATGGTGCCGGCGCCGATGTTGACCCTGGAACCGATGCTGGCATCGCCGATGTAAGCCAGGTGGTTGGCCTTGCTGTGCGCGGCGATCTGGCTGTTTTTCACTTCCACGAAATTACCCACATGCACGTCTTCTGCCAGCACCGTGCCCGGGCGCAGGCGCGCGTACGGGCCGATGATGGAAGCGGCGCCGACGACGGCGTCCTCGATATGGCAGAACGGTTTGATGTGTGCGCCAGCGGCCACGCTGGCATTGATGATGACGTTGTTGGCGCCCACGCGCACGCCATCGCCCAGTTCCACGCGGCCTTCGAATACGCAGCCGACGTCGATGGTGACATCGCGGCCGCAAATGAGTTCGCCACGCACGTCGATACGGGCAGGGTCAAGCAGGGTCACGCCCCGCTCGAGCAACGCTTGCGCGATATTGTTCTGGTGTATGCGTTCCAGCTGGGCCAGCTGCACCTTGCTATTGACGCCCGCCACTTCCCACACGGCGGCCGGGTGGGCCGACGTGACGGCCACGCCATCGGCGACAGCCTGGGCAACGATATCGGTCAGATAGTATTCCCCTTGCGCATTGTCATTCGACAAGGCCGACAGCCATTGCTTGAGCTGCAAGGTGGGCGCGACCATGATGCCGCTGTTGATTTCGCGGATGGCGCGCTCGCTGGGGGACGCATCCTTTTCCTCGACAATGCGCACGATGGCACCGTTCTCGCGCACGATGCGGCCCAGGCCAAACGGATCATCCTGTTCCACCGTCAAGATGGCCAGCTTGTGCTGGCCGGCCGCCTGCACCAGCTGCTGCAGGGAAGCGGCGCTGGTCAGCGGCACGTCGCCGTACAGGATCAGGGTCGGCACCGTGTCGTCCAGCAAAGACAGCGCTTGCTGCACGGCATGACCGGTACCCAGCTGCTGCGCTTGCTCAGCGGCGTCGATCTGCACGGCATGGCTGGCGTTGTAGCCGTCGAGCAACTTGAGCACCGCTGCGCCCCCATGCCCGTAAATCACGCATAATCGGGACGGCGCCAGGCCGCGCGCCGTGTCGATGACGTGCGACAACAGCGGCTTGCCCGCCAACGGGTGCAATACCTTGGGCAGTGCCGACTGCATGCGTTTGCCCATACCGGCAGCGAGAATGACAACGTTCATAGAGCGTAATTTTTATAAGTTAGGAATATGAAAAAGTTTAACACGCAGGCCCCCATCTCCAACCGCTTTACTTATGCCGTGCTGGCCATCATGCTGGTCGTCATGGCCGGCTGCAGCGGCTTACGCCTGGCCTACAACAACGGCGATACCGTGCTGTACTGGTGGCTGAACGCGTATGTCGACTTGGACCGCGACCAGAAAGGCTGGGTACGCGACGACATCGACAAGATGTTCGACTGGCACCGCAAGACGCAATTGAAGGATTACGTGGAAATCCTGCGCACGGGTCAGAAGCAGCTGCAAGGCAATATCACGCAGGCGGACCTGATGAGCGACTACAGCGAGATCAAGCAGCGCACCCAGGCGCTGCTGCTGAAGGCGGCGCCCGATCTGGCCGACCTGGCGCGCTCGCTCAAGCCCGAACAGATCGCGCAGATGGAAAAGAAGTTCAAGTCGAACAATGAGGATTACCGCAAGAAATACCTGAGCGGCGACCAGGACAAGCGCCAGAAACTGCGCTACAAGAAAGCCATGGAGCAATTCGAACTGTGGTTCGGCAGCTTCAGCAGCGAGCAGGAAGCCGTCATACACAAAGCGTCGGATGCGCGTCCGCTGAACAATGACATCTGGCTCGACGAACGCATGCGGCGCCAGCAGAATGTATTGACCCTGGTCAAAAAAGTCCACCAAGAAAAGCTCGGCAAGGAAGCGGCCGCGGCCTTGATCACGACCCTGATCAAGGACAGTTTCGAGCGCCTGGAACACTCGGAGCGCAAGGCTTTTTTTGACAGCTACGAAGCGAGCACGGCGCAGATGGTCTTGACGGTGATCAAGATCGCCACGCCGGCGCAAAAAACCCACGCCATCAAGCGCATGCAGGGCTGGATCGACGATTTCAATTCCCTGGCCGCGCAGCCCAAATAGACAGGCGGCGCCAGCAGGGGAGGTGGGGCCATATGCTATAGTGGCCGCCACCGAATTGAAGAAATCCCCATGCAAAAGAAGATTAAAAAACCCGCCAAAGTCCCCGTCCACCACGCGCCGCCACCGAACCAGGTGCGCATCATCGGCGGCCAATGGAAGCGCTCCGTGCTGCCTGTCTTGCAGGCACTGGGACTGCGCCCGACACCGGACCGCGTGCGCGAAACCGTGTTCAACTGGATCAACCACTTGCGCGATGGCGACTGGTCCAACGCCCAGGTGCTGGACCTGTTCGCCGGCAGCGGCGCACTGGGTTTCGAGGCGGCCAGCCGCGGCGCCGCCGCCGTCACCATGGTCGATACCCACACGCCCGTGATCCGCCAGCTGGAAGAAAACAAGGCGAAATTGCGCGCTGACAACGTCCAGCTGCTGCGCGGCGACGCCCTGCTGACGGCGCAAGGCCTGGCATCGCGCGGCCAGCGTTTCGACCTGATCTTCCTCGACCCGCCGTACCAGCAGGATTTCCTGGCGAAAGTGTTGCCCTTGTGCGCCAACCTGCTCAAGGAAGGCGGCATGGTCTACGCGGAATCGGGCTTGCCGCTGGTCTTCGACGAGAGCAACGCACTGAAAAAGCCCGAGTGGATGGCGCCGTGGGAAGTCATCCGTGCCGACAAGGCGGGCACTGTTTATTATCATTTGCTAACTTACAACAAAGTGCCGTCAACTGCCTGAATCTGCCTATAAATGAGGCAAAAAGGCTCCCTGACCCAAGGCGTAGCACCAAGGTGGTCACCAATTTCAGGCATAATGCGCGTCTATATTGGTGCATCGTTAGGGAGCCGCAATGGTTGTAGCCGTTTATCCAGGAACATTCGATCCGCTCACGCGCGGTCATGAAGATTTGGTGCGCCGCGCATCGGGTCTGTTTGACAAGCTGATCGTCGGTGTGGCCGACAGCAAGAACAAGCAACCGTTTTTCTCGCTCGACGATCGCCTGGAAATCGCCAACGAAGTGCTCGGTCACTATCCGAACGTGCAAGTGGAAAGCTTTTCCGGCTTGCTCAAGGATTTCGTGCGCAAGCATGAAGCGCGCGTCATCGTGCGCGGCTTGCGCGCCGTTTCCGACTTCGAATACGAATTCCAGATGGCGGGCATGAACCGCTACCTGTTGCCCGATGTCGAAACCATGTTCCTGACGCCTTCCGACCAGTACCAGTTCATTTCGGGCACCATCGTGCGCGAAATCGCGGCCCTGGGCGGCGACGTCTCCAAGTTTGTCTTCCCCTCGGTGAACCGCTGGCTGCAAAACAAGATTGCCGCCAACGCTGCATCATCGCAATAAGTAAGAGTGAAATCATGGCATTACTGATCACCGACGAATGCATCAATTGCGACATTTGCGAGCCCGAGTGTCCGAATGACGCGATCTACATGGGCGCGGAAATCTACGAAATCGATCCCAACAAGTGCACCGAATGCGTGGGGCACTTTGACGAGCCGCAATGCCAGCAAGTGTGCCCCGTCAGTTGCATCCCCTTCAATCCCGCCTGGCGCGAAAGCCCGGAGCAATTGATGGCCAAGTACGAACGCCTGCAGGCGGAACTGCCTGCGGCCAAAGCCTAAACGCTCTTCGTCCTCCTCACCGCTACCTCGCGCGGCCCTCTTTTACCAACTGTTCTACACTGTGTGCAGACTTATCCACAGCACATGGTTTCCACGGAGGTAGAAGATGCAAATAGGCACATCCCGTTTGGGCCGCTCCCTGGCCGTCGCCTGCCTGTGTGCCGGCCTGGCGCACGCTGCTCTGGCCGTCGAGGTGGGCGGCGTCAAACTGGACGAGACGGTGCAGCTGGCCAGCCGCGAACTCAAGCTCAACGGCGCCGGCGTGCGCTACAAGGTCATCTTCAAGGTCTACACGATTGCGCTGTACCTGCCGGAAAAGAAAACCCAGCTGGCCGACATCCTGGCGCTGCCCGGGCCGCGCCGCCTCGAAATCATCATGCTGCGCGACATCACTTCCGACGAGCTGGGTCTAGCCTTCATGCAGGGACTGAAGCGCAGTTCCGATCAGGCCGACCGCACACGCCTGCTGAGCCAGACGATGCAGTTCGGCGCCATGTTCGAAATGGTGCCCGGCCTGAAAAAGGGCGACATCCTGACCGTGGACTGGCTGCCGGAAGAGGGGACGTTGTGCAAGCTGAACGGCAAGCAGGTGGGCGACACGGTGCCGGACCTGGCCTTTTACAATGCGCTGCTGAAAATCTGGATCGGCGCCCATCCGGCCGACACTTTATTGCGCGCGCATTTGCTGGGCGACATGGCCTGAATGAAAAAGCGGGCGTAAAAAGACCGGCTCACGCCGGCTTGTCATTCTGCAACAGTGTATCGCTCAGGCGCGCGTCGACAGGGCGCGCAATTCGGCGGCATTGCTGGGCGACACGCCATCCATCTTGCCCAGGGTGCGTTGCAAAGCTTGCGCTTCGCGCATCTGCTGGCGCGCAAGGCGCTCTTCACGGCTCAGCTTGGGACGCACCAGCAGCACCATGGCACGGGCAATACCCACCAGCAAAGGCTTGAACAGCAGGGCCAGCGCGCCCACTGCCACGATCAGCAGCACGAGTTGCAGGGCGTTCAGCAGGGAAATCTCCAGCACGGGTGCGGATACTGCGTACAGGGCGGAGGCGAAGGTAGACATACTGTTCCAGTGCATTATAGAATTTGCCAGTACTATAGTGCAGTGCAACATATAAATCTAATTCCATTTCTTGATACCAATTATATGAATCGTGAATGGAAACTGTAATATTTTTTGACGAGTGAAAATATTCGTGCCCGGCGCGGTTTACACTCTTAAGTAATCAATTCAACTTTTATCTTGGGCTTTCCATGAGTTTTCTGACGCTGGATCTGAACTTGCTGCGTGTTTTCGACGCCGTCATGACGGAACAAAACCTGACGCGCGCAGCGGGCCACCTGGCGATGACGCAGCCGGCGGTATCGAACGCCATCAAACGCCTGCGCGAGAGCCTCGGTGACGAATTGCTGATCCGCACGGCGTATGGCGTGAAACCCACGCCCCGTGCCGAAGCGCTGTGGCCATCCGTGCGTTCGGCCCTGGCCAGCCTGGAAGCGGCCGTCACGCCGGAAACCTTCGACGTGTCGAAAACGCATGCCACCTTCCGCATGGCCATGGCCGATGCGACCGCCGCGTTCTGGCTGCCCTCGCTGATGCGCTCGATCGAACGCGAAGCGCCGGGCGTCAACGTGCGCATGATGCCGCTGACCACGCGCGAACCGCGTCCCATGTTGCTGCGCGGCGATATCGACCTGGCCGTGGGCTTCTTTCCCGGCGTGGCGGCGCAATTGTCGAGCGAAACGGGCTCGCCCATCCGCCATGAGCGCCTGTATTCCGGCAAGTATGTGTGCGTGATGCGGCGCGGCCATCCGCTGGCCGACAAGGAATTGACCTTGGATAATTATTGCGCTGCGAACCATTTGTTGGTGAGCTTTTCCGGCCGCGCGCATGGCTTGATCGACGAGGCGCTGTCGCAAATCCACCGCGAGCGGCGCATCTTGTTGACGGTCAACCAGTTCTTCACGGCAGGGCGCGTGGTGGCCAATTCCGATCTGATCACGGTCTTGCCGCGCCACCTGATCGCCTCGACGGGCATGACGGAATCGCTGCTGTACAAGGATTTGCCGCTGACCTTGCCGGCCGTCCACCTGGACATGCTGTGGCACGAACGCGACGCGCGCAGCCCCGCCCACAAATGGCTGCGCAATCATCTGGAAAGCATGAACACACCCACCCTGCGCACGGCGACGGCGGCTGGCGGCGGCGTGGCGCCCAAGCCGCATATTGAGTAAGCCGCAGCCTGCTCAAAAAAAACGCCTGATGATGATTCATCAGGCGTTTTGCTATGCGCGCTCACTGGAACGATAGCCAATTCTGAAACCGCCCCAGTGCTTGCCATCGACGTGGATGGGCACGGATAAATCATGCATGACTTCGCCCGTGTCGCGCTTGTACGTTTGTAATAAAAACGGCTTGGTATTGCTGCCGCAGCGTTTGCCCGTGCGGTCGCTGAAGATACGCTTGGTGCGGTTATTCACGATATCGGTGGCGTAATCGCCCGTCAGCGGCTGCGAGAATTTCTTGTTGTGCGTTGGAAAGTATCCATTGTTGTCGACGGCGCCCGCATACGCCAGATGGGGTAATGCCACCAGCACGCCTTCCTGCACATCCGGCAGTACCTTGTCCGTAAACGCGTCGAATTTCGTGTTGTGCTTGGGCGGATTGGTGTTCGGGATGGGGCGGTAGTGGCGGTCGAACAGGGCTTCGCGCGTGATCCGCCCCGAGGCGATGGCTTGCTCGAACAATTTACCCACTTCCCGCGCCGCGCGTTGGGCCGCTGCACGGATTTCGTCGTGCGGCGTGGCCACGCTCGATTCGCCCAGGGCGCTGGCGATCACTTCGGCCCGCTCGGCCAGCGCCATGGCCGACTGCGTGGCACGCGGCAATTCGGCATTCGTCGACAGCATGCTGTCGCGGATTTGCAGGATGGCGTCGGCGATCAGCTGCGTGGTGTCGACGTGTTCGCGCGAGGCGCGGGCGATTTGCCCGATCGCTTCTTCCGACACGCCCGACGATTCCTCAATATGGCTGAGCGAGGCATGCACGCTTTCCACATTGCACGCCGCTTCCGTCACGCCCGCTGCCAGCGTGGTCATGCCGCACGCCGCTTTTTCCGACTGTTCATTGATTTCGCGCACCATCACGCTGATTTCATCGGAGGCTTCCTTGGTGCGCTGCGCCAATTGCCGCACTTCACCGGCCACCACGGCAAAACCGCGTCCGTGTTCGCCGGCGCGCGCCGCCTCGATGGCAGCGTTCAGCGCCAGCAAGTTGGTGCGCGCGGAAATATCGGAAATAGCTTCCGTAAAGCCGGTGATGCGTTTGGATTTGTCCTGCAAGCTCAACATGGTGCTGGAGGCGCCTTGCGCTTCCTCGCGTGCCTTATTGATGCGGTGCAAGCCCTGATCCACTTCGGCGCGCGCCGCCACGCTTTCCACGCGCACGCCGGCGGCCACCTTGGCGGCCCGTTCCGCATTGGCGGCGATCTTTTCCGTCATCGCGGCATTTTGTGCGGAACTGTCGGCGATGTCGCTGGCCGTGCGCACATCGAGTTCCACCTTCTGTTTGACGGAATCGACAAAATACGAGGTTTCCGCCGCGCCGATCATGATGGCGTCGATGGCCTTGCCCACCGTGTCGGCGAACTGGTGCAAGCCCGGCTCGCCGCGCGGGCGGCCGGCGAACGCCAGCAGCGCGGCGCCAATGGCGGCGGCCACGCAGGCAATCAGATACGGATGGTCGCCGCCCGATAGCAGCAGCAGATAGGCCAGGCAACAGGCCACGGCCATGGCCAGGATCGTGAATACAAGGAAACGCACCAGCTGATGCTGCAACTGCTTCATTTGTCCCCCGCTGTGCGAACCCGTCACGTCCGCGCAGGGACGTGCTGTAACCGTATGCAGGTGGGCACGATTGCCCACCTTGCACCCTGAACGTAACGTCTGCGCGGCGTTTCAGGCGGCTACCGGATAGCAGTGTGTAGTTCTACCCTACAACATTTGTTACGATAGCTCAATCAGAAAAGTGGGCTGGCGACACCGAGCTCACTTAATTGGCAATTTGGTGGTGTTTTTGACCTCTTCCATGACGGCATAGGTGTGGGTTTCCCGCACACCTTTTTGCAGCAAGGTCTTGCCCAGGAATTCGCGGTAGGCCGCCATGTCCTTGACGCGCGCCTTGACCAGGTAATCGAAGCCGCCAGCGACCATATGACATTCCAGTACCTCTGGAATGATTTGTACGCTATGCTTGAAGGCGTCGAACACTTCCGGCGTCGTGCGATCGAGCACCACTTCGATGAACACCAGCAGCGACACGTCGAGCAACTGCGGGTTCAACTGGGCCGTATAGCCCATGATGTAACCGGATTCGTGCAACTTGCGCACGCGCTCCAGGCAGGCGGCAGGCGACAGGTTCACGCGCGCGGCCAGCTCCACATTGCTGATGCGTCCATCGCTCTGCAATTCCATCAAGATTTTCTTACTGATCTTGTCCAGCATTACCATCACCCCCAAATTAATATTATTTGGTTAAATTGTCGCATCAAAAACTATCTATTGCTAGTCCCCTGTATTACCAGAATTAATCCATAAGAATCCCCTTTACAATCGAATCATCTTAACGTCCGACTTTCTGTATTTTTTTGCACCAAAAAAGAGCAAGAATTACGTCAGTTTTCGTCCCCATTTCCTTGTAAAGAGTATTTATGCACCCTGCAGGCCCCTCGGCTTTTACCCCGATTCCTTTTGCCGCGTTCCAGGCAGAAATCCTGCCCGAAGCGACATCCCAACGCGCCGCCATCACCGCCGCCTATAGGCGCGACGAGGTTTCCGCCGTGCAGTGGCTGTTGCAACAAGTGCGCCCCAGCAGTACCGAAACGACGGCCGAAGGGCAAGCGCTGGCGCACCGTCTTGTTTCGAACGTGCGCCAAAAACGCACACGCGCCTCCGGCGTCGATGCGCTGATGCACGAGTTCTCGCTATCGTCGGAAGAGGGTGTTGCATTGATGTGTCTGGCTGAAGCGCTGTTGCGTATACCCGACAGTCAAACGGCCGATCGCCTGATCGCCGACAAAATCAGCAAGGGCGACTGGAAGAAGCATCTGGGCGAATCGCCATCGCTGTTCGTCAATGCCGCCACCTGGGGCTTGCTGATTACGGGAAAATTGGTCAGTACCAGCAGCGAATCGGGTCTCGGCTCGGCCATGAGCAAGCTCATCGCCAAAGGCGGCGAACCGCTGATACGCAAGGGCGTTGACCTGGCCATGCGCATGCTGGGCAACCAGTTTGTTACAGGTCAAACCATCGAGGAAGCCTTGAAAAACAGCCGCGATAATGAGACGCGCGGCTACCGTTACTCGTACGACATGCTGGGCGAGGCGGCCCTGACGCAACAGGACGCCGCCAACTATTACGCCTCGTACGAAACGGCGATCCATGCCATCGGCAAGGCGTCGAATGGCCGCGGCATCAAGAACGGCCCCGGCATTTCCGTGAAACTGTCGGCCCTGCACGCGCGCTACAGCCGTGCCCAGCGCGCCCGTGTCATGGAAGAATTGCTGCCGAAAGTCAAAGCGCTGCTGTTGCTGGCAAAACAGTACAACATCGGCTTCAACATCGATGCAGAAGAAACGGACCGTCTGGAACTGTCGCTGGACCTGATGGAAGCACTGGCTTTCGATGCAGACCTGGCCGGTTTCGAGGGCATCGGCTATGTGGTGCAGGCGTATCAAAAGCGCTGTCCCTTCGCCATCGATTACCTGATCGACCTAGCGCGCCGCAGCGGCCGCAAGTTCATGGTGCGCCTGGTCAAGGGCGCGTATTGGGATGCGGAAGTCAAACGCGCGCAAGTCGATGGCCAGGAAGGCTATCCGGTCTACACGCGCAAGGTCTACACGGACGTTTCCTACCTCGTGTGCGCGCAAAAACTGCTAGCTGCCAGCAGCGTGATCTATCCACAATTTGCCACGCACAACGCGCAAACCCTCTCGACCATCTATACCTGGGCGAAACGCGACGGCATTACCGACTACGAATTCCAGTGCCTGCACGGCATGGGCGAAACCCTGTACGACCAGGTCGTCGGCGCCGACAAGCTGGACAAGCCGTGCCGCATCTACGCACCCGTCGGCTCGCATGAAACCCTGCTGGCCTACCTGGTGCGCCGCCTGCTGGAAAACGGCGCCAACTCCTCGTTCGTCAACCAGATCGTCGACGAAAGCGTGGCCATCGATAGCCTGATCCGCGATCCCCTGGAACAGGCGCGCCTGCAGGGCGGCTTGCCGCACCCGTCGATTCCGCTGCCGCTGGACATGTTTGGCAGCGAGCGCAGGAACTCGGCCGGCCTGGACCTGTCGAATGAAGACACCTTGCGCACCCTGGCCACGGGCCTGGCGCAAGAGCATACATGGCAGGCGGCGCCGCTGATCGATGGCGCCGTCAGCCTGAATGGGCCCACGCACATGTTGCACAATCCGGCGCAGCACGACGATGTCGTGGGGAAAGTCATGGAAGCGGGTCCGGCGGACGTGGAAACGGCCCTGGCCAGCGCCAGCGCCTACGCCATGGACTGGCAAACCACGCAACCGTCGATCCGCGCGCAAGCCTTACTACGCGCGGCCGACCTGTTCGAAGAGCATCACATCGAACTGATGGCCCTGGCCGTGCGCGAAGCGGGCAAGTCCTTGCCAAACGCGATCGCGGAAATCCGCGAAGCCGTCGACTTCCTGCGCTACTACGCGGCGCAGGTGGAACACGCGCCGAACACCCTGGCGCTCGGTCCCGTCACCTGCATCAGCCCGTGGAACTTCCCGCTGGCCATCTTTACGGGCCAACTGGCCGCCTCCCTGGCGGCAGGCAATGTGGTGCTGGCCAAGCCGGCCGAGCAAACACCGCTGATCGCTCACCGCGCCGTGCAATTGCTGCATGCGGCAGGCGTGCCGCGCGGTGCGCTGCAATTTTTGCCCGGCAGCGGCGAAATCGTTGGCGCCGGCCTGTGCAATGACGCGCGTGTGAAAGGCGTGATTTTCACGGGTTCGACGGAAGTGGCACAATTGATTAACCGCAACCTGGCCGTGCGCGCCGTGGCCGAAGGCATCGATATTCCCCTGATCGCCGAAACGGGTGGCCAGAATGCCCTGATCGTCGATTCCTCCGCCTTGCCGGAGCAAGTGGTGCAAGACGTGATGTCGTCGGCCTTCGACAGCGCCGGCCAGCGCTGCTCGGCCTTGCGCGTGCTGTTCCTGCAAACGGAAATCGCCGACAAGACCATGCACATGCTCAAGGGCGCCATGCAGGAATTGCGCGTTGGCAATCCTGATCGCCTGGCGACCGATATCGGCCCCGTCATCGATGCAGAAGCGCAAAGCAATCTGCTGGCGCACATCAACAAGATGAAAACCGTGGCCATCGACCATTATTCGCTCGATTTGCCCACCGTCAAAGGTACGTTCGTCGCCCCGACCGTGCTGGAAATCAAGTCGCTGGCGCAATTGACGCAGGAAGTCTTCGGCCCCGTGCTGCACGTGATCCGTTACAAACGCTCCGAACTGCCGCAACTGGTGCAATCGATCAACGACAGCGGCTATGGCTTGACCCTGGGCATCCACACGCGCATCGATGAAACCATCAACTTCATCACCAAGCGCGCGCACGTGGGCAATATTTATGTAAACCGCAACATCGTCGGCGCCGTCGTCGGCGTGCAACCGTTCGGCGGCGAAGGCAAATCGGGGACCGGTCCCAAGGCAGGCGGACCCCTGTACCTGAAACGCCTGCAGCGCAATGCGCCGGCCGGCGCCCAGCACCAGCGCCAGGCGCCACCCGCGCTCGATGCGCTGACCGTATGGGCGAAGATGCATGGCCACGACAAGGTCGAGCAGCTGGCGCAGGAATACGCGCGCACGACCTTGCTGGGCAGCACCACCGTTTTGCCAGGCCCGACCGGCGAGCGCAATACACTGAGCTTTGCCGCACGGGGCACGATTCTGTGCGCGGCGGCCACCACCGGCACCTTGATGAACCAGCTGGCGGCCGTGCTGGCCACCGGAAACCAGGCGCTGGTGCTGGCGCAAGCGCCGGACCTGATCCCTGGCGACTTGCCGGCGGCGCTGAAAGACCGCATCCAGGTCGTCAGCAGCCTGGATGCGGTCAAGCATGATTTCCAGATCGCCATGATCGAGCCTGGCCTTGATGGCCAGCTCAAACCGCTGCTGGCGGCCCGTGAAGGGGCGCTGGTGAGCACCATCGCCACCACGCAGGAGGGTGTCATCCCCCTGTGGCGCCTGGTCGCTGAGCGGGCCATGTGCGTGAATACGACGGCGGCGGGCGGAAATGCCAGCTTGATGATGCTAAGTGTCTAAAATGTAAGCAGGTCGTTAACGCTAAAAGGGCAGAACCAATGGTTCTGCCCTTTTTTTATGCACGATGCGCCCGGAAATCAGCCAGCCAGGCGTTTGCACAATTGCTGAATGACCGTCAACGCGTATGGCGAGGCGACCGTTTGCACGAAACGCATGAAGTCGACGGCCGCCTCTTCGTTGGCGTTATCGGAAATGGTGCGCATGACCGTAAACGGCACGCCCAGTTCAAAACACACTTGCGCCACGGCGGCGCCTTCCATTTCGACGGCCAGCAAGTCGGGAATATCCGCCTTCAGCTGGTTCACATGCGCGGCGCTGCTGATGAACTGGTCGCCGCTGGCGATGAGGCCGCGGTGGACTTGTGCGTGCTGCAAGCCAAATGCCACGATATCGGCCGCATTGAGCACGCTGGAAACATCGTCACGCAGGAAATCTTCCGCAGCGGCAGCCAGTTGCGTGCTCAGTTCCAGATCCGTGGCAAAACGCTGCAAGCCCGTCAGCGGCACTTCGAAGCGGGGAAACAAGGGACGGGCATCCATATCGTGCTGCAGCAGTGCTTCGGCTACCACGATATCGCCCACTTTCACGTGTTTATCCCCACTGCCGGCCACGCCGGTGAAGACGATGTGGGTAACTCCATACTTTTCCACAAGGATAGAAGCTGTCATGGCAGCGGCAACCTTGCCCAGACGCGACAGGACGCACACAGCGTCGATATTCCACAGGGTTCCCAGGGTGTAGTCGCGCATGCCGTGCGAACGCCTCTGGGGGCCTTGCATGGCTTCTACCAGCCCCTGCTGTTCTTCGTGCAAGGCACTGATGATGCCTAAACGCATTTTTGTGTATGAATTCATGCTGTTTTTACAGTTTTTTGGATTGCAAGACGGTTTACCAAGGTGAAAACAGCCGTTACAGCGAATTTTCCACCGTGCGTGTTTGTCTCTGTGTTTTAAATAAAGATGTATACATAAAAATAGTAGTGATAGTAAACGGCCATTTTTTTGTGGATAAGTCGGTATACCGTCGAAAAATCATCGACTTAGCGCTCAAAAAAGTAGGCGCACAAGCATTGTATCGAGACAGGACTTGTTTGGGATAAAAATTAAGCTGTGGACAAAGATCGACTTTTCCCACATCTCATCCTGTGGATATCCAGGCACTTATCCACAGTAGCAAGCAAAAATCATGGTTTTTCTTGCTGTAGTGGCAGGTTTGCCGTGCTGCGTATGCATGGATCCTTGTTTGCCAATCAACGTTGAATGATTGTGAGCGCGGTTCTTTCGTTGACGCCTGCCTCGAGTTGATTTCTGGCAGACGATTTGGCAGTGGGTTTGGCTGTCGCTGTTGGCGCTTTTTTTTGACGTTTCTTGCATGCTTTTTGGAAATATCCCCGGACTTCCGCTTTTTTATTGGTTTACAACATATCTATATATATAAAAATAGTAGTAATAGTAAACGCGGTTTTTTCTGTGGATAAGTCACTTTTTTTCAACAGAATCAAGCGTTTACGCGCAAAATAAAGCGTGCATAATCGCTGTATCAGGCGAGGAGCAAAATTGTATAAAATGCGGGCCTGCGCATAACTTCGTGTTTACGCACAAGTCATCCTGCGGATATCAAGTGACTTATCCACAGTCGATGCAAAACTTCCCACTTTTTTATGTCGAACAGCCTGTTTGGCCAGAGCCTGACCAAGGTCCGTTGACGTTTCCATTTTGCACAACGGTTTGGCAGTGCTGTGTGCGTGATGCCAGCCGTGCTGGTTTTCGCGGCTCAGTTGTTGGCGCGATTTTTTTTGTCAGCAGCTTGTCGGTCTTTTTTTTTGAAGTGAGGTTTGCGAACCTACCCGAAGGCGAAGGGCGGGCAAAACGCGCGTCATTGGGTTTATCTTAATAAGTTCGTATACAAGAATAGTAATAGTAGTTAACGGTGGCATCTTCTGTGGATAAGTCCAGATTTATCCTTGTAAACAATCGCTTGGCGTACGGATAAGCGCTGAGTAAGCGTTGTATCTGCCTGGGATGGTTTCTGGACAAAAAAATGCTGCCGAAAAAATTTTTCGTTTACGCACATATCGTCCCTGTGGATATCCATATGCTTATCCACAGCCTGCAGCATTTGTTTTTCCTGGTGTTTTACTTCGCCATGACGCTAGCCAGTATCGCTTGCCACGATTAATGTCGCCCTGGCCCGACACTGGTGGTAATCTCAATGTGGCTCAACAGCCATGCATGCATGAAAAAAGACAGACTCTGGTAACGGGACGCGGTGGGGAGACACGCCGCGCGACAGCTTGATGGCATACCGAAAGGAGCTTCATTGGAATCGGCAGGCGAATACGACTACATCATCGTGGGCGGCGGCACGGCAGGTTGCGTGCTGGCCAACCGGCTCACACGCGACAAGGACGCCAACGTTTTACTCGTGGAAGCGGGCGGCAAGGACGATTATGTGTGGATACACATCCCCGTCGGCTATCTGCATTGCATCGGCAATCCCCGTACGGACTGGCTGTATTCCACGCAGGCGGATGCGGGCCTGGGCGGGCGCAGCCTGATGTATCCACGCGGCAAAGTTCTGGGTGGCAGCTCTTCCATCAACGGCATGATCTATATGCGCGGCCAGGCCGGCGATTACGACCACTGGGCCGACCTGACGGACGACGCATCCTGGCGCTGGGACAAGGTCTTGCTGCTATTTAAGCAAAGCGAGGATTACTACGGCGGCGCTTCGGAAAACCATGGCGTGGGTGGCGAATGGCGCGTGGAAAAACAGCGGCTGTCGTGGGATATTTTGAACGCGTTTCGCGATGCGGCGCAGCAGGTCGGCATTCCGAAAACCAGCGATTTCAATGGTGGCGACAATAGCGGCAGCGCGTATTTTGACGTCAACCAACGCCGCGGCATCCGCTGGAACACCTCAAAAGCCTTCCTGAAACCGGCGTCTCGGCGGCCGAATCTGACCATCATGACGGGTTGCCACGTGGAACGTCTATTGATTGAGACTTCGGAGTCGGGACCGCGCTGCACGGGCATCGTGTTTACGGGCGGTGGCACGCAGTGGCAGGCGACGGCCCGGCGTGAAACCTTGCTGACGGCAGGCGCCATCGGTTCGCCGCAATTGCTGCAATTGTCCGGCATTGGTCCGGCCGCCTTGCTGCAGCAGCATGGCATCGTTCCCGTGCTCGATGCCGCCGGCGTGGGCGGCAATTTGCAAGACCATCTGCAATTGCGCATGGTCTTTAAAGTCCAGGGCGTGAAAACTCTGAATGTGATGGCGGGTAATTTGCTGGGCAAGATGCAGATCGGCTTGCAATATGCGCTGTTCCAGAGCGGGCCCATGTCGATGGCGCCGTCGCAGCTGGGCGCGTTTGCCAAGTCCGACCCGCAGCAAGCCACGCCAAACCTGCAATACCACGTGCAGCCGCTCTCCTTGGATAAATTCGGCGAGCCGCTGCATGCGTTTCCCGCGTTTACGGCCAGCGTGTGCAATGTGCGCCCCACCTCGCGCGGCCATGTGCAGATAACCAGCGCCGACAGCTATGCGGCGCCGAACATCGTGCCTAACTATCTCAGTACGCAGCAAGACCGGAAGGTCGCGGCCGATGCCTTGCGCCTGACGCGGGCCATCGCCGCCGCGCCGGCGCTGAAACAGTTTGCGCCGCAGGAATATAAGCCTGGCGTGCAATTCCAGAGCGAGGAAGAGCTGGCGCAGGCGGCCAGCCAGATCGGCACCACCATCTTTCACCCCGTGGGCACCTGCCGCATGGGCCTGGCCAGCGATGCATCGAGCGTGGTCGACAGCGCGTTGCGGGTGATCGGCGTGGCCGGCTTGCGTGTCGTCGATGCCTCCATCATGCCCTACATTACTTCTGGTAATACGAACTCGCCCACCGTGATGATCGCAGAAAAAGCGGCGCAAATGATACACGCGGCCTGGAAATGACCGCGTAAAAGCGCGGGTTTGCGCCATTCGGGCCGACGATAAATCCCCGTAGTTATACTGTATTGTGCGATAAATTTAAGTTGTGTATTATAAAAATGACTAAGTAGTACAAAAAGTACAACTAGGAGACACGATGTCAAACGTAATCTTGGAAACAAGAAATTTGACCAAGGAATTCAAGGGTTTCACCGCCGTGAGCGAGGTGAACCTGCAGGTAGAGCGGGGCCATATCCATGCCTTGATCGGTCCTAACGGCGCCGGCAAGACCACGTGTTTCAACTTGCTCACCAAATTCCTGGTCCCCACTTCCGGGCAAATCCTGTTCAATGGGAAAGATATCACGGCCGCCAAACCGGCGCAGATCGCCCGCATGGGCGTGATCCGTTCCTTCCAGATTTCCGCCGTCTTCCCGCATTTGTCCGTGCTGCAAAATGTGCGCATCGGCTTGCAGCGCCAGCTGGGCACCTCGTTCCACTTCTGGCAGAGCGAACGCTCCTTGAACCAGCTCAACGACCGCGCCATGGCCTTGCTGGCCGAGGTCGACCTGACGGAGTTTGCCGACACTATCACGATCGACATGCCCTACGGGCGCAAACGGGCGCTGGAAATTGCCACCACCTTGGCGATGGAGCCGGAAATGATGCTGCTCGACGAGCCGACGCAGGGTATGGGCCACGAAGACGTGCACCGCGTCACCGAGTTGATCAAGAAAGTTTCGGCCGGGCGCACGATTTTGATGGTGGAGCACAATATGAGCGTGGTCTCTGGCATCTGCGACAAGATTTCCGTCCTGCAACGCGGCGCCATGCTGGCCGAAGGCAGTTATGCGGAAGTGTCGCGCAATCCGCACGTGATGGAAGCGTATATGGGCACCACCCACGCGGAACTGGAAGGGGCGCATTGATGGCGACACAAGTGAATGGCAGCGCACCCGCGCTGGAAATTGCGCAACTGCACACCTGGTATGGCGAATCGCACATCCTGCACGACGTGAATCTGAAAGTGGAGCAGGGCGAAGTGGTGACGTTGCTGGGCCGCAACGGCGCCGGCCGCACGACCACCTTGCGCGCCATCATGGGGCTGACGGGGGCGCGCACGGGTTCCATCAAAGTCAACGGCGTCGAAGCGATAGGTTTGGCCACGCACAAAATCGCCCACCTGGGCATCGGGTATTGTCCCGAAGAGCGCGGCATTTTTTCATCGCTGTCGACCGAGGAAAACCTGCTGCTGCCACCGACCCTGGCCAGCGGCGAGAAGGGCATGTCGGTGGAGGAAATCTACGCCATGTTCCCGAATTTGCAGGAACGGCGCCATAGCCAGGGTACGCGATTGTCGGGCGGGGAACAGCAGATGCTGGCCGTGGCGCGCATCCTGCGCACGGGCGCGCGCCTGCTGCTGCTCGATGAAATATCCGAAGGCCTGGCGCCCGTCATCGTGCAAGGGCTGGCGCGCATGATCACCACCCTGAAAGCGAAGGGCTACACCATTGTCATGGTGGAACAGAATTTCCGGTTTGCCACACCGCTGGCGGACCGGTTTTATGTGATGGAGCACGGTCAGATCGTCGAGACTTTTGCGGCATCCGAACTGGAGGCCAAGATGCCGGTATTGACCGAGCTGCTAGGCGTGTAGTCACCATGTAGTACGCGTCATCGTCCAGCAATCGACTGAATAGCAAACAATAATCCCAACGGAGACACTATGAAACGTAACGCTATCGCTATTGCCACCGCCACTCTTTGCGCCCTGGGCTTTTCCGCAGCGGCGCACGCCCAGGTATCGGGCGACACCATCAAGATCGGTTTTATTTCCGACATGTCGGGCGTGTATTCCGATGTCGACGGCCTCGGCGGCGCAGAAGCCATCAAGATGGCGATCGCCGATGCCGGCGTGGTACTGGCCGGCAAAAAGGTGGAATTCATTTCCGCCGACCATCAAAACAAGGCTGACATCGCCGCCTCGAAGGCGCGCGAATGGTTCGACCAGCAGGGCGTCGACATGCTGATCGGCGGCACCAATTCCGGCGCCAGCCTGGCCATGGCCAAGGTGGCGGCGGAAAAGAAGAAAATCTTCATCGCCATCGGCGCCGGCTCCTCGCGCCTGACGAATGAAGAATGCACGCCCTACACCGTGCATTACGCCTACGACACGGTGGCGCTGGCGCGCGGTACGGGCGGCACCATCGTCAAGCAGGGCGGCAAGAGCTGGTATTTCATGACGGCCGACTACGCGTTTGGCCACTCGCTGGAAAAAGACACGGCCGAGGTCGTCAAGGCGGCCGGCGGCAAGGTGCTGGGTAGCGTCAAGCATCCGCTCGGTGCCTCGGATTTCTCATCCTTCCTGCTGCAGGCGCAGGCAGCCAAACCGCAAATCCTGGGCTTGGCCAATGCGGGCGGCGACGCCATCAACAGCATCAAGGCGGCCAACGAGTTTGGCTTGACGAAGTCGATGAAACTGGCTGGCTTGCTGATCTTCATCAATGACATCCATTCGCTGGGCTTGAACCTGACGCAAGGCATGTACTTGACCGATGGCTGGTACTGGGACTTGAATGCGGAAACGCGCGCCTGGTCGAAACGCTATTTCGCCAAGATGAAAAAAGAGCCGTCGATGCTGCAGGCGGCCGACTATTCGGCTGCGGCGACCTACCTGAAAGCCGTCAAGGCGCTGGGGACGGATGACACCGAGAAGGTCATGGCCTACCTGAAAAAGACCAAGATCAACGATATGTTCACCCAAAATGGCGAAGTGCGGCCCGATGGCCGCATGGTCCACGATATGTATTTGATGGAAGTCAAAAAGCCATCCGAGTCGAAATACCCATGGGATTACTACAAGGTGGTCGCCACCGTGCCCGGTGCGCAGGCGTATGTAACCAAGGCCGAATCGAAGTGTTCGTTGTGGAAGTAAGGCTGTAGCCATACCTTTAGCGGATCGCCCGCCTGCGCGCGAGCGCTCTGTCCTGCACGTTTCGCTCGCAGGGTTCGCCTTGCGCCGCCGCACCAGTCTGCGGCGGCGTGTTTCCCTTGATACCACACCGCTACCCGGCGGTGCTTTTTATACTGTGATGCCATGGAAATTTTCGGCGTTCCAATACAAGCGATGATGAGCCAGCTGCTGCTGGGTCTTGTCAACGGCTCGTTCTATGCCATGTTGTCCCTCGGTCTGGCCGTCATCTTCGGCTTGCTCAATGTTATTAATTTCTCGCACGGCGCCATGTACATGATGGGCGCCTTCCTGGCCTGGATGGGCCTCAGTTATTTCGACATCAATTACTGGGCCATGCTGGTCATCGCCCCGATCCTCGTCGGCCTGGTCGGCATCCTGATCGAAAAGACCATGCTGCGCTGGCTATATAAACTCGACCACCTGTATGGCTTGCTGCTGACCTTTGGCATCACCCTGATCATGGAAGGCGTGTTTCGCTCCTTCTATGGCGTCTCGGGCCAGCCGTATGCGGTGCCCGAAGCGCTGGCCGGTGCGACGGACCTGGGCTTCATGATCTTGCCGAACTACCGCGCCTGGGTGGTGATCGCTTCGCTGTCCGTGTGCCTGGCTACCTGGTTCGTCATCGAAAAAACCAAATTGGGCGCCTACCTGCGGGCCGGTACGGAAAACCCGAAACTGGTGGAAGCGTTCGGCATCAATGTGCCGCTGATGGTCACCCTGACCTTTGGCTTTGGCGTGGCGCTGGCCGGTTTCGCCGGCGTGCTGGCGGCACCGATCATCCAGGTTTCGCCGCTGATGGGCTCGAACCTCATCATCGTCGTGTTTGCCGTGGTGGTGATTGGTGGCATGGGTTCCATCATGGGCTCCATCCTGACGGGCCTGGGCCTGGGCGTGATCGAGGGCCTGACCCGCGTGTTCTACCCGGAAGGCTCGGCCACGGTGGTGTTCGTGGTGATGGTCATCGTGCTGCTGCTGCGTCCCGCCGGCCTGTTCGGCAAAGAAAAGTAATCCTCATCAGTCATGTATTGGAGCTACCACGATGAATAAGAATGTAGGTTACGCCATTGCCCTGCTGCTGGCGTTGGCGGCCCCGTTTTACGGCTATCCCGTCTTCCTGATGAAGTTGCTGTGCTTTGCCCTGTTTGCCTGCGCCTTTAACTTGCTGATCGGCTACACCGGCTTGCTGTCGTTCGGCCATGCGGCCTTCTTCGGCGGCGCCGGCTATGTCACCGGCTATGCGCTGCGGACCTGGGGCTGGCCGACGGAATTGGGCTTGCTGGCCGGCGTCGTCGCGGGTGCTTTGCTGGGCCTGGTGATCGGTAGCCTGGCGATCCGCCGCCAGGGCATTTACTTTACGATGATCACCCTGGCGCTGGCGCAGATGGTGTACTTCCTGGCCTTGCGCCTGCCATTCACGGGCGGCGAGGATGGTTTGCAGGGTGTTCCACGTGGAACCTTGCTGGGCATGATAGACCTGGGCAATGACACCGTACTGTATTACTTCGTGCTGGCTATCTTCATCGCCGGCTTTGCCCTGATCGTGCGCACCATCCACTCGCCGTTCGGCCAGGTGCTCAAGGCGATCAAGGAAAACGAACCGCGCGCCATCTCGCTGGGCTACGACGTCAACAAGTACAAGCTGATGGCCATCGTGCTGTCCGCTTCGCTGACCGCCCTGGCCGGTGCCACCAAGACCCTGGTGCTGGGCTTTGAAACCCTGACCGATGTGTACTGGGGCATGTCGGGCCTGGTTGTGCTGATGACACTGGTGGGCGGCATGGGCACGATGGCCGGTCCCATCCTCGGCGCCGTGCTGATCATCGCGCTGGAAAACAAGCTGGGCGATGTTGGCACCTATCTGGCCACGCACACGGGCATCGAGTGGTTCGGCACCCTGGGCGAATCGGTGGGCATGGTGACCGGCGTGATTTTCGTCATCTGCGTGCTGCTGTTCCGGCGCGGCATCGTCGGGGAAGCCATCGCGCGCTTCGGCGGCAGGGCTGCCAAAGCCGCTGTCTGATTTTCAAGCAACGCCGGACCGATAGTCCGGCGTTTTTCATTGTGCGTCCACTGTTACCTCAACGGAGAGAACCACCATGCAAATGACGATCACGCGCGCGGGCACGACTGGCATGAGCCTGTGTACCTTGCTGGCGTTGGCAGCCTGCGGCAGCAACCATACACCGGAAGAACTGAACCAGATGCCCGGCTACCTGGGCACCATCACGCGCGCGGACTACGACGGCAAGACGAATGATTTGCTGACGGCCGGCCTGGGCAAGACGGGACTGGCCGGTGCCGCGCCCGCGTATGCGAACGTGGAACAGCCGACGCCTGTCGAACTGCGCCGCAATGCGATTTACGCCAACTACCGCGCCGTGCTCGACATCGCCGCCAACAGCGGCTACGGCACCCTGTACGGTCCGAATGTCAATGCCAGCGGTAACGTGGGCACGGGCGAGGGCCTGGTCGCGGGCAGTGAATACATCGCCTATGCCGACGATGGTACGGGCAAGAAGAATGTCACCTTGATGGTGCAGGTGCCGGCCAGCTTCGATCCCGAGCATGCCTGCATCGTCACGGGCACGTCCAGCGGCTCGCGCGGCATCTACGGCGCCATCGGCAGTTCGGGGGAGTGGGGTTTGAAGAAAGGCTGCGCTGTAGCATATGCCGACAAGGGCTCCGGCACGGGCCTGTATGTGTTTGAAGATGACAGCGTCAACTTGCAGAACGGCCTGCGGGCGGGAAGGGTGGCTGCCGGCAAGAGCGCGCTCTTCGCGCCGGACCTGGGCGATGCCGAGCGGCTGGCCTGGGCTGGCGCCAATCCGAACCGTATCGCCTTCAAGCATGGGCACTCGCAGCAGAACCCGGAAAAGGACTGGGGCAAGGTGACCTTGCAGGCGGTCGAGATGGCGTATTTCGTCTTGAACGAACGTTATGGCGTGCTGGCCCGCGACGGCAGTGGGCGCATCGTGCGGCTGACGCCGAAGAACACCATCACGATCGCTTCGAGTATTTCCAACGGCGCCGGCTCGGCCTTGCTGGCGGCGGAACAGGATAGCAAGGGCTTGATCAGCGGCGTGGCGGCCAGCGAGCCGCAAATCCAGCCGGCGGCATCGGGCGCCTACAGCGTGCGCCAGGGCGGGGTGGTGGTGAATGCACCGGGGCGCGCGCTGTTCGACTACGCCACTTATGCGGCCCTGTATCAGCCGTGCATGGTCTCCGTGGCGGGCAATGCGGGACGCTGCACGGCACTGGTCGCCAAGGGCTTGTTGAACGGCGCCGACCTCTCGGCGCAGCAGGCGGACGCGAAGCAGCGCTTGCAGGCATATGGCTGGCTGGCCGTTTCCGATCCGCTGCAGGCATCGCACGCGGGCACGAACATTCTGGTGGCCGTCACGTATGCCTATGCTTACGGCAAGTTTTCCGTGACGGACAAGGTATGCGGTTTCACGTTTGCGCAGACCGATGGCAGCGGCAATCCAATCGCGTTCACCACGGCGCAAAAGGCAGCCAGCTTTGCCGCGCAGAACGGCATCCTCGGCAGTGTCGTGTACGAGAACAGCGTGGGTGGCGCCAAGGTCTACACGGCCGGCGTGTCGCCGTCAAACAGCCTGGCGGACCAGTCGCTCGATGGTTTTCTGTGCCTTCGCAGTCTGGCGACGGGGCGCGACGCCGTCAGCGGCGCCAACTTGCAGGGTACATTGGCCGGGCAAAGCGTGCGCGTGCGGACCGGCATGACAGAAGTGGCGGCCAGCGGCAAATTGAATGGCAAGCCGGCCATCATCGTGCATGGCCGCAGCGATACCCTGATTCCCGTCAATCACGCCTCGCGCGCCTACCTGGGGCTGAACGCTGCGGTGGAAGGCTCCGCCAGCCGCTTGCGCTATATCGAGGTGACGAATGCCAACCACTTCGATTCCTTCAGCAGCGCCTTGCCGACCCTGAT
The DNA here is from genome assembly GCF_002869965.1 of Janthinobacterium sp. ROICE36. Classification (GTDB taxonomy): domain Bacteria; phylum Pseudomonadota; class Gammaproteobacteria; order Burkholderiales; family Burkholderiaceae_D; genus Janthinobacterium. Next base: position 28,320 of record NZ_PEBS01000044.1, read on the forward strand.
CGTGCCCCTGCATGTGTACATGAACCGGGCACTCGATGCCATGTATGCGCACTTGAACGCCAAGCAGGCCTTGCCGCCCTCGCAGGTAGTGAGCAAGGTAACACGCGCCGATGCGTCAACCTTGATCACGAATCTCAACGTGCCGGCGATAGCGTCGACGCCAGCGGCAGGCAATGCGATCAGTGTGACGGGGAACGTGGTGGATGTGCCCAACTGAGTGTCATAGCGCGGCCGCATAGATGGCGCGGGCATCCTCGCGTGTGACGACGCGCGGATTGTTGCCCAGCAATCGCGTCTGCAGCATGGCGTCGTCGGCCAGTCGGTCCAGGTCGCTGGCCGCGATGCCCACCTCGCGCAGGGTGCGCGCGATGCCGGTGGCCAGGGCAATCTCTTGCATGGCGTCGATCAGGGCCATGGCCCGCGCTTCTTCGCTGCCCGTGATGCCGGGCTGCACGACGGCTGCCAGTTGCGCATACAGGGGCGCCGCGTGGGACAGATTGAAACGCAGCACATGTGGCAGCACCAGCGCATTCGACAGGCCATGTGGCACGTGGAACAGGCCACCGATGGGATAGGCGAGTGCGTGCACGGCCGCGACAGGCGCATTGGCAAACGCCTGGCCGGCCAGCATGGCGCCCAGCAACATGGCCTGGCGTGCCGGCAAGTTGGCGCCATCGCGGCAGGCCGTGAGCAGATTGCTGGACAGCAGTGATAGCGCCTGGATGGCCAGCATGTCGGACAATGGATTCTTCAGCAGGCGGCTGGTATACGCTTCGATCGCATGCACCATGGCATCGATGCCGGTGGCGGCTGTCACGGCGGGCGGCAAACCCAGGGTCAGGCTGGCGTCGAGGATGGCCAGATCCGCATACAGTTGCGGCGCGACCACGCCCATCTTGCTGGTGGCGCCCGTAGTGACGATGGCGATATGCGTGACTTCCGAACCCGTTCCGGCCGTGGTCGGCAATTGCACCAGGGGCAGGCGCTGGCCGTGGACATTGCCGACGCCATACAGTTGCGCCAGTTCCTGGTGGCCCGGCGCCAGCACGGCGATCAGCTTGGCCACGTCCAGCGAGCTGCCGCCACCGAGGCCGATAATCAGTTCCACGTGAAACATACGGGCCTGTGCCACGCCGGCCAGCACGATGGCTTCGGGCGGATCGGCTTGCACGTCGGAAAATACGTGCGTCTCGATACCCGCCGTTTGCAAGCTGTACAGCGGATCATCTGCGAGTCCCGTACGCAGAAAACCCGCATCGGTGACGAGCAGCACGCGGCGCACGGTGGGGAAGTGATGGGCGATGTGCGCACCCAGCTGGGCGGCGGCGCCCTCTTCAACGATCAGATGCGGCACGGTGCGGAACTGGAAGGCGGACATGCAGACTCCTGACAACAAAGACAGACGCCAAGCTTACTCCGCGTTAGCGCCCCGCGCATGTTTCACGTGGAACCAGAAGCCGGGGCTACTCCCACTCCAGCGAAGGCATCAGGAAGATCACCTCGATATCGAACAGGATGAACAGGAGGACGGGAAAATAGTTTTCGAGGAGCATGGGGATTCCTCTCAGTGGCTGGAAGACATTTTCATCAGCACGATGCCGCAGACGATGAAGACGGCAGCGCACACGCGCATGGCGTTCAGTTGTTCACCGAGGGCGACGATGCCGACGATAAAGGCGCCGACGGCACCGACGCCGGTCCAGATGGTGTAGGCCGTGCCCAGGGGCAGGGTGCGCATGGCAATCGACAGCAAGCCGAAGCTGGCGATCATCATGACGATGGTCATCACGGAGGGAGTGAGCTTGGTGAAACCCTCGGAGAGTTTCATCGAGTATGCCCACACGACTTCAAACATGCCGGCAATGAGTAAAAGTATCCAGGCCATGGCGGCTCCTTATACAGAGCGGGCCGTCCCGGTGTGTGCCCATGATGGGGGAGGCCGTCCTCCTGGTGATCGTCCCGATGGGCACTGGCGTGACCACGGTGTTGCAAACGATGCGCCAATTGTAGCAAACATTGCCCGCCGCTGCAGCCCATCGCGAGCCCATAGAGTGTTCCACGTGAAACAGAAATCACCGCTGTCTTGCCACGGCTGAGTAAAAATTAAGCAAAAATTGAGCCGTGGGAGGTTGTGCTTGCAAAAAGACTCTATAATCGGAGCTCTCTTCCCGCATTTTTACTTGCACTGTTACCTATTTATCATGTTATTTCCTACAGAATTCGACGTCATCGTTGTCGGTGGTGGTCACGCCGGTACCGAGGCGGCCCTCGCTTCCGCCCGCATGGGGCAGAAGACGCTATTGCTCACGCATAATATTGAGACACTGGGCCAGATGTCGTGCAATCCCTCCATCGGTGGCATCGGCAAGGGCCACCTGGTCAAGGAGGTCGATGCCATGGGCGGCGCGATGGCGATTGCCACCGACGAGTCCGGCATCCAGTTCCGCATCCTGAATTCGTCGAAAGGCCCGGCAGTCCGCGCCACGCGCGCCCAGGCCGACCGCCTTCTCTATAAAGCCGCCATCCGTACACGCCTGGAAAACCAGCCGAATCTGTGGCTGTTCCAGCAAGCGGTCGATGATCTGATCGTCGAAGGAGACCGCGTCGTCGGTGCCGTGACGCAGATCGGTCTGAAGTTTCTGGCGCGCGCCGTGGTCTTGACGGCTGGCACTTTCCTCGACGGCAAGATCCACGTGGGCCTGAATAATTACTCGGCCGGCCGTGCCGGCGACCCGCCCGCCATCTCGCTGTCTGCCCGTTTGAAGGAATTGAAGCTGCCGCAGGGCCGCTTGAAAACGGGCACGCCGCCGCGCATCGATGGCCGCACGATCGACTTTTCCGTCATGCAAGAACAGGCGGGCGACCTCGATCCCGTACCCGTCTTCTCGGTGATGGGCAACACGTCCATGCACCCGCGCCAGGTGCCGTGCTGGGTCACGCACACGAATAGCCAGACGCACGACATCATCCGCGCCGGCCTCGACCGCAGCCCCATGTACACGGGCGTGATCGAGAGCGTGGGCCCCCGTTATTGCCCGTCCATCGAAGACAAGATCCACCGTTTCGCGGGCAAGGAATCGCACCAGATCTTCCTCGAACCGGAAGGCTTGACGACGCATGAGTTCTATCCGAACGGCATCTCCACCAGCCTGCCGTTCGACGTGCAGATCGCCCTGGTGCAATCGATGAAGGGCATGGAAAACGCCCACATCCTGCGCCCCGGCTACGCCATCGAATACGACTATTTCGACCCGCGCGGCTTGAAAGCCTCGCTGGAGACCAAGGCCGTGGCCGGCCTGTTCTTCGCCGGCCAGATCAACGGCACCACCGGCTACGAAGAAGCGGCCGCGCAAGGCATGCTGGCTGGCCTGAATGCGGCCTTGCTGACGCAGGACAAGGAAGCCTGGGTGCCGGGCCGCTCCGAGGCGTATCTGGGCGTGCTGGTCGACGACCTGATCACCCAGGGCGTGCAGGAACCGTACCGCATGTTCACCAGCCGCGCCGAGTACCGCTTGAGCCTGCGCGAAGACAATGCCGACATGCGCTTGACGGAAATCGGCCGCACCCTGGGTTGCGTCGGCGACGCCCAATGGCAAGCCTTCGAGACCAAGCGCGAAGCGGTGGCGCTGGAACTGCAGCGCCTGCGTTCCACGTGGGTCAATCCGCGTATCCTGGCGGCCGCCGAATCGGAACGCATCGTCGGCCAGGCCATCGAGCGCGAGTACTCGCTGGCGGATTTGCTGTGCCGCCCGAACGTCGCCTACGACACGCTGATGAGCATGACGGGCATGGAAGGCCAGGCCCTGGCCGGCCCCGGCGTGGAAGACCCCGCCGTGCGCGAGCAGGTGGAAATCCAGCTCAAATATGCGGGCTACATCGAGCGCCAGAGCAAGGAAATCGAGCGCCACGAACACTATGAAAACCTGGCCTTGCCGGCCGGTTTTAATTACCTGGACATCGGCGCGCTGTCGGTCGAAGTGCGGCAAAAACTCGACAAGCAGCGCCCGGAAACCCTGGGCCAGGCATCGCGCATTTCCGGTGTGACGCCGGCGGCGATTTCGCTGCTGCTGGTGCATTTGAAAAAGCGCGGTTTTGGTGCCGCGCAGACCACCACTTTAAAGGACGAGGTTGTTGAATGAAGCAGTTTGACCGGGCCGCACTGGCCCCCATTTTGAATGAAGGCATCGCCGCGCTAGGGCTGGACTTGAGCGCGGATCAGACGGAAAAACTGCTCGATTACCTGGCCTTGCTGGCCAAATGGAATAGCGTGTACAACCTGACGTCGGTGCGCGATCCCCTGCAGATGCTGACCTTGCACGTGCTCGATTCGCTGGCGGCCGTGCCCGCGTTTGTGGACGCCAAAAACGTGCTCGACGTGGGCGCCGGTGGCGGCTTGCCGGGCATGGTGCTGGCCATCGCGCGGCCCGATGTGAAGGTGTCGATGATCGACACGGTGCATAAAAAGACGGCCTTTCTGACACAAGTGAAGGCGGAACTGGGCTTGAGCAACGTCACCGTGTACACCAAGCGCGTGGAACAGCTGGAAGTGCAGCAGAAATTCGACGTGATCACCTCTCGCGCTTTCGCCGACCTGTCCGACTTCGTCAACTGGTCGGGCCACTTGCTGGAAGAGGACGGTCAGTTCATCGCCTTGAAAGGAATAGCGCCGCCAGACGAGCGCGAGCGACTGCCAGCGGAATGGCAAGTTACAGAGCTACGCGCAATCGCGGTGCCAGGGCTAAATGCAGAACGTCATCTGGTCTTTATAGCAAGAATTTGAACGCCATAAAATTAAATGATATAAATCATATATATGGTTTATACGGTATAAATAATATAAACGATATAAATGGTTTATATCGTATAAATGAAATAAATAGTATAAATCGTTTCGGAAAAATACCGAGGCGCATGATGAAGTTTGCATCTCTTTACAATTAGAAGATACATGGCCAAAATTTTTTGTGTAGCAAATCAAAAGGGTGGTGTTGGTAAAACCACAACAAGCGTCAACCTCTCCGCCGGTCTGGCCAAGTTGAACCAGCGCGTGCTGCTGGTCGACCTCGACCCGCAAGGCAATGCGACCATGGGCGCCGGCATCAACAAGGCCGGCCTGAAGGCGTCGACCTATGAAGTCATGCTGGGCGAGTCCGATGTCAAAACGGCACGCCAGCGATCGGAAGCGGGGCGTTTCGATGTCTTGCCGTCGAACCGCGAACTGGCCGGTGCCGAAGTGGAGATGGTCGAACTGGACAACCGCGAACGCCGCCTGAAGGAGGCGCTGGCCGAAGTCGACAGCGAATATGACTTCATCCTCGTCGATTGCCCGCCGGCATTGTCGATGCTGACCCTGAACGGCCTGTGTGCCGCGCATGGCGTGATCATCCCGATGCAGTGCGAGTACTATGCGCTGGAAGGCTTGTCCGACCTGGTCAACACCATCAAGAAGGTGCACGCCAACCTGAACCCGGATTTGAAGATCATCGGCTTGCTGCGCGTGATGTTCGATCCGCGCATGACATTATCACAACAAGTGTCGGCCCAGCTGGAGCAGCATTTCGGCGACAAGGTATTCAAGACCATCATCCCGCGCAATGTGCGCCTGGCCGAAGCGCCGTCGTACGGCTTGCCCGGCGTGACCTTCGACCCCAGCTCGAAAGGTGCCCAGGCGTATATCGCCTTCGGCGCCGAGATGGTTGAACGTATCAAACATATGTAAACAAAGGGCGAGCGGCTCGCAAGGAATGATGTGAGCACTTACTCTGAAAACACGATTAGGACAGCATGGCTACGAAAAAATTAAAAGGACTGGGTCGCGGACTCGACGCCCTCCTGGGCGGCGGCGGCGACTTCGCCAGTCCGGACACGCATCAACCGTCCCACTTGCCCGTGTCACAAATGCAAGCTGGCAAGTACCAGCCGCGCACGCGCATGGACGAGGGGGCCCTGAACGAACTGGCCGCCTCGATCAAGGCGCAAGGACTGATGCAGCCGATCCTGGTGCGCCCGATCGGGCAAGACACCCTGAGCGGCTTGATCAAATATGAAATCATCGCCGGTGAACGCCGCTTCCGCGCCTCGCAGTTGGCTGGCCTGACGGAAGTGCCGGTGCTGGTGCGCGACGTGGACGACCTTGCGGCAGCGGCCATGGCGCTGATCGAGAACATCCAGCGCGAAGACCTCAATCCCCTGGAAGAGGCGCAGGGCATCCACCGCCTGATCGCCGACTTTAATTTTACGCATGAGCAAGCGGCCACTGCGCTGGGACGTTCGCGCAGCGCGGTGTCGAATCTGCTCCGCCTGATGAACCTGGCCAGCCCCGTACAGACCATGCTGATGGCTGGCGATATCGACATGGGCCATGCCCGCGCCTTGCTGGCGGTCGATGCGGCCAGCCAGATCAATCTGGCCAACCAGGTGGTGGCCAAGCGCCTGTCGGTGCGCGAAACGGAAAAGCTCGTCACCCGCACGGTCGAGGAAGCGGCCAACCCCGTCGAACCGCGGCAAAAGGAAAAGTCCGGCGACATCGCCCGCCTGGAAGAAGAGTTGTCCGATACGCTGGCCACGCCCGTGGTGTTCAAAATGGGCAACAAAGGTCGTGGACAATTAGTGATCGATTTTGCCGATCTTGACGTGCTCGATGGATTGTTGACCCGCTTGCGTGGTTAAATAGCAAGCTGCACAGACATGGGGAGTGTGGGTGTGGATAATCCGGCCATGCTTTCCAGATGCACCACGTGATTCCTTGATAACACGGCTGGAAGCGGCCAGACAAGCGACTTTGCCATATAGTGGTGCAAATGGCGGCGAATAGTCGGTAAGGCGTCAGTTTCACGCCGCAATTGCCCTGCTGCGGTGCAGCAACGTTTGACTCGATAGATCAAAGCCAACTATAATCCCGTGTCTTTGCGTGTGTAGATTTTTTTGGGAACCTGGCAATTGAGTGATTCACAACAAAGTATTGCCAAGCCCGTCTACAAAGTAGTTGCCTTGCAGCTAGCAATCGTGATCAGCTTTGCCACAGTCACCCTGTTTTTCGGTGGTAGTGTGAGAGGCTGGTCCGCCGCATGCGGCGGTGCGATCGCCGTCGCCGGCAGTCTAGCGTATGCCTTGCTGGTGGTTCGCGGTAGTAGCGACGCCAAAAAGGCTTTTCGCGCGCACTTGCGTGCGGAAATGGTGAAAATATTTATTACAGCAGTGCTGTTTATATTGGCACTGATGTTGTTTCAGTCGGCCGCCTGGTTATGGCTGATCTTGGGTTTCGCGGTGGCAACCTTAGCATACTGGTTTTCATTGCTCGCTGTTTAATCATTGGTTTTGGGGCCTGTTGTGCTCTGAAACGACAAATCTAAATTCATTATGACCACAGAACACGCTATTGAAGCGGGCCATGCTGCCCCGGCCAACGCCACAGAATACATCAGCCACCACTTGACCCACTTGAAAAGCGCCGACGGCGCCTTCAATCTGGACACATTCTGGGTGTCTGCCATCATGGGCTTTGTTTTCCTTGCCGTTTTCTACATGGCTTCGCGCCGCGCGACGGCCGGTGTTCCTGGCAAACTGCAAAACTTCGTCGAAATGATCATGGAAATGGTCAATGAGACTATTAATGGGGCCTTCCACGCAAAAAGCAAGATCATCGCGCCGCTGGCCATCACGATTTTCGTGTGGGTCTGGTTGTTGAACGCGATGGACTTCTTGCCGGTGGACCTGCTGCCGAAGGTTTTGAGCTGGTTTGGCGTGCATAAGTTGCGCGTGGTGCCGACCGCCGACGTCAACCATACTTTTGGCATGTCGTTGTCGGTCGTAGTGTGCATTATCGCGTTTTCCATCAAGGCCAAGGGCCTGGGCGGCTGGATCAAGGAATTGTTTACCGCGCCTTTCCATGCAAGTGGCATCATCGGCACGATCTTGTTGGCACCAGTTAATTTCTTGCTGCAAATGGTTGAGTTGGTTGCAAAACTGATCTCCCTGTCGCTGCGACTGTTCGGCAATATGTATGCCGGTGAGCTGATTTTCATCTTGATCGCGTTGTTGCCTTGGTGGGCACAGTGGGCGTTGGGTGGTCCATGGGCAATTTTCCATATCTTGATTGTAACTTTGCAAGCTTTTGTGTTTATGGCGTTGACGGTTGTGTATCTGAGCCTTGCGGTTGAGAAACATTAATCATTAACTTTATATTTTGTTTTTTTAGTATCTTTCGTTTTTAAATTTAGGAGAATTTTATGCAAGCTCTGATCGCACAAGTACAAAGCATGACCGTTCTGGCAGCAGCAATCATCATCGGCCTGGCCGCAATCGGCACCGCTCTGGGCTTCGCTATTCTGGGTGGCAAATTCCTGGAAGCTTCGGCACGTCAACCAGAACTGATGCCACAACTGCAAACCAAACTGTTCGTTATCGCCGGTCTGCTGGATGCTATCTCGATGATCGGCGTTGGTATCGCTCTGCTGTACACGTTCGCTAACCCGTTCCTGGCTCCATTGATGGCTGCTGTTGCTCAGTAATTCGCTCCAATCCTAGGAGAAACTTTTAGTCAGGAGCAAAGGTATGGACATCAATATGTCGCTCATCGGCCAGATGATCACCTTCGCGGTGTTGGTCTGGGTCTCGATGAAGTTCGTATTTCCACCGCTGAACACAGCGCTGGATGAGCGTGCCAAACGAATCGCGGATGGATTGGCTGCGGCCGATCAAGGTCAGGCTTCGATGGCTGTCGCTGAAAAGCGTGCGCAAGAGGCATTGAACAGTGCACGTGAAGAAGCGTCGCAACGCGTTGCGGATGCTGAAAAGCGCGCGCAGCTGGTTGCTGAAGAGATCAAGCAAAATGCACAAGCTGAAGCTGCGCGTATCATTGCGCAAGCCCAGTCGGACGCCGAACAGCAACTGTCAAAAGCACGCGAACAATTGCGCGCTCAGGTGGCTGACCTGGCTGTCAAGGGTGCCGAGCAGATCTTGAAGCGTGAAGTCAACGCTACGGCTCACGCCGAAATGTTGCAGCGTCTTGCTGTCGAGCTGTAATCATGGCAGAACTCGCAACCGTCGCCCGTCCCTACGCGGAAGCTTTGTTCCGCGTAGCCCAAGCTGGTAAGGAGTCAAGCAACCTCGCGGCGTGGTCCGAACTGGTGTCTGAACTGGCACAGATCGGTAGCCACCCCGAGGTACAGGCGTACGCGCGCAATCCGAAAGTTTCGGAAAGCGACGTCGCCGCCACCATCCTGTCGTTGTTGAAATCGCCGCTCAATGAAGAAGTGAAAAACTTCGTCACGTTGTTGATCGAAAATGGCCGCATCAGCCTGCTGCCGGAAATCGGCGCGCAATTCCATACCTTGAAAAATGGTCTGGAAGGTGCGGCTGACGCCGAGATCACGAGCGCTTTCGATCTGAGCGAAGGCCAAACGGCCGAGCTGGTCGCAACGCTGGAAAAGAAATTCAGTCGTAAGCTCAACCCTGCCGTCACAGTGGATCCATCGCTGCTCGGCGGCGTGCGCGTGGTTGTTGGCGACCAAGTGCTCGACACCTCGGTGCGCGCCAAGCTGCAGCAACTGCACGCTGCATTGGTGTCGTAAGACACGCGCTTCGGCAGGCCAGCTAAGACAGACCCTTACCCCTCGCGCAAGCTGAGAGAAACACTTTTAGGAGTTAGTATGCAACTCAACCCATCTGAAATCAGCGAGTTGATCAAGAGCCGGATCCAAGGTCTTGATGGCGGCGCTGAAGTGCGTAATCAAGGCACGGTTATTTCCGTCGCCGACGGTATCTGCCGCATCCACGGTTTGTCGGACGTGATGCAAGGCGAGATGCTGGAATTCCCAGGCAACACGTTTGGCCTGGCAATGAATCTGGAACGCGACTCCGTCGGTTCCGTGATTCTGGGTGCCTACGAGCACATCTCCGAAGGCGACACGGTGAAATGCACCGGCCGCATTCTGGAAGTGCCAGTCGGTCCTGAGCTGCTCGGTCGCGTTGTCAACGCGCTGGGTCAGCCAATCGACGGCAAAGGCGCCATCGACACGAAACTGACGGCCGCGATTGAAAAAATCGCTCCGGGCGTGATCGCCCGTGAGTCCGTTTCGCAACCAATGCAAACCGGCCTGAAGTCGATCGATGCGATGGTTCCAGTTGGCCGCGGCCAGCGCGAACTGATCATCGGCGACCGTCAAACCGGCAAGTCGGCTGTAGCGATTGATGCGATCATCAATCAAAAAGGCCAGGGCATGAAATGTATCTACGTCGCGATTGGCCAAAAAGCCTCGTCGATCAAGAACATCGTGCGCTCGCTGGAACAGCACGGCGCGATGGAATACACCATCGTTGTCGCCGCTTCCGCTTCGGAATCGGCCGCCATGCAATACATCTCGCCGTACTCCGGTTGCGCCATGGGCGAATACTTCCGTGACCGCGGTGAAGATGCACTGATCGTCTACGATGATCTGTCCAAACAAGCTGTTGCTTACCGTCAAATCTCGCTGCTGCTGCGCCGTCCACCAGGTCGCGAAGCGTACCCAGGCGACGTGTTCTACCTGCACAGCCGCCTGCTGGAACGCGCAGCACGCGTGAACGCCGACTACGTCGAGAAGTTCACCGACGGCGCCGTCAAAGGCAAGACCGGTTCCCTGACGGCTCTGCCGATCATTGAAACGCAAGCTGGCGACGTGTCCGCCTTCGTTCCAACCAACGTGATTTCGATTACCGACGGTCAGATATTCCTGGAAACCTCGCTGTTCAACGCCGGTATCCGTCCTGCCATTAACGCCGGTATTTCCGTATCGCGCGTCGGTGGCGCCGCCCAGACCAAGGTCATCAAAAACCTGTCCGGCGGTATCCGTACCGACTTGGCGCAGTACCGTGAATTGGCTGCGTTTGCGCAGTTCGCATCCGACCTGGATGAGTCGACCCGCAAGCAGCTGGACCGTGGTGCCCGCGTCACGGAATTGCTCAAGCAAGCCCAGTACTCGCCATTGTCGATCTCGCTGATGGCCGTATCGCTGTTCTCGGTGAACAAAGGCTTCATGGACGACGTGCCAGTCAAGCAAGTGCTGTCGTTCGAAGCTGGTGTCCACGCTTACATGAAGACCAAGCAAGCTGCTCTGCTGGCCAAGATCGAAGAAACCAAGCAACTCGACAAAGACAGCGAAGCAACTCTGTCGGCGGCCATTGCTGATTTCAAGAAATCCGGCGCATATTAAGCGGCCAGGCGGCGCCCGCCTCGAGTGAGGCGCCGCCCTACGCGCAGAAGGAGTAAGGACTCATGGCATCAAGCAAAGAGATACGAGGCAAGATCAAGAGCGTAGAGAATACGAAGAAGATCACCAAGGCGATGGAAATGGTCGCCGCGTCCAAAATGCGCAAGGCGCAAGACCGGATGCGGGCCGCCCGTCCCTATAGTGACAAGATTCGGAATATCGCCGCCAATCTGGCGACCGCCAATCCGGAATACACGCACCCGTTCCTGGCAGTTGCCCAGGGTACGCAAGCGAAGGCAGTGGGTTTCATCGTTGTCACGACCGACAAGGGTCTGTGCGGCGGCATGAACACCAACATCCTGCGCCAGGTGACGTCGAAGTCGCGCGAGCTGGAAGCAGCTGGCAACCGGATTGAAGCAGTTGCCATCGGTAACAAGGGTTTGGGTTTTTTGAATCGCATCGGCGTCAAGATCATCGCGCACGCCATTCAAACCGGTGATACGCCCCACCTGGACAAATTGATCGGACCCGTCAAGGTCATGCTCGAAGAGTTCCAGGCAGGCAAGATCGATGCAGTGTACCTGTGCTACACCAAATTCATCAACACGATGAAACAGGAACCAGTCGTGGAGCAATTGCTGCCCCTGACGGCCGACAAGATGGTCGCCGACAAGAGCGCCCACACGTGGGATTACATCTACGAGCCGGATGCGCAAAGCGTGATCGACGAATTGCTGGAGCGCTATGTAGAAGCGCTGGTGTACCAGGCAGTCGCAGAGAATCTGGCGTCCGAGCAATCGGCACGGATGGTCGCGATGAAAGCTGCAAGCGACAACGCGGGTAGTGTGATCGGTGAACTGAAGCTGATCTACAACAAGACCCGCCAAGCTGCGATTACCAAAGAACTCTCCGAAATCGTCGCCGGTGCGGCTGCGGTTTAAACGAATTTAACTATATTGAAGGAACGAACATGGCTGATGGCAAAATCGTTCAGTGTATCGGCGCTGTGGTGGACGTTGAGTTTCCCCGCAACGCTGTGCCCAAGGTATTTGATGCCTTGAAAATGGAGGGCTCAGCACTGACCCTGGAAGTACAACAACAGTTGGGCGACGGCGTGGTGCGTACCATTGCACTCGGTTCGTCCGATGGCCTGCGTCGCGGCATGATGATCCAGAACACCGGCAAACCTATCATGGTGCCAGTCGGTAAAGCAACCCTGGGTCGCATCATGGACGTGCTGGGTAACCCGATCGACGAATGCGGCCCAGTGTCGCACGAGCAGATCGCGTCGATCCACCGCACCGCTCCTGCCTACGACGAACTGTCGCCATCGCAAGAACTGCTGGAAACCGGCATCAAGGTGATCGATCTGGTTTGCCCGTTTGCAAAAGGCGGTAAAGTTGGTCTGTTCGGCGGCGCTGGTGTAGGCAAGACCGTCAACATGATGGAACTGATTAACAACATCGCCAAAGCGCACAGCGGCGTGTCCGTGTTCGCCGGTGTCGGTGAGCGTACGCGTGAAGGTAACGACTTCTACCACGAGATGGCTGACGCGAAAGTGGTTGATCTGGAAAATCCAGAGAACTCCAAAGTAGCGATGGTTTACGGTCAGATGAATGAACCGCCAGGTAACCGTCTGCGCGTCGCGCTGACCGGCCTGACGATCGCTGAATCGTTCCGTGATGAAGGCAAGGACGTACTGTTCTTCGTCGACAACATCTACCGCTTCACGCTGGCAGGTACCGAAGTATCGGCACTGCTGGGCCGTATGCCGTCGGCTGTGGGTTACCAACCGACCCTGGCTGAAGAAATGGGCCGTCTGCAAGAGCGTATCACGTCGACCAAGACCGGTTCGATCACCTCGATCCAGGCCGTCTACGTGCCTGCCGATGATTACACCGATCCGTCGCCTGCTACCACGTTTGCTCACTTGGATTCGACCGTTGCGCTGTCGCGTGACATCGCTTCCCTGGGTATCTACCCAGCCGTGGACCCACTCGATTCGACCTCGCGTCAGCTCGATCCGTTGATCGTTGGTCAAGAGCACTATGACACCGCGCGTGCCGTGCAAACGACCCTGCAACGCTACAAGGAATTGCGCGACATTATCGCGATTCTGGGTATGGACGAGCTGGCACCGGAAGACAAACTGCTGGTCGCCCGTGCACGTAAGATGCAGCGTTTCCTGTCGCAGCCTTTCCACGTCGCTGAAGTCTTTACCGGCGCGCCGGGTAAATACGTTTCGCTCAAAGACACGATCAAGGGCTTCAAAATGATCGCTTCGGGCGAACTCGATCACCTGCCGGAACAAGCGTTCTACATGGTCGGCACGATCGAAGAAGCAATCGAAAAAGCCAAGAAACTTAACTAAGTTAAGTTTGGGCCTAACCCCGCCCTTTATACGGCGGGGTTCTTCAACCCGATAGGACACACATGGCACACACAATTCACGTTGACGTGGTTTCCGCTGAAGAACTGATTTTTTCAGGCGAAGCAGAATTCGTCGCGTTGCCGGGTGAACAGGGCGAGCTGGGTATCTACCCACGCCACACGCCTTTGATTACCCGCATCCGTCCGGGCGCGGTCCGCATCAAGGTAGTCGGTCAGGCTGAAGAAGTATTCGTCTTCGTTGCCGGCGGCTTGCTGGAAGTGCAACCGGACACCGTGACCGTCCTGGCCGATACCGCGATCCGCGGTCATGACCTGGATGAAGCGAAAGCGCTGGAAGCGAAGAAGTTGGCGGAAGAAAATATCCACAACAAGGATTCGGGCATCGACTACGCGCAAGCGCAAGCCGAGCTGGCCAGCGCCATTGCGCAGCTGGCAGCGATCCAGAAGCTGCGCAAGCATTAATTTGCGCGCATGCAGTAAGACAAAAGGCAGCCTGCGGGCTGCCTTTTTTTTCAGCAAACTGATTTCAGTCAAAATCAGCGGCGCTTGTCCTTACCCCTTTCCAGTCCCGCCTTCAGTACCGTCTTCCACTTGGCGCGGGCGGCGATGCGTTCGAGCGGCGTCTCTTCGATGCGGTGGGCGTCGCGCAGCAGCTTGTGATAGTTGCGCAGGCGGTCCGCATCGATGGCGCCGCGCACCTGGCAACCGGGTTCGCTGGCGTGCCGGCAATCGCGGAACTGGCAAGTAGAGGCGAGCGCCGCGATGTCGTCAAAGGTGGCGGCCAAGGTGTCCGCATCGGCATCGGCGCGCCAGCTGCGCAGGCCCGGCGTGTCGATGATGCAGGCGCCGCTGGAGCACAGGTGCAAGGAACGCGCCGTCGTCGTATGCCGGCCCCGGCCATCGCCATGGCGCACGCCGTTGGTGGTTTGATCCGCCGCGCACAGGGTATTGGTCAGGCTGGACTTGCCGGCACCCGATGAGCCGAGCAAGACCAGGGTCTGGCCTGCGCCCAGCCAGGGCTCCAGGATGGCCACGTCATAGGCATGGTGCGTATCGATGGCAAACAACGGCACGTGCGGCGGCAGGCGCTGTCTCAGCTGGGCCAGTTTGCCGTCCACGTCGTCGGCGACGTCGGCCTTGCTCAGTACCACCACGGGGTTGACCTGGCTCGCCAGCACGATGGCCAGATAGCGCTCCAGGCGGCGCGGGTTGAAGTCCCCATCCAGCCCCATCACCAGCAGGGCCGTATCGACATTGCTGGCGAGTACTTGGCGCCGGCCATCATTGCCGCGCCGCGCGATCTGCGTGACCGGGGATAAGTGCGTCGTTATCCACAGCGCGCCGTGCAGATCTTGTTCGGCGGCGATCCAGTCGCCGACCGTAAAGATGTTATCCAGCGCCAGCAGCTCGTGTAGCAGACGCGGCAGGATGTGTGCCTTGTGTTCCAGGATGCCGTCGTGCACGAGGATGCTGTCGCGGTGGACGGCGCTCACGCGCATCAGCTGCGTGGTAGGGGAGAGGGTGTCGAGCTGGGTGGCTGCGCCGGCGATAGCCTGCTGCAGCCCGATAAGGCGTAGTTGCGCAAAATCGAATGCGATCATGGTAGCGTGATTCCAAATTCTGTCGTCCGCGTGCGGACGTGTAGCCTGCGCGTGCAGGCACCGCCAGTCGCTATGACTGGCACGAAAGAAGGGAAATGTCGGCTACGCGATCACGCGTATGAAGAAAAACCTGGCCCGGCCAGGTTCAGGGCAAGACAGTGATCAGGCAGCCGACAGCACGGCAGTATCCGAATGGCGCATATTGTCTACTCCTGTTGTGTGATGTAAAACGCCAGTGTGCCAGCGGCGTGCGCCGGCGTCAACCTCAGCTGCACATGCCGTAGGCGCTGCGCTCGGGGAAATAGCGGTAGGTAAACGTGCGCACCGGGTAGCGCTTGCCTGCGACGAGCATGTCGGGCATGGACAAATCAAAGCGCTGCGGCAGTTGGCGCGGCAGTTTCAAGCGCAGCCGCCACTGGGTTTCCTTGCTGTTGCCGACGGCAGAAAACATGATGGGCAGCTTTTCAATGACGTCGACGATTTCTGCCTTCCGGTTCATGCCGCGCTGGTAGATGGTCAGCACTTTCGCCTCGGCGAACGGCTGCTTGTACGGTTCTTCCAGCAGGAAGGACAGGCGCGTGAAGCTGGCCTGGGTACCGACGGGCAAGGTGAAGATCAGCGCCAGTTCCGTGCCGCCTTCCTTCAGGGTGACGGGTGGCGTGGCATACACGCTGATGCCGCGCGGCAGTTCGAAGCGCGAACCTTCCGTCCACGTCTTGCAATCGGGCGTGGTGGCCTGGTACAGGCTCGGTGCCGTGTAGTCATCGCAGGCGGTGACGAGCAGTAACAGTGGTAGCAGGGACAGGGCGGAACGGCGCATGGGAGTCACGGTTGGAGGAGGAGCCGACAGTGTAAGCGATCCCCACGCGATCCACCAGCGAGCTTACCCCGGCGGCGCGCGCCGCACGGATTGCAGCTGGCAGTGCGCCGCCTGCAGCGCATCCTTGATGATGTCGAGCGCCAGTTGCGGCCGGGCCGGGCCGCACATGAAGATGTCGACGGCGGCAAAGCTGCATTCCGGCCAGGTGTGGATGGAGATGTGCGACTCGGCCAGCAGCAGCACGCCCGTAATGCCCTGGCCGGCGCCAAAGCTGTGGAAATGGCCGTGCAGTACCTGCGCGCCGGCCGAAACGGCGGCTGCGCGCAGCAGGCGCTCGAGCGCGGCGCAGTCGCGCAGGCGTTCCGGTGCGATGCCGGACAAGTCGGCCAGCAGATGGATGCCCAGGGGCAGATGCGGTGTGGCGGTCATGCTTATTTGTGGCTGCCGCCACTGGAGCCGCCACCATAGCTGCCGCCGCCGCTGCCCGTGCGCGAACTCCAGCTGCTGCCGCTGCTGCTGCCGGCGACCTTGAACATGCGCACCCAGTTGGCGGCCGTGACGGAAAACGTCACCATCAAGGCATAGATCACGTATTTACTCATGGGGGATTCTTTGCATTCTTGTCGAGAAAAGCGGCGGGCAGGAACAGCGCCAGGCAGCCCAGCAAACTCCACATCAAGGTGCTGGAGAACGAGACGAACATGGGAATCGCATTCAATACCAGCACGATGACGATGAAGACCTTGGCGATACCACGGTGGCTCAGTTTAATATCCTGTACCTTGACACCGCCATGGAAGGCGGCGCCGAACCAGGCGGCCATCTGGTCATAGGCGACGGGCACGGAGCGCGACCATGTCATTTCCTCGCCGGTGATTTCCGCCGCCAGTTTTGTTTGTCCCTGTTCGAATTCAAACACGCGCGTGCTGTCGCCGACGGCTACCTTCCAGTTGAAGGCGCCCGCTGCATACACCACTTGCGAACCGTAGTCATACAGTTTGCCATAGGTGGCGCCATCGAGCGTGCAGCGCTCGGCATCCATGGATGGCCAGGTGGGCCAGTTTGGCAGCACGTTGGAGCGCGACCAGCCGTCGTCCGTTTCCACCAGCCAGAAGAAGCCGGCGCGCGCGTTGTACAACAGGTATTCATTCCATTCGCTGCCCTCGTCGTCGGCGCGGCGCAGCATGCCGATCACCGTAAAGTCGGCATTGCTGATCTTCGCGCTGGCGCCCAGTTCCAGCGTGATGTCTGCGTTGTCGTGCACCTGCTTGCCGATGGCCAGCACCTGTGCTTGCTGGCCGCTGGCGTCGAGCTGCGCGTGGCAGGCGGGGCACACCAGCTGCGCCGCCGCGCCGGGTACATAGCCGATGCCGCTACCGCAGGAGGGGCAGTCGAGCGCATCGAGCTTGCCGCGGTACTTGCCGGCGCTTTTGGCGATGGCATCGTCATCGCGCAGCAGCTGGCATTGCAAGCCTTCCAAGGTGACGGCGACACCCTGGTAGACGACCGGCTGCGGGCCATCCGTGTAATCGAGCGTGATAAAGCTGGCGTAGTTGCGGAAGTCTGCCACCTGGATGCGCCAGCCCGCGCCCACCTTGAACGGCAATTCACCCTGGCCGGCGATGCATTCGGCATTGCGGATCTCGGCCGCCGTGTACTGCTCGCCGCAGATCGTGTAGCGCTTGCCTGGCGCCAGCTCGCCAAAGACGGGCAGGGCGTCCTGCGTCGCGCGTACGCGCGTCAGGGTGTACAGGCCGGACGAGTCGCCCAGCCAGGCCGTGCTGGCGTCGTCGAACAGCACATACCACTCGTTCCACGTGCCGGCGCTGTAACGCTGCTGGATGCGGCCGACGACGGTAAAGTGCAGGCCGTCGTGCACGCCGGCCGTGCCGATCTGGATCGGTGTATAGTCTTCCAGGACGGCCGACATCTTGCCCACGTCCCTGACGGAATCGGCGTCCTTGAGGATGGTGCTGTGGCAGTACTCGCACACGGCGAGCACGGAAGCATGCGAGCGGAAGTGGACTTCCGCGCCGCAGCTGGGACAGGAAACAGTTTGCATGCAGTCGTATTTCGCTCTAATCAGCCGATCAGTTTTTTAAGCAGTTCAGCCTTGGCGCCGTCGTAGTCGGCCGGCGAAATGAGGCCCTTGTCGAGCAAGCCTTTGAGCTTTTCCAGGCGTGCCTCGATCGGTTCCTCTGCAGGAGCCGGTGGCGCCGCAGGCGGTGCGGCCGGGGCAGGTGCCGGCTGCTGTAGCGCTCCGCCCATGCTTTGTGCCATCACCTGGCCGATCGACAGCCCGGCGCCCAGGCCCGCGCCGATGCCGGCCATGCCGCCTTCGTTCTGCGCCGCCAGCGGGATCGCGTTGGCGACCTGAAATTTGGTATAGCCGCTCATCTTGTCGGCGCCCAGGCCGCCCTTCATGCCGGCCGAGATGCGCTCGTCTAGCGCCGCCTGCAATTCCTCGGGCAGGCTGATACTGGCCACGTTGAATTCATCGAGGCCCACGCCATAGCGGGCAAACGCCTGCGCCAGGCCATCCTTGACCTCTTGCGCCATCAGCGCCTGGTTGGCCGCCATGTCGAGGAAGGGGACATTTGCGCCGCCCAGCGAGCTGGCCATGCTCGACATCAGAATGCCGCGCAACTGATCTTCCACCTCGTCGCGCGTATAGACTTCGCGCGTGCCGCTGATCTCGGTAAAGAAGGTGCGGGCGTCGGCGATGCGGTACGAGTACATGCCGAAGGCGCGCACGCGGATCATGTCGAAATCCTTGTCGCGGATGGTGATCGGCTGCGGCGTACCCCACTTGCGGCCCGTCTGCACGCGGGTGCTGAAGTAATACACGTCCGACTTGAAGGGCGAATCGAACAGCTTGTCCCAGTTTTTCAGGTTGGTCAGCAACGGTAACGTCTGCGTCGTCAGCTTGTGCGTGCCGGGACCGAAGACGTCGGCGATCTTGCCTTCATTGACGAAGACGGCGACCTGCGATTCGCGCACATTCAGGATGGCGCCGTTCTGGATTTCGAAATCCTGCATGGGGAAGCGCCAGGCCAGCACGCCTTCCGTCTCTTCGTTCCACTGCAGTACGTCGATAAACTGCTTCTTGATAAAGCTGCCGAGGCTCATGATGGATATCCTTGAATAAGATAAAACGGTGTCAGGAAATGCAGGCGGCGTTGATGGCGCCAATCGACAGGGAAATGGCGGCCAGCAGGCCGCCAAAGGCGCTGTTGTTCGATTCGATCTGGTCTTTCGACATGCGCAGCAATCGCGTGGTCACCACATAGGCGAGCAATTGCACCAGCATGGCGCCGAAGGCCCAGGCGAAGAATTGCTGGTAGTCGGACGTGTGCATCAGCGAGGAGGCGATGGTGGCTGAAAAGCCCAGCAGGGCGCCGCCCAGCGACAGGGCCGCCGCCTGGTTGCCCTGGCGGATCAGCAGCACCTCGTTATACGGCGTGACGCGCGTGTAGATGATAAAAAATACAATCAGCAGCCCGGCGGCCAGTAAAAGATGGATCAGATAGTTTAGGATGGCGGGCACGGCTTTCCTCGCAATGAGTATTTGATAACGTCAACGCATATTAGAACAAAAAAAGTCCCATGAACAAAAAAATTCTGATCTTGTCCGTCTTCGTGGTCGCCTCCTGCGGCCTCGCGTATGAGCTGATCGCCGGCGCCATGTCCAGCTATCTGCTCGGCGACTCCATCCTGCAGTTTTCCACCATCATTGGCTGTTACCTGTTTGCCATGGGTGTGGGCGCTCACTTTTCCAAGTATGTCAAGGACGACGACGTGCTCTCGCGCTTCGTCGACATCGAGCTGGCCGTGGGCCTGATCGGTGGCCTGTCGGCGGCCATCCTGTTCATGACGTTTTCATGGATGGCCGCGCCATTTCGCACCTTATTGTATGTGATGGTGTTCCTGATCGGCGCACTGGTCGGCATGGAAGTGCCGCTGGTGATGCGCGCTCTGAATTCGCGCCAGACGGAATTTTCTGAACTGGTCAGCCGCGTGCTCACCTTCGATTACCTGGGCGCGCTGGCTGTCTCCCTGCTATTCCCGCTGGTGCTGTCGCCGTACCTGGGGCTGGTACGCACGGGCTTCTTGTTTGGCATGCTCAACGTAGGGGTGGGCCTGTGGACGATCTGGGTGTTCCGCGCGGAGCTGAAGAACCTCACGGGGCGCTTCCTGCGCGCCTGCGCGGTGCTGCTGGTGCTGATCGCCGGCTTTGCCATGTCGGACCGCATGGTGGCCTGGGGTGAACACGGCCTGTTCGGCGACCAGATCGTGTATTCCACCACCACGCCCTACCAGCGCCTGGTGATCACGCGCTGGAAGGACGATACGCGGCTGTACATCAATGGCAACCTGCAGTTTTCCTCGCGCGACGAGTACCGCTACCACGAAGCGCTGGTGCACCCCGTGCTGGAAGCCTTGCCATGGGCGCGCCGCGTGCTGGTGCTGGGTGGCGGCGATGGCCTGGCGCTGCGCGAAATCCTGCGCTATCCCCACATCGAGCACGTCACCGTGGTCGACCTCGACCCGGCCATGACGGCCGCATTCACCACGCGCCCGGAACTGGCAAAGCTGAATAACAACTCGTTCTCGGACAAGCGCGTCACCGTCGTCAATGCCGATGCCGCTGTCTGGCTGCGTAACAACGGCGATATGTTCGACGCAGCCATCGTCGATTTCCCAGATCCGTCCAGTTTCGCGCTGGGCAAGCTGTATTCCGTGCCCTTCTATGACCTGGTGAAAAAGCACCTGGCCGCCAAGGGCTTGATGGTGGTGCAATCGACGTCGCCCTTCTTTGCCCCGCACGCTTACTGGACCATCAATTCGACCCTGCGCGAAGTGGGCATGCGCACCTGGCCCTACCACGCTTACGTGCCCTCGTTTGGCGAATGGGGTTTCATCCTCGCTTCGCCCCGGCTCGACTACACACCGCCCACCAGCTATCGCCTGCCCATGCGCTACCTGAATGCGGACACCACGCGCGAGATGTTCATCTTTCCGCCCGACATGCAGCCGCTGCCGATGGCGCCCAACCGCCTCAACACCCAGTCGCTCGTGCATGAATTCGAGCAGGACTGGAACCGGGTGATCCGCTGATGCAGCGCCGTTCCTTCATGCTGTGGGCCGTCGGTGGCACGGCGGCGGCCGCCGGCATCGGCAGCATCGCCGCGTATTTGCGCTGGCAGGAAATCACGCCCAAAGTGTTGTATCCGGGTCGCAGCGAGGGACACTATTTGCGCAAGCTGCTGCGCGAGCGCACGGCGCTGCCGGCGCCCTCGGCAACCGTCACCACGGATGTCGCCATCCTCGGCTCCGGCATCGCCGGGCTGACGGCCGCCTGGCGGCTCAAGAAGCTGGGGCACACCGATTTTTTGATGGTCGACGGTCCCCAGCCGTACGGCAACGCGGCGGGCGGCCACTTCGGCGACCTGGCTTATCCGACCGGTGGCCACTACCTGCCGCTGCCTTCGCCTGAATCGACCCATGTGCGCGAGATACTGTTCGACCTGGGGATCATCCAGCGCGATCCGCAGGCCGAAAAGCCGACTTACGACGAGCGTTTCATCCTGCATGCGCCGGAAGAGCGATTGCTGTTCAACGGCCACTGGCAGGACGGCTTCATTCCCACCGAAGGCGTGCCGCCTGCGGAACTGGCGCAGCATGAGCGCTTCTTTGCCGACGTGCGGCGTTTGCGCCAGGCGCACGGCAACGATGGCAAGCGCGTGTTTGTCTTCCCTACCGTGGAATCGTCGCAAGACCCGGCCTGGCAGGCGCTCGACGCCATCACCTTGAAGCAGTGGATGGAGCGCGAAGGGTATACCTCGCCCACCCTGCACTGGTACCTGAACTACTGCTGCCGCGACGACTACGGCACGCGCTACGACCAGGTCTCGGCCTGGGCCGGCCTGCATTACTATTGCAGCCGCTGGGGACAGGCGGCGAATGCGGGCAACGGCGCCTGGCTGACCTGGCCGGGCGGCATGCAGCCGGTGGCCACGGCCATGGAGCAGGCCTCAGGCGTCAAACGTCATGCGGGCACGGTGGTTTCCGTGCAGACGACGGACCAGGGCGTGGAAGCGCTGTGCCTGGAACTGGTCGACGGTCAGCCGCGCACCTACCTGCTCAAGGCACGCAAGGTCATCTGCGCCATGCCGCTGTATGTGGCGGCGCGCGTGGTGAAGAATATCGCCGACTATGGCTTTGATGCGAAGCTGCACACGCCCGCCTATGCGCCATGGATGGTGGCGAACTTTTTACTGAAACGCTTTCCCGACGAACTGCCGCATGCGCCGCTGTGCTGGGACAACGTGGTGTACCAGGAACCGGGCCTCGGTTATGTCGTCTCGACTCACCAGGATATCCGTGTGCGTCCGCCCGAGAAAACCGTTTTCAGCGCCTATGTGGCCCTGTCCGACCGCACGCCGCAGCAAGCGCGCAAATGGTTAGATGTAGCCACGCCCGAGCAATTGCTGGCGCTGGCCAGCGTCGACCTGAAAACGGCGTATGGCCGCGATTTTGCCCGCTGCGTCGAGCGCGTCGACATCACCGTGCGCGGCCACGCCATGGCCGCTCCCTTGCCGGGATTTCGCAGCAATGCGGGGCTCAAAGCCTTGCGCGAACACGACGGCGCCATCCTGTTCGCGCATGCCGATCTGTCGGGCTTTTCCGTATTCGAGGAGGCGGCGTGGTGGGGGGACAGGGCGGCACGCCTGGCGGTGAAATGAAAAAGGCCGGCGCGAACGCCGGCCTGAGCCCCCTAACAGGGTGTTGAAAAAGGACCCCAGTCCTTCGGATTTTGTCGCCAGACATGCGAATTTTTCGGGCTGGAAGCCGCATTTTTCCTAAAAAGCAGTTTTCAGCCACTTTTCAGGCCGTTTTTTGACATTTTTTAGCGCTTTCCGTACTCTAGGGACGGAGTTATCCAACCACCGCCGATAAACGCCAGCCAAAGATCGTCGCCATGCGCGTCAGGTTGTAAGCGGCGAAAGTGAACGTGGTTTGT
>NZ_PEBS01000045.1 GCF_002869965.1 Janthinobacterium sp. ROICE36
TAGCAAGAAGTGGACGATGCCAATACGGGACTGGAAAGCGGCACTGAACCGCTTCGCCATCCAGTTTGAAGACCGGGTACCGCAGACTTAAACGAAAAACCGTTTACACAGAATTCAGTACACCCCCCGTAGTGTTCCCGTGTTTTGTCTGGTGTAATGAGCCCCGTCAGGCGGCCGAGGCCATCATACTCATAGCTGCTGACGTGGCCCATGGCATCGCGCGCAGCCGTCAGTCTTCCCTGCTTGTCGTAGCTGTATTCGCTGCTGTAGCCGGAACAGTCCGTATAGGCGGTCAGCCAGCCCAGGCGGTTGTACTGAAAGTGTTTGCTGCCGCCCCTGGCGTCTATCCATTCCACCAGCTGGCTGCGCTGGTCGTAGCAGTAGCGCGTGACGTGGCCCAAGGCGTCCGTGATGCTGACGGGACGGCCTGCCGCATCGTATTCGCGCAGGGTGGTGTTGCCCAGCGCATCCGTGAAGGCGACGGGCTGGTTCTGGCCATCGTATGCGATGCTGCTCCTGTGTCCCTTGGCATCGGTGCTGCGGGTCAGGTTGCCGGCTGCGTCGTAGGCATAGCACGTGGCGGCGCCGTTGGCGTCGATATCAGCCAGCAGCATGCCATCGCGGTCCCACTCGCGCCGGCCCAGCGAGGCGGCCTTGCCATCGATGACGCGGCGCACCTCGGTGACCAGCCAGTTGGCGTCGAATGTGTATTCGAGAACGCTGCCGTTTTCCGCGACGCGGCTGGTGTCGTTGTCCACGTAATCGATGCGCGTGTGCTCGCTGCCATCCCGGGCGCGCGTGGCGATGGCGCGCGCCTGGTAGCTGTTGGCCAAGCTGACGGGGTGGCGCTGCGCCAGCTCCGATTCGCTCAAAGGGGAACCGCGCCAGCGGGCGCGCAGCGCATCCAGGCTGATCCATTCCAGCGCGTAACTAAAACCCGTGTAGCTGCTGCACGACATAAGCAGGTGGTGACGATAGCTGTAGCGGCGCGTGTCACCGAGCGCATTCGACTGGCTGATCAGGTTGTGGCGTGGCGCGAAGGGCGGCTGGCCATCGTTCGTCTCAACGGCATAGACGTAGCGGACGTGGCAGAGGCGGCTGCCGTCGGGTAATACCTCGTCGATTCTCCCGATGTGGATAGCCTTTTCCGTCTCCCCGCGCATGGCTTCGAACACGCTGCCATCGTCGCTGCGCAAACGCAGCAGCACTTCGCCCGGTTTGGCATCCATGCATCGTTCGATGCTGATGCCGCGTCCATCGCGCCCCTCGCTGCGCACGAGCGCAAAACGCTGCGTGGCAATCGGCGCCGACGGGGCCAGCATGGCATTGACGCCGTCGTAGCCGTGCGGCAGCCATCCGCCTTCAGCGTGCGCGTAGCAGTCGATGCTGCCGTCGCGCCACAGCACGGTAAAGGTGTCGGCGCTGTCGCGCGTCAGCGTAAAACCTTCCTTGCGGCTATCGTGCCGCTGGCCCGCTTCCAGGTGGGGCAGGCGCAGGGCGCGGCCGCTGTCGTCGTGAACCACGATGCCGGCGGCGCACAGCGACAGACTGGCGGTGTAGGGCGTGGACCAGCGTGCGCCTAGCAAGCCCTGGTCTTCGCATTCGGCACCGGAACGGTAGCAGCGCGTCCAGGCGATGGGGATGCTGCGTTCGAGCGCGAAATCCGTCTGGTACAGGATTTCCTGGCCCGTGCCGAAATGCACGGGCTTGCGGCCCTTGACGGGTTTTTTGCGGGGCCGCTATCCTTGGGGCAGCAGTCGGAGGGGGCTTCCGATTTCGGTTCCTTTTTGCCGCGGCTCTTGCCGTCGTCGCCGCCGTTTTTTGGGGGCGGTTTGTCGAGTTTGGGGGGCGGCTTGTCCGGTTTTTTGCCGACAATCTTTTCCTTGACCTTGTTGATGCTCGGTGCCGCTTTCTTGCCGAGAAACTTGCTCAGTATTTTTCCGCCGGGAACCTTGCTGAACACCGCCGTTTGCAATAATGTGCCTGCCGCATTCATGACGACCTCAGAGGCCGTATTGAGTAAATCAGGTATCTTGCCTGTCAATAGGTAGTCCGCCGCCTGGTCGAATACCGTGGCAGAGGCTTCCACTGCCGTTCCACTGGCAACGGTCGCCGTGCCGGCAACGGTGCCTGCTGCCGCCGCCGTTTCCATCGCGGCGGCAACGGGGGCGCCGACTCCCGTTGCCGCCACGCCCACGCCGGCGACTCCCAGCACGGCGCTGCCTGTCAGGACGGCGCCGCCCGCGTCCACCATGTCTTCGGCGGCGCCATGCATGCTCTTCGAACCATGCTCCTTGTAGTCTTGTGCCGCTTCCCGTATCGCCGCCTTCAGTTCCTTGAGCACGGGCTTGGCCGCCTCCGCGCCCCGCTCATAAATCTTGCCCACGGTATTGCGCGAATTCATCCATACTTCGCGCCCCATCTGCACCAGGTTGGCGCCGTTGGCGCGGTGGATGGCGCTGGCGACCTTGGTGTCGACTTGCTTGCCGACGGTGCCGCTCTTGACGCCGCCCGCCTTGCCGGCCGCGTCGCCCTTGACGGTGGGAATGATGCTGCGCTGGTGCAGGATGACGGGCTCGCTGTGCGACTTGACGTTGGGCGAGGCGTTCTGTGCTTCCGCAAACTCACCGATGATGCTGTAGGGAATAGGAGGCGTGCTGGAGCCGACGGGCGTCTTGCATATGTCGGGGCTGAGGCTGACGCAATAGAAGCGCGAGGCTTTGGTGACGGTTTCATTCGTCATGGGTTCTTGCCCTGCCCGGCCGCTTCGCTTATTGCTTCCTGCGCCTGTTCCAGCAGTTCGATGCGGGCGATCTGCGCCGGCTCCATCAGGTGCAGCAGGCGCGACGCGACCTGGCCCGCGTCGGCCGGCACGATGGCGCGCCACACCAGCTCCACAGTGGCCGCTTCGTGGGCGACCAGCACCGTATCGATGACCAGGCGCCAGACGAGCAACTGATCGTTCTTGTCCGCCAGCAGCAGGCACAGCACCTGTTGCGGCAGGGCGAAACGCAGCACCGTGTTGCCAAGCGGGTCGATGCGGGCCGAGCGATGGTCGTGGCGGCACAGGTTGGTCAGCGTAAATTGCTCCCGTCCCGTCAGGTGCAGACATTGCTGGTCCGGGGGCGTGCTGTTCCAGTGGGCGAAATCGAAGTCTTCCGGCAGGGTAGGGACTTCATCGGCATCCCATTTGCCCTTGGCGACGATGCTGCCGGCCAGTGCGCGGCGCGGCAGCCAGCCACGGCCGATAACGGCCAGCCCCGCCGGCGCGGGCAACTCCTTGTCGCCGGCGCCTTGCCAGAACTGGGCGGCCGTGCATGGCAGAGATGCATCCGTGATGCGCGGTGCGGGCACCTCATCGATCTGTTTCACGTCCAGGTGCCAGTGGCGCGCAAAACCCCGTCCCAGTGGATTGGCCTCGCAAGAGTCGTGCTTCGCCGCGGTGCAGTCATCGGCCTCGATGCGGCATAGGCCGCCATATGCGTAGGCGTAGTGCAGCGGCAGTTGCAGGAACGCTTCCGGCGCCGACAAGTGCCAGGGATTGGGCCGCAGCAAGCCCGCCGTGGCGATGCGGGCGCAGCCCTGCACCAGGCGCGTGAGGACGGCTTTCTTGCGGAAGGCGCGCTCGCCGCACACTTGCAAGGTCTTGTCGATCAGGGTCTTCTTTTCCGACCGCACCTTCAGGTTGACGAGAAATTGCGGCATCGCCTGCCCGCGCGGCGCGTGCGCCACGCCATTGACGATCACGTCGCAACGCGGTGTATAGGGCGCGAAGTCACTCTCCTGCACGGTGCCCGCCTGCGTGTCTTCACCCAAGTGCCGGTCTTCCGTGGCCAGCGGCGACTGGCGCGCCATGGGCAGCAGGCTGGCCAGACCATCGGCGCCGCAGGGGCCCAAGACGTAGCCCATGCGTGCCACCACCACATGAAAGGCCTCGCCGAATTGATCGACCATGTCGAACTGGCTGGCCGCGTGCGGCGTGCGGTTGTCGAAGAGCAGGTTGGGGATGTTGAAATGGGCTGTGCCGACGTCGTTCATCGTCAGCCCGGGTTGTGGTCGATGTCGTCGCCATGGATCTGCACCTTCGACCTGCCGCGGATGATGATTTCATCGGCAACGAGTTCGATGCGTCCCGGCGTGATGGTGATGCTGGACGTGCCTACCGTCATCGTGTGCGAATCGGTGGCCGTGAGCGTGCTGTCGGCGCCGACGATGACGCTTTTCGCCAGGCCGATCTGCTCCGCTTGCGCCAGCACCACGGTGGTGTTCATGGCGCCGATGACGGTGGTCTGGTAGGCGGCGCCGATGGTCAGCACCTTGGCCAGGCCGATCGTTTCGTCCTTGGCCAGGGTCACCCGTTCCGAACGGTGGCCGTCGATTTGCACCTGCTCGTTGCCGCCCACGTGTTCGCGGCGGTTGTCGCCGATGTCGATGTGTTCGTCATGGTCGACGCGCTCACGGCGGTTGTTGTGCACGGTGATGTCTTCATCGTGGTCCACCGTTTCCGTGCGGTCGCGCTTGACGTGCACCGTTTCATCGCGGTCGATGGTTTTGCGCCGGTCATTGCCGACCCAGTGCGATTCGTCGTGCTCGACTTCGATGCGCCGGTCTTTTTCCGCATGCAACCACAGTTCTTCCGCATCCTTGCGGTCGTCGAAGCGCAAGGCGTTGGCATGCGCGGCGGAACCTTTTTTTGACGAGCGGCTCAGCATGCCGCTTTGCGTCTTGTTGGTCGGTAGCTCCCATGGCGGCATATTGCGCGCGTTGTAGACGCAGCCGATGATGAGGGGCATGGCGACGTTGTCGTCGAGAAATTGCACGGCCACTTCCATGCCCACCCGGGGCAGGCTGATGTGGCCGAAATTCGGCCCGGCCCAGGTCGATATCACTCTTATCCACGGCGAACTTTTGTCGTCGAAGCTGCCCAGGCGGTCCCAGTGGAATTGCACTTTGACTCTTCCGTAACCGTCCGTATGGATTTCTTCGCCGGGCGGCCCGACCACGGTGGCCGTCTGCACGCCGTAGATCTTCGGTTCGCGGCTATGGAAATTGCGGCCCGGGCGCCAGGGAGTGGCGCGCGGGATGCAGCTAAATGTGTTGCTGTAGTGCGAGGTGGCGCCGTGCCCTTGCTGATAGTTATTGCTGGCGTAGTGGTGCACGGACAGGATCAGGTACTCGCTGGCTGCGCTGTCGAAATGCCCGTCCAGGGTGAACCAGCGTCCCGGCTGCGCCGTGCGGTCATTGCCCTGCGCCTCGAACAGCTGGCTCTGGGCATCAAGCTCTTCCATGCGGCGCCGGGCCAGAGCTTCGCCATCGTCGAGGTTTTTGAAACCGTAGCTGCCCGTGTTTTCATACACTTCCAGCGCGGGCACGGCGCCTTGTTTGTTCAGCGAGTCGCCGCTGGCGCGGGCGCTGCGCGGGTTCTTGAAATTGAAGCTGGCCACCGTCATCCGGGCCGGGGCCATGCGCCGCACCGTGCGCCATTGATGCACGCCATCGTCCTCCAGGGAACCGGCCTGGTGCTGGAAGGGCATGGCGCTCGACTCTCCATCGATGGGCTTGCCGCTAGTGCTGTCGTCGTCCAGCCACAAGGTGTGGCCGTCAGCGCCGCCACCGTCAGGCCGTGGAAGGCGACATTGTTTTGCCACAAGTGCAGATGCGCCAGCCATGGCTCCAGCACCATTTCATAAAAGGCAAAGCCGCCGTCCGTGCGCAGGAAGCGGAACTCGAACACATAGCCATTGAAGTAGCGCAAGCTGCCGTCTTCGCGCACCAGTTCGATGGTCACCATCTTGCCCATCACCTTGTCGAGCGCGATGGTGGCGTCGTCGGACAGCACTTCCACCACATGGGAAAAGTCGCGCGACAGGCTTTCGCTGGCGGCCAGGCTGTTGGCCAGGAACTGGATGCCGGCGGGGCCGTCGCCATGCGGAAAGTGCAGGCGCAGCAAGCGCTGGCCCTGCATGTCGCCCACCAATGCCGTCCATGCCGCCGTCGTATCGGGGAACTGGCTCATCGCGCATCGCTTCACGGTTGGAATCGTTGACCGACTGTAGCAATAGCGAACACCAGCGTTTTGCGCGGACGCAAGCTTCAATCGTTGAGTGAGGGCATCAATTGCATTTCGTAATGCATGTCGTCGCGGTGGCGCGGTGATGCCGCAGCGCCGAGGAAACTGTCGCAGCCGAGGCTGCCTTGCCCGGTGGCCGTCAATGCCAGTCCCCGCACGTCGCTGGCGCGCAGCACCAGCACGATCTCGTAGCGCATGAGTGGCTGGCCGAACAGCATCAGCATGTGCCGCAGCGCCTCGCTGCCAGGGGCGCGCGGCAAAAAGCTGGCGTGCTGCCGCGCCGTGAGCGGGCCGAGGCGCAGGCGCACGGCCAGGTCGGGGCGGCGGCAGCGCTCGCCGACGGTGGCGCGCTGGCCCAGCACGGCATTGGCCATGCCCAGCGCCGTTTGTTCGCGCGGTGCCAGCGCGTCCATGCCTCCCGTCGCTTCGGTGATGTGGCAGGGCACGCCAAAGTGCTCGCCGAGGATGCGCGCCATGACGATGGACGAGATGTTGCGCTGCTGCAGCAAGCCGCTGTACAGGCCGATCGCCGCCTGGTCCTGGCTCTGGCCCGGTTGGCACGCTGCCAGGGCCAGCAGGCGCGACAGGAAGGCGCCGCTGTGGCCGGCCTGCTCGATGCGGTACTTTTGCCACGCCTGGTAAAACAGGGCAACGGCGCGACTGGAAAACAGGTCGAGAAAAGCGCGCGCGCTGGTGTCGCGCTCGCTGTACTGGTGCGCGGCGATGCGCTCTGAATAGTGGCTGGGCAAGCTGCCCTGGCAGCCCAGCAGGCCAATGAAGGCGGGCGTGAGCTGGATGTGCTGGCTGTGGCCGGACAGCAGCGCTTGCAGCAAGGCATCGGCATCGGTGATGCCGTTTGTCGCCAGCGCCTCGATCTGGCTGGCGGGAAAGCGCAGCGAGACGCTGTTGTCGAAGCGCAGGATATTTGCCAGTGCCGTGTGCTCGTCGATGCCGTGTTCGGCCAGCCACGCCAGCAGCAGGCGCAGCGCCTGGAAGCACTCGAAGCGCTGCGGCGCGTCGAGCAATTGCTGGATCACGCTGGCGTGGCGTCGGCGCTGCGTTCCGGGCATCGCAGGAGTTCCTCGCCGCTGCGCTGGGACAGCAGCGTCAGTTGGCTAAAGCAGTTGAGCTGGCTGTTCAGGGCGAAATAGCGCTGCAGCACCTGGGCAAAAATATAGATGCTGCTGCCGACGAAGGCTTGCTCGTCGATGCCCAGGCGGATGGCGATACCGGGCATCAGGGTGGGAAACGGCACGGTCGGCATCCACGCGCGCGTGCTGCTGTGTTCGAGCGTGACGATGCCCTGGATCAGGCGCTGCGTGGTGGGCGAGCGGGGCAGGTCGTACAAGCTGAGCATTTTCTGGAATTCGCCCAGGCCCGCTTGCGTCAGGCTGGCGTAATTGAGCGACAGGTGCGCAATCAGGCGCCAGTGCGTGTCCGCCTGGAAGCGCATGCTGGGCGTGGGCTTGCGCAGGAAGCGCGCGGGGATGCCGTCGGGCACGTCTTCGGCCAACAGGTCGCCGCCGGGCAAGCCGTAATGCAACTGCGTGGGCAAGTCGCGGTTGCTGCACAGCAGCTGCGTCGAGACGGTGGCGCAGGCCGCGCTGCCTGGTGAAAACTGCGGGTCGATCAGGCTCAACCGCATTTCATGGCCGGGACTGACGGCTGCCACGGCTTCGTCGCGGCGCGCCAGCCAATATTGGCCATGCTCGGCCTGGGCGCCTTGCAGCGAGGCATACAGCGGCAAGAAGGTGCTCAGGCGCTCGCCGGCCTCATCCTTGCGCACCACAGTGACGGCATCGATGCTGTGGATGTCGTAGGCAAACGCATGCGTGGCATCGGCCAGCAGGGCGTAGTCGGGCTCGGTATGCGTGAGGCGGATCGGCACGCCGGACTTGGCAAACAGGTTGACGACAGGCGTGCATCCCAGCAAGAGGTTGCCGGGGCTGACGCCGGACAATAGCCGTGCCTCGTGGCTGTCGCTGCGCACGCCCTGGAGCGGCAGGTGCAAGGTGAACTGGCGGCAGTGTTGCGGCAGCAGGGCGGCCAGCCTGGACCAGGCGATATCGATGAAATGAAATTTTTCCGGAAAGGCGAAATACTCGGTCAGCAGGCGCAGCGCCGGGTGGGAACGGGCGGAAATGGGGATCAGCGCGTCGTCTTGCGCATAGCCGGGCGGCGCTAGCGGCGTGCCATCGACGGCCAGCCACGGGCTGTGTTCGTCCAGGGCTACATACGCGCCCGCGCCGCGCAGGAACAGGGCGTCGAGCAGGGCCGCGCGCACGGACGGTTCGCCATCGGCAAACAGACGCAGGCTGGCAAAACCCGGCTGATCCAGATGGTAATGATCGCTGCTGCTGCTGAATTGAATGCTGAGCAGGGCGCTGGTGCCAGCGGGCAGGCGCAGGCCGGGCGGCGCGTCGATGATAGCTGAAAAATACAGGCGAGAAATAGCCAGCGGCGCCAGGGTCACGTCATACGCGCTGGTAAATTTGCAGGCCACGCCTTGCACCGGTTGCGAGCGCAGCACCGTGCCGCGCGCAATATGCGCAAGCTGGGCCAGCTGGCCGCCGCCGGGCGCTTCGTCGGCAGCGATGCGCACGATGGAACACGCGGGAAAGGGGCGCAAGTAGTGCGGGTACAGGGTGTCGAGCAGGGAATGGGTGAATTGCGGATAGGCGTCGTCCAGGCGTTTGGCGACCCTGGCCGTGAGCAGGGCGACGGACTGGATCAGGCGCTCGACATGCGGGTCTTCGCACGTCTCGCCGGCGATCAGCAGGCGCCCGGCCGCTTTCGGATAGCGGCTGGAAAACTCGCGCGTGTACTGGCGGAACAAGCCCAGCTCGCGTTCGTAATACGGCAATAGTTGTTCCACGGTCGCGCTCTCCGCCAGCAGGAAAGCTGCATGCTGGCATCAGGCGCGAAGGTGGGTGTTGATGCGTGACAATGATTCTTAGAAATGGTACTCCGCGCGTATCATCGGCGTCTTCGCCGTCTGGCCCACATTGCCCGTAGTCGCGGGCGAGTTGCCGAACTTGTTCTTCCAGTACTGGTATTCCAGGCCCACGCGGAAGGTGTTCTTGGCGCTGCCCAGGGCCGCCCCCACGTCGTACATCACTTGCATGTCGATATTCGTTTCCACCGCCGTGTCGCGCCCCACTTCATCCTTGCCTTTGGAATCGATGAGGTTAAAGAAGCCTTCGAACGAGAACAGCGGCGACAAGGGGATGGCCCAGGCGCCCGCCAGCATGGCGTGCGTTTTATACGTGTAGCGGCCCGTCACTTGCGAGATGGGCGGGAAGGCGCCGCTGGGGGCGTTGCTTTCACGCAGCAACAGCAAGCTGGTGTTGAAGAAGCCGGGCACGTCCCACATCAGGGTGGGGCCGGCCACCAGCATGCGCTTGCGCGAGTTGTAGCCGACGTCATTTTTCGTGTTGACGTCGAAGCCCAGCGTGACGCCGAGGCCGCGTACGGGGCCGAACTTGATGTCGCTGCCGCGCACCTTGCCGATGTCGATGGTGTTGCGGTACACCAGATACGCCTCTTGCGCGCCGGACGTTTTACCCAGCGCGCCAGGGTCCTTGCTGTCGGAAATCAGGAAATCGAGGTTGACGAAGTTGCTGCCGTATTGGTAGCCGCTGGCGTGCGTGATGGCAAAGATGTTTTTCTTGATGTCGTCAGGATTGAAAGGCTCGCGGTAATCATTGCCGGCGCGCCAGCTCAGTGCGGTATCGCTCCATTCGGCAGCCTGGGCGGTAGCGCCCACGCCGAGGGTGGTAGTGAGGCAGAGCAACAGACACGGTAGGGTTTTTGGCACTTTCGGCTCCTGAAGGCGGTGTTGGAAAACGGGTATTCGGGATGGCAGGGCGCGTAGCCCGCGTGCAACACTGCGATGTAGCAACTGCGCGCCGTTCAATCCATGATGCGAGCATCGCCGCATCGGGCGATATGTATTTTCTGCATACTTACTATCATTTCCTGCATATAATCATCGCACCTTCTCACCCTTGCGGGGCGAGGCGGCTGCTGTAAAGCTGATAATTTTTTTCAAAATTGTATACAGGTGTTGTTTTTTTGTGGAAATAGAAATGCGCGCCGCCACGCCCGCCCCCAAGCGCTGCGGATGCCGATAGGATAGAGCGACCAGCTTGATTTTTCCCACCGGCGACCCTGCAGCGAGGCACGAAAAAAACAATGACGGCACGCCTGGAATTACACGACATCAGCAAGTGCTATCCATCCGTGGTGGCGAATGACGGCATTCATCTCACCGTGGCGCCCGGACAGATCCACGCCGTGCTCGGCGAAAACGGCGCCGGCAAATCGACCTTGATGAAAATCATCTACGGCGCCGTGCAGCCCGATGGCGGTCGCATCCTGTGGAATGGCCGCGAAGTCGAGATCACCAACCCGTCGGCCGCGCGCGCGCTGGGCATTGCCATGGTGTTCCAGCACTTTTCCCTCTTCGATACGCTCACCGTGACGGAAAACATCGCCCTCGGTTTGCCCGCCGGCACCAACATGACGGAACTGGCGCAGCGCATCGAGGCGACTGCGCGCCAGTACGGCCTGGACCTGGAACCGCAGCGCCACGTGCACACCCTGTCAGTGGGTGAATGCCAGCGCGTGGAAATCGTGCGCGCCTTGCTGGCCAAGCCGCAACTGTTGATCCTCGATGAACCGACGTCCGTGCTGACGCCGGGCGCCGTGGAAAAACTGTTTGGCACCTTGCGCCAGCTGGCGGCCGAAGGCTGCAGCATCCTCTACATCAGCCACAAGCTCGACGAGATCCGCGCCCTGTGCCATACGTGCACGGTGCTGCGCGCCGGCAAGAATGCGGGCGTGTGCGACCCCTCGCAAGAGTCTGCGGCCAGCCTGTCGCGCATGATGATAGGCGCCGAGCCGCCCGCCGTCACACGCGTGGCGCGCACGCCCGGTGCCGTCATGCTGAGCGTGCGGCGGCTGGACTTGCCGAAGAGCCATCCGTTCGCCACGCAATTGACAGACATCAATTTCGACGTGCGCGCGGGCGAGATCGTCGGCATCGCTGGCGTGTCCGGCAATGGCCAGCAGGAATTGCTGGCGGCCCTGTCCGGCGAGGACATGCGCGCGCCCCCCGCCAGCATCGTCCTGAACGGCAGCCAGGCGGGCCGTTTGCCGCCGGGACGCCGGCGCGCCCTGGGCTTCGGCTTCGTGCCGGAAGAAAGGCTGGGGCGGGGCGCCGTGCCCGACATGGGGCTGGCCGACAACGTGTTGCTGAGCTTGCAGACACCCGCCACCATCCGCCACGGCTTCGTGCGCCACAAGGTTATCGCGCAGCGGGCGGCCGCCATCATCGCCCGCTTCCAGGTGAAGGCGGGCGGGCCGCAGGCGCTGGCGCGCAGCCTGTCGGGTGGCAACTTGCAGAAATACATAGTCGGACGCGAAGTCATGCGCGAGCCCACCGTGCTGGTGGTGGCGCAGCCGACCTGGGGCGTGGACGTGGGCGCGGCCGCGCAAATCCGCGCCGAATTGCTGGCGCTGCGCGACGCGGGCTGCGCGCTGCTGGTCGTATCGGAGGAACTCGATGAATTGTTCGACATCAGCGACCGCCTGCTGGTGATGGCGAAAGGAAAAATTTCCCCGTCTCTGGACGTGGGTGAGGCCAGCGTGGCGCAGCTGGGGCAATGGATGAGCGGGCTGTGGCCGCAGGAGGCAGTCCATGGCTAAGTTTGCCTTGCGCCTGGAAGCCCGTCCCACCCCGTCGCGCCTGATGTCGTGGCTGTCGCCCGTGCTGGCCGTGTTGCTGACCGTGCTGTGCGGCGCGCTATTGTTTATTGCGCTGGGACACGATCCGCTGGCGGGACTGGCCGTCTTCTTTGTCGAACCCCTGCGCGACGCGCATGGCTGGTCCGAGCTGGGCATCAAGGTGGCGCCGTTGCTGTTGATCGCCGTCGGCCTGGCCATCTGCTTTCGCGCCAACATTTATAACATCGGCGCGGAAGGGCAGCTGACCCTGGGCGCCATCTGCGGCGGTGCGGCCGCCCTGTACCTGGACGATGGCGTGGGAGGCCCGGCCGTCATCGGCGTTTCCCTGCTGGCCGGCATGGCGGGCGGCATGGCCTGGGCGGGACTGGTGGCCTGGCTGCGCGACCGCTACAACGCCAGCGAAATCCTCGTCTCGCTGATGCTGGTGTACATCGCCCAGTTGCTGCTCAGCTATCTCGCGTACGGCGTGCTGCGCGACCCGGAAGGATTCAATTTTCCCCAGTCGAAACTGCTATCCGACGGTTTGCTGTTGCCGATGCTGATCAGCGATACGCGCTTGCATGTGGGTATCATCTTCGCCCTGTTGGCCTCGCTGGGCGGCTGGCTGTACTTATCCAGAAGCATTGCCGGCTTTCGCCTGCGCGTGGGCGGCATGGCGCCCGCCGCCGCCCGTTATGCGGGCTTTTCCTCGCGCAAGACCTTGTGGTCGTCGTTGCTGATCTGCGGCGCCCTGTCCGGCCTGGCGGGCGCCTGCGAAGTGCTGGGGCCGATGGGGCAGCTGACGCCCACTGTCTCGCCCGGTTACGGCTTTGCCGCCATCATCGTCGCCTTCGTGGGGCGCTTGCATCCGGTGGGCGTGATTTTTTCCAGCTTCGTCATGGCCCTGTTTTATATCGGCGGCGAACTGGCGCAATCGCGCCTGGGCTTGCCCAGCGCGATCACGGGCGTGTTCCAGGGCATCTTGCTGTTTGTCTTGCTCGCCTGCGACGTGCTGATCCAATACAAATTGCGCTGGAGGAAACATGGATAACCTGGCCTTGACGATAGCGCCCCTGATCGCCGCCAGCATCAATGCGGGCACGCCGCTGATGCTCGCCGCGCTGGGGCTGCTCGTCAATGAAAAGGCGGGCGTGGTGAACCTGGGTGCGGAAGGCATGATGCTGGTGTCGGCCATCACGGGCTTTGCCGTGGCCGTCAACACGGGCAACCCCACCCTGGGCTTTCTGGCGGGGGCGGGCGCCAGCATGGTGCTGTCCGGCTTTTTTGCCTGGCTGACCGTGTGGCTGGGCACGAACC
Source organism: Janthinobacterium sp. ROICE36 (assembly GCF_002869965.1). Classification (GTDB taxonomy): domain Bacteria; phylum Pseudomonadota; class Gammaproteobacteria; order Burkholderiales; family Burkholderiaceae_D; genus Janthinobacterium. Next base: position 13,115 of record NZ_PEBS01000045.1, read on the forward strand.
AGTATGCGACGGGCCTGGCCTTGTCGCTGTTTGGCGCGGGCGCCTCCACGTATATCGGCTTGAACTATGTGGGCAACAGCTTGCACAACGGCAGGTTTGGCATTCCCTTCCTGGAAGACATTCCCGTGCTGGGGCCGGCCCTGTTTCGCCAGCATGCTATGGTGTATCTGTCGCTATTGCTGTGCGTGGCCATCGCCTGGTTTCTGTACCGCACGCGGGCGGGTCTGGTGCTGCGGGCCGTGGGCGAGTCGCCAGCGTCCGCGCATGCGCTCGGTTACCCCGTGCGCCGCATCCGCCTGGCGGCCGTGCTGTTCGGCGGCGCCTGCTGCGGCCTGGCCGGCGCCTTCTTGTCATTGGTCTACACGCCGCTGTGGGTCGAGGGCATGGTGGCAGGACGCGGCTGGATCGCGCTGGCGCTGACCACCTTTGCCACCTGGCGCCCGGCGCGCGTGGTGGGCGGCGCCTATTTGTTTGGCGGCATCACGATATTGACTTTCCATGCGCAGGCGCTGGGCGTGCCCATCGCCTCGCAACTGCTGTCGATGCTGCCGTATGTGGCGGCCATCGTCGTGCTCGTGCTCATTTCCAGCAATGCCAATTACATCAAGCTCAACATGCCCGCTTCACTGGGGAAAAATTTCAATCCCGGAAATTAATCACGCATCACAAGGAAAACCATGTCCAAGAAACTATTGTGCGCCGCCGTTTGCAGTGCTGTTTTGATGCCTGTCATGGCCGCCGCACCGGCTGTTGCCCCATTGAACGTCGGCTTCGTGTATATCAGCCCCATCGGCGACGCCGGCTGGACCACCCAGCACGACCAGGCGCGCAAGGAAATGGAAAAGGCGCTGGGCAACAAGATCACCACCAAGTATGTGGAAAACGTGCCGGAAAGCGCCGATGCGGAGCGCGTGATCCGCGACCTGGCGCAAACGGGCAGCAAGCTGATCATCACGACCTCGTTCGGCTACATGAATCCGACCTTGAAAGTGGCGAAGCAATTTCCTAATGTGAAGTTCATCCACCTGACTGGCTACAAGACGGCCGTCAACGTAGCCAATACGAATGCCCGCTTCTACGAAGGCCGCTACCTGGCCGGCGTGTTGGCAGGCAAGATGAGCAAGACCCATGTGGCCGGTTATGTGGCGGCGTTTCCCATCCCGGAAGTGTTGCAGGGAGTTAACGCCTTCACGCGCGGCATGCGCAGCGTCGATCCCAAGGCGGAAGTGAAAGTGGTGTGGGTGAATAGCTGGTTCGATCCGGGCAAGGAACGCGACGCGGCCATCACCCTGATCGGCCAGGGCGCCGACGTGGTCACCCACCACACGGACTCGACCGCCGTGGTGCAGGCGGCCGAAGAGAAGGGCAAGTATGCGATCGCCTACCACTCGGACATGAAAAAGTACGGGCCGAAGGCGCAGTTGGCCGCCGTCACCCACCATTGGGGCGAGTACTACACGAAGCAGGCGCAAGCCGTGCTGGACGGCACGTGGAAGTCCAGCAGCACCTGGGGCGGCATCAAGGATGGCATGGTCAAGCTGGAAGGCATCAACGCTGCCGTGCCCGCCGACGTGAAACAGTTTGTTTTGGCGCGCGAGAAAGACTTGGTGGCTGGCAAGCTCAATCCTTTCAGCGCGCCGATCAAGGATAACGATGGCAAGGTGCGCCTGGAGAAAGGCGTGCTGGACGATGCGGCGCTGACGAAGATAGATTATTTTGTCGAAGGCGTGGCAGGGAAAGTTTCCGGAAAGTAATAGGAGTGGCTGTAAACATGCTGTAATATTGCCGGAAACGGGAGCCGGGCCGGAAGCGCATTCCCGGCCCACCCACACAGCAGAGCCTGAATAGGCCCGTACCGGAGATTGACCCATGGACAGACTGGAAGTATTCAAGATTATCGCGCTGCAAGCGAGCAAGGGCGAGCTGACGTTCCCCGCCAACGTCAAGGTCACCTTGAAGCTGCAGGAAGCGCTGGATGACCCCGATTGCCATATCGAAGCGGCCGCCCGCATGGTCATGGCCGAGCCGCTGCTATCGGCGCGGGTCGTGGCCTTGGCCAATTCGGCCGCCTATAACCGTTCCGGCAATGAAATCGCCAATGTGCGCGCGGCAGTCTCCCGCCTGGGTTTTGCCACCTTGAAATCGATGGTGGCGTCCGTCATCGTGCGCCAGCTGGGCAGCCAGATCACGGACCCGCAATTGCGCGCCAAGTCGGCCAGGCTGTGGGAGCACACGGCCCACGTGGCCGCGCTGAGCCAGCTCATCGCCAGGAAAGTCACGCATGTGGACGTGGAAACGGCCATGTTTGCCGCCATCGTGCACGAAGTGGGCGGCTTTTATCTGCTGTCGCGCGCCGAGGAATATCCGGGTTTGCTCGACGACAATACGGAAGACTGGATCGAATACGGCGAAAAACTGATCGGCCGCGGCGTGTTGCGCCAGCTGGAAGTGCCCGACATGGTCTTGCAAGCCGTGGAAGGCATGTGGCATGGCGGCAGCCCGTTCCCGCCCCGTACCCTGGGCGCGACCCTGGTGCTGGCCAACGATCTGTCGCCTGTGGGCTCGCCCCTGCATCCGCCAGAAAGCGCGGCGCGGCGCCAGGCGGCGGCGAAGATCGACTTCGGCATCGGCGGCAGCACCCTGCACACCATACTTGAGGAATCGGCTGAAGAGATCGAATCGCTGGCGGCCGCCTTGCTGGTGTAACTTACTCGGCCATGAAATCCCCGCCCTTGTTGCGGGGATTTTTTTCGTCCGCATTTTGCTGCGCTTGCCCCATGGCATACAATCGCCGGCTCGGCTATCCGCCAGACCGCTTTCCTCCTCTTACCCAAAGGATCTTATGCAGAAGCTGTTTTCTTCCCTCGCCTTGACTGCGCTGGCGTTTTCCGCGCACGCCGCTGCTGGTTTGCCCGTGGTACAGGAAGCGCCCCTGCGCGCCCACCTGGCCTTCCTGTCCGACGATTTACTGGAAGGCCGGGGCACGGGTCAGCGCGGCGCCGACTTGACGGTGGCCTACCTGGAAACCCAGGCGCAGATGGCCGGGCTGCGCCCCGTGCGGGGGAACAGTTATCGCCAGAGCGTGCACATCGCCGGCGTGAAATCCTTGCCACAAGACAGCAGTTTGCAAGCCCTGGCGGGCGGCAAGGCCGTGCCGCTGGCGTTCGGCCCGGACTGGGTCTGGGCCACGGGCGACTCCGTTGCCGCCCATACCTTTGATGCGCCGCTGGTATTTGTCGGCTACGGCATCACGGCGCCGGAAGAGGGCTGGAACGATTTCAAAGGCGTCAATGTCAAAGACAAGATCGTCGTCACGATGGTCAATGACCCGCAACCGACCACCGCCGAGCCGAACCGCTTCGCCGGCAAGGCGTTGACCTATTACGGCCGCTGGACGTATAAATTCGAGGAAGCCAGGCGTCAGGGCGCGGCTGGCGTGTTGCTGATCCACACGAAACCGTCCGCCTCGTACGACTGGAGCGTGGTGCAGAATAGCTGGAGCGGCAGCGAGCGCTTCCAGTTGGCGGACCGTACTGCCGGCACTCCCCTGCAGGGCTGGATTGCGGAAGACGCGGCGCGCCGTCTGTTTGCGGCCGGTGGGCAGAACCTGGACGCCTTGCGCGCGCAAGCGGAAAGCAAGGATTTCAAGGCCGTCGCGCTGAACGCCAAGTTGTCGGGTGACATGAAATCGGCCGTACGCAAGGTGGAGCAGTTCAATATCGCCGGCATGGTGCCGGGCACCGACCCGACATTGAAGGATGAAGCCGTCATCTACAGCGGCCACTGGGACCACCTGGGCAAGCAAGGCAAGGATGACGAAAAAGCCGGCGACACGATTTACAACGGCGCCGTCGACAACGCTTCGGGCACGGCCGGTTTGCTGGCCATGGCGCAGGAAGCCGTCAAGAAACCCGCCAGGCGCACGCAGATCTTCCTGTGGGTAGCGGCGGAGGAACAAGGCTTGCTGGGCAGCGCCGCCTATGCGGCCGACCCGCTGTGGCCCCTGGATAAGACGGCCGCCGCGCTGAACCTGGATAGCCTGAACTTTGTCGGCGCCACGCATGACATCGGTGCGCAAGGCAGCGAGCGCACGGAACTGGGCGCCATGGCGGTCACGGTGGCGAAAGCCATGGGCATGCACATTGCGCAAGCGCGTCCCGACCTGGCCGGCGGTTATTTCCGCAGCGACCATTTCAGCTTTGCCAAGGCGGGCGTGCCCGCGTTTTCCATCAATGGCGGACGCGAGTACATCAAGGACGTGGCAGCGTCGAAAGCCAAGGCGGCCCCCTACGGCCCCCGCTACCACCAAGTCACCGATGAGTATGACGCCAGCTGGGATTTGTCCGGCATGACGCAGCAGGCGCAATTCACCCTGAACCTGGGTCTAGCCGTGGCGAATGCGGCCAGGATGCCGGCTTGGAAGGCGGGCGACGCGTTTGGCAAGGCGCGCGGTCAAGCGAAGTAACTGTCTCGGCATAAAAAAACCGCGCAAGCTTGAGCGGTTTTTTTTTGCGCCTCAGCTCGCCCGTTCCAGCCTGCGCTGCGTGTGGCGGTACTTGCTCCACACCAGCAGCAGCAACAGCGGCATGGCGCCCCCCACGGCGCACAGGGCCGGCCAGCCGCCGGCGGCAAAGCTGGCACTGGCCAGCGCCGAGCCTGCCGACGCGCCGATGAAGCCGCCCGCGATGAACACGGTGGTCACGCGTGCCCGCGCATGCGGCGCCAGCTTGTAGATGATGGACTGGTGCGTCACTTGCAAGCCCATCACGCCCATGTCCAGCAGGACGATACCGATCAGCAATAACATCAGCGAATGGGCGCCAAAGCCGATCAGGGCCCAGCCCGCGATGGAGGCGACGGCCAGCAGCCACGTGGCCTGGCGCGCGTAGCCGCGGTCGGCCATGCGGCCCGCCGTGTTGGCGGCGAAGGCGCCCGTGGCGCCCGCCAGACCGAACAGGCCGATCTGCATTTCCGAGTAGTGATACGGCGCGCCGCTGAGCAAGAAGGTCAGGCCCGTCCAGAACACGCTGAAAGTGCCCAGGCCCAGGCCCGAGAACAGGGCGCGCTGACGCAGCAAGGGTTCCTGGCGGATGATGTCGGCCAGCGAAGCCATCAGCTTGCCGTACTGCAGTTTGCCACGCGGCGCTTCATTTGGCAGGATGCGGCGCAGCATGACGAGCAGGGCGGCCACGACGATGGCCGCCAGCACGTAGACGGTGCGCCAGCCGCCGCTGATCTGCGACACCGTGCCGGAGACAGTACGCGCCAGCAAGATGCCCAACAACAAGCCCGTCATGACGGTGCCCACCATGCGGCCCCGGCTATGGTCGGGCGCATACGAAGCCACCATGGCCGTGACCACCATCAATGCACTGGCCGTGATCCCCATCAAGACGCTGGCGATGGCGAAGACGATAATATTCTGGCTGGTAGCGGCCAGCAGCAGGGCGCCTATCTTGGCAATCAGCATCCACGTCAGCAACTGGCGGCGGTTCAGCACGTCGCTGAGGGGGACCAGAAAAACGATGCCCAGCACATAGCCGATCTGTGTGGCCGTGACCAGATAGCCCGCTTGCGGCACACTGACGCCAAACGAGGCGGCCAGCATGGACGTGAGCGGCTGCACGTAGTACAGGCTGGCGACGAGCACGCCGGCGGACAGGGCAAATAGCAGGATGCGGGTGGAGCTCAGCAGGGCGCTGGCATCGACGGAAGATGGTGCAGATTTCATGCGATACGACTTTCTTGGAATGACGCTTTTGGATCAGCATGATAGCGGGGCTGTACATTTCTTGCCGGGCAGGGCCGATTTTGCGGTTGGGTGGCAGGTAAAAATGCCAGGTAAAAAAATCCCGGCGATCGGTGCCGACGGCCGGGAAAAGGGTATAGAGGGATATACCGAGGAAGGAAACGTTCAGTTACTGTTGCTGCGCCAGCTCCGCATGTACTTGCGCCGTGATTTCATACGAGCGCAGCCGGTGCTGGTGGTCGAAAATTTGCGAGGTAATCATCAGTTCGTCGGCACCTGTTTCGGCAATAAAGGCGGCCATCTTCGCCTTCACCGTGTCCGGCGCGCCGATCGCCGTGCAGGACAGGACGGAGTCGAGCATGGCGCGTTCCTGCGGGCCCAGCTGTTCCAGATAGCCGGGCACGGGCGCTTGCAAGCGCGACGGGCGGCCCGTGCGCAGGTTCACGAATGCCTGCTGCATCGACGTGGCGCGCAGGTGCGCCTGCGCATCCGTGTCGGCGGCAAACACGTTAAAGCCCAGCATCACGTAGGGTTTGGCCAATTGTTTGGAAGGCTTGAAGTGTTCGCGGTAATACGCCACGGCTTGCAGCATCATTTGCGGCGCGAAGTGCGAGGCGAACGCATACGGCAAGCCCAGGTGGGCGGCCAGCTGGGCGCCGAACAGGCTCGAACCGAGTATCCATACGGGCACTTTCGCGCCCTTGCCGGGCACGGCCAGCACGCGCTGGCGCGGCTCGTCGGACATGTAGTCGATCAATTCCAGCACGTCTTGCGGGAACTGCTCGGCGTCGGACTGCAGGTCGCGGCGCAGCGCGCGCGCCGTCGTCTGATCGGAGCCGGGCGCGCGGCCCAGTCCCAGGTCAATGCGGCCCGGGTGCAGTGCTTCCAGCGTGCCGAACTGTTCTGCGATGACCAGCGGCGAGTGGTTCGGCAGCATGACGCCGCCCGCACCCACGCGGATGGTCTTGGTGCCGGCTGCCACATGGGCGATGACGACGGCCGTGGCGGCGCTGGCGATGCCGGGCATGCCGTGGTGTTCGGCCAGCCAGTAGCGGTTGTAGCCCCAGCGTTCGCCGTGCTGCGCGAGGTCCAGCGTATTCTTGAACGATTGGCTGGCGTTGCTGCCTTCGGCGATGGGCGCGAGGTCGAGTATGGAAAATGGAATCATGGTAGCGATATCGGGACGTGGAGGAAAATCACAATGGACGATTTGTCTGTCCCCTGACGCTGGCAGGGTCAGCCGAGACAGCGTGGCGGGGAAGACAGGCTGTGCACATGATAATGCGAATCGGGAATTTGCGTACTGATCGGTAAAAAACTCGTATCGATGGCAAATTGGTGTCGGCGATGCTAGCTTGTGCCTCGCCTCTTGATACGCCCCGCCAAGTTCAAAAAACCTGTCCCGCGGCGCTGGAAGCGGCTATTCCGCTCGTGCTGCAGCAGGTGCAGATCGGCGCGCCGTCGCTGCAGACGTGCGCGCCGCAGATTCCCACTTTATTGGCCGTCTTCTGGCACTACACGGGTATGCTGCATCCGCAACCGGTCGCCATTGGCGGTGCTGTCAATGCATGCCGCACACGGTGTGCACAGGGCATTCCGAATACGAGTTCATCACGGAAAAACCGCTGCTGCTGAACCTGCAGAAGGTCACGGCCGGGCTGATCGAGCGGGCGAAATAGCCGCTTGTAAAAATAGAAGGAAGTCATAGACTGCAAGCCTGAGACGAAGCCGGGCGCCGAACTTTTTATGCGCATGCGGGTCTGACGTTTCCATATAGGAAGGGAGCAGCTATGCATGAACAACAGGAGGCCCGGCTGGCGCCAGGCAAGGCAGGCGGGGCGGTACCGCGCCTGAAGCCGGACGAGGGGCGGTCATGAACTGGCCGCTGGAACGGGAAGTGGCGCACAAGCTGGCGCAGATGCGGGGCTGGCTGGAGCAGGAGCGTGCCGGTGCCGTGCGCCTGCGTGGCGTGGACTGGTTTGCGTGGGCCACGGCGGGCGCGTCGAACAGCCATAGCCATACGACCGAGTGCGGCTGCGCGGAAGTGCTGGTGACGCGTGACGCCGCCTATATCCTGACGGACGAGGCCGAAGCCATGCGCATGCGCGAAGAAGAAGTGCGCGGGCCATGGACGTGGCAAGTGTCGCCCTGGATGCAGCCGCAGCTGTATGAGTTGCGCGAGCATTTCGTGCAGCATGCGGCCGGGGGGGCGCCGGTCTTGTCCGACCGGCCAGGCTTGCACGAACGCAGCCTCCCCGTGGCCCTGCGTGAAGAGCGGCTGGTGCTGCTGGAATCGGAGCAGCAGCGCTATCGCCAGGTAGGGCAGCTGGCTGCCGGCGCGGCTGCGGATGCGCTGCGCCAGGCCCGTCCCGGCTGGAGCGAGCAGGAACTGGCTGCCGCCTGCGTGCGCGCGCTGTGGCTGCGGGGCTTGCAGGCCGTGCATGTGCTGGTCAGCGGCGAGGAGCGCCAACAGCGGTATCGGCGCGCGCCGCCGGCCCAGGTGGTGCTGGGCAGGCAAGCCGTACTGGCCTTGTGCGCGCGGCGTTTCGGCCTGTGTGCCAGCCTCAGTCGTCAACGACGCTTCGGCCCGGCGCAGCGTCGCGCCGATGGCGCGGCGGTGGCCATGGACGATGCCGATGCCGCCATGCTGGCGCTGGAAGCGGTGGCGCTCGACGCTTGCGAAACGGGCCATGCGCTGAGCATGGTGTATCACGCGCTCGACAGCGCCTACGCATATGCCGGCCAGCCCGACACGGTGCGCAGCAGCCGGCAGGGCGGCATCCATGGTTACCTGGCGCCCGAAGTGGCGGCCGGCGCACACACGGAAATCATCCTCAAGCGTGGCATGGCGCTGGCCTTCCACCCCAGCTTGCCAGGCAGATCGGTGGAAGACACCTTTTTGCTCGACGGCAGCCAATTGCACAACCTGACGCACGACCCGGCCTGGCCCTCGGCCGTGGTGCAGGGGCGCAGCCGCCCGCTGACCCTGGCCTTGGCTTGATACGGCCCTGTGTGCAAAAAATCTGTACGCAGCGGCCAGCCCCGGCCCCTGTCAATAGCGCTGCAACACGCCTGTTTGCACGCTGACCCGCTCGCCAATCTGGAACGCGGGGCGGGTATTTTGCATGAAGCTGCGCACCAGGCTGGCATTGTCCATGGCGTGACACGCCACCAGCACGGTGCAGCCCAGGCCGGCCAGCCGCCGGGTTTTTTTCGATCTTATCCTTTTCTCATGGTCGAATACTCGGGGGCATCACCCGCAGTGATGCCGATCGCCGCGATGGCTGTATCTAAGAGCATGGCGCAGCCGGGATGTTCGGCAGCCGTCATGAGTGATTGCGCTAGATCAAGCGTCTAATTGGCGTGCTTGGTATAAACGATGCTGGCAATCGCCATTTGTGCACCTGCACGTTTCCTCACTGTTGAATAGGGAGAAAAAATGTCATCTGGTCCTACCGCAAAACTGATCGATGAGTTGGTGCTGTCCGTCGTCGGCACTGCGCGCGATGCCCGTGCGTGCCATGTACTGACCCAGGCCTTGCATGGCTTGGTGCGGCTGGCGCGCTCGGAACAGTTGCTGGACATGCAGCGCGATGCGGCACGCGCCGTGGGCGCCGGCAGCCGGCGCGAGATGCGTGCCCTGATGCGGCGCCTGGGCGCGCGCAGCCAGGGGCAGTTGCGACTGGCATTGCAGGATAGCGTAGCGGACCGCGCCTGACGGGCGGTCACGCGCCCGTTCATGCTTCGGGCAGCGGCGCGCCCTTGCCGAGGGCAGCGGCGACCATTTTGGGCCAGAGGAAATACAGCGGCAGGCAGACCGCTGCTGCGGCCGTGATATCGACCACCCAGTCGCTGACGGCGCCATGGCGGTAAGGCAGGAAACTCTGGATGAATTCGTCCAGCGCGCCCATGGCCGCCACCATCAGCACCGACAGCAGCGCCCGGCGCGCCATGCTGCCGCCCGTGCCGCTGAACAGGATCAGGGCCAGCACGCCATAACCGAGCGAATGCAGCACGCCGCCCGAGGCATATAGACCCACGTCCGCGCGCACGCCGGGTATGTCGCCGATCAAAATCAGCAGGGCATATAGCAGTAGCGCGGTGCGGTAGCGCAGGCGTGCGTGGCGGTCGGCAAAACAGAGTTCGAGCAATGGTGCAGGCATGGTGCGTCAGGACAGATGGAAAGGCAGTCACCATATCATGTGCATGGCGGGCCGCCGTGTTTTTGTGCAAGAGCCTGCCGTACAGGCAAAAAAAGGCCCGCGGGACGCGGGCCAAAAACCCAAATGAGTGGGTCAAGAGTTGAGAGTTGCTCGGTACTTCCCATGTCGCCCGCCTTGCCGGCGCGCGCCACAGTCATGAAAGGGGAGTGGTGTGCCATCGCAGCACACCTGTCTGTAGTCAGGCATATCGGTTGCCTGTACAGCAGATGAAGCAAGTATAGGGGGCGAACATGACGGGCTGATGACACGCCGCAACATTTTTTTGCGGCAGGCAGAATGACCGGGAAAATTGTGGGATATGGCAATAATGGCCATGTTTCAGCAGGGGCAGCAAAAAAAAAGCCCGCTGGTGAAAGCGGGCTTAAAACTATTTTCTTGGAGGAGAATAGTGGAGACAGGTGCATTATGCTGCGTCGCACGATATGTGTCTAATGATCTTTTTAAATATACATTATTCTTTTTTGATATAACTCTGCCGTTTTACTCTCACTCCTTCACGGCCACCGTGTAGTTGAGCGCCATGCGTCCGCCATCGACATAGATGGTCTGGCCCGTCATGTAGCTGGCGTCGTCGCTGGCCAGGAAGGCGGCGATGCCGGCCACTTCTTCCGGTTCGCCGCAGCGGCCCAATGGGGTGCGCGACAGGATAGTGTGGCGCGCTTGCGGGCTCGACAGCACCGCTTGCTTGGCCAGTTCCGTCAGGATGGTGCCCGGGCCGATGCCGTTCACGCGCACGCCGTGCGAGGCGAGATTCAAAGCCATGACCTTGGTCAGCTGGTTGATCGCGCCTTTCGACACCACATACGGCACCTGGTTCGGAATGGCCAGTTCCGCATTCACGCTGGACATATTGATGATGCAGCCGCTGTTGCGCTTGACCATCTCGCGCGCCACGGCCTGGCCGCACAGGAACATCGATTTCAGGTTGATGCGCATGACCCTGTCGAAATCGTCTTCGCAGACGTCGAGGAAATCGGCCGCGTGCGTGACGCCCGCATTGTTAATGAGGATATCGATGTGGCCGAACTGGGCCAGGGTTTCCTTCAGCATGGCGTCCACGTCCGCCTTCTGGCTGACGTCGGCGCAAAAGAAGCGCGCCTGTGGGCCGAGGGCGGCTGCCGCCTGCACGCCTTCTTCCTTGATGTCGACCAGCATCACCTGCGCCCCTTCGGCGATCAGGCGGGTGGCGCAGGCCAGGCCGATGCCTTGCGTGGCGCCCGTGACGATGGCGGTTTGATTGATCAGTTTCATGTGTGCTCCTCGGCGGTAATAGGGGCCGCGCTGCCCAGCCTGCCAGCCTGCGCGGCAATGGGCAGATTTTAATCCCTGGGCAGGAATCAGAGGAGGATGGGTTCGTTCGGCAACTGGTTGCCGCGCGCGCCATCGGCGGGGAAGTGGCTTTGCAACAAGGTATTCAGTTGCTGCAAAGCGTAGAGCGTGCTGTCGTGGTAATTGCCATCCTTGAAACCGCTGGTCATGGTGCGGCACACGCCTTGCCACTGTTCCGGCGTGACGCGCCGGCCCACGTGGCGGTCGGCCACGATATCGACTTGGTGCTCGGCCAGGTTGATATAGATCAGTACGCCAACATTGTCTTCCGTATCCCACACGCCATACTGGGCGAACAGTTCGCGCGCCCGCTCGCGGTTGCTCACGCCATGGTAAGCCATGCCCGGTGTCAAGGCTGCCTCGACGATCAGGCGCACTTCCGCCTGGTGCATGGCTTCACCGTCGGCAATGGCCGTCTCGATGGCTTTCAGGGTGCGTTCGGGAAACGCCTGGCGCGCCGTCGCCGGCGTGCCGCGCAAATGCTTCAAGGCGCGTCCGCAGCGTTGTCCAAATGATAGTTGTTTCTTCATTACCAATCTCCCGAGGCGCCGCCGCCGTCAAAACCGCCGCCGCCGCCACCGAAACCACCGCCGCCACCGCCACCGCCAAAACCGCCGCCGCCACCACGGTTGTTCAGCGCCTGGCTCAAAATGCTGCCCAGTACGACACCCGTGGCGCCGCTGGACCAATTGGTGCCGCGCTGCAGCCGGGTCGGCCCGCCGCGCGAGCGGAACACGGTCAGCACGACGAGGAAGCCGAAGAACAGCAGCGGCAGCCAGAAGGTCATGCCGCCCGCTTCCACCGTGGCCGGTGCTTTCTGCTGTGCGGGAGCGGGGAATTGCTCCTGGTTCAGCAGGGTGGCAATCGCGCCCACGCCAGCGACCAGGCCGCCATAGAAATCGTTCTGCTTGAAATGCGGGGCGATGATGTCTTGCAAGATGCGTTTCGATTGCGCATCCGTCAGCACGCCCTGCACGCGACGGCCCGCTTCGATGCGCAGGCGGCGCAGGGATGATGGATTGTCTTTCGCCACCATCAGCAGCACGCCGTCGTCGACGCCCTTGCGGCCCAGCTTCCAGGCATCCGTCACGCGGATGCTGTATTGCTCGATGGCTTCCGGTTGCGTGCTCTTGACCAGCAGCACGGCGATCTGGCTGCCCGTCTTGGCTTCATAGTCGGCCAGCACGCCTTCCAGCGCCGCTTTCTGCCCGGCGTTGAGCATGCCGGCGTTGTCCGTCACGCGCGCGGCCAGCGGCGGCACGCCTTGCAAGTCCTGTGCGCTGGCGGGCAGGCTGGTGCACAGCAGCAGCGCCGTCGCCAGCGCCGCCAGATAAGACCAGGCTTTCATCTTATTTGCCGAAGTTGACGGTTGGCGCGGTCGAGATGGCTTTTTCATTTTCCACCGTGAACGACGGCTTGACCTTGTAGCCGAAGACCATGGCCGTCAAGTTGTTCGGGAAGCTGCGCGCATGCACGTTGTAATCCTGCACGGCAACGATGTAACGCTGACGCGCCACGGTGATGCGGTTTTCCGTGCCTTCCAACTGCGACTGCAAGTCGCGAAAACTCGTGTCGGCCTTCAAGTCCGGGTATTTCTCGGACACCACCATCAAACGCGACAGGGCCGACGACAACTGCCCCTGCACTTGCTGGAATTTCTCGAAGGCGGCCGGGTCGTTCAGCACTTCGGGCGTGATCTGGAAACTGGTGGCGGCAGCGCGCGCCTTGGTCACCGCTTCCAGCGTTTCGCGCTCGTGCGTGGCATAGCCCTTGACGGTGTTCACCAGGTTGGGGATCAGGTCGGCGCGGCGCTGGTACTGGTTGACCACTTCGCCCCAGGCGGCCTTGGTGGCTTCGTCCTTGCTCTGGAAGTCGTTGTAGCCGCAGCCCGTCAGGATGCCGGCCAGGACTGTGACGCTCAGCGCCAGGCGCAGCCATTTGGTGAGTTGATTGGTGATGTGCATGATGGATTCCGTGCGTAATGGGGGAGGTGAGGCAAATATACCTGAAACGGCCCGGGATGTCGGTTTAATAAGCGCTGGCCGCCACCCCTGGCTGCCTTGGCACGCCGTGGCAACCCTGCGCCGCGTTACAATACGGGGTTTGCAACTGAAGATAAGAAGGTGTGCCGTGAATTTCATCAATAAATTATCCGCCGCGTGGACGGCCAATAATTCCCTGCTGTGCGTGGGCCTGGACCCCGACCTGGCGAAACTGCCGGCCGAATTGCGCGATCTGCCCGATGGAATCACCACCTTTTGCACGCGCATCATCGACGCCACGGCCGACCTGGCCTGCGCCTTCAAGCCGCAGATCGCGTATTTCGGCGCGCTGGGCGCGGAAAAGCAGCTGGAAGACATCTGCCGCTACGTGCGCGAACATTATCCGCACATCCCCCTGATCCTCGATGCGAAACGGGGCGACATCGGCGCCACGGCCACGCAATACGCGCGCGAAGCGTTCGAGCGCTACGGCGCCGACGCCGTCACCGTGAACCCCTACATGGGCGAGGACTCGCTCGACCCCTACCTGGCGTGGAAGGACCGCGGCGTGATCATCCTGTGCCGCACCTCGAATCCGGGCGGCTCGGACCTGCAATTCCTCGACACGGACGGCGTGCCCCTGTACCAGCGCGTGGCGCGCCTGGTGGCCGAGAAATGGAACAAGAACGGCCAGTGCGCGCTCGTCGTCGGCGCCACCTTCCCTGAAGAACTGGCGCAAGTGCGCGCCATCGTGGGCGACATGCCGCTGCTGGTGCCCGGCATCGGCGCCCAGGGAGGCGACATCGCCGCCACCGTCGGCGCGGGCCAGACGGCGAACGGCATGGGCATGATGATCAGCTCTTCGCGCGCCATCATCTACGCCACGCCGCAAGCGGGCGAAGATTTCGCCGACGCGGCGCGCCGCGTGGCGATCGAAACGCGCGATGCGATCAATCAATATAGAGCTGTTTAAGTCTATTGCATGAAAAATGCCGGGCTAGCCCCGCATTTTTCATTTAGTCGCGCTGCGGGGCGACGATCTCCGCGTAATCGTACAGTTCGCCAAGAATCTCTTCCCCCCGCTCATCGACGGACTCCGACAGCACGTCGATTTCCGTAAACAGCATCTCGATGGTGCGGGCGCCGCCGTCGCCGTCGAACAAGCGGGCGGCGCGGTGTTGTTCCCAGCGCAGGCTTTCCGCTTCGCTCAGGGTATGCGGGAAATTGCGGGCGCGGTAGCGGAACAGCAGTTCCTGCAAGCGTTCATCGGCAAACGACGGGCGGGCCGTGGCCAGCCTGGCTGGCGTGTCGCGGCGCAGCGATTCGAGCAGGCGGCGGTCGTCGTTGCTGACGAAACCGTTGTACAAATCCTCATCCACATCCAGCGCGACATGCGCGCCCGGGCGCTGGAAGACTTCGGCCCAGATGGCATCCATGTTCGGCGCCGTGGCGGCCAGCTGGGCGTTGACCTTCGCCGCGTCCAGATCGATGCCCCATTGCGCGGCCATGGCGGGCGACAGGGTTTTCAAGTTGCCGACCAGCATGGGCGACTTGTTCAGGTGCACGCTTTTGACGGGCAGGCGCGTCATGCCCTCGGGCATGGCATCGTTGCGTGTGAACAGACGCGTGCGGATGGTGTCGGCGTCCAGCGTGAACAATTCGCGCGGGTCGTAGGCGCAATCCCAGACGAGGATTTCATTTTTGTTGCTCGGGTGCGTGGCCAGCGGCCAGACGATGCCCAGGCAGCCCCGTTCGGCCGGGAACATGCCGGACACGTGCAGGAAGGGCTGGCGCTCGCTGGCGGCCAGGTGCATGCCCATTTCGCTGGCGACCCTGTCTTTCTTGTGCAGGGCCAGGCAGAACTCGAACAGTTTCGGCTGTTTTTCGCGGATCAGGCGGGCCAGGGCGATGGTGGCGCGTACGTCGGACAGCGCATCATGCGCCGCTTCGTGGGCCAGGCCATTGGCCTTGCTCAGGTGTTCCAGTTTGAAGCTGGTCTGGCCATCGTCGCGCTTCGGCCATTGAATGCCTTCCGGGCGCAGCGCGTGCGTCATGCGCACCACGTCGAGGATGTCCCAGCGGCCGCAATGGTTTTTCCATTCGCGCGCATACGGGTCGATCAGGTTGCGCCAGAACAGGAAACGCGTGACTTCATCGTCGAAACGGATGGTGTTGTAGCCCACGCCGATGGTGCCCGGTTCCGAAAAGGCCGCTTCGATGGTGGCGGCGAACTGGTGTTCGGGCACGCCCAGCTGCAAGCACTGCTGCGGCGTGATGCCCGTGATCAGGCACGCTTGCGGGTCGGGCAGGAAATCATTGGCAGGCTGACAATACAGCATGATGGGCTCGCCGATTTCGTTGAGTTCGGCATCCGTGCGGATTGCGGCGAACTGGGCCGGGCGGTCGCGGCGCGGCTGGGCGCCAAAGGTTTCGTAGTCGTGCCAAAGGAAAGTCTGGGTAGTCATTGATGGTCGTTGCTTAATTGGTTATCTGGGCCGCTCAAAGAGTCGCTGCTACAGTTTTCTGAAAACCTGCCGATACTACACGAGAGGAAGGTCATCATTGCGTTTCCCGCATGGTGGCATACATTGCCCGTTCAAGGAGGCCTATCGTGTCAATTCCCATCGCCGCTAGCGGCAATTCCACCCCTTCCGTGACATCCGTCAGTACGGGCGTTGCCGGCAAGGACGATAAAGTTCAGCAAAAGGGCGGCATCAACGCTGAAATGAGCGTGAACGACCGCAGCAAGCTGCAGTTGAACGCTTCCATCATGCAGGCGTCGTTGAACGTCTCGATCGGTTCGGAAAACGAGCCGCTGGCGCTGCTCTACAAGACGGCCATCACCAACATCAATGAAGCCCTGAAGGGCCAGTACGGTGAAGATGCGATCCAGAACGCCGCGTCGCAGGACAACAGCGCCGAAGCGACGGCGAGCCGCATCGTATCGCTGTCGACGGGTTTTTTTGACGCCTACAAGAAACAGAATCCCGGCCTGGACGACGATACGGCGCTGAGCAAGTTCATGGATACCATCAGTGGCGGCATGGAAAAAGGCTTCAAGGAAGCGCGCGATATTTTGGGCGGCTTGAAAGTGCTGAATGGCGATATCGTCGGCAATATCGACAAGACGTACGAGCTGGTGCAGAAGGGCTACGCGGATTTCATCGCCGCGCACAGCAGCAAGAAGGAGGATGCCGCCAAGCCGGATGCGGCCAAGCCGGTTGACAGCAAGGCTGCCTGAGCTACAGCATGACCCTGTTGCGGCCCGATGCCTTTGCCCTGTAAAGGGCCGCATCGGCCGCCGCGATCAACGCTTCGTCGTCCTGTTCCGCCGCCAGGCTGGCCACGCCGAAGGAACCTGTGATGTGCGGCAGCGCGCTGCGCATGTCGGCGAAAATGACGGCTTGCTGCATGCGCTCGCACAAGCGCTCGGCGACCCGCAGTGCCACGTTTTCGCTAGTGTCGGGCAAGATCACCATCATTTCCTCGCCACCATAGCGCACGGCAAAATCCGTCGGTCGCAGGGCCGCGCCCAGCACTTGCGCGGCGATGCGTAATGCCTGGTCGCCCGCCTGGTGGCCGTGGGTGTCGTTGAAACGCTTGAAATGGTCGAGGTCTATCATCACCAGCGACAGCGGTGAGCTGCTGGCGTGGGCGGTGATGATCATGTTCGGCAGTAAATCGGTCAGCCAGGCGCGATTGTACAAGCCCGTCAGGCTGTCGACCATCGATAGCTGGCGGTAGAATTCGCCCAGTTTCTGCCGCCGGCGCAGCAGGGCATTGGCGGCGCGGATGCGGAAAGACAGCAGCCGCAGCAGGTTGCGTGCCAGGCCGTTCGATTGCTCGATCAATTCCCAGACGACGGCCGCATCGATTACCAGCAAGTCGGTTTCTTCCAGGGCGGAAATGGCGGCCAGGTTGCTCGCTTCATCGAGCACCGATTGTTCGCCCACGCTTTCGCCGGGCAAGACCTTGCTGACGGTGCCGTCATCCATGCCCGTGTGGGTGTCGGCGGCCACGGCCAGCGAGCCGCGCAAAACGATGTACAGGCTGGCACCTTGCGTGTCGGCAATCGCTTCGCCCGCTTCGAGGCGCATGACGGGGCAGGGCGCCAGCATGGCGGCCGTGTGGCTGTCCGCAGCATCGCTGAATAGCTGTAAATCACCGATGTTGCAGCCTGAAGCGCCGAAGTTGCCGATCTGTTCCACAATCACACTTTCAAAAAGCCGGCGCACGAGCAGGGGGCCGGTAGCTTCATGATAGCGTAAAGCGGCCTTGGCTGTAACGGCAAAAGCTTGCTTGATGTCACTTACTGTGAGAAATGCGACAATTATTTCATTGCTGTGTTAATCATTTAAAATGCTTGATATTTTAGTATTGATATTGCCGCGCGCGAAAGGCGGGCCGGATGTGCAAAGGCAGCCTTGAACGGCTGCCTCAGTCTCTGGAAATCCTGCGGGAGGGGAATTACTCGGCGGTTTCTTCCGCTTCGGTCGTATCGATCACGGCATTCTTGCCAGTGGCGTGGCGCTTGCTGTCTTGCAGGCGGCCCAGGGCACTATCGATGGCGCGTTTCAGCTTGTCGGTGGCGCCGGAAACGGATTGATGCACGGTAGCGTTCTGTTCGGTCACGGCAATCGGTTGATAGCCAGCAACGCGTGCCTCCATGACGCAGCGAATATCGTCGGCGCCGCCTTTCTGGCCATTCGTGTCGCTGATATGGACTTCAATGCGGGTCAGGTTCTCGCGGAAGCGGCTCAGTGCGCTTTCAAGTACGGATTGCACATGTTCGTTCAGTCCAGCGGTGTTGGCGATGGTGCTGTCGGTATGAATATTGATTTGCATATGCTTACTCCTGTCAATTCAAAAAAAACCCATCTCAGGCATGCTGCGGCCTGGTTGCTGCCTCATGCACATGACCTCGTGCATGGAACTTATCTTACTCCAGTTTCCACAATTTCAAGGGGTCTGCACGATTAAGATGGGCTTAACCCTTCAGCCAGGTCAAGTTTCCCTGCGGAATTCTTTTGCCCCGCTGCTTAGCCATTGATCAGGCCGGCGGCGATATTGATCGACAGCCCCAGCACGACCAGGTTGAAGAAAAAGCTCAGCACGGATTGCCCCAGCACGATCTGCCGCATCATGCGCGTTTGCACGCAAACGTCCGAGGTTTGCACGGCCACGGCGATGGTGAAGGCGAAATATAAAAAATCCCAGTAATCGGGTTCTTGCTCGCCGTCGGGAAATTTCAGGGGGCGTAGCGCAGGGTCGGCCCGGTAATATAGATGGGCATAGTGAAAGCAGAACAGGGTGCCGACGAGAAACCAGGAGCCGACCAGGGTGAGGATCGTCAAACCGTAGTGCAGCGCGCGTTCGTCCGGCGCCATGTCCTTCATCGAGGACAGCTGCGAGACGATGGCCACCAGGCTCATCACGGATGCGACGGACAGGGCCGACAGGACCGTGGCGGCCCGTTCATCCTGGCGCGCCGCCGTCGCCTTCACCTTGTGATGGTTGGCGCGCATCATCATCCAGGCCATCGTCGCCAGGTAGAACCAGACGGCGACGTTCCACGCCGTCAGCAAACGCGTCATCTGTTGCCATGCTGCGGGCAGCAGCAGGCCGGCCGCCACGCCGATGGCCGTGGCCATGCTCAGGTGGGGGCGGCTGCGGATGAAGCCGTGCAAGGGAAACGTGATTTTCATGGTGCAAAGTGGTCAATGGCAATAGCGCATCTTAGCTCTTAGTGTGCGCTCGCGGTGGTCGTTCTGGCGGCCGCTTCCTTCTCGTGGTGGGGGAAGCGGTCCATGCGCGACAGCACGGGGAATAGCACGGCCCAGATGCCCGTCACGGCCAGGGTGGCGGCACCGCCGAAGAGGACGGCGCGCACCAGGCCGAACCAGCCGGCCGTCAAGCCCGATTCGAATTCGCCCAGTTCGTTCGAGGCGCCGATGAAGACGGCATTCACGGCGCTGACCCGGCCGCGGATCTCGTCGGGCGTCTCGAACTGCACCAGCAAGTGGCGGATATAGACGCTGACCATGTCGCCGGCGCCCATCAGGAACAGCGCCGCCAGCGCCAGCGGGAAATAGCTGGTGCTGCCCAGCACCAGGGTGCCCAGGCCGAAGACGGCCACGCCGCCGAACATCCAGGCGCCCACGCGGCGCGTGATGGGAAAGATGGCCAGCGCGATCGAGCACAGGGCGGCGCCGGCGCCTGGCGCCGTGCGCAGCAGGCCCAGGCCGCTGGGGCCGATATGCAGCACGTCATGCGCGAGCGCCGGCAACAGGGCCGTCGCACCGCCGAACAGCACGGCAAACAGGTCGAGCGAAATGGCGCCCAGCACGATGGGTTTCGACCAGACGAAGCGCAAGCCTTCGAGCAGGGTGTGCCAGCTGACGGGTTCGCGTTTTACTACTTGCGGCGCGGGCGTGGTGGCGCGCATCAGCAAGACGGACGCGACCAGCAGCGCAGACGAGATCAAATACACCACCTTGGGGCCGAAGTAATACAGCAAGCCACCCAGGGTAGGCCCCAGGATGATGGCTACATGCGAGCTCGAGGAGCTGAGCGCGACGGCGCGGCTGAAGTGTTGTGTGGGCACCATGTTGACCAGCACGGCTTGCGTGGCCGGCATCATGAAGGCGCGCGCGCTGCCGAACAGCACCAGCACGGCAAACACGGGCCAGACGATGGAAATATTGCTTAACGTAAACGCCAACAGGGCCAGCGCGCAGGCCAGCTGCGCCGCCAGGCACCAGGCGATGATGTTGCGGCGGTTGTAGCGGTCGGCAACGTGGCCGGCCGGCAAGATCAGCACGAGGAAGGGCGCGAATTGCGCCAGGCCGATCAAGCCCAGGTCGAACAGGCTGCCCGTGATCTGGTACACCTGCCAGCCGATGGCCACGCTTTGCATCTGCACGGCCACCGTGCCCAGCACGCGGGCGGACAAGTAAAAAGCAAAATTGCGGTGACGCAGGATGGCGAAGGACATGAGATTTCCAGGGAACGGCGGGGTGGAGCGGTGGCAGCAGCAGATGCCGCGCCAGCAGCACGCGCTGTCTGGATGCTTACTTGGCCAGGTCGGCTTCCGTGGTGAAGGCGTCCGCGTAGAACTCGTCGGCTGGAAGTTGACACAATTGCACGAAATCGCGGTTGGCCGACTCGACGACGATGGGTGCGCCGCAGGCATACACTTGATAAGCGGACATATCCGGCAAATCGGCCATGACAGCCTGGTGCACGAAGCCCGTGCGGCCGCTCCAGGCGTCTTCCGGCAAGGCTT
Organism: Janthinobacterium sp. ROICE36; assembly: GCF_002869965.1. GTDB lineage: Bacteria > Pseudomonadota > Gammaproteobacteria > Burkholderiales > Burkholderiaceae_D > Janthinobacterium. The sequence goes on from NZ_PEBS01000045.1 coordinate 33,683, forward strand.
CCGACACGACGGGCACATAAGTGAACTGTGGCAAGTCGGCGGCCCACTGGCGGCACAGCGCATCCATGTACAGGTCGTGCGGACGGCGCGCGCCCCAGTACAGGGTGATCGGGCGCTGTGATTGCTCGTTGATCATGTGCTCGACGATGGCTTTCAAGGGGGCAAAGCCAGTGCCCGAGGCCAGCAGCACGACGGGCTTGTCGGAATCTTCGCGCAGGAAGAAGGTGCCCATCGGGCCCTCGAAGCGCAGGATGTCGCGCTCTTTCATGCTGCCGAACACCTGGTCGGTGAACAGGCCGCCCGGCATGTGGCGGATGTGCAGGCTCACGGGGCCACCGTCGACGGGGGCGCTGGCCATGCTGTAGCTGCGGCGCTTGTTGTCGCGCAGCATGATTTCGATATACTGTCCGGCGCGGTAGTGCAGGCGCTCGCTGGCCGGCAATTGCAAGGTCAGCACGACGACGTCGGGCGCGACCTTTTCAATCGTGGTCACGCGCGACGGCATTTTCTTGATCGGGTAGTCGCTGTTGCCCGCCACTTCGCGCGCCTGCACCACCAGGTCGCCCTGGGGCACGGCACAGCACAGCAGCGAGTAGCCGGCGGCCGCTTCATCTTCCGTCAGGGAACGGGCCTGATATGGCTTATGCTGTACGCTGCCGGACACGATCTTGCCCTTGCAAGAGCTGCAGGCGCCGCTCTTGCAGCTATACGGCAAGCCCACGCCGGCGCGGATCGCTGCCGACAGGACGGTTTCATCCGCTTCACAGCTGAATTGGTGGCCGCTGGGCTGAACAGTAATTTGAAAAGTCATACAATCCTTGAGATGAAAAATATGTTAATGCACTCTTTGCGCAAACCCGTGGGCTTGCCGCGCCTGCTGATCCTGGGCTGCGGCGACGTCGGCATGCGCCTGCTGCCCCTGCTGCGCGCGCGTTTTCGCGTCTTTGCCGTCACCAGCCAGCTGGCGCGTTGCGCGCAGCTGCGGGCGGCCGGCGCCGTGCCCATCGTGGCCAACCTCGACGACCGCGCCAGCCTGAAACGGCTGGCCGGACTGGCGCCGCTGATCGTGCACCTGGCGCCGCCTTTGTCGTCGGGCTTGCTGGACCGGCGCACGCGCAATCTGGTCGCCATTTTACCCGAGCATGCACGCATGGTGTATGTGAGTACCAGCGGCGTGTATGGCGATTGCGCCGGCGCCTGGGTCGATGAGACGCGGCCGCCCGCGCCGGCGAATGCGCGGGCAAAGCGGCGCGTGGATGCCGAACAGGTCTTGCGGGGCTGGGGCGCGCGCCGCGGCGCCAGCGTGGCCATCTTGCGCGTGCCCGGCATTTATGCGCACGACCGCCTGCCCCTGAAGCGCCTGCGCGAAGGCACGCCGGCCCTGGCCGCGAGCGACGATGTGTACACCAACCATATCCATGCCGACGATTTGGCGCGCGTCATCGAACGGGCCCTGTGGCGGGGCAAGCCGGGACGCGTGTATCACGCCAACGATGACAGCGAGCTCAAAATGGCGGAATATTTCGATGCCGTGGCCGACACCTTCGGCCTGCCGCGCCCGCCGCGCCTGCCGCGTGCCGAACTGCAGCAAGTGGTCACGCCGATGCTGCTGTCGTTCATGTCCGAATCGCGCCGCCTGCGCAATACCCGCCTCAAGCGCGAGCTGGGCGTGCGCCTGCGCTACGCGCGCGTGGCCGATGCCTTGCAGTCGCTGTCCGCCGATGCGGCCAGCATCGGGTAAAATGGTCGGTTATCTGCGCACTTTGCTGGGCCGGCGCGCAGCGCGCCGCTGCGGCGGTGCGCCATTCACCTAAGGACTACAGCATGACCACCCTCACTTACGAAACATACCTGGACGAGGTCACCACCGTCCTGACGGAACTGTATGATCTCGACGACGACGCCGCCATCAAGCTGGTCGTGGCGGCGCAGGATGCCGAATTTTTTGTCCCGCACGATGCGCATGAGGAAATGCGTACCGCCGAGCAAGCCAAGAAAGATGCAGTCACCCTGTTCGAGCGCAAGCAGAATCGCCAGCAAACGCAGGAAAAACAGCAACAGCGCGTGCGCCAGCTAAAGAAATAAGAGCAGTCCATCGGCCGCCAAGCCGCTGGAGCATGGCGCAGTGCGGGCTGCGGCGCAACGCCGGGGTCTTGCCATTTGATGCAATGCAAACGCGTCATGGCGCGCTGGCGATATGCTGAGCAATGTCGTCACGCGTCCTGGCTCTTGTGGCGGGCCCTACAGTGCGCGACGCTGTTTCCCGTCAGCAGGAGCGAGCCATGCGAGCTACGATCCACCCCAGCAAGGAACAGGTGCGCGCCTATGTGCGCGGCCGTGAACATGCACTGCAGCCGCCGCCGCCCGATGAAATTCGCCGGCAACTGGTCTGGTGCCGCGTGGACGCCTTCCCCGGCCATGCCTGACGACTACCCGGCCGGCATGACCGCGCAAGGCTGGCATTTATCCGCGGACATGGCTCGCCTGAGCACGCTCATGGCGATTGCCTGCTTGATACACAGCGGTGTTCCTCATTGTAAAAATTGATGACTTGCAGCAAATTTTTCCGATTTGAGTTATCCTTTAACACATTCCAAGTGCGTCAATTCTCTTCAATTATCACAATTTTGCTTTAAGTTACGCAAAAATCAACAATAGCGTGTATTATATTGTTTTTGGCGTAAAGGCCGCATAATTGATGGCGATTTTTAGTGTGTTTACCCTGAATTATTGCAGAGGAGACATTCGGTTTCTTTGTGCACTAATACAACAAGTACGGATTTTTGATCATGTCTCTCAAACAAATTACCTCTTTGCCTACCTACAACCCGAATCGCGTCCTCGATGCGATCATCGACAAGCTGCAACTGAAAAACGATGCCGCCTTGTCGCGCGCGCTGGAAGTGGCGCCACCTGTCATCAGCAAGATTCGTCACAACACCTTGCCGATCGGCGCCACGATCCTCATCCGCATGCATGAAATCAGCGATTTCAGCATTCGTGAACTGCGCGAGTTGATGGCTGCCTAAGAACGCCTGACAGACGGCAAACTGAGAGGTGCCGTCTGGGTACGTCAGGCTTGCCGCGTGCGGCAGCCACAGCTGTTTTCCGCTGTTCTATTGCGCGTCACGGTTCAGCACCGGACGATCGACATAGAAACGCCCGATTTCCAGGCCGGTCGTGGACGACTTGACCGCCGCGGCAGCCAGTGTGGCAGGCGCGCTGGAAAATGCGGTATTGGCAGCCCCGGTCGCACGACCCGAATACGCTGTCGCCTGCACCGCTGCGCTGGAAAACGCTGTCTGCACCGCCCGCCCCGAGTAGGCCGTCGCCTGCACTGCGGCACTGGAAAACGCTGTTTGTACCGCCCGCCCCGAGTAGGCCGTCGCCTGCACCGCGGCACTGGAAAACGCTGTTTGTACAGCCCGTCCCGAAGTCGCAGACTGTACCGCGCGCCCCGAATACGCCGTTTCTGCGCGGATATAGTCTTCCCCGAACGTTTGTTCATACAGTTGTTTCATGCGCTCACCCACGCGATGGTGCGCCGCTTCGTCGTCTTCGCCGCGCAGGCCGATGTAGGGAAAGTGGTGCAGGAAGTAACCGAAGACCTGTTCGCAGTCCGCCGCATATTTCAAGGTATCGAGGATGTGGTAGTGCCAGAAGGTATCGACGTCCATCAGTGGTGCCGTTTCTTCTTCCGGAAACTGTTTCATCAGGATGAGAAAGCGCCGGTATTCGAATTCCACCGCATTGGCCTTTTCCAGAGTCCATCCTTCGCCTGACTCCCGGTGCATCAGCTTGACCTTGATCGCGTCCAAATTCAAATCGCTAATTGCTTTGAAACTGTCGTTCGTATCCATGAATGTCCTTTGGTAAAGAGTATTGTGGGAAATACGGTGAAACAAGGGGGAGAGTGGTGGGTGTGGACTCCTTGTAAGTAGTCGAAGAATGCCTGACCCATGGCGGGCAGGCGCCGAGTTGTTCTACATTAATATTGCATTTAATTACGAAATAAGCAAGCTGAGCTTGCTTCAATGCGGCTTGTCTGTCAGGTGTTGCTCCGGCTTTCTTCCTGGTAGGGAAACGCGGTGGCGTCCGCGCCCAGCGGCACGCTGACATGCACGCGCATGCCTGCGCCGGGGCTGCTTTCGATATAGAAAGTGCCACCCAACAACTTGATGCGCTCCTCGATCCCTACCAGGCCAAATGAGCCCAGCTTGTTGCGTCCGTCGATGGCCGCGCCCACGCCGTTGTCGCTGATGCTCATCGACACCGTAGCGCGGCACTTTTCCAGCTTGACTTGCACGCGGCTGGCATTGGCATGCTGGGAAATGTTGCTGAGCGACTCTTGCAGGATGCGGAACAGGGCCGTCGCGCATTGATCGCTGAGGCAGATGTCGGCATGGCTTTCGCTCACTTCGCAGTCGATGCCCGTGCGCTGGCGAAACTGCGCCACCTGCCATTCGACGGCCGCATTCACGCCCAGGTCCAGCACGGTAGGGCGCAAGTCGTTGATGATCTGCCGCACGCTCTTGATGGTGGCGTCGATCTGCCCCAGGGTCGAACGGGCGCGGGCGTTCAGGCGCGGGTGGCGGCGCTGCGTGCGCGAGGCCAGCATGTCGGCATCGATGCGCAATACCAGCAGATTCTGCCCCAGATCGTCGTGAATTTCGCGCGCGATGCGCTTGCGCTCTTCTTCCTTGATCTGGTCGGCGTGGGCCGCCAGGCGGCGCAGTTTTTGGTGCGACAACTGCAGGCGGATCTGGCTGGCACGCAATTCCTCCGTCATGCCCGTCGCCATCTGGATGGCGCGCCGGCGCGACGACGCCAGGGTATGGAACAGCACATACAGCAGCATGCTGCTGGAAAAGCCGATCAGCAGGGCCAGCCAAGGCAGGAAGGCGTCGAAGCGCGTGTACAGGTCGCTCTTGCGCACGCTGAACAGCGCTTGCCAGACGCGGCCATTGTGCTCGATCAGCATCGTGCTGCTCAGGTAACGTCCCGAGTTGCCGGGCAGCCACCATGGCGCATGCATGCCCGCCGCCGTGCTGTCGAAGATGGGGCGCATGTCGTGCGGCAGTTGCTGCGGCAAGTCCGCTTGTCCTAGCGCCTGCGGGCCGATATCGAACAGGGTCAGGCGGACATTGCGTACCGGCATGTCGGCCAGCGCGCTGCGCATCATCGTCACCAGGTCGTAGCCGATGCCCACGGAACCCTGGTGAGCCGCGCGCTTTTGTTCTGCCGTGTCGAGCGGCATGCCGTAGCGGTACACGGGCAGGCGCATGGCCATGCCCGTCAATTGGGGTCGGCCTTCCATCGGCACGGGCGCGCCGGAATTGCTGATGTGGCCCGTATCGCGTGATTGCGCCAGCGTTTCGGCGATCAGGGGGCGCGCGGCGATGTCATAGCCATATTTTTCCGGGGCGCTGGCAATCGGCTCGATGTACACCAGCACGGAATACTGGGCGCGCGGTGCAGGCGGATGGATGGCAAACGCCGGATAGCCGTCGCGCCCCGGCGGATAGGCGCGCTGCATGGCCGCTTCGAAGGGGGCGCGCTGCGTCTCGTCGAGTTCACGGCTGTAATTGAGATTCATGACGCCCGGGTAGGTCTGCTGCAGGGCGAGGTTTGACACGTAGCGGTGGAATTGTTCGCGGCTCACGTGTTCGTTGGCATGGAACAGGCCGGCCGTACCGCGCAGCAGATTGGCATACGACTTGACGCGCGATTCGATGTTTTTCTGGGTATTGCGCGCCAGATTGTTGAATAGCTCGCCGGCATCGTTTTCGATCGATAGCGAGGCAGCCTTGTAGAGCAGCAGGCCCACCATCAACGACATCACAAAGCCGAGCAGCCAGAGCGGTCTTTTTTCAGCAGATAAAGGGTGTTCGCCGGCAGTAGAAGACATCGCCATCCGCATCAGGTAGAGGAATCGGGTGCCGCCTGTGTGCTGGAGGCTGTACTGAGTTACACAAGCACTATCGATATTGCAAATTGCTCAATAGCTGCCTAATATACAAAATTATCGTGAGTATAGTCAACAGGCAATATTTCTCTCTGAAATGAAAAAAAACCGCCGCAGCGGTTTTTTCGTGGAGCGAGCGGCGCCTTACTTGGCGGGCTGCCAGCTGTCTTTCAGGGTGACGATGCGGTTGAAGACGGGCTTGCCGGGCTGGCTGTCGACCCGGTCGGCCGCGAAGTAGCCGTGGCGCTCGAACTGGAAGCGCTGTTCCGGCTGGGCCAGTTCCGCGCCCGGTTCCAGCCAGGCTTGCACCACTTCCTTGGCCAATGGGTTCAGGGCCAGCTTGAAGTCCTTGCCGCCGGCGTCCGGCTGCGGGTCGGTAAACAGGCGGTCGTACAAGCGCACTTCGGCGGGAATCGCCGTCGGCGCACTGACCCAGTGCATATTGCCCTTGACCTTGTAGTTGGCGCTGCCTTCCGTGCCCGACTTGCTGTCCGGGAAATAGCTGCAATGCACGGCGATGACTTTACCGTTTTCATCCTTGTCGTAGCCCGTGCATTCGATCACATAACCATAGCGCAAACGCACCTTGCTGCCCGGCTTGTCGGCTATCGGCGGAGACAAACGGAAATAGCCTTTATTCGGCACTTCCATGAAGTCATCTTCCTCGATCCACAGCTCGCGCGAGATGGGAAAAGTGCGTAAGCCACGTTCCGGGAAGTGCGGATGCACGGGCGCCGTGCATTCCACGCTCTCGTTTTCAGGGAAATTGTCGATGATCAATTTCAACGGACGCAGCACGGCTACCGTGCGCGGCGCTTTCGGGTCCAGGTCTTCGCGCAAACAGCCTTCGAGCACGCTGTAATCGATCCAGCCGTCGGATTTGGTGACGCCCGTGCGTTCGCACATGAGCTGGATCGCTTCCGGCGTGTAGCCGCGGCGGCGCATGCCCACCAGAGTCGGCATGCGGGGGTCGTCCCAGCCGTCGACGATTTTTTCTTCCACCAGCTGGCGCAGCTTGCGCTTGCTGGTGACGATATAGGTCAGGTTCAGGCGCGAAAATTCGAACTGGCGCGGCACCGGTTGCTGGAAGAAGCCGCCGGCCGACAGGGTTTCCAGCAGCCAGTCGTAAAAGGGGCGGTGGTCCTGGAATTCCAGCGTGCAGATCGAATGCGTGATGTTTTCCAGCGCGTCCGAGATCGGGTGCGTGTAGTCGTACATCGGATAGATGCACCAGGCATCGCCCGTGCGGTGGTGGTGCGCATGGCGGATGCGGTAGATGGCCGGATCGCGCAAGTTCATGTTCGGCGAACGCATGGCATCTTCGCTCATCTTCGCCCGCAGGATGTGCTCGCCATCTTTGTATGCGCCCGCCTTCATGGCGCGGAACAGGGCCAGCGATTCGTCGCGCGGACGGTCGCGGAACGGCGAATTCTTGCCGGCCTGACCGAAATTGCCCCGGTTGGCGGCCATGTCTTCGGCGCTCTGGCTGTCGACATAGGCGAAGCCGGCCGTGATCAGGTACTCGGCCATCGCGTATAACTGGTCGAAATAGTCGCTTGCGTAGTGCAGGTGGCTCTGGCCATCGGCATGCTTCGGTTCCCAGTCAAAGCCCAGCCATTTCACGCTGTCCATGATGGTGTCGACGTATTCCTGCTCTTCCTTCGCCGGATTGGTGTCGTCGAAGCGCAAGTTGCACTGGCCGGCGTAATCGCGCGCCAGGCCGAAGTTGACGCAGATCGACTTGGCGTGGCCCACGTGCAGGTAGCCGTTCGGCTCCGGCGGGAAACGCGTGATCACCTGAGGCAGGCCGGGACGCACGTGGGCGCCGGCAGCCAGGTCGGCTTCGATGATGTTACGCAAGAAATTGGGCGCCAGCGCTGGCGCGGCGGTATTCGGTTTATCGTTGCTCATTGATCAATGCGGAAGAGTGACAGTAAAAAGCATTTTACCGTACCGCAAGCGCTTTATAAGGACGTATTTGCCCCCATATCCAGCATGCAAGCGACGCGGGCGCCGTTCTATAGGATAATCTGCCTTTAATTAGCCAACAAATCGTGACCCCGGAGCCATTTATGGAAAATTTATATAACGTCCTCGGTGTCGCGCCCAATGCCAGCGACGATGAAATCAAGAAGGTTTACCGTTCGCTGGCCATGCGCTTTCATCCCGACCGCAACCAGGCCCCCGGCGCCGAGGCGCGCTTCAAGAGCGTCACCAAGGCGTATGAAATCCTGGCCGACCCGGCCAAGCGCGCCGAATACGACCAGAGCGTGAACCACCGCATCATCATCGATCCGGAAGCGGAAGCGTATGCCCTGTGGTGCGGCGTGTTCCGTTTACATGGCACCGTCCTTCCAGCAGACTGAGTCTGCCGGCAACCGCCACCAGGCGGCTTGAATGACATTTAAAACAACAACAACGGCGCTTTTATGTCGATAACAGCGCCGCGCATTACATTGGAAAGCACAGCATGAGAAGAGTACACCCTGAATTCGCGTACCAGTCGCGCGAGCTGGAAGGCCAGATCGATGGCATCCTCGGCGACCCGCCGAACCGCAAGAACTACAAAAGCATGGTCGACGCTCTGGTGAGCGAGTACGCCAGCGGCGGCGGCATCGAAGACGTGAACATGCTGGCCTTCGCGCTGGTCGACCACATCACTTTCAGCGACCCGAAAGGCTTGCTGGCCGAAAGCGAAGACTACGAGTTAGGCGACCCGGCACGCGTGTTTTCCATGGCGGCCTGCGCCGCGCCGGAAGCGGCCAGGATGTACGCCGCCATCGAAGAGAGCTTTCCCGACCTGGCGCGCCAGGCCATCATCACGGCCTTTTTGCACAAGAATCCGCGCCTGTGGGACGACGACGACCAGTCGCTCGACCAGCTGGCCGCGAATGACGACGGCGACGACGAGCACGATGACGACGCAGCGACCGACGATTTCGCCCAGATGTTTGACCAGGATGGAGATGACCATGGCCGATAATAAAGATGATCAAAAGAGTAACCTTCCCGCGCTGACGAAACAGGTCACGGAATTGGTGCTGTCCGGTTCGCTGGGCCACGCCGAGCAGGCGTTTGCCGATGCGGCCGAGCAGTACGGCGACCTTGCCGTGGTGGAAGTGCTGAGCGCCATCCCGCCGCAAGTGACGGCCCTGCACCTGGCAGGCTTTGACGGCGGCAAGATGTCGCTGGCAACCTTGCTGGTGCCGCCGAAAGCCTGGGCCGACAGCCTGGCCTTCATCGCCGCCACCTGGAGCGACGACCAGATCGAGGATGATCCGGAACGCATCGCCGAGTCGCTGTTCGCGCACATCCACGGCGTGGTATTTTCCACCGACGACGCCGAGCGCCGCCGCGAGCTGCTGCTGGAAGCGTCCGCCACCGACTGGGGCGCCACGGCGTTCGCCATCCTGTTCTCGATGGCGCCGAAGGAAATCCTCGAAGTGGCGGGCGAAATCGTCATCAAGGGACCGTACGTGACGGGCGTGACCTCGTCCGACAACGACATCGTGCCGCTGGCCATCGAGCTGGCGCAAGCGAATGAAGACGGCTGGGACCGCTCGCTGTTCGAACTGTTCCCCGACTTCCGCCACAGCGCCGACCTGGCCGATGCCGAATACTCGGACGATCCGGACGAAGAACCGACCATGTTGCAGCGCAGTACCAAGGAATTGCTGTACCGCCTGCGCAAGCAAGTGCCGAGCACGCGCAGCGCGCCGCGTTCCAGCACGCGCCGCAGCCTGGGCACGGGCATTTTCTCGTAATGAAAGCAGGGAACGTCTAATGCTGCCAGCAATTGTTGTAGAGAATCTTCCGCGCCTGGTGCGCGCCATCAGGTTGTTGCCGAACGACCCGCGCGAAGATGCGGCGCTGGACCTGGCCGATGAATTGACGGGCATCACGGCCATGGTGGCCGAGAAGTTCACGAATGAACGCACGGCCGACGGCATCCAGAAAGCGCTGTTCCTGACGGTGGGCGGCGTGTCGCTGGGCCTGGAGCAGGCCGTCACGCATGAAGGCGACCAGGCCGCCCTCGATTTCCTCGTCGAGCACGGCGCCGAGCACGCCTTCCAGGTGGGCTTTCGCCTGATCAAGGAATTGTCGCAGCTGCCGGAAGACGCCCTCGTCGGTGAATACGACCAGGACCCCGTCTACCTTGCGCGCCGCCTGCGCGAGCTGTTCATCGATATTTGCCAGGCCGACCCGAACCAGAACTGGGCCGGCTATGAAAAGTATGCGCTGCAGTTGCAACAGCGCAAGGAAGTGCAAGCCGTGGTGCGCCTGGCCAGCTGGCTGCGCCGCCACCATGAGAACGGCCCCGTCAGCGACAGCGACTTGAATGCCGAGGGCGTCATTGCCGTGGCCATCATCTTCGCCATCGAAGGCGGCGGACGCATCATGGCGCGCACGGGTCAAAAGGAATTCGAGCGTTTCGTGCGTTCTGTGCGCAAGAACAAGCCCGACTTCGAGGAAGGCTGGGCCGCCCTGGTGGCCAAGGTGCCCGTGCAGCATCACCCCGTGCTGCTCGAGCGCATAGAATCCTACCGCCGCAGTTGCACCGTGGTGCATAAAATCCTCACGCGGGCCAGCATGAAGAGCCTGTTCGAGGACCTGGAAAATTATGCGGGTTCGGAGCTGGACGCCGATTACTCCTGATGTACGTCAATATAGGTCGGCACTCGCCGGCCTATTCTTTTATTTCCAGCGCCGCTGCCTCGGCCAGTGTCACGAACGCCGCCACCAGCGGCGACGTCTCTTCTTCCCGTTGTGCCAATAACAGGCTGGTGGTCGCCTGCGGGTCGGCGATGGGACGGTAGCACACGCCATCCATGCGGATGCGGTCGAACGAGGCGGGCAGCACGGAAATGCCGCAGCCGGCCGCTACCAGGCCGATGATGGTCGACGCTTCGCCCGCTTCCTGCGCCACCTGGGGCACGAAGCCGGCCGCCTTGCACAGGCGGAAGATTTGCGGATAGATTCCCGTGCCCGCATCCTTGGGATACATGACAAAACCTTCGCCCGCCATGTCGGCAATGGCAATGACGTCCTTGGCCGCCAGTGCATGGGCGACGGGCAATACGAGGAACAGCGGGTCTTGCCGCAGTTGTGTCAGCTTGATATCGGATGGGTACGTCGTTTCCGGCGGGCGCACGAAACCCAGGTCCAGCGTCCTGCCCGAGATCGCTTCCAGCTGATGCAATGTCGCCATTTCGTGCAAGGTCAGGGTGACGTGCGGGAATTGCTGGCGATAGCGGTTGATGACGGTGGCGAAGTAGGGCGTAAACGGCGTGGAAAAGGTAAAGCCGATGCGCAATTCGCCCGCCTCGCCCCGTTGCGCACGGCGCGCCGTGACGGCCGCCTGTTCCGACAGGGCCAGGATGCGCCGCGCATCGTCGAGGAAGAGCGCACCTGCCTGCGTCAGTCGCACGGAGCGCTTGTTGCGTTCAAACAACTGCGCGCCCAGTTCCCTTTCCAGCGCCTGGATTTGCTGGCTCAGCGGCGGCTGGCCGATGTGCAGCCGTTCGGCCGCGCGCGTGAAGTGCAGCTCTTCGGCGACGGCGACGAAGTAACGCAGGTGGCGCAATTCCATAGTCAGTAATATATATAAAGTATGAGTTGGGCCTTGAATATATATTGGACGATATGAGTTGGCAATCCTAATATGAAGAATCGCTTCCTCTTTCGCTTCTTTACTTCCTTCCTATGGCCATGTCTGATTCAGCGCTCGCTTATGCCTCCGCCGCCGCCCCGGCGCTTCCTGTTTCACCTGTTGCTCCCGCGCCCCGCACGGCCATCGCCAAGGGCACGGTGGAATTCAAGCGCAGCAACCGCGCGCTGTTCTTCGGCGGCTTTTCCACCTTCAGCTTGTTGTACTGCATCCAGCCCCTGTTCCCCCTGCTGTCGCAGCAGTTCCACCTGACGCCGGCGCAAAGCAGCTGGTCCTTGTCCGTGTCGAGCGGCTTGCTGGCCATCTCGCTGGTGCTGCTGAGCGCCGTCTCGGACCGCATCGGCCGCAAGCCGCTGATGGTGGCGGCGATGTTTTCCGCCGCGATACTCACCATCTTGTCCGCCTTCGCCCAGGATTATGCGCAATTGCTGGCGATTCGCGCGGCGCTGGGCGTGGCCCTGGGCGGCATGCCGGCCGTGGCCATGGCTTACCTGGGCGAGGAAATCGAGGGACCGTCGCTGGGCCTGTCGATGGGCCTGTATATCGCCGGCAGCGCGTTTGGCGGCATGTCGGGGCGCTTGATCGCTTCCATGCTCAGCGATTTCCTCTCGTGGCGCTGGGCTCTGGGCGTGCTGGGCGTGGCTGGCGTGCTGGCGGCGTTTGAGTTCTGGCGCAGCCTGCCCGCATCGAAAAACTTCGTGCCCAGTACCCGTGGCTGGAATGCGCTGCCGCACGCCATCCGCCAGCATTTTTCCGACCAGGGATTGCCGTGGCTGTTCGGCCTGGCGTTCGTGCTGATGGGCTGTTTTGTCAGCCTGTACAACTACATCGGCTACCGCCTGCTGGCCGCGCCCTTCGGCTTGCGCCAGAGCACGGTCGGTTTGCTGGCCTTTCTGTATCTGATCGGCATCTTCAGTTCCGTCTGGGCGGGACGCCTGGTGGATCGCCTGGGGCGCCGGGGCGTGCTGTGGATCATGCTGTCGGTGATGCTGTCCGGCATTTTATTGACCTTGTTCGATTCCCTGCCGCTGATCGTCATCGGCATGGCGCTGGCTACCTTCGGCTTCTTCGCCTCGCATTCGATCGCCAGCAGCTGGGTCAGCCGCCGCGCCCGCGCGCCGCAGGCGCTGGCCTCGGCCTTTTACCTGTTGTTCTATTACCTGGGTTCGAGCCTGATCGGCTCCGCCTCGGGCATGATGTGGGGCTTCGACGGCTGGACGGGTGTCATCATCATGCTGGGCCTGTGCCTGGGCGGCGGCGTGCTGATCGCCTTGCGCCTGCGTCACTTGCAGCCGCTGGGGGCGCGCGAAGCGGTGGGCTGAGCGGCTATTTGGGGCACATGCCGATCATCGTTTCCCCCTGCTTGCCCGCGCGCGTGGTCACGCACAAGGTACCCAGCGCGCTGGTGATCTTGTAGGTGTGGCTGCCCTTGGACGCATTGCTACCTATTTCCTCGATTTTTGACGCCTCGTACCATTTCGGTGGCACGGCCGCATAGGCTTCGGCAAAGCCTTGCTGCATGCGCTTGAAGCCCGTGTCATCGCGTTTTTGTTCTCCGCGCTGGGGGAATTGCTTGCGCAAATCCCTGTCGATCTTGCCCACGTCGCGCTTGGCTTGCGCCAGGATATCGGCGGCGCTGGGTGGCGCGACGAGCGTGATCGCTTCTGGCGTTGCTGGCGCTGGCGCCTGTTCGATGCTGGGGGCGGGCAGGGGGCGGCTGACGGGCGCCGGCATACGCGGGCGTGGCAGGCGCGCGGGTGCGGGTTTGGCGCTGGGTAACGCGACGGGCTTGGGCGGCGCCGGGAGCGTGTGGCGCAGCCAGGCGATGGCCGGGCCCTGCGGCAGGTTTTCATTGGTAGCAAGGCGGGGCCGCGACTGCAGGACGACATAGGCCAGGCCCAAGTGCAGCAGGACGATCAGCAGCAGGCCGGGAGCATGGCGGGGCAGGGTTGGCAAGGAGGTCATGGATGGCATGCTGGTTCAGGTACGCCAATGTATCCGAAGGATTTGATACTTATCTAAAATGTCACACGTACTTACAAAAAACTGCCACGCGGAAATTTCGACGCCCTGGCCGCTGGCGGGGAACCCTGTCGCGGTTTGACGATCCAACGCCTGACACCCCAGGAGGACACATCATGATGCAGGCGAAAGAAGTGGCACGGCGCTTTGGCGCCATCGAACACGCAATCGGTCAGGCGGCCCAGCTGTGCGGCAAACAGCAGGGCATACCCATGGATTTGAAAGATTGCATCAAGCAATTGGACCAGAAAAAAAGTGCCGTGCGGCAAGCCCTCGACACGCAAGACGATGCGCGCATCCGGCAAGCCGTCGAGCAGATGGAATCGCTGGGCGACCGCGCCAAGCGGGCCTGCGGCACGGCGTCCAGCGTGACGCCGGAAATGAAGAGCGCCGTGCTCAAGGTGCACGATGAATTATCGGACCTGAAGCACCAGCTGCATTAACAGGGTGTCGAATTAATCGCCGTGCCCGTCAACCATCACGGGCCGGTAAACGTTGTTTCATCAGCCCCACTTTCCCACCGCCATCATGCGCAAGACCGACGTCACACAGCACTCTCTGTACAGTTACCGCTCGTTGGAGGAACGCATCCCGGATGCGCATCCCTTGCGCAAATTGCGAGTACTGGTCGATGCCATCCTGGCCAACATGAACGATGATTTCCAGGCGCTGTATT
>NZ_PEBS01000046.1 GCF_002869965.1 Janthinobacterium sp. ROICE36
TAGCAAGAAGTGGACGATGCCAATACGGGACTGGAAAGCGGCACTGAACCGCTTCGCCATCCAGTTTGAAGACCGGGTACCGCAGACTTAAACGAAAAACCGTTTACACAGAATTCAGTACACCCCCCAGGAATGATCAATGCCTCACAGTCGCGAAGGAATCTGGCGCTACGCTTTATTATTTTTGATCGATCAAAAAATGCGTATTCACCATCAGGAATAGCATCCTTCGTATCGGACTTTCCACTTTGTATCGAGCACAGCTCTGCCATCGGAACCGTTTGCCACCCGCCCCTCATAGCAGTGCCTTGATATTCGCCAGAATCTCAGCGCTCTCCGAATCGAGCGCCGCAATCTCATCCATGATGTTCTGCGGGCTGCGATGCACCACCGCTTCACCGGCATCTGGATTCTTCACTGACAGGTCGAACGTGGCCTGATCAATGCCTGCCGCTTCCACATTCCAGCTCTTTCCAGAATCCGCAAAGGTCTTTTGCAGCTCCACAAATTCACTCAGGTCCGCATCGTTAAGCGGATTGGTCTTGCCCATGTTGCGACCAGGATCGAGCTGGTAGTACCAAACCTTCTTGGTAGGCGAGCCCTTTACAAAAAATAGCACCACGGTTTTCACACCCGCGCCCTGGAACGTGCCTCCGGGGCAGTCCAGCACGGTATGCAGATTGCAGCTTTCCAGCAGCAGCTTGCGCAGGCTTACGCTGGCGTTATCGGTGTTGCTGAGAAACGTGTTCTTGATAACGATGGCAGCCCGGCCACCGGCTTTTAGCGACTTGACGAAGTGCTGCATGAACAGGAAGGCAGTCTCGCCGGTTTTGATCGGGAAGTTTTGCTGCACCTCCTGGCGTTCCTTGCCGCCAAAAGGCGGGTTGGCGAGAATTACGTCGTAGCGGTCTTTCTCCTGGATGTCATTGACGTTCTCGCCCAGCGTGTTGGTGTGGATGACATTGGGGGCCTCAATGCCGTGCAGGATCATGTTCATGATCGCAATGACATAAGCCAGGCTCTTCTTTTCTTTACCGTAGAAGGTCCTGGTTTGCAGCGTGGTCAGATCGGCGGCTTTGGTCGCCTTGGGACTCAGGTATTCAAAGGCCTCGCACAGGAAGCCTGCCGATCCGCACGCGGCGTCATAGATGCGTTCGCCGATCTTGGGGTCCAGCACCTTTATCATGGCGCGAATCAAGGGGCGTGGCGTGTAGTACTCCCCGCCGTTGCGCCCGGCATTGCCCATGTTCTTGATCTTGGCTTCGTACAGGTGCGACAGTTCATGCTTTTCGGTCTGGGCACGAAAGCGCAGTTCATCCACTCGTTCGATTACATCGCGCAGGTTGTAGCCGCTTTGGATGCGGTTTTTGATCTCGCCAAAGATTTCACCGATCTTGTATTCGATGGTGTTAGGGCCAGTGGCACGCTGCTTAAAGCCTGCTAGATAGGGAAACAGCTTGCGGTCCACGAATTCCGTCAGGTCGTCGCCAGTCAATGCGGTATTGTGGTCTAGCTTACCGTCTGCCGTTTTGGGTGCGGCCCAAGTCTCCCAACGGTAGGCCTTGTCCAGAATGAAGGTGTACGCCTTGCCTTCCAGCTCGGCCTCGGTAGCCTTGTCCGCCTCCAGTGCGTCCAGGTATTTCAGGAACAGCAGCCACGATGATTGTTCGGTGTAGTCCAGTTCACTGGTGCAGCCTGCATCCTTGTGCAGGATATCGTCGATATTCTTAAAGGTTTGTTCAAACATTGTTTTATTTTCTTATCCTTGGGTGCGAAAGTCCGCAGGGTGTAGCTTAACTCATGTGTGGCAGTACGGAAACGATCGTTTTCGTACTGCCGGAAATCTAGTGTCCGAAGAATAGCTGGTTCGATATCGGGTATGCATTACAATTAGTACACCCATTTCGTACTAACTTGGCCGGCCAATGTCCCGAACTTTCATTTATGCACGAGTGAGTACCGTCGATCAAAACACCGACAACCAGATACCTGAAATCGAGTTCGCTGGTTTCGCCGTAGACAAACGTCGGATCGTTCGCGAAAGCATTAGCGGTAGCGTTGCAGCCGCTAAGCGCCCGCAGTTTGCTCGCTTGCTTGACCGTCTTGAGCCTAGCGATGTGCTAATCGTGACCAAGTTGGACCGGCTTGGTCGTAACGCCATGGACGTTCGGGCCACAGTTGAGCACCTTGCAGCCAATTCTGTTCGTGTGCATTGCTTAGTGCTCGGCGGCGTCGATTTGACCAGCGCTGCTGGCAAGATGACTATGAGCGTGTTAGGTGCAGTGGCCGAGTTTGAACGTGATCTTCTGGTGGAGCGAACCCAGGCGGGACTGGCACGTGCGCGTGCTGAAGGAAAGACGTTAGGACGACGGCCGGCGTTGACGACAGCGCAGCAAGCTGATGCGATGGTACGCCTCTTGGCTGGCGAGTCAGTGGCCAAAATTGCCCGTGACTACGGTACGACTCGCCAGTCCATCATGCGAGTACGCGCGAAGCACACTTCAGTCGATGCAGTCGGCTCCTGACATTAGGGCAGTCGCCTTCTGAAAATGACAGCATTCGTCGCCAAGCACCAATGTGCACGTAAAACCCTGTCGGACCGCTGGGTATTCAGAAACGGTACTTTAGAGCATTTCCGTCACCACCCGAAGTGCTCAGCTGTAGTTTTAAGCTTAGCGTACTATTTTTTCCGAATTCTGTGGTCACCCCAGACATGTTTCAGTCGGTGCAACCGACTCCTGACATTCGAGCAGTAGTCTTCTGAAAATAACACCCGAGTCAGATTAGCATCGCTTTCTGCATTGCCTGACGCCCTCGCGTCATGGTCTGTGGCCTCAATCTGACAGGCATGGGGTCATGCCAATACTTAACCTGGTTTTCTGTTCCACTGCACGTCAGATCCCATCTACGAAAAAATGTATTACGGGGACTGCTTTTGGATAATCCAGGCGATGAAGCGGTAGTGAGCGAAAGGATGTCATCGCCGCCGTCCACTTCCATAGCTTCCAGGAAACATAAGACGTGAATCTAAGATATCCTCACTTTTATCAACATCTCGAATACGATTAGTTATCAAAGGCGCGGAGCTCCTTTGCGTTTGAGCAGGGGCAGGCCCAGCTAACTGTTCGAGAAGCGAAACTTTCCTTAACTTTGGCTGCTTTCCTGCATCATAGACAACCTCGAAGTTTGGTTTAAGCCTCGAAACAAGAGCTGCTCCCTCTGCTGTTCCGTGTAGAAATGATATTAAAGAAATAAGTCTGGTTGAATTTCTGTGCACGCTGTGCTGATCGAACGCCACCTGAATTGCGCGCTGCAAGAGTTCAGAACCGCACAGTTTACGTTTGTTGATAAAAATCATGAGATCAGGATCGAGGAGCAGACGAAATAAATTTTGGATCGCCTTACTGTCGTTTTGGTTTTTTCCTGCCTCCATCATATCTCCTTGTCGTTCAGACTCGCCAGCCGCTAATAATTTGGTCTAGTAGCGACTGACAGCCTCGTCTTCTACAAAGTACCGCTTTTGGCAGAAATCAGAAGTTGCCTTCGGGCGATTGTACCGTACAGGTATTGTGAGCGAAATCAGCGACGAATGCGAGCAGAGCAGTTTCAAACGCGAGCCGTTACCTATAGTTTCATAAGCGCACAGCTAACACGACGGCACTGAGCAACGACGACGCACGCGACCACCAGAGACGGCCGCTCTCACCAAGTGCGGCGCCGGCACCAGCTCCCATAAGGAGCTTCCAATTTCTGATGCCGCCTCCCAGTTGCTCAGCCGCACCACCCGACCTGTGGACGTCCCGGCGCGAAACTCGGCGCGAACTAAGTGCGGCCGTTGTTTTTCGATTACAGCCTGAGACACCTTATTTTTTGTTGGTATTTTTGTTGGTATCAATCTGATTTTTTCCTATTTTTCATAGGAGAATATGAAACCGGCAGTCGCACCAGAATTCAGTAGAAAATCAAAGGGTTACCCGCTTCGGTTGGTAGCCCTTTTTTCTTTTCTACCGCCTGTGGAAGCCATCCAGGACACTGGAAAGCATCGTCATCCAGGTTGACGCATTGCTGCACCGCGCAATGACTGCCAGCACATTTAGGCGCAAGATGAGCACGTGCTTGCGCAAAGCAGGCTCCCGATGTCTGGCTTGCCTACCTGGGGAAACATCATGTCCGCACACACTTACAAATTGATCGAGCTGGTCGGCACATCGACCGAGAGCAGCGATCAGGCGATACGCGATGCCATTGCCAAGGCGGCGCTGACGGTCAAGCATATGGACTGGTATGAAGTGACCGAATCACGCGGCCATATCGTCGATGGCAAGGTGGCGCACTTCCAGGTCACGCTGAAGGTCGGCTTCAGGCTGGAATAATGCAAGGCGGCGCGCTCACCGCCGCCCAGGCACTCCCCGGCTCTCCAGCCACTCCCGGCCGCCGGCCTCCAGCGCGGCCTCGATCATCTTTTCCGGCAAGCTGTAGACGGTTGCCCAGCTGGCGCGGCCATCCTGCGTATTCGCGGGGAAACTGTGCGTCTCGATGGGCCAGTGGTATTTGCGTTTGAGCGCTTTGACGATGGCGGCCAGGGAGACGCGGCCTTGCAGGGGTTCGGCGCCGGACTGGTCGCGGTTCGACAGCAGCACGGCCAGGACCTGGCCGCGGCCCGTGCGTGCGCCGGGGAAGGTGGGGGTTTTGTTTGCCATGGCCTATTTTACCGGGCAATGATCGGACGAGATACGCTGTGCCGCACCTTTGATCTGGCGCAAGCGCCGCATCGGCTTCGCGGCCACGATGGGTATTTCGCCAGGCGTGCCGGCGCCCCTCCGGCAGCCTGGGCCACTCATCACGGGGCACAGGAGCCTATCATGCACAGCCTGAACATCCACGCCATGCTATGGCAAGCCATTGCCGATATTTCCGCCGTCGACCCGCTGCTCCCCGAGGACTTGGCCTGCTTTCGCGCATTGCGCGACGTACTACAGCGCTATGGCGCGCTCGAGCGCTTCGGCATTTACCTGATCCACCGCCATGTCGACATCGCCGACGATGAGGAGCTGATGGAATACACGGATGTGGAGCAACGCACCTTGACGGTGAAACCTGTCAAGAAAAGCGACATCGACTGGCAGCACACGACCATTACCAACTGGAAATTGACAGAAGGTGAGGAAGTGGCGCGCATCGGTTGCGGTTGCGCAAGCAATTCGGGTGGCCACCTGGGCTATCACCGCGGGACCTGAGGCGAGCCGACGCCGTCCGCCAAGCGGCGTCGGCCTTTCTTACACCAGGCCCTATGCAGCCCGGTCCGCTTTGCGCAAGCAGTTGATTCAAATTGCTTTTTTTGTGTGGCATGCAAGCTGCTTATCTGTGTCTACGAAATGAATCCAGGCAAGTCATTCTGGATTCTTTGTCCGCCGGATTTCCCGAGACTGACCACGATAAGAGGCTGCGATGAATGTCGATCACACACGAAGCAAGACCCTGGGCTGGCTGGGCGCGCTGGCGGCGGCAAGCCTGCTGGCCAGCGGTCAGGCGCAGGCCGGCGCCTACGGCCTGGCCGTCAATGAGTTGAACAATTTCCGCATCACCACCAGCACTGGCGCGCTGTCGCTGACCGGCGCCAACCGCAATGCCAGCGACAGCGCCTTCTTCGAGGGTGGCGTAGCCGTCAATCCGCGCGCCGTCAATACCGGGCCGGCCGCCAACGCCGACGTGCTGCAAGTGTGTTCGGGCGGCGGCTGCAGCGGCTTGCCGCAAAACCACTACGCACCCAGTCCCAGTTCCACCTTGGAATTCGCGCGCGGCGATGCGCACGCCTTCGGCAATATGCTCAAAGGCGGCGCCAGCGTGCAAGCCGTGGCGGAAGCACAGCGCAACACCGTCGGCGCCGCCACGGCCATGGCCGCCGACACGCTCACCGGTTCCGTCAACCTGACCCTGTCGAGCGCCGGCTTCATCACCTTCAGCTTCATGGGACGGCGCGACCTGCGCACCAGCGTGACGACCTCGGGCGACAAGTCGAGCGTGTCGATCATGGATATCTTCAATATCTCCTGCAACAGCGCCAGCCCCGTCGGCTGCCTGTCGAACGCGAATGCCGATGGCGTGATCTTCCAGTTCGCCCCCGACGGCAACCCGAACAATGGCAGCGACATCAACGGCAACCATGGCGCCGGCAGCCTCGACCCTTTCAGCCTGAACTTGACGGCCGGCACGAATGACCCCGCTACCGGGCGCACCTTCACGAATGGCTTTGCGCTGTTTTCCCTGACCTCGAATTTCGCCATGCCCGCCGGCAGCTATACCTTGAACTTTTCCAAATCCACGCGCACCGACATCGTCGTCATCGATCCCCTGGCCGTGCCGGAGCCGGGAAGCCTGTTCCTGCTGGGCCTGGGACTGACCGCCCTGGCCTTCACGCGCCGCCGCCAGCCGACATAGTTACTGGCAGGGGCGCGTTAGCCCAGCCGGGCCAGCGCCTGGCGCGCCAGCTGCAATTGCTGCAGATAATAGCGGTGCAACACGACCGGGTCACTCAGGTCGCGCCCCAGTACCAGGCGCAGCTCGCTGACAGGGCAGTCGGCGGCCTGGGTCGGCACCTGCGTCCCCAGCTGGCGGGCCAGTTGGCGCGCCGCCTGCTCTTGCGCGGGCCGGTATTCGACGCGCGTGCGCGCTACCTGGAAGCTGGTTTCATTGGCCAGACGCACCACTTGCACGGAACCGCCGGCCAGGCTGCGCGCCAGCGCGGCTGCCATGCCCGGCACGCCGTTGCCATTCACAATTTCCAGGCGCGGATGTGACGCACCAACCGCCGCCACGGACCGCGGCGGCGCGGCGGCGGGCACGCGCCGCAGCTGGGCCATACCATCGTTTTGCGTGATCTCCACCCGCGCCATGGCGGGCGCATCCTGCACCGGCGCAGGCGCGGACACCAGCTGCGGCGGCGCCGCGTCGCGCAACAAGGCCAGGTCGCGCCGCAAATCATGTTCCTGCAAGCTGGCCGCCTGGCGCTGCATGAGGGCGGCGCGCTCGTGCTGTCCCAGGCGCTGCAGCACCTGCGCCAGATGCCGCCAGGCCAGCGCATTGAGCGGATCGAGCAAACACGCCTGTTCCAGCGCAGTCAACGCTTGCGCGTCGCGTCCGCTCAGATAATAGGCATGACCGAGATTGCTGAACAGGTAGGCCTGCCGCGGCCGCGCCATGCCCGTTTCCTGCGTCAGCGCCTGCCACTGGGCGATGGCAGCGTCATGCTCGCCCCGTTGCGCGTGCAGCACGGCCAGGCCGTTGCGCGCGTTCACGTGGCGCGGCGCATGGCGCAACGCTAGCGCATAGGCAGCCTGCGCGGCGGGCAGGTCGCCCCGCTCGAAATGCTGGCGCCCCGCCACATAGGCGGCATGGGCGTCAGGCCATGCCGGCACCGGTGCACGGGCCAATTGCGTGGTACAGGCGGCCAGGCCCAGGCAGGCACAGGCGGCGGCCAGGCGGGAGAGCGTCATGCGCATGGTGACTCCTTTCAGCGACTGGCCATGGCCGGCACGAGCACGCGATAGACTTCGATCACGGCCGGCCCCATGAGCACCAGCATCAGGGTGGGAAAGACACAAAAGATTAGCGGGAACAGCAGTTTCAGGGCGATCTTCGCCGCCGCCTCCTCGGCCAGCAAGCTGCGCTTGCTGCGCAGATTTTCCGAATGTACGCGCAGCGAATCGCCCATGCTGGTGCCGAAGCGTTCCGATTGAATCAGCATGGCGACGAGGGTGTCTACATCTTCCACGCCGCTGCGCAGGGCCAGATTGCGCAGCGCCTTTTCCTTGGAAAATCCGGCGCGCATTTCCATCAGCACCAGTTGCAATTCCTGCGCCAGCACCACGCTTTTGATGTGGATTTCGCCCGACACCTTGACCAGCGCGCGCTCCAGGCTCAGGCCCGCTTCCACGCACACGGTCAGCAAGTCGAGCGCATCGGGGATGTTTTCGAAGATGTCGCGCTGGCGCCGCTTGGCCGTGCTGGCCAGCACCAGGTTCGGCAGGTAGTAGCCGATGGTGGCGCTGACGCACAGCAGCAACAGCAGCACGCTGCGCAGCTGCGCCGCCATGGCGCTGGCCGCATACAGGCCCAGCACGGTGGGAAACAGCAGGGCCAGCACGGTCTTCGCCGCAAAGTACAGGGCCGGCGCGCTGGCTTGCCGCCAGCCCGCGTTCATGAAGCGCGTGCGCAGCGGTGAGCGTTCCCAGCCCTCTTCCGGCAACGACAGCTTGCTGAACGGCTGCGCCACGCGTGCCACGCGCTCCACCCAGCCATGCTCGGCCACCGCGTCGCTGGCGGCCGGCGTCATGGCGCCAAACAGGCGCTGGCGCAAGGTGCCAGGAAAGAAGATCAGCCATGCCAGCAGGGCCAGCGCCACGACCACGACGAAGACAATCACGAGAAACAGCAGTTGCGAACCGTTCATGCCACCCCCTGTTGTTATATCCTGATACGTATCACATTGCGCATCCAGACCACGCCCAGCGCCACCATGCCGGCCGCGTACCACAGCAGTTTGATGCCGCTGGGATCGGTCCACAGCAGGCGGATGTATTGCGGGTTGACCAGCGCCATGACGCCGATCATCACCACCGGCATCAGCCCCAGCACCCAGGCCGACATGCGCCCCTCGGCCGACAGCACGCGCACCTGCCCCAGCAGTTTCAAACGGGCGCGGATGATGCGCGCGATGCTGACCAGCACTTCGGCCAGATTCCCCCCCGATTCGCGCTGCACCAGCACGGCGATGACGAGGTAGCGCAAGTCCGTCAGGGGAATGCGCGCGGCCAGGTTTTGCAGCGCCTCGTTCATCGGCACGCCGTAATTGATTTCTTCATGCGCCATCTTGAATTCACCGCTGATCGGCTCGCTCAATTCATCGCCCACCATCTGCAGCACATTCGAAAACGAGTGGCCGGCGCGCAGCGCGCGGGCCAGGAAATCGGCCGCCTCCGGCAATTGCGCCTCGATCTTTTTCAACCGCGCCGCGCGCGCGCGCAGTACGAACAGGCTCGGTCCGCTCACAGCGCCGGACAGCAGCAGCAAGGCGCCAGGCAAGGGCATGGGCCAGACCGCCAGCAGCAGCAAGGCCGCCAGCAACAGGGCAGCAGTGACGCCGATGAATTGCGCCACCGACCAGGACAAGCCCGATTGCAGCAGCAGGTGGTCGAGCTGCGCCGCCTGTGGCGCGCGCCGCAGCAAACGCTCCAGGCCGGGCGCACGCGCATAACGGCGCTGCTTGAGGATGGAGACCCGCTCGCCGCCCGCCTCGCCGCGCGCTGCCATCAGCCGCAAGCGGCGGTTAATGCGTCGCGCCGCGCCGCCATGCGTGCCCGCCCACCACAGCCAGGCCCCTTCCACCATCAGGATGCAGGCGGCAAACAGCAACACGGCGAAACCATAGAAGACCAGGTCCATGCTTGCCCTCCTTATTCGTAGATGCGGTCGGGATCGAAGACACTATCGGGTACCGGCGCGCCGAACATGCGCAAGCGTTCCGTAAAACGGGGGCGCACGCCGGTGGCGCAAAAGTGGCCCAGCACCTTGCCTGCGGCATCCACGCCCGTCTGTTCGAAGCGGAAGATTTCATGCATGGCGATGATGTCGCCTTCCATGCCCGTCACTTCCTGCAGACTGACCAGCTTGCGCGCGCCATCGGTCAGGCGCGACACTTGCATCACCACCGTCACGGCCGAACAGATCTGCTGGCGCGTGGCGCGCGGCGTCAGGTTCACGCTGGCCATGCCGACCATGTTTTCCAGCCGCGCCAGCGCATCGCGCGCCGTGTTCGAGTGAATGGTCGCCAGCGAACCCTCATGGCCAGTGTTCATCGCCTGCAGCATGTCGAGCGCCTCGGCGCCGCGCACCTCGCCCAGGATGATGCGGTCGGGCCGCATGCGCAGCGCATTGCGCACCAGCGCGCGCTGGCTCACTTCGCCCTTGCCCTCGATATTCGGCGGCCGCGTTTCCAGGCGCACCACGTGCGGCTGGCGCAGCGCCAGTTCGGCCGCATCTTCGATGGTGATGATGCGCTCGCTGCCGGGAATGAAGCCGGACAGCACGTTGAGCAGGGTCGTCTTGCCGCTGCCCGTGCCGCCCGAAATCAGGATGTTGACCTTGGCCTGGCCCAGCGCCTGCAGCACCTGCACCATGGGCGGCGTCAGGCTTTTGTAGTCGAGCAGGTTGGCGATGCTCAAAGGCTGCACGGC
The DNA here is from genome assembly GCF_002869965.1 of Janthinobacterium sp. ROICE36. Taxonomy (GTDB): domain Bacteria; phylum Pseudomonadota; class Gammaproteobacteria; order Burkholderiales; family Burkholderiaceae_D; genus Janthinobacterium. The sequence continues at coordinate 10,233 of NZ_PEBS01000046.1, forward strand.
AAAGCGGCGGATCGACAGGATCGGGCCATCGACGGCCAGCGGCGGAATGATGGCGTTGACCCTGGAGCCGTCCGGCAGGCGCGCATCGACCATCGGGCTCGATTCGTCGACCCGCCGTCCCACGCGCGAGACGATCTTTTCGATGATCTTCATCAGGTGCGCATTGTCGTGGAACGTCACGTCCGTCAGCTGCAAGCGCCCGCCCCGCTCGACATACACCTTGTCGCAGGTATTGACCAGAATGTCGGACACGCTGGCATCGGCCAGCAAGGGTTCGAGCGGGCCAAAGCCCAGCATCTCGTGCTGGATGTCGAGCACCAGGCTATGCCGCTCATGCTGGTTCAGCACGATGCGCTCTTCCTCGATGACGCGCTGCACCAGCAGCGCCAGCTCGTGCTTGAACTGCTCGGCCGTCAGGCGTTTCAGGCGTTCCAGGTCGATACGGTCGAGTATCGTCTGGTGCATGGTCTTTTTCAGCTCCTGGTAGGCGTGCAGCGCCAGCGCGCCCTGCCCATTGCTGGCGGGGCGCACTGTTTCATTCGCCGCCAGGCGTTCGCGTAAAGTCATCTCGGCTCCCATGATGGCCCCCGGCGGGAGCCTTGACCTATCTCCCTGTCCTAGGCCTCGCTGCGGCTGAACAAACGGTCGAACAGACCGCGGCTTTCCGTCACGCGGCGCGCCGTCACCAGCTCCACCAGTTCGGCCAGGCTGCGCGCCACGGCGCTGGTGCGCGACAGCTGCAGCAGCGCGATGCCCTGGTTGACGGAGTCCGTGGCGGCGACATAATCGTTGGGCACCGTGTGCACCACTTCCGCGCCCAGCGCCTGTTCCAGGTCGGCCAGGCGCAGGCGTCCGCCCTTTTCATAGCGGTTGACGATCAGCCGCAGGCGCTCGCCCGGATAGCCGAGCGAGCGGAAAATGTCGAGCAGGCGGCGCCCGTCGCGGATGTCGGGCAAGGCCAGTTGCAGCACCGGGTAGATGGCGTCGGCGTTGTCGAGCGCGCGCAGCGACAGCGCGTCGATCTGGCGCCCCACGTCGAGCACGATGTAGTCGTAGTGCTGGCGCGCCACGGCCAGGATGCGGTCCATGTGCTCGGGCTGCATGTCGACCTTGTGCGCGGGGTCGTCGGCCGCCGCCAGCACGCCGAAATTGGGCGTCACATGCACCAGGCACGAGGCAAGAAAGGCGCCATCCATGCGCGCGATCTGGGCGCAGATATCGGACAGGGTCATGGCCGGCTTCTGGTCCGAGACATACAGGGTGGCGTCGCCGAACTGGCCATGCAGGTCGATCAGCAGCACCTTGCAGCCGGCCAGGCTGGCCAGCGCGTAGGAAAAATTTGTCGACAAAAAGGTGGCACCGCTGCCGCCCTTGCAGGAAATGAAGGCAAGGACCTTGCCATCGCGCATCTGCGTCACGCCGGCCTGGATATCCACGCGGTCCATCGCCTCATGCAAGGCCTTGTGCACCAGCGGCAGTTGCAGCACTTCGCGCATGCCGGCGCGCATGGCGCGGATCAGCACATCCTGCTGCTGGCCGCGCGTGAGCAGCATCAGCACGGCCAGCGGATACTGGCGCGCCAGCCGTTCCAGCAAGTCCGCCTCGTCGGCGTCGATGCCGCTGGCGTCGACGATCACCAGCTCGGGCGCTTCAGGCAGCATGCGCTCGACGGCATCGCGCAGGCCGCTGCGCCGCTCCAGCAGGCGCAACACCGGCATGCGGGCCGCGCCCTGCGCCGCGATTTCATCGTGCAAGCTGGCGTCGCGGGTAATCATCAGGGCTTTCATCACCACTCCTTCATTCAAGACAGTACATTCGGCTGCGCCAGCGGATCGACGCTCATGGACAAAAACCGGGATTGTCCGGATAGCCCAGCGACTCTGCCACCGCCATGGTGGCCCCGCTGGGCAAACGCACGGCCCCTGCGCCGGCGGGAAACATCATCCCCAGCAGCGGCAGGACGGGACGGTACGGCACCCTCTCGCAGCGCGCGCCATCGCCGGGCACGCACAGGCGCGCGCGCACGAAGCGGATGCAGCTGGCGCCATGCGGGTCGTCCAGGCAATTGATGCGATTGCGTTGCGGACACCCTGGCATCACCGTCACCGGCACTGCCGCCAGCGCGGCGCCGCCAGCGGCCTGCGACAGATAGTCGATGCGCACATACGCGTCGCTGATGCCGCCGCCCAGCGGCAGCGCGCCCGGCGCGGCACGCAGCACGGCGTGCGCGCGCGCGGCCTGCAAGGCGCCGGCATTGCTGAAATCGGTGACGGCGGCGGCGCGCGCCGCGCGCCGGGTGATCTCATGCACCATGTTCCACACGTAGACGGCGCGCGCCACTTCCAGCAGGGCAAACAGGAAGAGGAAGAACAGCAGCGCCAGCATGGCGAACTCGACAGCGAAGACGCCGCCCTGGCGCTGCCGCTGGATGTGCCGGCGCAGCTTAGTTAACATAGCGCAATGTCGCATTGGCACGCAGCGGGATCGGCGCCAGCTGCGGCAGCCACTTGCGCGTCAGCTCGGGCAGCATATCGACGGGCATGTGCACGGTCACCTTGATGCGCACCTGCAGCGGCGCCGTCGGATAGCTGCCGCAGCTATAGGAATCGTCGGCATACACGCATTCCACGCTGACCCGGTACGGCTGGATGTCCGGCCAGCTTTCGGCCATCGCCTCGACCACCATCTGCCGGGCAAACACGGCGCCCTGGTTCGCCATCTCGCTCTTGGCAATCTGCGGCAGCGGCATGGTCGCCAGGTAGCGCGCCGCATCGTGCGTACTTTTCTGCAGGGCCGTGTACACCAGCAGCGCACGGCCGAACAGCAGCACGAAGGGCAACAGGCCCATGAAAAAAAGCAGGATCAGGGCCAGCTCGATAGCGGCGACACCATCCTGGCGGCGTGGCGTGCGGCAGGGTGGCTTCATTGCAGCAACTCCGCGGGACCTTCCAGCGTGCCCTCGGCAACCAGGCCGTCAAATTCGGCGCTCAACATGCCATTACCCGCCGGCGCCGTCATGAAGAAGCGGCCGATGCCCCGCACCTGCGCCAGCACGTCGCTGCCTGCCGGCACGGGACAAGCCAGCAAGGCGATGTGCAGCGCGCGCCGCAACGGCACGCCCGTGTTGCCGGTGGGCGCCGTCTGGTAAGCCAGCGTCTGGTATGGCGGCGTGGCAGGATAACCGGACTTGGCGGCCGGCGCGGCCGGGCTAGCCGGATACAGCTTGGGCCAGTCGCTGGTGGCAAACGGTAAATAACCGCCGGGCGGCTTCACGCTGCTGTACCTGACCGCCCGGCCAAACGACCATAACGGTCCATAGCTGCCGAGCGCCGGCGGCGTGGCATTCGATTCCGGATCGGCCACGGACAGCAGCGGATTGCCGGTGCTCAGGGCGCCGGGTGCGTCGGGCGTGTTCGTCATCCACCAGTTCACCGCCGTATTCGGATACGCGCGGATATTCGTGTCGGGCGGCGCCGTGACGGGATGGCAGCCGCTGCCCGCATGCTGGTTGAAGCGCGCGTTGAAAGCCGGCCACAGTGCGGCGGGAAAGGGCCGGTGCACGTGCACCGACGCACTGCCGATGCGCGGGTACAACACCGTGCCGCTGCAGACAAACGGCAGCACGCTCGACTCGCTGACCTGCAGCGACGAACCCAGCAGGCCCGGCCGGCCCAGCGGATTGAGCACGAAATGTTCGGCCGCCGGGCCATGCGGATTAAGCTTCAACAAGTTATACGCCACGCCGCGGCGAAAGCCATATTCCAGCAGCTCGACGGCCGGCAGCAGGGCGGCATTCGTACGCGGGCTGGCAGCACTGCCCGACAAGGCGCAGATGGCCAGCGGGGTCAGGTGCAGGCTGGACCGCCCCGCCACCGCGCGCGCGCCAGTCTCCAAGGTGCGCAACGCCGGCGACCAGGCGCCCAGGAACGCCGTCGCCACCCGCCCCAGCGATGGCTCATTGGCCTGCGTATCGACGCGCACGAACAGCGCCGTGGCTGGATCGGGCACGGCGCCCGCCGCATGCCACTCGCTGGCGGGCGCGTCGGGTGCGCTGGCGAAGCGGATGCTGGCGTCCGACAGGACGGCGCCCTCCATGCGGCGCCGCCATGCGCTCCTGTCGGCCGCACTGCTCTTGGCTTTTTCCACGGCAGCCAGCAGGCCCTCGGGCGTACCCACCAGTTCGGACGCCGCCGCCAGCGCCGCGTTGTCGGCCAGGTTCTGCAATTCCGTCTTGCGGCCGATGACCTGCCCCACGTCGAGCGCCAGGCCGATAAAACCCAGCACCACGATGAGCAGGATGGAAAAGGCGATCAGCATCGCCCCGCGCTGGCGCTGGCGTCTATTTGCCATTGCCGCCTCCCAGCATGAATTGCACGGGCTGCGGCGCCTGTCCGTTCGGTTCGGCAAACGAGGCACGGTAGCGCTGCATCACGGCGTGCGCACTGGGGCCATCGAGACCATCGGCCGGCGTGCGATTGCCGGCGCTGGCCGGATCGCGCACCTGCTGCGCCATGGCAAGGCGCACGGCGTCGCCGAAGCGCCCGTCCAACTGCGGCGTGCTGCCGTGCGCGCAGGCGGCCAGCTGCAGTGCCAGCAGCAGCGCCGCCAGCTGCCGCAGCGACATCAAAAGCGAGTTCGGCATGGCATGTCTCCCCGTCTCATTTCAGCTCGAAACCATGGGCCGCGCGCAGCGGCGGCACGGACGGCGGCGCCAGCGTGCCTTCCATCTTGCCGCCCAACATCAAGTCCGTGCGCGAGGGGGGCGCCAGCTGCGCCGTCGGCAGCACGGCGTCGGCCGGCAAGGGTTTCACCAGGTGCGCGGTAATGACGAACAGCAATTCCGTGCGGTCATGCTGGAAATCCGTGCTGCGAAACAGCGCGCCCAGGATGGGCACTTCGCTGAACCAGGGCACGCCCGTGATATTGCTCACCTGGTTATTCTTGATCAAGCCGCCGATGGCGTAGCTCTGGCCGTCGTACAGCTGCACCGTGGTCGAGGCGCGCCGCGTGGTGATGACGGGCAGGATCGAGCGGCCGCTGACACCGGCGGCGGAAATGCCCACACCCTCGCGCGACAGTTCCGATACTTCCGGCGCCACCTTCAAATTGATGCGTCCGCCCGACAGCACGGTGGGCGTGAAGCGCAGACCGACGCCATACTCGCGCTCTTCCAGCGTGATCTTGTTGTTGTCCTGACCGACGGGAATGAAGATCTTGCCGCCGGCCAAAAAACTGCCCTCTTGCCCGCTGATCGCCATCACCGTCGGTTCGGCCAGGATGCGCACCAGGCCATCCTGTTTCTGCGCCTCGATGGTCAGCTGCTGGCCATTCGACTTGCGCACATCGAACACGCCATTGGCCGTGCCAATGAGGAAATTCGACAGCAAGGTGGTGGCCCAGCTACCAGACGCAAAACGCAGGGTGGCGCCCACTTCCAGGCGCTCCAGCAGCGACTTCGACACTTCGGCAATCTGCACGGCCAGCATCACTTGCTGCGGCGCACTGACGTCGAGCATATTGATGACGCGGCTATTCGCGCCACCCGCGCCGCCACCGGGCACGGTGGCCACCACCGGCAAGGCAGCGCCATCGGCGGGCCTGGGCAGCGCCAGCGGCGGCGTTGCGCGACGCACATAGGCGTGCGCCAGCTCGACGGCGCGCAGCACGGCGCCCGCATCCTGCACCGTGCCCGACAGCACCAGGGTATCGGCCACGGCCGTCACGCGGATGGCTTTTTCTTCCGGCATCAGGGCCGCCAGGGTGGCTTGCAAGCCGGCCGGGTCCATGCTGACGCTGACGTTCACCACGCTGCACACGCCGCTGCGTCCCTGGATGATCATATTCGTGCTGCCCACATCGACACCCACCAGGTACAGGGTGTCGGGTGCCACCAGCATGGCTTGCAGCACGGCCGGATTGCCGACGCTGCGGGCCAGCACTGCCTCGGGCAGGCGCAGCATGCTCGACTTGCCCACCTGCAGCTGCAAGTTGCCGGGTGTCGCCGCTTCTCCGCCGCAGCGCGGGCCAGGATCGGCGGCCGCGCCGGCAAGCGGCAACAGCAGGCAGCACAGTGTCAGCAGGGCGCGGTTCATGAGGGTGTCCATGGTTGGCTAAAAACATTCGCGCGACTGGCGCGTCCCGTCGATGACGCCGCTGCACTGGCGCAGCGGCTCCGGCGGCGCCTTGGCCACGCGTACGGGACGCTGCGCCACGGCCAGCACGGGCGCGGCGGCAGGAGCGGGCTCGTCGGCTTCGTGCGGTCCGCCCAGCAAGGTCAGCTTGGTGGCGCCCGCCGTCACGCCCGGTTGCGGGTCGACCTGGTTGCGCAGCACCAGCGACAAGCTACCCACGCTGCGCGCCAGGTCCAGGTTTTCCGCCTGTTCCGGCGTCACTTCCAGGGTCACCGCATTGACCACGCGCGGCTTGGTCTCGTCACGTCCCACTTCCTGCGCCACGGCCAGCACCAGGATGCGTTCGAGGACGATCTTGGAAATGTTGCGGCTTTGCGGAAACGCGCGGTCGCCGGCATCCTGCTGGGTACTCACGATGATGTCGACATAGTTGCCCGGCAAGGCAAAGCCGGCCACGCCGATCACATCGTTGACGCGCACGGTGATGGCGCGCCGCCCTTCCGTGATCAGGGCCGACAGGCCGCCCAGGGTGCCCACCGGCGCCAGCTTGGCTTCGCTCAGCGGCTCGCCGCGCAGCACGCTGGTTTTCAGCACCCGTCCCGCCAATGTCGCCGGGTCTTGCAGCGCGCCTTGCGGCAAGCTTTCCGCCGGCCATACGGCCAGGCGCAGCATCTCGGGCGTCAGGCGCTGGCCCAGGTTGACATCGCTGGCGGCGACGACGATCTTGCCCTTGCCGGCCGGTGTCTGGCGCAGCAGCCAGTGCGAGGCCAGCAATACGGCCAGCAGGCCCAGCACGACCGCCAGGCCCATCATCAAAAGGGCGCGCCGGTTTTTCATGCGATGCGCTCGCACAGGCTGGCGGCCGGCATGTCGCAGCTGGCAAACAGGCTGCTCCAGGCCTGCTCCAGGGCGACCACCGTCAGGCGCGCTTCGCAGCCGGAAAAACCGGCAAAGTCGCCTATGCGCGCCAGCAATTCCTGCGGATAGCTGGCCAGCAAGGGCCGTCCCTGCGCGCCATGCAGCTGCAGCAGGTGGTTCAGGGCCAGTTCATCGATGGCCATGCCGGCCAGGCGGCATTGCTGGCGGAACAGGGCACGATAGGCGCTCTCGGCCAGCGGCCCCACCTGTACCTTGTAGCCGATGCGGCGCAGCATGGCAGGATCGAACAGCTCGCCCGGCCGCACATTCGTGGCCAGCACCAGGGCGTTGTCGAACGGCACGCTGATCTGCACGCCGCCGGGCAGGCCCAGCTGGTCGCAGCCGCGCGCCAGCGGCTGCATCAGCCGCGTCAGCAGCGCTTGCGCGCCCAGGCGCTGGTGGCCCAGGTCGTCGATGATCAGCATGCCGTTATTGGCCCGCACATGGGGCGGCGCCTGGTAGCAGCCGCCGCTGGCGTCATGGCGCAGCTCCAGCATGCCCGCGTCGAGCTCGGCGCCCACATGGATCACGGGACGCTGGCACAGCACCCAGCGGATGTCGGTGCTGCGCCGCTCCAGCGCCTGACGCGCATGGCTGACATGCTGCGGCGCGGGCGGCAGGTGCTGGGCCGGATCGTACCATTGAATGATGTCCTGGCCGACAAGGATGGCGTACGGCACGGCGACCAGTCCGTGCAGCAATTGGCCCAGTTGCAGCGCCAGGGTCGACTTGCCGCTGCCGGGCGGACCGTACAGCAGCAGCGAGCGCCCCGAATGCAGGGCCGCGCCCACCACGTCGAGCATGCCCGGCCCCGCATGGGCACTGCCCAGCACGGCGGCCAGGTCATCGCTGCCGACGCGCGGTTCCTGCGCCAGCCACGACTGGCGCGCCACCATGGCGCGGTACGCTTCCAGGGTGACGGGGGCGGCGCCAATATACGCGCAGCGCTCAAGGAAGGCGCTGGCGCGCTGCTTGCCGGCCCCCGTCAGCTGGTATTGCACGTCGATATCGGATTCGCCGCGCCAGGCCACTTCGGCCATCTGCTCGGCCACCATGAAATCTAGCACTTCGCGCAAGACATTGAGCGACAGGCGCAGGCGCGTCGTCAGTGCGGACAGGTGCGTCTTGCCGCCCACATACATCAGCTTGGCGATCAGTTCGACCACCAGCGGCCGCTCCAGGCCCGTTTCGCGCAAGCTTTTCGGCTGCGGCGGCAAGGGCGGCATCAGGTTCGCGTCGGCGGGGCGCGGCGCACTCTCGGTGCTCATGGAATAGTCGACCTCGGTCATCCTGTGTCTCCAAGCCGGTTAAGACTGCATTGAACAGAATTCATTCTAGCCAGCGGAAACTGGCGCCCATTGATTCAGAGCAATGAATAACAATCAGAAATAATGCCGCCCTTGCACCGCCAGGCCGCCCAAGGCAATGGCCAGTCCGTACGGCATGTTGCCCACGCTGGCGCCGCTGCCCAGTGCGGCGGGCGCCAGGGGAATGCCGGCCATGCGCGCGATCATTGGCCACAGCAGCTGGCGCAGATTGCCCAGGCAGGCGCGCCACTTGCCCTGGTACGTGATCATCAGCACGGCCATCAGGCCGCCCAGCACAAAGGTGGCGAAACAGATCTGCAGCACGGACCAAGGACCGGCAAAGGCACCCACCATGGCGATCAGCTTGACGTCGCCGGCGGCCATGCCGCGCAGCACGTATAAAGGCAGAAACAGGAAGAAGCCCGTCGCCATGCCGCCCAGCCACAACGATGGCACGCTTTGCGGCCACAGCCACAGGTGCAAGGCCAGCGCGGCGAGGATGCCGGACAGCACCAAACCATTCGGTATCTTGCGGCGTATCAAATCACTGACGGCGGCCCCCGTCACAAAGCACAACAACAGCAGGTCGCACAAGGCAAATGCAGGCATGGCACACCTCCTGAAAAAACCCGCCACCGGCCGGCCAGCGACGGGCACCCGCTTAGGGCGTCAACACCAGGTTCGAGGAAATGTCGGTGAGGACGGCCAGCAAGTTGGTCTTGATCAGCAAGAAACCGGCCGTGATGGCGGTAGCCATCAAGGCCGCAATCAAGCCGTATTCGATTGCCGTAATGCCATCCTCATCATTGACAAACTGCTGTACTGCCGACAGGAAGGTACGCATGACAAGCTCCCAAAAGTGAATCACAAGTCCCTGGCACAATCGGGTGTGAAACAATGCCCATACCTGCTAATATGTTTCCTGCCGTAAATTTCTGCGCCATTGCATTGACTATAAAGTGTCTACGTTTTGGCAAATTGACGCTCCACAAGTTTCCGCACGGAAATTATCAAACCTTGTTGAAATGACGGCTGAAGCAAACAAATGTTGCGATCAGGATTGAAAGCCTTCGTCAACGCAAGTTTTTTGCAATGCAGTGCATGAATCTCATGTATTTACATGAAATATTGCATACGTTAATTGCCTATTAGGCAAAAAGACATTATCCTGCTTAGCTCTTCTTTGGAACGGCCTCTCGCCCTGCGGTACAGAGCGTCATGCCACCAAATAAATCTTGGCTTCTTGTAGACGGACGCGAATTGCTTGACGCAATGTTGGTATGAAGAATCTTGTGTGACTACTTTCCAGAGATCGACAATGGATTCCCTACTGAAACACATGGTGGACATGACGGGGCACCGCGACCACACGATGCTCGACATCTCCGTGATCTCGGCAGTTCAAGAACTCGCTGCCGCGTCGCAGACCCGTGTGCTGGCACTGACCACCGTGCGTGGCCAGGTGTTCGTGCGGTCGCGGGCCATCATCGTGGCGGGCAGCGTGGCCCGCATGGAAGACAATCCCGACCCGGCGCTGCCGGGTGAACCGCTGTCGGACTATCCGGCGCTGGCCGCCTGCATCGCGCGCCATGAAGCGAGCGCCGATACCCTGTGCGCCGACGGCCGCCACCTGCTGTGGCTACCCATCTGGATCGGCGACCAGGTCACCACCTGCCTGGAAATCACCAACCCCACGCCGTACACGGGCGCCACCATCCAGGTGATCGGCGGCATCGTCAGCGTGTACCGCAATTTCCAGAACCTGCTCGACTACAGCGAACGCGATTCGCTCACCGGCTTGTTGAATCGCAAGACCTTCGACGACCAGCTGGCAAAAATCCTGCATAGCCGCGGCGAACCGGAAGCAGACAAGCCGCGCCTCATCGATGAAGAACGGCGCCACCATACGGACACGGAACGGCAATGGCTGGCCGTGATCGACGTCGATCATTTCAAATTGGTCAACGATAAATTCGGCCACCTGTATGGCGATGAAGTGCTGATCCTGATCGCCAACCAGCTGCAATCGTCGTTCCGCGCGCAAGACCGTATCTTCCGCTTCGGCGGCGAGGAATTCGTCGTGCTGCTGCGCTCGATCACCCTGAAAAATGCGCAGAAAATCATCGACCGCTTCCGCACCAATGTCGAGGCGCATGACTTCCCGCAAGTGGGCAGGGTCACCGTCAGCGTGGGCTTCGTCAGCATCAACGCCTACGAGGCGCCCGTCATCATCCTGGGCCGTGCCGACCAGGCCTTGTATTACGCCAAGAGCCATGGCCGCAACCTGGCTTGCCATTACGACGAGCTGGTAGCGAAAGGTTTATTAACGACCATCGCCTCGAACGATACCGCAGAATTTTTCTAGGCATCCGCCAGCGATAAAAAGCGCATGGGATCAACCTGCCACTTGGCAGCGGACTCATGGCCGACGATCTTGTCGCCGCCGCCGAAGCCGAAGCCGCGCGACAGGTCGACTGTCTCGGGCTTGATGTAGGCATTGCTCTTCGTACTGAAAAATACATTCACCTTCGGCGCCAGCAGATTGCTCTCGTGCGCCTCGATGACGACGGCCAGGCGGCCCGATTCCAGCATCACCATGGTGCCGACCGGATAGATCCCCACGCAGCGCATGAAATCCTGCGCAAACACGGGATTGAAATGGAATTTGCTCCACTCATAAATCTTGCGCAAGGCTTCGGCGGCGGCGATGCCCTTGTGATAGCTGCGGTCGGACGTCAGCGCGTCATACACGTCGACAATGGCGGCCATCTGCGCCAGCTCGCTGATGGCGTCACCGGCCAGCTGGTCCGGGTAGCCGCTGCCGTCGCGCCGCTCATGGTGGTGCAGGGCGATGTCGAGGGGAATGGCGCCCAGCTCGGGCGAGCGGCGCAAGATATCGTAGCCATCGCGCGGATGGCGCTTGATCAGGGCAAATTCTTCCGGCGTCAGAGGGCCGGGTTTGTTCAGCACGCTGTCGGGCACCAGCGCCTTGCCCGTGTCGTGCAGCAAGCCGCCCAGGCCGGCCTGGTGCGTGGTGGCCCCATCGACGCCCCGCGAGCGGCAAAACGCCACCAGCAGCGCGCACACGCTGACGGAATGCAAGAAGGTGTAATCGTCCTTGTTCTTGATGCGCAACAAGCCGACGAGGGCGCCGGGATTGCGCAAGATCGATTCGGTGATATCTTGCACCGTGTGCTGCACGCGGTCGATCTCGGCGGCCTTGCCCAGGCGCACATCGGCCATCACCGTGCGCACCAGACTCGATGCCTGCTGCCGCACCTGCGTGGCGCGCGCCAGTTCCATGCCCAGCGACACGCGCGTGACTACCTGCGGCGGGGTGGCGATCTGCACCAGTTCGCGTTCCGTATCGGCCTGCGCCTGCGCCACCGTGGGCGCATCCTGCACATCGAGGCCCTTGCCGCTGTCGATCACCACGTCATGGATGCCGGCCTGCAAGATCTTGCGGATTTCATCATCGCTGCGCAACAGAAAACGATTGCGCACGAACGGATGCGTCATCCAGTCGCAGCTGAGGTCATGGACGTACATGCCCACTTTTAATTGAGACGAATCAACTTTCTTGAGCATGCTGTCATCCCACAAATACGCGTCTGGAGCACCGAAGGCGCTAGAATGAGTATAACAAAATTGTTATTCTGCTGGCCGCGTTCGGCGCTGCGGCGCAACATTCTGTTTTTTCCGCTCACCGCACCGCTTTGGGACCCATGGAACTGCGCCAATTACGCTACTTTGTTGCCATCGTCGACCACGGCTCGCTGTCGCGCGCGGCCCTGATCCTGCATGTGGCGCAGCCAGCCCTGACGCAGCAGCTGCGCCAGCTGGAAGAAGAACTGGGCGTGCAGCTGCTGCACCGCTCGGCCCAAGGCGTGCTCAGCACGGACGCGGGCAAGGTGTTTTACGAACACGCGCAAGCGATCCTGAAACAGGTGACCGACGCCCGCTCGGCCGTCACGCAAAGCGCCACGCGGCCGTCCGGCAATGTCACCCTCGGCTTGCCGCACAGCATCTCCGGCGCCCTGGCCCTGCCCTTGCTGCTGGCCGCGCGCGAACGCTACCCCGAAATCACCCTGCAGCTGACGGAAGAAATCACGGGTAACCTGAACGAACAATTGAAATCGGGCCGCATCAACCTGGCTGTGCTGTTCGACGATGGCCAGCTCACGCCCTTTGCCTGCAGCCCGCTGGTGGAAGAAGAGATGCGTTTTATCTGCCGCAGCGATTCGCCGTTCGCGCCCGCCGGCCATGCCGTGTCGTTCCCGCAGGCACTGAGCGCCACCCTGATCCTGCCGGGCCTGCAGCATGGCGTGCGTCCGCGCATCGACAGCCGCGCGCGCGAACTGGGCCTGGAGACGGCGAACGTGATCGAGATCAACTCGATCGCCATCCTGAAATCGGCCATCCTGGCCGGCATGGGTGCCACCATCTTGCCGGCCGCGCCCCTGCTGGCCGAACTGGACAGCGGCGCCATGCGCAGCTATGCCATCCACAGCCCCGTGCTGTCGCGCACGGTGGCCCTGTGCGCGTCGAAGAATATTCCCCTGACGAATGCGGGCAACGCCGTAAAAAACCTCGTGCTGCAAGTGGCCGCCGAGCTGTGCGGCAGCGGGCGCTGGGTGGGGGCGCATGTGCTCTCGCCCATGGCATAAGTATTTCTTATACCCCCATCGCCAAAGCGTATTTGCCCACGCTCCTGTCTCGTTCTACACTGAGTAGATTAACTATTTTAAATTTAAAATAGTTATGTGCCGCCCACACGCGGCCATCCCGTCTGCACAGCGCGCGCCTTACCGGGCGCCCCCCTTGTACAGCCGTCATCTGAAACACCCTTTTGGAGACAGCCATGTCCGTGACCACGGAAAACGGCTCCGCAGCGTTCGCTAGAAACGCCGGTGCCGCGCCATCTACGCCCCCCGACACATCCCGTTTGACCAGCGTCAGCCTCGACGACAAATACACGGCCACTTCCGGCGCCATCTTCCTGTCCGGCATCCAGGCTCTCGTGCGCCTGCCCATGATGCAGCGTCTGCGCGACCAGGCCGCCGGATTGAATACGGCCGGCTTCATTTCCGGCTACCGCGGTTCGCCGCTGGGCGGCCTCGATGAAAATCTGTGGAAAGCCAAGCAGCAACTGGAAGCGCACCACGTGCAGTTCGTACCCGGCGTCAACGAAGACTTGGCTGCCACGGCCGTCTGGGGTTCGCAGCAGGTAGACCTGATCGGCCCGGCCAAGTACGACGGCGTGTTTGCCATGTGGTACGGCAAGGGCCCGGGCGTGGACCGCTGCGGCGATGTCTTCAAGCACATGAACCATGCGGGCACCTCCAAATTGGGCGGCGTACTGCTGGTGGCTGGCGACGATCATGGCGCGTATTCGTCGACCCTGCCGCACCAGTCCGACCATTTGTTTTCCGCCTCGATGATCCCCGTCTTGTACCCGTGCAATGTGCAGGAATACCTGGACCTGGGCATCCATGGCTGGGCCATGTCGCGCTTTTCCGGCTGCACGGTGGCCTTCAAGGCCCTGGCCGACACGGTCGAATCGTCGGCCTCCATCGATGCCGACCCCTTCCGCGTGGAAGTCAAGATTCCACAAGATTTCCTCATGCCCGAAGGCGGCCTGAACGCGCGCCTGTCGAGCATTCCGCTGGGCCAGCAGGCGCGCAACCAGGAAGCGCTGATGCAGGACTACAAAATTTATGCAGCCCTGGCCTACGCGCGCGAAAACAAGCTCAACCACACCACCATCGACAGCCCTAACGCCAAGCTGGGCATCATCGCGTCCGGCAAGTCCTACCTCGACGTGCTGGAAGCGCTGGAAGAGCTGGGCATCGACGAGCAGATGGCGGCCGACGTCGGCATGCGCCTGTTCAAGGTGGCCATGCCGTGGCCGCTGGAACCGGACAGCGTGCGTGAGTTTGCGCAAGGTCTCGATGAAATTCTCGTGGTAGAAGAGAAGCGCCAGATCGTCGAATACCAGTTGAAAGAACAACTCTACAACTGGCGCGACGATGTGCGCCCTAGAGTCATCGGCAAGTTCGACGAAAAAGGCGAATGGGTGGCGCCACGCGGCGAATGGCTGCTCACTTCCAAGGCGGATTTTTCCGTCTCGCAAGTAGCGCGTGTCATCGCCAGCCGCATCGCGCGCCTGATTTCCGATCCCGTTACCTGCGACCTGATCAAGGCACGACTGAGTTTCCTCGACGCCAAGGATGCCGTCCTGAAAAAGGCCGTGAACACGCCGTTCCGCCCCGCGTTTTACTGCTCCGGTTGCCCGCACAACACCTCGACCAAGGTGCCCGACGGCAGCCTGGCGCTGGCCGGCATCGGCTGCCACGTAATGGCCACCTCGATTTACCCGGAAATGAACAAGCTGACCACGCACATGGGCGGCGAAGGTGCGCCATGGATCGGCCAAGCCGCGTTTTCCACACTGCCACACGTCTTCCAGAACCTGGGCGACGGCACGTATTTCCACTCCGGTTACCTGGCCATCCGCGCCGCGCAGGCGGCCAAGGTGAACATCACCTATAAAATTCTCTACAACGACGCCGTCGCCATGACGGGCGGCCAGCCCGTGGACGGTTTGATTACCGTACCGATGATGGCGCAGCAGGTGGCGGCCGAAGGCATCGCCCGCATCGCGCTGGTGACGGAAGATTTATCGCGCTACAGCGACCGCAGCAACCTGCCCGCCCACGTGACCTTGCACGACCGCAAGGACATGGATGCCGTGCAGCGTGAATTGCGCGAAGTGCAAGGCGTGTCCGTGCTGATCTACGACCAGACCTGCGCGGCCGAAAAACGCCGCCGCAGGAAAAAGGGCGAGTATCCGGACATTGCCAAACGCATGGTCATCAACGACGCCGTCTGCGAAGGCTGCGGCGACTGCGGCGTGCAGTCGAATTGCGTGTCGATCTTGCCGAAGGAAACGGAATTTGGCCGCAAGCGCAGCATCGACCAATCCTCGTGCAACAAGGATTACTCGTGCGCCAAGGGCTTTTGCCCCAGCTTCGTCACCGTCGAAGGCGGCAGCCTGAAGAAAACCAAGACGGGCGCCGGCAAGCCAGGCGAGACGGACAACTTCGGCCCGCTGCCGGAACCTACCCTGCCCGCTTGCGACGCGCCGTACAACATCCTGATTAACGGCATCGGCGGCACGGGGGTCATCACCGTGGGCGCCCTGATGGGCATGGCAGCCCACCTGGAAGGCAAGGGCGCCTCCGTGCTGGACATGACGGGCATGTCGCAAAAGAACGGTTCCGTCACCTCGCACGTGAAAATCGCCAAGTCGCCGGCGCATATCCGCGCGCAGCGCATCGCCACGGGCGAAGCGGACCTGATTCTAGGCTGCGACATGCTGACTGCCGGCGCGCAGGATGCCGTGTCGAAAATGCGTCCGGGCCGCAGCCTGGCCGTCGTCAACCTGCACGAGCAACCACCGGGCACGTTTGCGCAAAATGCCGACTGGCAATATCCAACAGCGGAAGTGCGCCAGCTGATCGAGGAATCCGTGGGCGGCGCCGACGCGGCCGACTTCATCGACGCCACAAAACTGGCGACGGCGCTGATGGGCGACTCGATTGCCGCCAATCTGTTCATGCTCGGTTACGCCTGGCAAAAAGGTCGCATCCCGTTGACGGAAGCAGCGCTGCTGCGCGCCATCGAATTGAATGGCGTGGGCATAGCGTCGAACAAGAAAAGCTTCCTGTGGGGCCGCCGCGCCGCCGTCGACGTGCGCAAGGTAACGCAGATCGCCACGCCGTCGCAAGCCATCCTCGTGCAAATGCCGCAAAGCCTCGATAGCGTCATCAAGAAACGCGTGGAGTTCCTCACCGCGTACCAAAATGCGGCATATGCGGATGGTTATCTGACCCTGGTCAAACAGGTACGCGAGCGCGAAAATACCCTGGGACTGGGCCAGAAGCTGTCGACCGCCGTGGCCAAGAGCTACTTCAAATTGCTGGCCTACAAGGACGAATATGAAGTGGCGCGCCTGTACACGGATGGCCGTTTCGTGGAGCAATTGCAGCAACAGTTCGAAGGGAATTTCTCCGTGAAATTCAACCTGGCGCCGCCGCTGTTTGCGAAGAAAGATGCGAAAGGGCATCTGGTGAAAGCGGAGTTCGGTTCCTGGATGTGGCGTGCCTTCAAGCTGTTGGCGAAAGCCAAGGGTTTGCGCGGCGGCACGTTTGACATCTTCGGTTATACCGACGAGCGCAAGATGGAACGCGCCCTGATCGTCGACTATCGCGAACTGCTGGCCGGCCTGCTGGTCAACCTGACGGCGGAGAACCTGGCTACCTGCGTGGAACTGGCGACCCTGCCCGAGAAAATCCGCGGCTTCGGCCACGTCAAGGAAGCCGCCGTCGCCACGTATCGCCAGGACAAGGCGAGATTGCTGGCGGTGCTGGCCGATGGAAGCAAGCACGCGGCCTAGCAAACCGGTGGGGCAATGAAAAACGCAGAGCCTCGGCTCTGCGTTTTTTTATGCATCCGCGCAGCGTCCCACCGTCGCTCCCGGCAACAGCACGGGTTGCCAGATTTCCTGCAGCTTTTCCGGCGGCGTACCGACCAGCAATGATTGCAGCATCTCGACCATCTTGGCGCCGGCGCGGCGCAGGTCGGGCTGGGCTATCGTGGTGACGTTGATGCCGATCAAGGTGTCTTCCACATTGCCCCAGACGATGACGGAGACTTCCTTGCCGATCTCGATGCCTGCATCCATCAGCGCGCGCACCACGCCCACGCCGGACAGATGATTGTCGACGATGACGGCCGTGGGACGGGGCGAGCAAGCCAGCAACTGCTGCATGGCCTGGTAGCCGCTGCGGCGGTCGAAGGTATGGTCGAGCAGATAGCGGGTATCGAGCTGCAAGCCCGCCTGCGCCATGCAGCGGATAAAGCTTTCCTTGCGCTCGTAGGCGAAATGCAAATCCAGCGGCGCACTCAACAACGCGATGCGTTGGTGGCCATGCGCGGCCAGGAAGGACACGGCCAGGTCGATGCCCGTGTCGTTGTCGTAGTCAAAATACGCGTACGGCGCGTCGATGCGCGTGCGGCCATTCGCCACAAAGGGAAAGCCCACCTTCGTCAGGTAGGCGATGCGTTCATCGACCACTTTGGTGCGGCCCACCACCAGGCCATCGACCTGACGCCCGCGCACCATGGTTACATAAGAGGGCTGTTCGTTCTGCGGCGACACGGGGGCGATGATGAGGCTCATCTTCGACGCTTCGACGGCGTCGGACATGCCATTCACCACGGAAAGAAAGACGCTGTCGCCCAGGTCGCTGGGCAGCAGGGGATAGATCATGCCCAGCACATTGGTACGGCCGACGGCCAGGCTGCGCGCCAGCGGGTTGGGCCGGTAGCCGACTTTCTTGGCGGCGGCCAGGACGATTTCACGGGTGCGGGAATTGACTTCCGGATAGCCGTTCAACGCCCTGCTGACTGTCGTTTTCGACATACCGAGGGCAATTGCGAGGCTCTTGAGATTCATGTTAACTACCTGTTTGTATGGCAAAAGAAACCAACTCTGACCGTCAATTATAGCCCAGAGCGCCAAGCAGGCCGCGCATTACCGTGCGCCACAATGGTAAAAAAAACAACAACATATTGACACTCTGGAAAGTAGCTTTTACAGGCGGCTGTTTTTGCCACATCCCCAGCGTGGCATTGGCCGTGGCATGCTCACAATGGCTGCAAGCGACAGCGAGTACTCACTTTAACAAGGATGCCGCCAGCTTCGGCATGCCGGTTTGGCCACCCAGGAAGCGCACGCTAAAATTATCAATAAAGCATAATTAGCTGGAACTATGCGAGAATTTGTCCTACTCTTGATTCAGGTAAAGATTACCTGCAGACAGTCGCGCCACCCGGCCTGACCTTTCCTCTTCTGCGCACGCCTGGACATACTTTCAAAGGTGAACAATGTGGTCACGCTAACGTCCGTCAACAATCTGCAAGCCTCGCTGGCCACGGCGCAGCGACGCGTCGAGCAAGGCCAGAACCAGGTGCAACGCGACAGCGAACAGCTGGCGCAAAGCCGCCAGTCGCTGGCGCGGGAACAGGAATCGCTGAGCCAGACGCAGCGCAGCAGCCAGCAAGGCCAAGCCGAGGCCCCGGCCGCCGTCAAGGCGCCGCAGCTGGACCAGGCGATCAAGGTGGCCGTGCCACAACAAGCAGCCCCCGCCGCGCCGAAAAGCACGCCCCAGCTGAACAGCTATGGCCAGACCCTGGGCCGCCTGATCGACGTGACAGCGTAAAGCCAGCTTACTTCGCCATTTCCTCTTCCAGCATCGCCAACCACCATTTTTTACCCTTCTGCGGCTGCGTCAGGTCGACCGCCTCGCCCATCTGCGGCGTGGCCAGGTTCACGCCCTGCTTCGCCGCCAGCCCCGTGATGCGGTCGAACGGTTCATGCCAGGCATGTAAACCCAGGTCAAAGGTGCCGTTATGCACGGGCATCAGCCATGCGCCGCGCAAGTCCAGGTGGGCTTGCAGGGTTTCCTCCGGCTGCATGTGCACGTCCGGCCACAGCTTGTCATACGCGCCCGTTTCGATCATGGTCACGTCAAACGGCCCGAACTTGTCGCCGATCTGCTTGAAACCGTCGAAATAGCCGGAGTCGCCGCTGAAAAACACGCGCACGTCGGGCGCGTCGATGACCCACGACGCCCACAGGGTTTGATTGCCATCAAACAAGCCGCGTCCCGAGAAATGTTGTGATGGCGTCGCCACCAGTTTCACGCCAGCAATTGTCGTGTCCTGCCACCAGTCAAACTGCTGCACCTTGGCGGCCGGCACGCCCCAGGAAATCAGGGTATCGCCCACGCCCAGCGGTGTGACGAAGTGCTCGGCCTTGGCGGCCAGTTGCAGCACGGCGGCATGGTCGAGGTGATCGTAATGGTCGTGCGACAGGATCACGGCCTTGATCGGCGGCAAGTCAGCGATGCTGATGGGCGGCTGGTGGAAACGTTTTGGACCCGCCCATTGCACGGGCGAAGCGCGCTCGGAAAACACGGGGTCGGTGAGGAAGAACTCGTTGTTGAGTTTGAATAGCAGGGTCGAGTGGCCGAGGCGAAACAGGCTGTTGTCGGGTGCGGCCAGCAACTGCGCCTGGCTCAAGGCTTGCACGGGTACGGCTGCTGCCGGCACCGTGCTGTCTGGCTTATCAAAGAGAAATGTCCACATCAGCTTGAGCGTTGCTGCCATGCCCAGCTTGTGCATAGTCACGGGATTGCGGAACTTGCCTTCGAGGCGTTGTGGCGATTCAGTCGGCGCGGCAGGCGCGGCGCGCAAGGTGCAAGAACTCATGATGATCAGGACTCCCAGAAAGAAAAGACGACGTGCGACTCGGTGCAAGTGCATATGCGGCCCGGCAAAGAATAAACAAGGATTAAATTACACTACACAGTGTAGTTCCTATCTCAAGCAAAGTAAACCAAGAGGTGTAAAATATTGTTTTCAAAGGAGATTTCCCGCCATGGCCGCACCGCAACGCCTCACCGACCGCAAGCGCGTCGCCATCGTCGATGCCGCCATCGCCGAGTTTCGCGAGCACGGTTTTGACGCGACCAGCATGGACAAGATCGCTGCCACGGCTGCCGTTTCCAAGCGCACCGTGTACAACCATTTCCCCAGCAAGGACGAGCTGTTTGCGGAAATCCTGCAGCGCCTGTGGGAAAGCAGCGTGGCCCAGCCAGCCGTCCCCTATGTTGCCGACCAGCCGCTGCGCCCGCAGGTGCTGGCCCTGGTCGAGCAGAAAATGGTCTTGCTATGCGACGCAGCATTCATCGACCTGGCGCGCGTGGTATTTGGCGAAACCATCCACTCTCCCGAGCGGGCGCAAGCCATGGTGGCACGCCTGAATGAAAAGGAAACGGGCCTGAATATCTGGATCCGCGCGGCGCAGCAAGATGGCCGCATCAAGGCGGGCGAGACGCTGGAAGTGGCGCACCTGCTGATGTCGCCACTGAAGACCTTTGCCTTCTGGCCGCAGATCACCCTGGGTGAGCCTCTGCTGGGCCCGGTACGCCGGCGCGAGGTGACGGAACTGGCCGTCGATATCTTCCTGTGCTACTACGGCGTGGCAAAACAGACGGCATAAACGGGCGGCAAGTAGGCAGAGATAGTCTGCCAATGCTCGCTCTCATCGCCGGAATACCAGGCGCCGCCCGTGGTCCAGGCCATCAGCAGGCTGCGCCCATCGTCGGCCAGCGCCAGCCCGTGACGATATACCAGCCAGATGCCGTTATGGTGCCCGCCCACAGCACGCCGGGCTGGTCCGCGCCGCCGGCCGCCAAGGACCAGACCTGCTGCAGGGTCCAGGCGATGGTGTCGCTGCTATTTTCCGGCTTGGCGGGATAGGCGGACACGGCGACTTCTTGCCATGTGGTACTACCCGCATCGAGCCGGTGCAGCTTGGCGCCGAGGTGCCCCAGGTTCAGGGCCGCGTACAGGGTGCCGTCGCGGCTATCGTGCAGCAGCATGGAGACGGGATCGCCGGCAAACTGCGCCAGCGCCAGTTACCAGGCGCCGGCCGCATCGACATCGATGAAGATCACCACGTTGGGACGCCAGGCCCCCTGCTCGTCGAGCACGTCAGCACGCAAACGCGGCATCGAGGGCGGCGCGCAACCGTGGCACGGCCACGTCCACTGTGGGAAGGTTCATAAAATGTGCCAATTGTTGTGTAAAATGCAAGTTCGCCATGCTGCCTTCGACGTCATCGGCCTGGACGCATTCTAGTCCGCTTTGCCGACGATACAATGGCGCATGCCCTAAAATACAGGCAAGCAGACAAGGAGGCCAGGCATGACGATTACCCCGGAAGAATTAGCGGTGCTGATGCAGGAAGTGGAAGTGGCCGATCCCATCGATTTTGCCGACCTGCCGTTCGACGAGCAGGAATTGCGCGGCCTGATCGCCAACCACCTGTGCGAGATGGCCGATGCGATGGAAAGTTTCAGCCCGGAAGACCGCAACCTGGCCTTGCTGGCCGTGGCCGCCAAGCTGGTGCTGGAAAACCTGGTGCTGCACGTGCAACTGCTGCGCCGCCACGGCTTGCCCGTAAGCGACAGCGTGGACGCGCTGCTGCAGCGCCTCAAGGGCGGCAAGCCGTCCTGAAGCAGGCAGTCAAACGCCCGTGCGCACGGCGCGGGCCTGGATGGTGATATCGCTTTCCGCCACGGCCACACAGGGCAGCATGTAGCCGTCGAGCCGTTCATCGGGGCTGATGCCGGGCCAGTCCACCGTGTAGCGTATCTTTCCTTTGGGCATGTGGCACAGGCAGCTACGGCAGGTGCCGTTGCGGCAGGAACTGAGCAGGCGGAGGCCTGCCAGCTCGGCGGCAGCCAGCACGGTGGTGCCGGCATCTGCCGGGAATTGCCAGCCTTGCGGAAGGACGGTGATAGTAAAGGAGCGCATGCCCCAGTGTAACAGTCAGCTTGCCAGCGTCGTCCACTGCGCGCCCGCCGCATGGCTGCGCAGCACGGCTTCCGCAAAGGCCAGGCCCGCCACGCCATCGGTCACCGTCGGCAGCCAGCTGGCTTCCTCGGGCACGGGCAAGCCCGCTTGCAGGGCGCGGATGGCCAGGGCCGCATCCAGGTATAGCTGGGCAAACGCTTCCAGATAGCCTTCCGGATGGCCGGCCGGCACGCGCGTGGCGTGGCGCGCGGCTGCACTGTCGACCCGGCCCGGGCGCAGCAGCTGGCGGTTGCCGCCCTGCGGCGTAAACCACAGCGCGTTCGGTTGTTCCTGGTCAAAGTCCAGCTGCGCCTTGCTGCCGAACAGGCGCAATCGCACCGTGTTTTCGCAACCGGTCGCCACCTGGCTGGCCCACAGGGTTCCCTTGGCGCCATTCGCATAGCGCAGCATCACCTGTACGTGGTCGTCCAGGGTGCGGTTCGGTACAAAAGTCGACAGTTCCGCCAGCACGGCGTGCGGCGTCAGTCCGCTGACGAATTGCGCCAGGTGGTACGCATGCAAGCCCACGTCCAGCAGGGTGCCGCCGGGGCCGGCCTTGTGCGGGTCGTTATGCCAGTTGCCTTCGCTCATGCCACCGGCCGCAATCGCGTCGGCCAGCCAATCCTGCGAATACTCGACTTGCACGAGGCGCAGCTCGCCGATCTCGCCCGCCTCGACCATGGCTTTCGCGTGGCGCAACAGCGGATAGCCGCTGTAGGTATGCGTGAGCGCAAACAGCAGATTTTTGCGTTGCGCCAGCGCCGCCAGCGCCTGCCCCTGCGCCAGCGATATGCCCAGCGGCTTGTCGCAGATCACGTGGATGCCCGCTTCCAGGAACGCCGTGGCGACAGGCGCATGCAAGTGATTCGGCGTGACGATGGCCACGGCCTCGATGCCGTCCGCGCGGGCAGCTTCCGCCTGCGCCATGGCGCGGTAATCGCAATAGCTGCGCTCGGGTGCCAGGTGCAGCGCGGCGCCGCTGTCGCGCGCGCGCGCCGGGTCCGACGACAGGGCGCCCGCCAGCAGTTCGTACTGGTCGTCGATGCGCGCCGCGATGCGGTGTACGGCGCCGATGAATGCGCCCTGCCCGCCCCCTACCATGCCCAGCCGCAAGCGTCGCTGCATATCGTCTCCCTATTTCAAGCCAAGCAAGTGATGGATTTGATCCTGCTCAACCGCACTGCCCGCGAAATCGTCGAACGCCCGTTCGGCCACGTGGATGATGTGCTCGCGGATGAAACGCGCCCCTTCGGCCGCCCCGTCTTCGGGATGCTTCAGGCAGCATTCCCACTCCAGCACGGCCCAGCCGGGAAAGTCGTATTGCGCCATCTTCGAGAAAATCGCATTGAAATCGATCTGCCCGTCGCCCAGCGAGCGGAAGCGCCCGGCCCGGTCTTGCCAGTCGCCATAGCCGCCATACACGCCCTGGCGCCCGTTGGGACGGAATTCCGCATCTTTTACATGAAAGGCCTTGATGCGCGCATGGTAAATGTCGATGAAGGCCAGGTAATCGAGCTGCTGCAGCACGAAGTGGCTGGGATCGTACAAAATCGAGGCGCGCGGGTGATCGTTGACGGCGGCCAGGAAGCGCTCGAAGGTCACGCCATCGTGCAAATCCTCGCCCGGATGCAGTTCATAGCAGAGGTCCACGCCAGCCGCGTCAAACGCATCGAGGATGGGCAGCCAGCGTTTCGCCAGTTCCGCGAATGCCGTCTCCACCAGGCCTGCGGGGCGCTGCGGCCACGGATACAGGTAGGGCCAGGCCAGCGCGCCGGAAAACGTCACGTGCGCCGTGAGACCCAGGCGTTGCGAGGCGGTAGCGGCCCACAGCAACTGCTGCGTGGCCCAGGCCGTGCGAGCAGCAGAGTCGCCACGCACGTGCTCTGGCGCAAAACCGTCGAACAGGGCGTCGTAGGCTGGATGCACTGCGATCAGCTGGCCCTGCAAGTGCGTCGACAATTCCGTCACCTGCAAGCCATGGCGCGCCAGCAGGGCCTTGACGTCGTCGCAATACTGCTGGCTCTTGGCCGCTTGTTCCAGATCAAACAAGCGCGGCGCCGTGGGCAGCTGCAAACCCTTGTAGCCCAGGCCGGCCGCCCACTGCGCCAGGTGTTCGAGCGAATCGAACGGCGGCGCATCGCCGAGAAACTGGGCCAGGAAAATGGCCGGGCCCTGGATGGTTTTCATATCAATGTCCTGTTAGCTGAAAGCCGGGGTCAGACCCGCCGGGTCTGACCCCGGAATTTAAAAAGGCGAGTTCGGAAAGTAAAACTGCTTGGCGTTCTCGCGCGTAATCAGCACCGAAGGGATGATGGTGTTGGCGGGCAATTTATCCCCTTTCAGGCGCGCTTCCGTCGTCAGCTTGATGGCGTCGTACATGAACTTGGGCGAATACGACACGTCGGCCACGATCAGCGGGTCGGAGCCGTCCATGATCTTTTTCACCGCACCCTTCGCGCCCGCGCCGCCGAACACTTGCTTGATGTCCGTGCGCTTGGCTTGCGCGATGGCCTTTTGCACGCCGATGGCCATGTCGTCATCGGCGGCCCAGACAGCGTCGATGTGCTTGAAGCGGGTCAGGTAATCCTGCATGACCTTGAAAGCATCGTCGCGGTTCCAATTGCCATACTTGGCGTCCAGGACCTTGATCTCGGGATGGCCCTTCATGACGGCGGAAAACGCATCGTAGCGCTCGTTGTCGAGGGTGGTCGGCATGCCGCGCAGCACGACGATATTGCCCTTGCCATTCAAGCTTTTTGCCAAATATTCGGCCGGCAGCTTGCCGAAGGCCGTATTGTCACCGGCAATGTAGGCATCCTGCGACTGCGTGTTCGTCAAGCCACGGTCCACCACGGTCACGTACACGCCCTTGTTTTTGACTTGCGCCACGGGCTGCGTCAGGGACGCCGACTCGATGGGGAAGATCACCAGGGTGTTGATCTTGTTCACCGTCAACATGTCCTGCAACTGGTTGGCCTGCTCGGGCGCGGTGGCGGCCGTCTTGACGATGATTTTCAGGCCCGGATGGGCTTTTTCCAGTTCCGCCTTGGCCTGGTTCGCCCACCACACGATGCCGGACGTAAAACTGTGCGTGGCCGTGGGTATGGCTACACCCACCACCAATTTGTCGGCGGCCTGCGCCTGCGCACTCGGCAGCGCCCACGCCTGCATCACCAGTACTGCCATCCCTGCTACCCGTATAAAGCTCTTCATGCTGCTCTCCTCCAAGGTTATGGGCGCCCGTTGGCCGCCCTTTCAGAACGCCGCTCTTGTTTTATTTGCGGCCTCGCTGCAGGAAGGCGACGGCGATGATCACCACGCCTTGCACTGCGGCATTCAGGTAGACACTGATGATGCTGGTCAAATTCAGGATATTGCTAATCACGGAGAGCAGGATGGCGCCGATCACGGTGCCGACGATGCGCCCCTCGCCACCCTTGAGGGCCGTGCCGCCCACGACGACGGCGGCGATGGCTTCGAGTTCCCACAGCAAGCCCGTGGTCGGCGTGGCCGAGCCCAGGCGCGGCACGTACAGCACGGTGGCGATGCCCACGCAGACGCCCAGCAACATGTAGGTGGCGATTTTCACCTTGTCGACATTGATGGCCGCATAGCGCGCCACTTGCTCGTTGGAACCAATTGCCTGCACGTGGCGGCCAAAGGTGGTGCGGTTGAGGATGACGGCGCCGGCCGCCGCGACGAACAGGAAAATCCAGATCGGGATCGGCGCGCCCAGCACGCTCGTGTAATACACGGGGCTGTACAAGTCGGACAAAGTGGCGTCCAGGGTCAAAGCGCCGCCATCGGCCAGGTAAGTCAGCACGGCCCGGAAGATGCCCAGCGTCCCCAAGGTGACGATGAACGGCTCGATATTGCCCTTGCTAATGAGCAAGCCATGCATCAGGCCGAATCCCGCGCCCAGCACCAGCGCCATGGCGATACCCAGCACCAGCATGGTGATGGGTGCCAAGCTCCCCCCCGCGCCTTGCGCCAGCGCATTCATGAAATAAATCATGCAGCCGGCGATCAGGGCCGCCATGGAGCCCACCGACAAGTCGATGCCACCGGAAATGATGACAAAAGTCATGCCCACGGCGATGATGCCGATGAAGGCCGTGCGCGTGAGCACGTTCATCAGGTTGTCCAGCGTGGCGAAATCGCCATTGAGCAAGGTGCCCGCAATGCACAGAGCTAACAAGCCCAGCACGGGGCCTAAGCCCTTGATGCGCGCGCCAAAGCGGGCAACGGCGGCGGCAAGCGGGGAAACGGTGGTGTCAGTGCGTGCCGGTTGCATGGGCAATCAACTCCTCTTCAGTCAGGTGGTCAGCAGCCAGGGTGGCTTGCAAGGTGCCGGCGCGCATCACCGCCACGCGGTGGCACAGGCCAATCAATTCGATCAGTTCCGATGAAATCACGATCACGGCGCGCCCTTCGGCGGCCAGGCGGTGGATCAAAAAATAAATGTCGCGCTTGGCGCCCACGTCCACGCCACGGCTCGGTTCGTCGAGCACGACGACCCGGGGGTCCGAATGCAGGTATTTCGCCAGCGCCAGCTTTTGCTGGTTGCCGCCCGACAGCATGCGCGCGCGGCTGTCCAGGTCGCCCGTGCGGATATTGAAGTCAAGCACGGCCTTGGCCAGCGCCTGCTTCTCCGCCTTGACATCGAGCCACGGGCTCGCATAGCGCTGCATCGTCATCATGGTGAGGTTTTCGCGCAAGCCCAGGTTCACGTGCAAGCCTTTGCCCTTGCGGTCTTCGCTCAGGTAGGTCATGCCGTGCTGCATGGCTTGCTTGGGGCTAAGGATGTCCACGGGCTGGCCATTGATCTCGATCAAACCCGCGCTACGCGGGCGCAAGCCCAGCAGCGCCTCGAACGATTCCGTGCGCCCCGCGCCCACCAGTCCCGCAAAGCCCAGCACTTCGCCGGCGCGCACCTCGAACGACAGGTCCGTCGACCAGCCGGGCACGCTCAAGCCATCGACCTTCAGCAGGATCGGGGCATCCGGCGCCAGCGGCACTTTAGCGGGGAACATGTCGGACAATTCGCGCCCCACCATCAGGTTCGCCATCTGCTGGCGCGTCAGGCTGGACGTCGGCTCGCGCGTGACGAAACGCCCGTCGCGCATGACGATGACTTCGTCCGTGTTGCGCTCCACTTCGTCGAGCTTGTGGGAGATATACAGGATGGTGACGCCGTCCGCTTTCAGCTGTGCCATGACGGCAAACAGGCGCTGGGTTTCCGATGACGTCAGGGTGGCGGTGGGCTCGTCCATGATCAAAAAGCGGGCGCGGCGCGACAGGGCCTTGGCGATTTCCACCAGTTGCTTTTCAGCCACGATCAGGTCGCGGATTTTCGTCTCGGGCGACACCTCCAGCCCCACCTGTTTCAAATAGCGCGACGCTTCTTCGCGCATGGCGGCTTCGTCCAGCAGCCAGCCATGCGTCTTTTCGTGGCCCAGGAACATGTTCTGCGCCACCGTCAGGTGCTCGGCCAGGTTGAATTCCTGGTGGATCAGCACGATGCCCGCGCTTTCCGCCGCGCGCGAGCTGGCGAAGCGCCGGGGCTGGCCATCGATCAGCAACTGCCCTTCGCTCACGCTCTCGTAGCCGGCGAGAATTTTCATCAGGGTCGACTTGCCGGCGCCATTTTCGCCCAGCAAGCCATACACGCGCCCAGGCGACAAGGTAAAACTGACGCCATGCAAGACGCGCACGGGGCCGAAATCCTTGCAGACCCCCTCGAAACCGACGGCAACGCTCACTATGCACTCCCTCGCAAAATTAACCGGTGTTGCAGCAGCACGCCAGGCACGCTGGCCGCCGGGTTAGCCAATCGCTGCAGCAACAAGCGCGCCGCCGTTTCGCCCAGCGCGCGCATCGGTTGCGCGATGGTGGTCAGGCCCGGGGCGATCTGCGCGGCGATGGCAATATCGTCGAAGCCGATCACGGCCACGTCTTCCGGCACGCGCTTGTTCAGCTGGCGCAGCGCGCTCAAGACGCCGATGGCCAGGGTGTCGGAAACGGCAAAGATGGCCGTCGGTGCATCCGGTCCCGCCATCATCTGCAAAGTGGCGGCCGTGCCCGCCTCATAATCGAGGCTTTGCACCGTGTGCACCCACTGCGGCTGCACGGGCAAGCCAGCGGCCGCCAGGGTGTCCAGATAGCCTTGCTGGCGTTGCCGCGCATACAAATAGCGCTCGTCCGAATTGATCAGGCCGATGCGCGTGTGGCCGCGCGACAGCAGATGCGTGACGGCGTCGGAGGCGGCGCGGTGGTTGTCGATACCGACATAGGGCACCGCCACGGCGGGATCGAATTCGCAGCACGCCACCCACGGCAGGCTGACGGATTCATGCGACAGCGCATGCTGCACCGTGTCCGGGTCCAGACAGATGGCGCCATCGGCGCGGTGCATGCGCAGCAAATCGAAGTAGGAACGCTCGCGCCCCGCATCGGCGCCCGTGTCGCACAGCAACACAAAGTAACCGTGTTCGCGCGCCACCGTGTCGATGCCGCGCACGATCTGCGCATAGAAGGGGTTGCCCACGTCGGGGACCATGGTCAGCAGCATGCGGCTCTCGGCCGTGCGCAGGCTGCGCGCCAAATGGTTCATGCGGTAGCCGAGCGCCGCCACGGACGCCAGCACCTTGTCGCGCGTGGGCGCCCGCACTCCTGCCTGCTCATTCATCACGCGCGAGACGGTGGCCACCGACACCCCCGCATGCGCGGCAACGGCGCTGATGGAGACGGTTTCTGTCGGCAGAGAAGAGGAAACGGCTGGCGGCATGGGGCTTTTCATATAAATGTAATCGATTACATTTATATGCCAGCACGGCGCCTGATGCAAACATTATCGATGCTGCAATGCGCAAAAAGCAGGCAGGGTAATACGCAAAAACGGCCCTGCGCAGGCCGTCGTCAACGCTTATTTCGGGGACGAGATGCGCGTTTGCTGCACAGCAAAACCGGCGCGCACGGTGGAGAGGGGTGCTATCCACAATATCAGGCCAGCGGAAAGAAAAGCAGGCCCACGATCAACATGACGGCAGGAATGAACCATGCCTGCAGCCCCAGGTTTTTCAGGACGTTGCCAACAATGAAGATGGCAATCCAGACGCCGCCAAACAGGGCAAAGAACATGGCGCCAATGGCGCTACGGGCAAGCGCGGCAGCAGGGTCGGTCTGTGACAAGGTCTCCCGGTCAATCGAAGTGATTACTGCATCATCGCGCAAAACGTTTCGGGATTGCCGTCAAGAATGACGCCGCTAGGCCAGCGGTGGCTGCGCTGGTGGGCGCGCAGCAAGGACGCGGCCAGGGCCGAGTCGCCATCGACGGCGTAGACGAAAACGGGCATGCCCAGGCTGGCCGCATCGGCCAGCAAATTCGGGTTGGCGTCCAGGCTGCGCGCATCCACGTGCACGCCAGCGGGCATGCCGATCTGCCGCTGCACGCGCTGCAGCCACGGCTTGTCGAGCTTGGGCGGGCGGGCATTTTTCGCGATATAGCGGCTGACCCGGTTCGCGCCAGCCGCCTGCGCATTGCGCGCGTCAAACACGAGCAAACCCAGGTAGCCTTGCGGATCGGCGCGGCGTGCACAAGCGAGATTATTCGGCACGGCCGAGGTCAAAAACCAGTTGCCATGCTTGATGTGCGCGCGCAACTGCCCCACCAGGCTTGCGATGGGCGCGCACGAGGGCACGACATCCTTGATTTCCGCATTCAGGGTCTTGTTCGGGAACGCCGTGGCCAGGTCGGCGACATCGCTGACAAAGGGCGGGGTTTCCGCCGTCGGCACGCTGCGGTTCTTCATGCTGGCGGCGCGCCAGTCGTCGGCCGTCAGTTGCTTCGCGGTGCGGGGAGAGCCCGTATCGACGACTCTGCCCGTCAGCAGATCGTGGTGCACCACCCAACTGCCGTCGCCCAGCAGCTGCAAATCCGTCTCGACGCCGTCCCAGGTGCCGAAATACGTATTGCGCAGCGCACTCAGCGAGTTTTCCGGCGCATTGCCGGCGCCACGGTGGGCGTGCACCTTCATGCCCAGGCAGTCGGCCTGGACGGCCGTGCTGGCCATGCACAGCAGCAGGGCCAGCACGGCCGCCTTATTTTTGTCCCGGATGATAACCATAATGAATTCCTTGCAAAACGTGGATGCGGATCGCTTCGTTGACGGGGTAGCTGTAGCCCTGCCCCACCGCCACGACGTGCGTGATATTGGCCAGCAAGCCCTTGCCGGCAATTTGCCAGCGCGTGCTGTCGTCGGCGGCCTGGCGGTTCCAGTCCAGCATCTGGCGGAACAGCTCGCTCTTCGTGACATTATTGTCCGACAGGCTGAAGATGCCCCAGGTTCCCAGGAAGGCGCCGGCCAGCACGCCCGTAGCGATCCAGGCGGAACGGCGGCTCAGCTGGCCATCGGCGCCCGCCTGCTCGCCCCGGCGCGCCGCCAGCACCAGCAAGCCCACCGTGGCGATCAGGTAGAGCAGTTTCGAGAAGTGGCCGATGGCGCCCAGGAGCGAGAAGAACAGGGCCACGGGCGGCACGATGGCCGCGCGCGCCGCTTCCTTGCCCTCTTCAAAGTACTTGCCGCCCACTTCGAAGTCGTTGCGGCTGGCGCGGTACTCCACCAACTTTTCTGCCGTCTGGCGCGCGGCGAACTGGTCGAACAACCGGCTGAACTCGGCGGCGCTGGCATATGCCTCTTGCACCACGGCGCCTTGCAAGCCCTTGCTCGCTTCGCTGCCGTCGCCGCCGTCCGGCCCGTCGCGCAATACGGCCTGGATGCCGGACCGCGCCACGAAGGCGGGGAAGGACAAGCCGGGCGGAATGCGCTCACCCTTGATGCTCAAGCCCTTGCTGGCAGCTTCCGACGCATAGCGGCGCTTGACGGCGGCGCGAAAGCTCAACTGATCGGCAGGATGCCAGTTCGCCGAGACGGGCACTTTCTTGCGCACATTGTTGACCACGGCTGCCTTGCGCCGCGCCGGCACGGAATGCGGCTGCCAGCCGTGGCGCGACAGGCTTTGCCGGTAATCGCTCCAGGCCGCTTCCTGCTGCTGGCGCAAGCCCGCATCGTCGTCGGGAATCGTGCCCGAATACAATTTCCACTTCTCGTGCACTTCGCCGATTGCCTGCTGGTACTTGTCATAGTAACCGGCCGCGCCGCCAGCGATCTTGCGCACGTTGAAATTGATCAGTTGCTCCTTGGCTGGCGCCATGCGTTCGTCGAGATGGCCGACCGAGACGGCGAGGAAGGGGAACAGCGCCAAAAAGGCCTTGCCTTCGGGCTTGGCAAACAGGGTGGGATCATCGACCAGCCCCTGCAATTGCAGGCTGCCGCCCACCAGCGAGCGCTGCATCAGGGTGGTGTTGAAGGCCAGGCGGCGAAATTGCGCATCGCGCGTTTCAACCAGCACCGTGACCGTGGTTTTCAGAATGCCGAACACGACTGCGGCCGTGGCGACGCAGCAAAAGATGATTTTTTTCCAGCTGGGGCCGCTGCCATTGTTCTTCAGCCGGCGCCGCCACATCAGCTGCAGCACCACCAGCGCGGCGGCGATGCCCGACAGGCTGCGGCCATACAATTCCACGCCTTCCACGTCGTGCGGCTTGACGTCGCCGCCCACCACGTCGAGCAGGCGCGCATTGAAGCCCAGTTCGAAGCACAAATAAATAATCGTCAGGACGATCAGGATCAATGTCTGCCGGATTTGCAGACTGCGTAAACTCGCGGCCATCTTATTTCCTCAAATCGATGACGACGGGCTTGATTTCTTCGGCCTGGAAGATCATCGGCGCTGCCGCCGCGCTGCGCTGGGCGGGCGGGCTGATGGCGGCGGGCGCCGCCGCTCTGGCCTGGCTCTCCTGGCGGCGCGGCTTGGCGCTGGCGCGGCTACCCGCTTTCGGCGCGGCGGCAGGTACCGGGGCCGCCGCCGGCGGCGCCGGGATCACCCGGCTGCTGTCGCTGCCGGGCGGCATGGTGGCGATCACGGGGCCCGTGGCGCGCAAGGCATCGTCGGCAAACGGCTGGGCGCGCGTATCGACGCCGGGCGGCACGGCCACGCTGGCGTTGAGCAGGCGGTTGTCCGTGTAGATCATGCGCGACAAACGGTTGTAGTTGGGAAAGTCGATATTCAGCGATTTCGCGTCCGCCGCCAGTTCCACGCGGGGGCGGTCCTTGCAATTGCCGACCGTCCACTGCAGCACATCCGTGCCCTGGAAAGCCAGCACTTCATAGCGGTAGGCGCAGCCGCGCTCCTGGGTTTCGACGATCACCACGGTGCGTTCGCCCACGTTTTCCACCCTCGCCACGCGGGCCGTGATGGCCTTGGCCAGCGGCACGACGCGAAACGCCTGCGACAGCTTGATCGAATACTTGCCTTGCGGGTCCTTGCGCAAAGTGCCTTCCGTGCCGTCGCGCAGGCGGAAGGTGGACATCGGCGTGCCGAACAACTCGGCCGTATCCAGGCCCACCATCACGCCGCCACGGCCGTTCGGCGTCATGGCGCAACCCGTCAACAGGACGCCGGCAGCCACGCCGGCGATCAATGTGCGCCAGTGCGCGGATGCAAAATTCTTATACGTTGTCATGTTGGATAACTTTCTCTTATTTCACAATTCAGGGATTGATCACGGCCAGCGGATTGCCCGGGCCTGGCGGCGGCAAGACTTTCTGGCGCTCGCGCGATAACAGGGTAAAGGCGCCCAGGGTGTCCGGTCCGGCGACGATTTCCAGCCGCTCGCGCTGCAGCCAGGTGCGCAACTCCGCTTCCGTCGCGTCGGCGCGGAACAGCACGCGCGTGCGCACACCCGTCTCGACGCCGCTGCCGCCATTACGGAATTCGACATTGCCGACGACGGCTCCCTCTTTCGGCAGGAACAGCCACGCCGATTGCACCACCATCACGCTGGCGGCCACGGCCGTGACGAGCTTCAGCCAGCGGCTGGCATTGGCCGCCTGCACAGGCTTGGCTACCGGTGCAAGCGCATCGGCGGCAGCGATCTGCAACTGCTGCAGCCCCTGGCGCAGCAATTGCCGGTAGGCCACGCGGCCATCCTTGCCCAGCTCGCTCGACAAAGGCGTGCCCGTCAGCGCATAGTCGTCGCCGGGCAAGGCCACGCGGGCGATCACGCCGGGCGCCGCCGTGGCGGCATTGGCGCGGCCCTGCGCTTCCAGCCAGCGCGCCGCCTGCAAACGCTCCTGGCTGAACACGCCCAGGCAGGCGCCCAGGTCCGTCACGGCCAGAATCACGGGCATGTCGCACAGCACCAGCCCCGCACGCGGGTCGGCGGGCGCGTCGCGCTGCTCGACCACCAGGCCGCAGGCATCCGCATACGCCGTATCGGGCGTGACGAGCCAGCCGCGCCAGCGCTGCCGCGTGCTGTCCCAGGCATCGAGCAGCACGGCGCCAAAGCCGGGACAGCGCGCCAGCAAGTGGATCTGTCCGCCGGCGATGGGGCGCGCAGCCAGCGGCGCGGCGTCGCTGCGGCGCGCAAAGCGGGCCAGCACGTGTTCCGGCACGGCAATGCCGCGCCAGTCGGGGGTATCGCCGCTCACCTCCGCGTCCAGCAGCTCGGCGGAAGTTGGAGGAGATGGCAGGCGCGCGGCAACGATGGCCAGCGAGGGCGTCAATGCAGTCATGCCGTTGGCCTTTCATCAGTGTTCGGGTGGGTGGGCGCAGAGTCCAGGTGCAGGGATAACGCGGCCACGCACAAGATATCTAAAACTATTTGCGCCGCCTGCATATCGCGCGCGGTCAAGGCATCGCCCACGCGCAGCTTGAGCAGGGTCAAGACCCAG
The DNA here is from genome assembly GCF_002869965.1 of Janthinobacterium sp. ROICE36. Lineage (GTDB taxonomy): Bacteria > Pseudomonadota > Gammaproteobacteria > Burkholderiales > Burkholderiaceae_D > Janthinobacterium. The sequence continues at coordinate 43,872 of NZ_PEBS01000046.1, forward strand.
CTGCCCAGCAGGGTAGAACGGTGGGCCGGTTCGACGATCTGGCGTCCCGCGCTGAGGCTATCGCCCTTCTGCCTGTGCACCAGGCCCAGCTTGCCGCCGTGGTAATGCGCAGAAGCAATCTGCTCGGCCAGTTCCCTGACGGGCATGCCGCCGCAGCCACAATGACGCAGCAGCAAGATCAAGTCCCGCGGCAAGGTGGCGATAAATACGTCGGCCGCCTCGCGCACTTGCTGCGCCGTGAGCTGGTAATCGCGCAGCGCTTCGGCATAGGCGTCGGGCGCGCGCAGCTCGCAACCCTCTTGCGCATCGGCATCTTCGTCATCGCGCTGCTTGCGCAGCTGGTCGATGATGAAGCGCTTGAAATACAGAAACAAAGCACCGACGTGGTGGGGCGCGGCATCGCTGTCGCTGTGAAGGACTTTTTCGATAAAAAACTGGTGGCGCAAATCCGCCAGGGAATCGCCCAGCGACGCCGCCTCGCGCGGGCGGCACGGCGTCAGCGCGGCGATGACGCGCTGGTAAAACTCGCCCAGTTCGCCTTGCGTCAGCTGCGGGCGGCGGGTCCAGAAAGCATGAATCCGTTCAAATTGTTCCGATTGCACAGCCGGTCCGATCGTGTGTTGGGCGGCACGCACCACTGGCCGGCAGCGATGCGCACCGTGCGCTGGCCAGACAAGAGAAACTTGTCAGTAAGGTAAAATGCATTTAAGCAATTTTCTCATATCACAGTGAAAATCGCTAACTTTTGTTACTTTCACGACAATTTCCGAGACGCCCATGCATCGCCTGATTCCCCTGTTTTTGAGCCTGTTCTTTTTGCTGGTCAGCGACGTGGTACACGCCGCCGTACAGACTGCTACTGGCAAGCGCATCGCCCTGGTGATCGGCAACGCGGCCTATCCGCAGCCGCTATTGAATCCCGTCAACGATGCGCGCGCCATGGCCGAGCGCCTGCGCCGCCTGGGCTTTGAAGTGCTGTTGCGCACGGACATCACGGCGGCGCAGTTGCAAAAGGCGTCGTCCGAGTTTTCCACGCTGGCACGCGGCGCCGATATCGCCCTCGTGTTTTACGCGGGCCACGGCGCGCAGGCGGGCGAAGCCAATTATGTGCTGCCGCTGGGCGCCAACATGCATGCGCTGAGCGCGGCGGCCATCGCCGCGCAGGGCATATCCGTGGCCAGTCTGGCGGGCGATTTGCAACGCACGGGCGCGCGCGGCGCTGTGCTGATCCTCGACGCTTGCCGCCAGGAATACACGCGCGGCGGCGCCATGGTGCCCGCGCCCGGCGGCAGCAATGCGGCCAGCCACGGTTTTGCCGATACGCAAGCGCCACGCGGCGTGGTGATTGCCTATTCGGCGGGACCGGGCGCCCTGGCGCGCGATTTTTGGTCGCCCGATTCGCGCAACAGCCCGTACACGAGCGCCCTGCTCGACGCGCTTGATGCGCCGGGCTTGCCGATGGGCGACGTCTTTTCGCAAGTGGCAGCCAGGGTAGCGGCCATGACGCACGATGTGCAAAAGCCCCGCGTGTCGTTCGGCGAAACGTCGGCGCGCCTGGTGCTGAACCTGGGCAGCGGCAAGGGCGTCAGCCCGCCGGCGCCGGGCGTGCTGACCTCGGGCAACAGCGGCATGCGAACCCCTCTCCCGGCGCCAACGCCAGCCGCGACCAGCGCTTCGGGTGCAAAAGTATGGCCAGGCAACGTCTTACAAGACATCAACTATGAAATCCGCATGCAGATTGCGGCGCGGCCGTTTCCCCGCCAGCAACTGGAAAAGCGCGCACGGGCCGGAGATTTAGTAGCGCTGACGGCGCTCGGCTATGGCATCGGCGGCGGCGACGCGGGCATCAAGCAGCCGAAAACGGGCATGCAGTGGCTGGAAAAGGCCGCCGCGAGGGATTTCCCCATCGCCCAGACCTATCTGGCCGAATTGCTGATGGTCAAAGGCGACCCCGCGTCCCTGAAACGGGCTGGCGTGCTGCTGGACGCCGCATCGCAGGCGGGCTACAGCCCCGCCCATGCGTATAAATTCGAGCTGGCGCGGCGCACGGGCGCGCCGCCGCAGGCTGCGGCCCGGCATTTGCAGGATGCCTTCATGGGCTTGATGAAGGATTACCAGGGCGCCGCCAAGGACTTGCTGCAGCCGCCAAAAAAATAATTCCAAATAGTTTTGGATTTCCCTGAACTGCCCCCGTTATCCGTGGGTACATGCAATACAGCATGACAGTGACCAGGGAAATCCCATGCAAGCATCGAGCCCAGCAGCAACCATTACCACCGGCCAACGGGGCCGCATCCTCGCCTACACGCCCAGCGGACAAGGTTCCGTCAGCGTGGCCGGCATTCAACATGTTTTCGACGTAGCCACGCACTGGCGCTCGGACGTGGCGCCCGCCATCAACGCCGTCGTCGACGTGCGCTTCGACGATGCGGGCGGCCTCGCCAGCGTCAGCGCCGTGGCGACGCAGCAACTGGCGCAGGAAGAAATGGCCGGCGCGGCGAAACTGGCGCGCGACAAGGGCCAGCAACTGTGGGGCCAGGCCGTTTCCTCCTTGGGCATCAAGGTGTTGGCCAGCCTTGGCGTGCTGATCGCCGGCGCCTTTGTCTTCAATACCCTCGGCATCCGCCTGTTCGCCTCCGTCTCGCGCAGCTATTGGCAGTTGCTGGGCCTGTCCGCCGACAGCCTGGAAAGCTTTGCCCGCGATGGCGGTGGCGGTTTTACGTCCGCACAATGCGTCTTCCTGCTGGCCATTGCCGGATGCTGCGCCACCATGGCCAGCAAGAACCCGAAAGCGGCGCTGGGCAAGTGCGCGCCGCTGCTGTTCGTCGTTATCCACAGCAGCTTGCTGTTCATCAAGATCAAGGGTGCCGTCAGCGAGGCGGGCAACGCCATGGGCGGCATCATGGGCAGCCGCGCGGCCCGCATGGCCGAGCAGATGGCCAGCGAAATGCTGGGGCAAGTGTGGCAGGGATTATCGTTTGGCATCGGTTTTTACCTGGTGCTGGCGTCTTCCATCGTCCTGGCCGCTTACGGCGTCGGCGAATACAAACGTAAAACCATCGGTTAAGTCACCTCACACATTCACTAACAGGGTGTTGAAAAAGGACCCCAGTCCTTCGGATTTTGTCGCCAGACATGCGAATTTTTCGGGCTGGAAGCCGCATTTTGCCTAAAAAGCAGTTTTCAGCCACTTTTCAGGCCGTTTTTTGACATTTTTTAGCGCTTTCCGTACTCTATGGACGGAGTTATCCAACCACCGCCGATAAACGCCAGCCAAAGATCGTCGCCATGCGCGTCAGGTTGTAAGCGGCGAAAGTGAACGCGGTTTTT
>NZ_PEBS01000047.1 GCF_002869965.1 Janthinobacterium sp. ROICE36
ATCCTCGGGCTTCTGGTAGTTGGCCAGCAAGCTGTCGGCCAGTTTGAGCAGTTCCGGGTCGGGCTTGGCCCGCTTGTTACGCTTTACAACGGTCATTGTTTCTCCTTGGTGGCGGCAGTGTCCTGCCAAATGACCGTTTACACAAAATTATTTACACCCTCGAAAAATATTCCAAACTGCAAAGCATTGCGTCTATTGCTGTTGGAAATAATGGTTCTGAAACCTTCCGCGGCTACCACCATAAATATATCGAAGATATGTTTGATCGTTTTCATGGAGTGTATTACTCCGACCCAGAGTACTTCTACAACGTTCACTCAGCTGAAAAAAGATCACGTTGGCGCGAGCTTGCAGGCATTCACATTGAGTATGCGCTACCTGAAGGCAAGCTCGACCCTGTGGAAGCAGCCAACTTCGTCCGGGAATATGTTGCCGATACTTTTAGCATCGGCAACATCCACTCTCCCACCCTCTGGACCCGCTCCACCCCACCTGACGTCCGCGTCACCATGGGCGGCCCCAACGCCGGTTTTACTTCACTTTCGGCCGCGCTCGACTACCTGCAAAGCCATCCCAAGGAAACCGTCTGGGCCATGAACTGGGATGCGCCCAGCCGTCCCCTGGACCGGCAGATCAACGAAAACCTGGTACTGCTGGTGCTGGCCGGCCCCGACTACAAGACGGAGCGGGCGCCGCTGGCGTGGCTAGGGTATCCCAGCACGAAACAGGCGGCGGATTTTGAAGCGAAGAAGGGCGAGCCACCGCGCCTGGTGCAGGCGTGGACGGCGGCCATCGAAGAGGCTGCGGCGAAGGCGAACAGGCCTGATACCGACATCGGCTATCTGATCCACGATGCCGGCAATACGCACCCGGATTCGTCCGCACGGCTCGGGGCGCTGGCGCAGACGCTCACTCTGCAATTGCCGGAATTTGACTTTCTCAAGCAAAGCTTCAATTTGACCGCCGTGCTGGGCGAGACAGGCGCGGGCACGGCCCTGACGAACGTGGCGCTGGGCATCGCCTACGCGCACCATTTCGGGAAACCCGTGCTGGTGGCCGGCACCAGCGACCTGTCCACCCCCGTGGCGCTGGTGGTGGCGCCGCCGGCCGTGGTGCGGCCGATCCGGCCCGACAAACCGTGGTTCCGCGCGCGCAGCGGCAACCATGCGTATTTGCCCTGGTGGGGCTTGCGCCACGATGCGCGCGAGTATTACCAGGGGTTTTCGCAATGAGGCGTTTTACCTATTCAAGGAGAAGAGCATGCGTGGCGTGATCCGTTTGAACGACCCCACCAGCCATGGCGGCAAGGTGGTGGGGGCGGCGCCGAACAGTACGGTGCTGGGCGTGGCCGTGGCGCGCAAGGGCGATCCTTGCGTGTGCCCGATCAAGGGCCACGTGCGCTGCGTGATCGCCGAGGGCGATCCGCAGGTGCTGATCGATGGCGTGCCCGTGGCGTTTGACGGGCACAAGACCAGCTGCGGCGCCAGCCTGACGTCCACGGTGGGCAACAGCGGGCGCGGTTAGCGCAGGCTGGCGTCGATAGCCATACCCAGCTTGTCGACGAGCTCATCGACGTGGCTGGCGGCTATGATGTAGGGCGGCGCCAACAGGATGTGGTCGCCGTGCAGGCCATCGATGGTGCCGCCCATGGGATAGCACATCAGTCCGTTTTGCATGGCGTGCGCCTTGATGCGCGCGTGCAGGCGGCGGGCCGGGTCGAACGGCTGCTTGCTGGCGCGCTCCTGCACCAGTTCCAGCCCCAGGAGCAGGCCGCGTCCGCGGATGTCGCCCACGTGCGCATGGCCATCGAAACGTTGGTGCAGGCGCTCCTTGAGCAAGTCGCCCATGGCGCGCACGTTGGCCAGCAAATCGCGCTCCTCGATCTGCCGCTGCACGGCCAGGGCGGCGGCGCAGGCCGTGGCGTGGCCGATATACGTGTGGCCATGCTGGAAGAAGCCCGTGCCGGCGCGGATGGTCCCGTGGATGTCCTTCGATACCATTACGGCGCCGATGGGCTGGTAGCCGGCGCCCAGGCCCTTGGCGATGCAGATCAGGTCGGCCGTGATGGCTTCCTGCTCGCAGGCGAACAGGCTGCCCGTGCGGCCCATGCCGCACATGACTTCGTCGAGGATCAACAGGATGCCGTGGCGCTGGCAGATGGCGCGCATGCGCGCAAAATAGCCGGCGACGGCGGGCAGGGCGCCGGCCGTGGCGCCGACGACGGGTTCGGCGATGAAAGCCATGACGTTGTCCGCGCCCAGTGCGGCGATATTGTCTTCCAGTTCCTGGCCCAGGCGCGCCACGTAGTCGCCATCCGTTTCATAGACCGGCTGGTCGCGGTAAGCATAGCAGGGAGATACATGGGTGCTTTTGACTAGCAGCGGCTCGAATTGCTGGCGGCGCCAGGCGTTGCCGCCCGTGGCCAGCGCGCCCAGGGTGTTGCCGTGGTAGCTCTGGCGGCGGGCGATGACGTGGCGGCGCTGCGGCTGGTCCCGCTCGACGAAATATTGGCGCGCCAGCTTGAGTGCGCTTTCCACCGCTTCCGAGCCACCCGAAACGAAATACACGCTGTCGATGCCGTCTGGTGCCCGGGCGACGAGGAAATCGGCCAGTTGCTCCATCGGCTCGGTGGTAAAGAAGGAGCTGTGCGCGTACGCCAGCGTGGCAATCTGCTGCTGCACGGCGGCGATGACGGCCGCATCCGAATGGCCGAGGCAGGACACGGCCGCGCCGCCGCAGGCGTCCAGGTAGCGTTTACCGTTTGCATCGATCAGGTAAGGGCCATCGCCGCCCGTGGCGACAGGGTAAGTGGCGGTCAGGCTGCGGTGGAAGACATGGCTCATGAGCATCGCTTTCTTGTCGGCAAAGGAGATGGCCGAGTATAGGATGCGCCGCGCCGCAATGCAACGATTGATGTATTTATTTTTTCTTCACATCATTCGATGTTTTTGCGTACGCGCCCAGCGTCCGTAATTGTTTTTCCGCCGCGCCGATGGCCGTCACGGCATCCGGTCCGGCGCGGGCCACCAGCAATTCCACCAGGCTTTCCACGGCCGCGACGCCGGCCACGATGGAGGGGAAGAACGAGGGGCTGTCGACGGCGATGACGATGCTGGCGTCAGCCTGCAGGGCCAGCGGCGACATGGCGCTGTCGCTGATGGCGACCACCAGGCAGCCGGTCTGGCGCGCCGCCTGCGTCACCAGCAGCGCCTCGCTGGAATACGGCGCGAAGCTGACGACGACGACGGCTTCGCCGGCCTGCAAGGCGCGCAAATCCATTTCCAGCGTGCCGCCCTGGCCGCTCAGCAGCTGTACGCTGGGGCGCAGCAGCCGGTACAGATAGTGCAGGGTGTAGGCGATCGGGTGGGCGGCGCGAAAGCCCGCCACGTGCACGCGGGGCGCCGCCTGCAGCAGATTGGCAGCCGCGTCCAGAGCGGCGTGGTTGGCGTTTTCCGTGGTGGCCAGGTTGTGCTGCTGCACCGTGAACATTTCGGCGACCAGGTTGCCGTCCTTGCCGGCCAGCGCACCGGCCTTTGCCGCATACCCGGCCGGTCCCGCGCGCAGGCGTTCGACGAAGATGGCTTTGAGTTCCGGCCAGCCGGCAAAGCCCAGTTGCTGCGCCAGGCGCACCAAAGCGGCCGATTGCACCTGCGCGCGCGCCGCGACGCTGCGCATCGATGACACGGCCACTTCGTCCGGGTGGTCGGCCAGGTAGCGGGCGCCGGCCTGGAATTGCGGGCTCAGTTCCGCATGGCGCGCCTTGATCAGGTCCATCAGTGCCGCATAGGAGTCGTGGGGTGTCGCTGCCTGCATCGCCGTGCCTCAGTTAATAGGTTGCGGCGATGGTACAGGATTCGTCAGCGCGCCGGTAGCGGCAAGCCTTGCGCCTGGGCGGCCGTACGCGGACGCAGGCGGGCAAACAGGTGTGGCCCGGCCGGTGTGCGGCGCGGGCCCGTCGTCAGCACGCGCAAGGCGGTGGGCAGCGGCACGTCGTGGCAATGCAGGAACAGGGCTGCGGCGCCCGTGCCGGCCATTTCCTGCAAGGCCAGCGCATGCTCGACCAGCGCCGCCGTGCGCATGTCGAGCCGCAGCGGGATGTCGGGTTGAAATAACTGTGCATCGACGTGCCGTGCATCGCGCATGCTGTCCCCGCCGGGTTCGCTAGTCAAGCTGCCAGCATAAAAGCGCTCAGGCGGCGCCACTTTGCGCCAGATCACTCCACTGTCGGATAGATTCCTCAATGCAAAAAAACGCCAACCGTTGCCGGCTGGCGCTGAAAACCCTCGCAAGGAAGAAAGGGGGATTGGCTATTAACTCCAGCGTACCGACAGTCCGACGACCTTGTCATAGCGCCGCACATCGCGCACATACTCCGGCGTGTCGTGGTAGTCGCGGTAGGTCGAGTCGAGCAGGTTGTTGGCGTCCAGCGTTAGCGTGGTGTGCGCGTTGAGCTTGTACGATACCGACGCGTCCAGGGTCTTGGTGGGCGCCACGGTCAGGTGGATGCCCTTGCCGCGGTAGTTGTAGTCGTCGAGATATTTATCGCGCCAGCTGTAGGCCAGGCGCGCCGACCATGGTCCCTGCTCGTACAGGCCGACGAGATTGGCCGACCATTTCGACATGCCCGTGAACGGATGTACGCCGCCATCGAGTTCTGCCAGCTCGCCCGTCATGTAGGTGGCGTTGGCCTGCAGGCCCAGGCCGCTCATCCAGCCAGGCAGCTTGTCGTAGAATTGCTGGTAGGCCATTTCCATGCCTTGCAGATGGCCCTTCGAGGTGTTGCGCGGACGCGTGATGTCGTACAAGATGCCGCCATACGTTTCCTTGGCCGAGCCGGAAAGGATATAATTCTTGAAGTTGTGGCGGAACACGGTGGCCGTGACGGAGCCCGTCTGCGCGAAATACCATTCCAGCGCCACGTCGAGGTTCTTGCCTTCCACGGGTTTCAGGTCGGGATTGCCGCCGCTGCCCGTCGGGCGCACCATTTCCAGGCTCTGTCCCAGGCTCACGCCGGTATTGAAGTCGGCGAAGTTGGGGCGCTGCACGGCCTTGCCGGCCGTCAGGCGGGCGATCAGGTCCTGGCGCAGCATGGCTTTCAGGGTCAGGCTGGGCAGCACGTCCGTGTCCGACGTTTTCACGCGCACCGGCGTGACGATGCCGTTTTGCGAGGAATTGCCTTGCAAGTCCTGCTTGGTCTGCACCACGCGCACGCCCATGGTGCCATCGACCGGTACTTGCGCCAGGTCAAAGCCGATGCGCGCCTTGCCGTAGACAGCATTGGTTTTTTCCACATCCTTGTAGTGGGTCATCGGATCGTCCGGGCTGCGTTCGCTGCTGCCCGTAAATAGCTGGCGCAATACGCCCGTGTTGTTGAGCATGAAGTCGCGGCATGGCGTGAGCCAGCTTTGCAGGCCGAAGTTGCCCGTGTTCTGGTGCGAGGTGCAGGCCAGGCCGGGAATCGCGTCCGCGTACATGGTCGACGTCAGGCCGCCCTGGCCATTCTTTTCGCGGATCGATTCGGCCTTGCGCTTGGCCATGCGCACGCCACCCGAGAATTCGCGGAAGAAGCCCGTGCTGTCCATGTCGTAGGTGAGGTCGCCGCGCCAGTCGGTCGAGCTGCCTTCGTCGTGGCTGTGGTTATCGTAGAAGCCGAGCAGCGTATAGTTCTTCGGGTCCGTCATGTTGTAGCCGGGGTAGCTGATTTGCGCGCCGCCGTTGACATTCGTGCTGCCGATCACGCTGGTCGGGTGGGCGAGGAAGTCGAGGATGGGGAATTCGCGCTCGAAGTTGCTCACCGTGCGCGCCAGTTCCGTGGTGGCGCGCAGCTGCGGCGTGATATCCCAGCGCGCGCCGATGGCGCCTTGCGAACCGATCGAGCGGTCGCGCCGCGCCTGGGTCGAACCGAGCGTGAAGGGCGACCATGGGCCGTCGATCTTGCCCACCGTGGCCGCCTGAGTGGTGCCGGGGATCAGCGTGATGTCCGGGTTCTGGCCCCAGGGCAGCGAACCGACGAAGAACTGGCTGTCGAACGCATGCTTGATCAGGGTCGACATGCCTTCCGCATACACTTCCACCTGCGAGTTCGGGCGCCACTGGAAGGCGGCATTGGCCGCATAGCGCTTGCGGTCACCCACGGTCGGGATCATGCCGACGGAATCGGGCCCCGTGATGTTGCCCGCTTCGGGGCGCTTGACGGGTTCGGCGTTCCAGATCGTCTCGTCATAGTATTTGCTGCGCTGGTAGGACAAGCCCAGCAGGGCGCCGAATTCGCCGTATGGGGTTTTCCAGCGGTTCGAGAGCATGCCGCTGACGTTCGGGTCCGTCGAGCCGGACTTGTCGCGGTGTTCGGCGCGCACGTTGCCCGATGCGGTAAAACCCTTGAAATCGAAGGGGCGGTTGGTGCGCACATCGATCACGCCGGCCGTGCCGCCTTCGACCATGTCGGCGCCCTGCGATTTGTACACGTCCACGCGCTGCAGCATGGCCGTCGGGATGTCGGCCAGGTACAGGCTGCGGCCCACGGAGGTGAACATTTCGCGGCCGTTGAGCAAGGTCACCACGCCGGGCAAGCCGCGGATGACGACGGTACCGGCTTCACCGCCTTCGCGGCGCACCTGGACGCCCGTCACGCGGCCGAGGATTTCGGCCACGTTCTTGTCGGGGAATTTGCCGATTTCATCGGCGACGATGGAGTCGACCACCTGGTCGTTGTTTTTCTTGATCGTCTGCGCGCTCTGTGCAGCCCTGCGCACGCCCGTGACGGCGACGACGGCGATGCCGGCATTGTCGGCTGGCGCCGCTGCCTGCGCGGATGCTGCCGGTGCCGATTCTGCCGCCGGTGTCTCCACGGCGGGCGCCTGTTGCGCCCAGACGGAAGCGCTGCTCAGCAGGCCGGCGCCGGCCAGCGCGGCCACCGTGGCCTTCAAGGTCAATCGTGTGTTTTGCTTGGGCGTGCGGGTGCCCGTTGCCATCCATTGCTTCATCTTGTCTCCACCTGTATTTTAGTTATGTTGAGAACGCTGCGGCAGTCGCCGCCAGAGCTGAAACTTGCTCATGAAACATGGTAGGGGGAATGACTTTGCCCCACAAATGACTTCTTTTGCGATGTCAATACCAATTCCGGTATCCCTGCTGCATTCATGCGCCCTGGCGGCGCACTGCGCGTTGTCGAATCCTGCGCGTGCTGCAGCGGAGGTGTCAGGCGGCGCAGGGCGCGTCACTGTGCGCCAGCCATGCCATGAATTGGGCCTGTGGCATGGGCCGGGCAAAATAGTAGCTCTGCAATTCATCGCAGCCGGCGTGGCGCAGCACGTCGGCATCGGCCGCGCTTTCCACGCCCTCGACGGTGACCGTCAAGCCCAGGGTATGGCCAAGGCCGATGATGGTTTTCGTCACCGTCAGGTTTTGCGGCGAAGCGTGGATGTCCTGCACGAAGCTCATGTCGATTTTCAGCTTGTCGAGCGGGAAGCGGCACAGGTAGTTCAGGCTCGAATAGCCAGTGCCGAGATCGTCGATCGACAGTACAAAACCCAGTGCCTTGATGGCGCGCAGGGTGGCGTCCATGCGTCCTTCCAGGATCAGGAACTGGGTCTGCAGGCACAGGGCGCGCGTGCTGTTGATCACTTCCAGCAGTGCGGGAAAGCGCAGGGTCACCTGCGACATGCTGTAGTAGCTGTCCAGGTCCGGGTCGAGGATCAGGTTCGACTGCTTGCCTACCCGCGTGAGCAGTGCATCGCGGATGGCGGCGATGTCGGCATTGCCCGCCATCTCCTTGCGGGAAAAGTCGATGGCGATGTATTTCTCGTTGATGAGGATGGCGGAAATGAAGATCACGGCGGACAGATCGAGCAAATAGATCAGCACCAGTTTGCACCCCACAGTCAATTTCCCGATCATGCACGAGATTCCGTCCAGCCTACCTGCCCCACCTTCTCGTCAGCGCATTTATGTTTTCTTATGAATAATTTCATGCCTGAATTTACAAGCTTGCAAGGGGCTTTTGCACCTTGCGGGTGCGCGAAGGGAGGTGGCGTGCGCCAATAAAAAGGGCGGCCCGCAGGCCGCCCTTGTCTGCAGTCAGACTGCGCTTAGGCTTCGGCGACGCGCTTGGCGATGTGCGCCAGCGCTTCTTCCACCTGGTCGATCAGGATCAGGCACAAATCGCCTTCATTCAAACGCGCCAGGGCCTTGTCGATGGCGACGAATTCGCCGTTGATTTCATCGATATGGCTGGTGCGCTTGGCGCCGTTCAAGCCCTGGCGCAGCAGCGCCACCACTTCGCCGTCGGCGCGGCCGCGCTGGCATTGATCCTGGTACAGCAGCACGTCGTCGAAGGCGGCGCCGAGGATTTCCGTCTGCTGGCGGATGTCTTCGTCGCGGCGGTCGCCCGCGCCGCTGATGACCACCGAGCGGCGCTTGGCCGGCATGCTTTCGACGGCCTGCACCAGCGCCAGGATGGCGTCCGGATTGTGGCCGTAGTCGGCGATCAAGGTGGCGCCCTTGTAGTCGAACACATTGAAACGGCCCGGCGCGTTGTCGGCTTCATTGGCAAAGGTTTTCAGGCCCAGCGCGATGGTGTTCCAGTCCAGGCCCACGGCCCAGGCGGCAGCCAGCGAGGCCATGACGTTGTCGACCTGGAAGCCGATGGTGCCGTTGCGCGTGATCGGCACCTGCGACAGCGCGATTTCGTGGCGCTCCTTGCCCTGTGCGGCGACCAGCTTGCCGTCTTCCACGTACACCACGCGGTTGCCCTGTGCGCGGTGCGTGGCCATCACGGGATGCGTCTTGTCGGCGGCGAAGAAGGTCACGGTGCCACTGCAATTCTTGGCCATGCGCGCCACGGCCGGGTCGGTGGCGTTCAGGACGGCCACGCCGCTGTCGGCCACGTTCTGCACGATCACGCGTTTCAGCACCGCCAGGTCTTCCACGGTGGTGATGTAGTTCAGGCCCAGGTGGTCGCCGGCGCCGATATTCGTCACCACGGCGACCTGGCAGCGGTCGAAGGCCAGGCCTTCGCGCAGCATGCCGCCGCGCGCCGTCTCGAACACGGCCGCATCCACGTCAGGGTGCAGCAGCACGTTGCGCGCGCTGCGCGGACCGCTGCAGTCGCCGCTGTCGATCTGGCGTCCCTCGATGTACACGCCATCCGTGTTGGTCATGCCCGTGCGCAGACCGGAGGTGGTGAGCAGGTGGGCGATCAGGCGCACGGTGGTGGTCTTGCCGTTGGTGCCGGTGACGGCAACGACGGGGATGCGGCCATCGTCGCCCTCGGCGAACATGGCGGCGATGATGGCTTCGCCCACGGGGCGCGGCTTGCCGAACGACGGCGCCAGGTGCATGCGCAATCCCGGTGCGGCATTCACTTCGACGATGCCGGCATTCTGCTCTTCCAGCGGTTTCAAAATGCTCTCGGAGACCACATCGACGCCGCAGATGTCCAGGCCCACCATGTGCGCGGCCGCGATGGCGCGCGCCGCCACTTCCGGATGCACATCGATGGTGACGTCGGTGGCCGAGCCGCCTGTCGACAGGTTGGCGTTGTTGCGCAAAATCACGCGCTGGCCCACTGGCGGTACGGATTCGGCCACATAACCCTGCTTGGCCAGGCTGGCCAGGGCGATGTCGTCAAAGCGGATTTTCGTCAGCGAGGTCGCGTGGCCGCTGCCGCGGCGCGGGTCCAGGTTGACCTGGTCGACCAGTTCGCGCACCGTGTGCTGGCCGTCGCCCACCACTTGCGGCGGGTCGCGGCGGGCAGCTGCCACCATCTTGTTGCCGATGACGAGCAAGCGGAAATCGTGGCCCGGCAGATAGCGTTCGACGAGGATCTCGTCGCGGAATTCCTGCGCCGCGATGAAGCCGGCCGTCAGCTGTTCGCGCGTGGTGACATTGACGGTCACGCCCTTGCCCTGGTTGCCATCCTTCGGTTTGACGACGACGGGCAGGCCGATCTCGCAGGCGGCGGCCCAGGCGTCGTCCACGTCGATGGCGACACGGCCTTGCGGCACGGGCACGCCGGCCGAATCGAGCAGCTTCTTGGTCAGTTCCTTGTCTTGCGCGATGGCTTCGGCGATCGCACTGGTGCCATCCATTTCGGCGGCCTGGATCTTGCGTTGCTTGCTGCCCCAGCCGAACGTCACCAGGCTGCCTTCGGTCAGGCGGCGGAACGGGATGTTGCGCGCCACGGCGGCGTTGACGATGGCGCCCGTCGAAGGGCCCAGGCGCACGTCTTCATCGAGTTCCTGCAACTGGTGCAGGGTGCCGGCCAGGTCGAACGGTGCATCGTCGAGCGCAGCCTGGCACAGCTGCTGCGCCAGTTCCAGGGCCAGGCGGCCGACGGCTTCTTCCGAGTATTCGACGACGACCTGGAAGATGCCCGTTTCCAGGGTCGGCGTGGTGCGGCTGAAGGTGACGGGGCAGCCGGCTTGCGCCTGCAGGCCCAGCGCCGCCAGTTCCAGCACTTGCGCCATCGGCGCGGCGTTGTAGTTGCCCAGCGGTTGCAGCGGGCTCAGTTGCGGAAAGCGCGCGCGCAGGCGGGCTTCGAAGCCGGGCAGCTGGGCGATGTCGAGTTCCTGCGTGGTGCAGGAAACAATGGCTTCCACGGCGGTGTCGTGGCTCCAGAGGTTAGGGCCCCGCAAGGCCCGTACGCGAGATACTTCCATAATTAAACCGTAATCCTGTTGTGTTCTTGTGGGCCCGGCCGTCCTGGCCGGGCTTGAGTGCTGCTTTGCCTGTTGCCGATTAGTTGCCGATGCAGCCGGGGGCCGCGTCAAACGTGCGCAAGCCTGCGCAAATCAAATCGACGGGCAGGTTCATGGCCCAGGCGGCGGCCGCGACGGCCAGCACGCTGTCGACATTGCCGGCCGTGGCCGGTTTCAGCAGGTCCAGGCACAGCAAGACCGTTTCGATGCCGCCTTCGGCCAGTACGATGTGGTTGCCGCGCACGAACACGGCGCGCTGGCCGGCGGCCAGTTGCGCCGCGATGGCCGGCAAGCTGCCATCCTGCGCATACAGGGTCACGCTGCCGTCGCACAGCTCGGCCAGTTCCAGCACCTGCGCGTTGGCCGCGTTCAGCACGGCCACGCCCGTTGGCACGACCACGTCGATCTGGCTGCGTACGGCCTTGTACAGGCCCGCTTCGTCCAGCACGTCGAAATCCTTGACGCTATCGAGGCTGCCCATGTCCGTGACGATGCCGATCTGGCACTTGTCGTAGGCCAGGCCTTCGGCCAGGATCATGCGCGGATTGCTCTCGAACAGGGCCGTCTGCACGGTGCGGTTGAGCAGCAGGCGCTGGCCCGCGTCCCAGTTCACGCAATCGTTGCTGACGACTCTGCGCTGGTCCAGGTACATGCCTTCGCTGCAGACGGCGCCCGTGTGCAGGCCCGACAGGTTGAGCAGTTTGCATAGCATGCGCACGATCAGGCTGGCGCCGCGCGTGCCCGTCACGCCGATCAGCGGAATGCGGCCCGTTTCCTCGGGCGCGAACAGATGGTCGACGATGGCTGCGCCGACAGGGCGGGGCTGGCCCACGCCCGGCTTGATGTGCGCCAGCAGGCCGGGGCTGGCATTGACTTCGATGATGGCGCCGCGCTGCTCGTCCAGCGGACGCGTGATGTCTGTCGTGACCAGGTCGATGCCGGCGATATCCAGGCCCACCACGCGCGCGGCCAGCAGGGCCGCATGCACGACGGAGGGATGCACGTCGTCGGTGACGTCGACGGACACGTTGCCGTTCGGCTGGATCAGCACTTTCTGGCCCGCCTGCGGCACGGACAGGGCGGTCATGCCCTGGCGTTGCAGTTCCAGCACGATCTCGCCCGACTCATGCGGCTTGACGGTGCCCAGCGGGAAGTCTTCGCCTTCGCCGCGGCGCGGATCGATATTGATCTGCGCATTCACCAGTTCCAGCACGGTCGAGACGCCATCGCCATCGACCCACAAGGATTCGCCCTTGGCGGCCGCGATCAGCTTGTTGCCGACCACCAGCAAGCGGTGCTCGTCGCCGGTGATGAAGCTTTCCACCAGCACGGCCGAGCTGTCGCCCTTGCGCGCGGCCAGTGCGTAGGCCGCTTTCACGTCCGCTTCCGTCATCAGATTGAGCGACACGCCGCGGCCATGGTTGCCGTCATACGGTTTCACGACAACGGGCACGCCGATGTCTTGTGCTTCTTCCCAGGCGGCTTCGGCGCTGCGCACCAGGCTGCCTTCGGGCACGCGCACGCCGCACGATTTGAGCAGGAATTTGGTCAGGTCCTTGTCGCTGGCGATACCTTCGGCAATCGCGCTGGTGCGGTCCGTTTCGGCCGTCCAGATGCGGCGTTGCGCGGCGCCGTGGCCCAGTTGCACCAGGTTGCCGTCGTTCAGGCGCAGCGAAGGGATGCGGCGCTCGGTGGCCGCATCGACGATGCTGGCCGTGCTCGGGCCCAGGCAGCGCGCGTCGACCAGGTCGCGCAGGGGCTCCAGTGCCGCTTCCAGATCGTAGGCTTCGTCGTTGATGGCAGCCATCAGCAGTTGGCGCGCGGCGGCCAGGGCGGCGCGGCCCACGTGCTCTTCCCGCGTGCGGAAAGCCATCTTGTAGACGCCGCGCTGGCTGGTCGAGCGCGTCTGGCCGAAACCTGTGCGCATGCCAGCCAGGTTTTGCAATTCCAGCACCACGTGTTCGAGGATGTGGGCCGACCACGTGCCTACACGCAGGCGCTCGAAAAAGCCGCCCCGTTCGCCCACGCCGCAGCGGTGCTCGATCATGCCGGGCAGCCACGCCACCAGGCGTTCGTACAGGCCGGGCAGGGTATTCGATGGATAGTCTTCCAGTTCGCCGATGTCGACCCAGGCTTCAATCACCGGGCGATAGGTCCAGATGTTGGGGCCGCGCAAGTGGGTGACGCGGACAAATTCGATGTTCTTCTTCTTGATCATGTAAGTGGTTTCTTGATAACAAGCCAGGCGTCTGGGCGCCAGATACTTTATGGTGGCTCTACAGAGGCTTTTCAGGCTCTTGCTTGGTTCTTTATCCCGGGTATGCGCAGTGTGCCACTTTTAGCGGTCTTTTGTCGCGTTTGCTTCTCGTATTCTGCTGTTGTTGTCATTGTAATTGTTACTAATTGTTGCCTTACTTGTTATAAAGATACCGACTCTTGGCGAAGCTGGAACATTTGCGCAACAGCGGGCTGTTGTATACTTGTCCCTGGTCGACGGTCGCACATTTTTTGCGCCGTTTTACCATCCAATTCTTACCTGCAGGCATCCATTCGATACAATACAGGAAATTGCCACTGGTGCATCTACCTCGCCACCGCGCAGTACACAAACATTGATCGGGCGTCTGCCCCATCCCCCAAATCCCGCCCTGAAGGGCTTGGCCTCGAGCCGGAGTATGCTTTACGATGACAACTGAACTGAGTGTTCCTGCAACAACTATTCCCCTCACCTCGCTGCCTGCGCCGGTAGCAGAAGCCTGGCTGGCGGAGGTGGAGAGCAAGCTTTCTCCAGGGGAGAACGTTTTAAGTAGCGTTGAGGTTGACCTCGATGCGCGATTACGTTTCACAAAAGGCATAATTGTTGTCACCGAGAAGCGTTTGCTGGCCCGTTCACCGGGCGATAGCGACTGGAAAAGCTGGTCTTTCCGTCCTGGATTGCGCCTGACGCACCACGACCACGCCGGTGTCGGCCACCTGGAACTGTTCGATGACCACGGCCGCCTGGCGGCGTGGCGCTTCACCCTGGGACAGAACCTGCATGCGATCCGCGTGCTGGAACAGTTCGTCGAGCGTCTCGACAGCCACCTGACGGGCCAGCCCGTGCTGCAAGCGGAGCAGGAAGTGTGTTCGAGTTGCAAGGCGCCTCTGGAGCCTGAGCAGGAAGAATGCCCGATCTGCGCCAAGGTGCTGTACACGCCGCCATCCACCTGGACCCTGTTCCGCCTGTGGCGCTTTGCCCATCCTTACCGTGGCCAGCTGGCGCTGGGTTTCATGCTGATGCTGCTGAGCACTGCCGCGCACATGATTCCGCCCTACCTGACGGCGCCGCTGATGGACAATGTGTTGATCCCGTATCAAAACGGCAAGCACATCGATCCGTGGCTGGTGGTGTACTACATGAGCGGCTTGCTCGGTTCGGCCCTGCTGGCCTGGCTGCTGGGCTGGGGCAAGACGTATGTGCTGGCCCTGGTGTCCGAACGCATGGGCGCCGATTTGCGCTCGGCCACGTATGAACACCTGATGAAGCTGTCGCTGGAATTTTTCGGCGGCAAGCGCACGGGCGACCTGATGTCGCGCATCGGCAGCGGCAGCGACCGCATCTGCGTCTTCCTGTCGCTGCATTTGCTCGATTTCGCCTCCGACGTGCTGATGATCATCATGACAGGCGTGATCCTGTGGTCGATGAATCCATGGCTGGCCATCATGACCCTGGCGCCTTTGCCCTTCATCGCCTGGATGATCCATCTGGTGCGCGACCGCCTGCGCACGGGCTTTGAAAAGATCGACCGCGTGTGGAGCGAAGTGACCAATGTGCTGGCCGATACGATACCCGGCATCCGCGTGGTGAAGGCGTTTGCGCAGGAAAAACGCGAAGCGGCCCGCTTCCGCGACGCCAATGCGCACAATCTGGCCGTCAACGACAAATTGAACAAGGTCTGGTCGCTGTTTTCGCCGACCGTCTCCTTTTTGACGGAAATGGGCTTGCTGGTCATCTGGTGCTTCGGCATCTGGCAATTATCGCGCGGCGAAATCACGGTCGGCGTGCTGACTGCCTTCATCGCCTACAGCACGCGCTTCTATGGGCGCCTCGATTCCATGAGCCGCATTGTCTCCGTGACGCAGAAATCGGCGTCCGCCGCCAAGCGCATCTTCGACATCCTCGACCACGTGTCGAGCGTGCCGGAACCGGCGCACCCCGTGAAACTGGAAAAGATTGAAGGCAGGATCGATTTGCGCGAAGTCGGTTTCCGCTATGGCAACCGGGCCGTCAATCGTGGCATCACCCTGAACATCAAGGCGGGCGAGATGATCGGCCTGGTGGGCCACAGCGGTTCGGGCAAGAGTACGCTGGTCAACCTGATCTGCCGCTTCTATGACGTGTCGGAAGGGGCGATTTTGCTCGATGGCGTCGATATCCGTTCGTTCGCCGTATCCGACTACCGCCGCAATATCGGCCTGGTGCTGCAGGAGCCGTTCCTGTTCTTCGGCACCATCGCGGAAAATATCGCCTATGGCAAGCCGCACGCGACGCGCCAGGAGATCATCGCCGCCGCGCGCGCCGCGCATGCGCACGAATTCATCCTGCGCCTGCCGCAAGGCTACGACTCGATGGTGGGCGAGCGTGGCCAGGGCTTGTCCGGCGGCGAACGCCAGCGCATCTCGATCGCCCGCGCCCTGCTGATCGACCCGCGCATCCTGATCATGGATGAAGCGACATCGTCGGTGGATTCGGAAACGGAAAAAGAAATCCAGAAGGCGCTGGACAACCTGGTGCAAGGCCGCACGACGATCGCCATCGCGCACAGGCTGTCGACCCTGCACCGGGCCGACCGCCTGGTGGTGCTGGATCGCGGCCAGGTCGTCGAAGTGGGCAGTCACGATGAACTGATGGCGAAAGAGGGCGCCTATTTCCGCCTCTACGAAGCACAGGCGCGCAACAACGAACTCGCCCTGGATGACAAGGAATAAGCATGGCCAGTACAACTTTTTCATTAAGCCGCGACACCTTCGGCAAGCTGGTGATGACGGCCGAAGACGGCCAGGTCTTTGAAGGCGTGGCGCCCGTGCGCGCCTTCCCCATCCAGTCGCCCGACGAAGGCATTTCGCTGGTGCTGGGCAATGGCAAGGAAGTGGCGTGGATCGAGCGCCTCGACACCTTGCCGGAGCCGGCACGCAGCCTGCTGCAGGAAGAGCTGGAAGGGCGCGAATTCATGCCCGAGATCGCGCGCGTGAAAAGCGTTTCCAGCTTCGCCACGCCATGCACCTGGCATGTGGACACGGACCGGGGCGAGACGCAGTTCGTGCTGAAGGGCGAGGAAGACATCCGCCGCATCGGCGCTGCGTCGCTGCTGATCGCCGACAACCACGGCATCCATTTCCTGATCCGCGACATGTTCAATATCGACAAGACGACGCGGAAGATACTCGACCGCTTCCTGTAGGCGTTAGCATGTCTTGAAAGCCGCTGCATGCAGCGGTTTTTTTTCGTCTGCAGGGCATGAAAAAAGCCGCACATGAGTGCGGCTTTCGGGGGATAGTGCCGGCAGCCCGTTTCAGGCCGCCGGGGATTGCGCTACATTACATGAACTTGTAGCCTGCGCCGAGGTAGAAGTAACGGCCGCGGGCATTGTACAACTGGGCAAAACCCAGGGTGCCGTACTGGTTGCCAGAGCCCATGACGCTGTAGGGCGGCATGCGATCAAACAAGTTCTTCACGCCGGCCGACAAAGTCAGGTTCTTCATCGCCACGTACTGGGCAGTGAAGTCCACTTCCGTGTGCGAAGGAATCGTCCGTGCATTTTCTGGAATTTCGTCGCGACGCTTGTCCGAATCGATCATATCGCCCGTGGTACGCACGATTATGGAACCCGATACATTGTCCTTTTCCAGGCTGGCCGTGAATGTGTTGCGGTACTTCGGATTCATGTACGTCTTCAGGGTGCTTTGCAGCTTATCGGCGGTCGTATCTTGCGTTTCCTGTTTGGTGTACACAGTTGCGGCATTGCGCAGCGTGAATTTACCGAACATCGTTTGCGGCGATGTGTAGCGGATATCCGTATCGACACCCTGAATCTTGGTGGACGCCAGATTCTGGTTGTTCAGCAAGATGCGCGCTTCGCCATCCTTGATCTCATAGTTGCCCAGTTTGATCGCCTTGAGTTCCGTCAATGTGCTGATTTCATTTTTCTTGTCGATACGGAAGTAATCCACGCTCACGGTGAGCGCATTGACTGGCGAGAAGACCAAGCCCAGATTGTAGGTCTTGCCCGTCTCAGGCTTCAGGTTCGGATTGGAACCGGTGACTTGGTAGTAAGGGAAGTTGCTGCAAGCACCTGCCAGCGAAGGGAATGCTGCGCAAATCTCTGGATCTTCCGTCGAATTGGCTCCGGCGTCCATACCGCCGAACATCTGCTTCAGCGAAGGCGCGAGGAAACTGCCTGCATACGATGCGCGGAACATCAGCGTATCGAGTGGCTGGTAGCGCAAGGCCACTTTCGGGCTGGTCTTGCTGCCGACCTTGGAGATGTCGTCGTAACGCAGCGCGAGCTGGGCTTCAACATTTTTGATGAATGGAATCGACAGTTCGCCAAAGACGCTCTTCGTGTCGCGATCCGCCTTGACAGCCGCTTGCTGGATGCTGCCGAACACCAGACCATCGATTTGGTTCTGGTCGGGCTGATCACTCAGCGATTCCTTGTTGTAGGAAACGCCAACAGCGTACGCCATCGTGCCGCCCGCCAGGTCCATGATGGGGGCGGATGCCTTGGCGTTGAAGAAGGTCATTTCCGATTTGCCTTCGCGCGTTGGCGAGATGCGGATTTTGTCCACTTCCGATTGTGGGTTGGTGTTGCTGGCCGGGTTGATCAAGCCGTCTGCAATCGCCTTGTTGAACAGCACGCTGTGTGCGTAGTTCGAGTCGTGATTGCTGGCTTTGCTGATGCCCTTGCCGATGGCGACATCCCAATCGATACCGCGGGTAGTACCTTCCAGGCCAGTCGAGAACTGGGTCAACGTGCCTTTGCGTTTCGTGGTGCGCGGACCCATCTGCATGAAGCGCCCCAATACGTTTTTGCCGCCAGCGACGAAGGCGCCAGGAGCCGGCTGGGCTTCAAAGTCGTCCTTGTTTTCCGAATAGGTCAATTCGGCAAAAGCGCGAATATCATTGTTGACCTTGAAACTGCCGATCAACATGCCGCTGACCCGATCGGCGCCATTGATGGAGGTCAGAATGGTTTTATTGAAGTCGAAGCGGCAGCTACCTTTCTGCAAATCGGCAGGAGCGCACGGCACCAGTTGGCCACCGCCAGTGATGTTGCCGTTCGGCGAGTAGCCGCTGCGGCCATCGATACCGCCAGAGAAGCGGCGGAAGTCAGCCGAGCTGGTCAGGTCGCGGTCCTTGCGATAGATAGGATCGCGCTTGAGCACGTCAACCGTGGCCAATACGTTGAAGCCTTGCTCGTCGTAGTCGCCAAAGCCGTAGACCAGGCTGGCCGTTTTTTCCTTGGCGTCGGAACGCGAGCTTTGGCCATAGCTGGCTTTCGCCTCCAGACCCTGGTAATTTTTCTTGGTGATGAAGTTCATTACGCCAGCGACGGCGTCAGCACCGTAGATGGCCGAGCCGCCATCTTTCAGGACTTCAATGCGTTCCAGGGCGCCCAGCGGAATGACGTTGACGTCGACAGCGGCACCGGCGCCGGAGCCGTCGGCGAGCGCATTGGTTGGCAGGCGGCGGCCGTTCAAGAGGATCAGCACGTTGCGTTCGCTCAAGCCCCGCATCTTGATGTTGGTGGTGCCGGAACCGGAAGGCGAGTTGGCGCTCAGTTCACCTTGGTCATTGATGTCGATCGAGGCCAGGTTCTTGACTAATTCGGCAACGCTGGTGGCTCCCGTGCGTTCAATGTCTTTCTTCGTGTAAATTTCGACGGGGGCCGCAGTTTCCGCATCCACGCGCTTGATGGCGGAACCGGTAACAACCACGCGTTGCAATTTCTCGTCAGCCTTGGCTTCCTGTGCCTGTGCGGCCTGGTGCATGAAACCTGCGCTCATGACCAAAGTGCCGGCAAACATCATGCGCAAGGATTTGCTCAATTTCTTTTCAATCATTGTCCATCCTCCAACTAGGAAACTGTAGTTTCCTTAGGGTTTTTATTGGGTTATCTGAAAGTATTTTCAAAATTACCATGTTTATAAATTTGGCAGCTTAAATTTACAATTCATCAGACCATTTTTCGCCTTCGGCTGTCAAGACGGCTCTGCTTTTTGTGACTGGATTCTTTATTCAAAGAATGACGCTGGATAAATTTGATTTGTGTATGGCAGGAAATCATAAAAGTTCAATTGTTGAATTAATTAAATTCTTATTTTTTCAAAGAAAAGCGTGGATAATTTTGTTTTTTTGTAATGCTAGTCTAGACATCTGTTGTTTTTTTGTGACGCTTTATGTCGTCGTTGCGACGATTACCTGCCGCATTGCGCCACCGCTACAGGCATAGACATAGGGGCGGCCGTAGTCACTGGCCGGTCCCCTGCCACACCACCCGGCATGCGGGTCCGCACCGGGGGGGCGAGTAGTTGAGGTCAGGAGAGACGAGGCATGCGAGTCGATCAACGCAGGTAATCGCGCTCGGCCAGCACGCCGTTGTGCAGGATGCCGGGCGATGAAGTGCGCTCCGGCACAGGCCTCCATGACGATGGTGCAGGGATGAAAAGTGGCGAGAAACGCGATTAGTTGTGGGCGGCTGAACTTCTTGCGCAGCAGTGTTTACCTTGGCGATCCTGTCCGTGGACATGAAAGCTGTGTTTGCCGAGATCGATGCCGATGAGTGTAACGTTTTCCATGATGGCCTCCTTCAGAAGTGAAAACACCCTATAAGTTTAGTAACTTATAGGGTGGAGGGTGACCATCTCATTAGCCGCCTGTGGAGGGCGGCCGGAATGACGGGGATGCTCGCTTACTGAAACGCCACTTCCGCAAAGCTGCGCAATTTGCGGCTATGCAGCCGGTCCACGCCCTGGCGGCGCAGCAGTTCCACGGCGCGGATGCCGATGCGCAGATGCTGGTCGACCCGCTCGCGGTAGAAGTGGTTGGCCATGCCGGGCAGCTTGATTTCGCCGTGCAGCGGCTTGTCGCTCACGCACAGCAGGGTGCCGTACGGCACGCGGAAGCGGAAGCCGTTGGCGGCAATCGTCGCGCTTTCCATGTCCAGCGCGATGGCGCGGCTCTGGCTGAAACGGCGTTCCGGGGTGCGCTGCGGCAGCAGTTCCCAGTTGCGGTTATCCGTGCTGGCCACCGTCCCCGTGCGCATGATGTGTTTTAAATCATGTCCCGTCAGCTGGGTGATTTCCGCCACCGCCGTTTGCAGCGCCTGCTGGATTTCCGCCAGCGGCGGGATCGGCACCCACAGCGGCAAGTCTTCGTCGAGCACATGGTCTTCGCGCACGTACGCATGCGCCAGCACGTAGTCGCCCAGGCTTTGCGTGGTGCGCAAGCCGGCGCAATGGCCGAGCATCAGCCAGGCGTGCGGGCGCAGCACGGCGATGTGGTCGGTGATGGTCTTCGCATTGGCCGGTCCCACGCCGATATTGACCATGGTGATGCCGCTGCCATCGGCGCGCAGCAGGTGGTACGCGGGCATCTGCGGCAGGCGCGGCGGCGCGGCGCCCAGCGCATCGTCGCTTTCGACCGTCTGGCCGACCCGGCGCGTGACCACGTTGCCCGGTTCGACAAAAGCGATATAGCCGTCGTCGTCCGATGGTGCTTGCGCGTCGGGCGCGCGCTCCATCATGGCGTGGCCCAGGCGGATGAATTCGTCGATGTAGAACTGGTAATTGGTAAACAGGACGAAGTTCTGGAAATGCTGCGGCGAGGTGCCGCTGTAGTGGCGCAGGCGCTGCAGCGAGTAATCGACGCGCGGCCCCGTGAACAGGGCCAGCGGCTGCGCTTCGCCATGCGCCGGTTCGTGCGTGCCGTTGGCGATGCCGTCGTCCATGGCCGACAGGTCGGGCAGGTCGAACAGGTCGCGCATGGCCAGGCGGCGGCCCGCATCCATATTGCCTTCGATATGGTCATGCTCGGCGAACGAAAAATGCACGGGAATCGGCTGGGCGCTCACGCCCACTTCCAGGTGGACATTCTGGCCGCCGTTATGGTTTTTCAGCAGCAGGGTGAACTGGTCGAGGTAATAGTCGCTGAACAGGTCGGGGCGCGTCAGCGTGGTTTCAAACACGCCGGGACCGGCGACAAAGCCGTAGGCCAGCGGCGAGTCGGCGCGCGCCACGGTATCGGTCTGGATGCGCACGAAGGGGTAGCAGGCGCGCACTCTTTCGTGCATGTCTTCGCCGGCGACAAAGCGCTGCAGCGCATCGCGCAGGTGTTCGATGCTGCTGCGGTAAATGGCTTGCACTTGTTCCAATGCCAGGCGTGGATCGTCGAAGCGGGAGGAGGCGATGAAGGGGGGCGTAAGCAAGCGGATTCTCCTTTAGCGGTTCGTGCATAGCATTGTAAGGCAGCGGGGCAACTCGCGTTGGACGCGTTTCTTGCCTGGCGGGGCCGCTTGACGGATTCAAATAGAATCTGTATTCTATTTGAATGGTCAGACTTGCCAAATTCAACGAAAACAACTTCATCGACAGCGCGATAGCCGTCGCCGCCCAGTGCGGCGTGGCCGCCGTGTCGATGGCGGCCATCGCCGTCAAGGCCGGCGCGCCCATCGGCTCCGTGTATCACCGCTTCGATTCGCGCAACGCCATCCTGGCGCGCGCCTGGCTGCGCGTGAAGAGCGACTTCCGCGAGGAAGTGGCCAGCCGCTGGCTCGGTGGCGATACCTGGGCCGGCGTGCATGGCTTGCTGGACTGGTGCCGGCGTAAACCCGTGTATGCGCGCTTCCTGCTGCAATGCGCTGACAGCCCTGATTTCAGCGGTGGCCTGAGCGAGGAATTGCTGGCCGCTGTGGAAGAGGAGCAGGCGGCGCTCGACGCCTGCTTTGTGCGCTGCGCCGAAGCCATGCCCGCCACCACGGAGCTCGACCTCGATCACATGCTGCTCAAATTCGTCCTGATCGACGCGCCCGTGGCTGTCGTCAAGCCTTACCTGACCCAGGAGCGGCCGATACCGGCCAGCGTCGACGCCATGCTGCGCGCCTCGCACGACGCCGTGCGCGGCTGGGCCTCACACACCACCACACACTAATAAAGAAGAAATCCATGCGCTATTCCACCCAGCTTGAACACGGCAAGAAAATCCCCCTACACGACGAAGAAGGCTTCGTCGGCATGCGCGCGGCCGGCCGCATCGCCGCCGACACGCTCGACTACATCACGCCCTTCGTGAAACCTGGCGTCTCGACGGCCAAGCTCGACGCCCTGTGCGAAGAATTCATGCGCGCCGCCGGCGCCATCCCCGGCACCATCGACTACCACGGCTACAAGCACGCCAGCTGCATTTCCGTCAATCACGTGGTCACGCACGGCATCCCGTCCGAGACCAAGATCCTGAAGGTCGGCGACATCCTCAACATCGACGTGACGCCGAAGTTCCAGGGCTGGTTTGGCGATACCAGCCGCACCTTCAAGGTGGGCGCCGTCTCCATCCTGGCCAATCGCCTGGTCAACACGGCGTATGACGCCATGATGGCCGGCATTCACACCGTGCGTCCGGGCGCGACCTTGGGCGACGTGGGCGCCGCCATCGAGGCGGTGGCCAAGGCGCAGGGCTTTTCCTCCGTGCGCGACTTCTGCGGCCATGGCGTGGGCCAGGTCTTCCACGACACGCCGCAGGTGCTGCACTATGGCCGCGCCGGCACGGGCATCGTGCTCGAACCGGGCATGATCTTCACCATCGAACCGATGCTCAACGTGGGCAGCTACCAGGTCAAGGTCTTGCCGGACAAATGGACGACGGTGACGAAAGACCGTTCGCTGTCGGCGCAGTTCGAGCACTCGCTGGCCGTGACGGAAACGGGCTTTGAAATCTTCACCTTGACCGGCTTGCCGGAACCGCTGGTCTGAGATGCACAGCGCCAGCCTGACGCAGCGCCTGCTGAACAAGCATCGGCACGGCGCCGAGGATGCGCTGCAGCAGGTGGCGCTGGCCGTGCTGCAGCAGGAAGGCATCCGCAGCGACAGCGTGCTGCGCTTTGAGCGCATCGGAGCCCTGGCGCCGCCCGTCGCCGGCGTGGTGCTGCTGGCGGAATGGCTGGCCTACGTGGACTGGGAAGGCTTTGACAGCGCCCTGTACGCGAATATTGCGGCGGTGGCGGCGCTGATCGCCGGCGAGCTGCAGCTGCCTGACGTTGCCGCCAACTTGCTGCAAACGCGCGACGCGGCCGTGTTCGAGGCGCAGCGCCCCGCGCTGGCGACAGCAGCCTTGCTGTTCATCGAGGGCCACGTCGCGCTCTTTCCCTGACAGCGACCTGCGTCTTGCATCGGCGAGCCTGCGCCGAATCCGATAGCGCTCGCAAGCGCTGGCGGCTGCCGCTTAAGGCTGTCCCTGGGCGACGGCCTTGATCGCGCGTTCCTCGCCCATGGCGGCGGCGATCTTCCAGCGCTGCATGGCGCTGGCGCGGTCCGGGCGCTTCAAGCCCGCGCCTTCCCAATCCATCAACCCCAGGTTATAGATATCGCCTGCGCTGCCCTTGTCGGCGGCCTGGGTGAACCATTTGCGCGCTTCCTTGTGGTTGACGGGGATCTGGTAGCCGCGCACGTGGTACAGGCCCAGCAAATGCATGGCTTGCGCATTGCCCTTGTTCGCGGCTTGTTTCAGCAGATCGAGCCCGCGCGCCATGTTGCGCGGCTCCTGCCAGCCTTCGGCCAGCATCACGCCCTTCGCCGTCAAGGCGTAGCTGTCATTTTTCAGCAGGCCCTTGCCGACCAGGGGCTTGGCGGCGACCTGGCGCGCTTGCCGCTGCTGCGCCGTTGGCGCGACGGCGGGGCCGCTCTGGCCTTCGCCCATCAGTAGCATCCAGCCATACAAGCCATACGCGCCCGCGTCGCCCTTGCCGACCAGGCTTTCCAGCATGGCCAGCGCCTGTACCTTGTCGCCATTTTCATACAGCTTGATGGCTTTCGGCGTGCTGGCATCTTGCGGCACGGCGGCTGGCGCGTGGGGCGCGACGGGGGCCGAGGCCATGGCCGCCTGCGGCGGCGCAGAAAACGGGCGCACGCGCGCGGGCAAGCCATAGCTGGCGGCCAGCACGGCCAGGCTGGCGGGCGCGAGGATCAGCACTTGCGCCAGCTGGTTGCGGCGGCCCTTGCCGGCGATGCGCATGGCCCGTTCGGCCTGCTGCTCGCCGCCCAGCGCCTCGCTCAGCACGGTTTTCACCTTGCGGTTGAACAGCCAGTAGCCGATGCCTGTGACGAGCAGGCCGGTCACGGCGGCGGCCCCGCGCCCGGCGAAGTACCAAGTGGCGATGGCGGCGGCCAAGGCGACCAGCGCGCTTTTCCACCAGAATTGCTTGGCCAGCCGCGTGTAGACCTGGCGCAGGGCACCGAGCACGCAGGTGCGCACATTCTGCGCATAATCGGCGGAGACGACATCGATGTGCGCGTGGTCCGCTTCGCCGCTGAGGACAGATTCGATCACGTCCGCATTCAGTTCCGAGGCCGCCACGTCGCGCAGTGGCGTCAACAAGCCTTGCACGTGGGCCGAGAACAGGCCGTCGTCGGCGCTGCCGGCCAGCGCGTCGCTGAGCGCCTTGAGGTCGCCGCGCAGCAGCTTTTCCACGATGTCATCGAGGGTCAGCCAGCGCAAGTCCGTGCCATACGCCACCAGGTGGTGTTTTTCTGCGTTGCACGCGGCGTCCAGGCGCACGATGCGCAGTTTGGCCGCATACAGGGCGTCGACTTCCTGCGGCTGGTCTTCATTGTAAATGCTCACTTTCGCCAGGGCCAGGTTGCTGGCGATCGCGGCCAGTGAGTGCACGCTCTCCTTGTCGCGGATGCGGCGCGCATCGTCGGGCGCCTGCTTGGGCAGGCTGACGCTGTAGCCCGGCGCCACATGCACGTCGACCCAGGCCGCCTTGCCCACCTTGCCGGAGCCGTCGCAGGGGTTGCAGCGCAAGTCGCCCACGCCGCTACAGGTACGGCAGGTGACGCTGCCGCTGGCGCGGCAAGTGCCGCAATTGATGTTGCCGGAACCGTGGCAGCTGTTGCAACTGACCTTGCCGAAGCTGCAATGGTAGCAATTGCGATGCTCGGTGCGGTATTGCGTGCGCGTTTCGCTGTGGTAGCTGGTATGTGAGCTGCCGTTGCTGCAGGTGGTAGTGGGCACTTGCACCGTCACATAATCGGTGACTTGCTCGGCGACCGTGCCGTTGCCGCTGCAATACGAGCACGACACTTTGCCGCTGCCGTAGCAGCCATAGGCGTCGCAGCTGACGGTGCGCCCGCCATGGCAGTTCCAGCAGGTTTCAGTGGTCGACCCGTGGCAGGTGTGGCAGCCGATGCGGCCTTTGCCGGTACAGGCGCTGCAGGTATCGAGGTGCCAGTACTTGACGGCGTGCGGCAGGTAGACGCCCGCTTCGACGCCGTTGTAGGCGTGGCCCGGCTGGCGCAAGGCATTGTCGAGCTTGCCTGCCGCGCAGCGCAGGCGTTCCTTCTCCTGCGCGTGAGCAAGCGCTCCCACCTCGTGGGAGCCACAGTGGCAGTCATTGCCCGAGGGCGCGAAGTAGCCATTGATGACGCGCTGCTCGAAGCGTGCATCGAGCGCGTAATTGGCTTGCAAGGAAAAATCCTGCAAGACGTCTTCCTCGCCCAGCGGCGTGATGTCCTGCGGCGCGAAACGCGTCTTGTCCTGCACCAGGGTGCGCAGTTTGCCCAGCACGCTGGGTATTTCCTCTTTGTCGAGCTTGAGGGGCGCCGTCACGGCCGTTGCTGATGCCTGGGGCATGTCCTCGCTGCCTTGGGTATCGGTGGCCGTCTCGGTGCTGGGATTCATGCGCGTCCTTTTGCTCTCTGGAAAGATGTATGAATTTTAGCATCTCTATATGACAAAGCGGACAGCGCCGGTCCGCGTTGTCAGCGCAGGCCGCGGCGGAACTGGTCCGGCGTGCCGCCGCTCTGGCGGCGAAACATGGCGATGAAGGCAGAGGCCGTGCCATAGCCCAGTTCCAGCGCGATCGCCTGCACGGTTTCTCCCTTTTCCAGCAAGGGCAGGGCGGCCAGGAAGCGCTGGCGCTGGCGCCATTCGCCGAACGGCATGCCCAGTTCGCGCTGACAGCGGCGCGCCAGCGTGCGCTCCGTGACATGCAATTGCGCGGCCCACTCGGCCAGCGAGTGCTTACTGCCGGGGTGCGCCTGCAGGGCAGCGAGCAGGGCCGCGATGACGGGCTCGTCGCTGCCGGGCAGATAGTTGCGGCTGCACGGCGCCAGCTGCAGCTGGTCGACCAGCACTTGCGCCAGGCGCTGGTCGGCTCGCGTGGCGGGCGTGGTGACGCCCCGTGTGGCAAAGTCGCCGAGAATGGCTTTCAGCAGGGGGCTCAGGACCAGCGCGCACGGCTGCACGGGCAGCTGCGCGCACAGGCTGGCATCGATATAGGCCGAGTGAAATATGACATCCTGGCGGATATAGCCGTCATGCAAAGTCTCGGGCGGTATCCACACGGCATACTGGGGCGGCGACAGGTAGCGCTGGCCCGCCACCATGATTTCCATCACGCCCGTGGAGCAATACGTGAGCTGGCCCCACGGATGGCTCTGATAATCGAATTGCTGGTGCGCGTGGTAATCGTCGAGGCGAAAGTACACGGGGTAGGGCAGGGCGTCGGAAACGGCGGGGAAATGCTGGTTGCTGGCCATCGTGTCTCGTGTTTTGTCCGGTTCTTCGCATCGTTTGTCCGGTATGCATTATATCCATGGAATCGGACCATGCGAAAATGGACGTCATTGAATAGGGGAGTTCTTCGCATGCAAACCAGGCATTATCTGTTCCCCGTGATCGCCGTGCTGATCTGGGCCATCAATACCATCGTCAGCAAGATGGCCGTGGGCGTGATTGACCCAGCCGCCATCTCGTTCTACCGCTGGCTGCTGGCCGGTGTGCTGCTGGCGCTCGTGTTTGGGCGCGCCGTGTGGAAGCAGCGGGCCGTCGTCAAACCGTATCTTGGGAAACTATTTGTGCTGGGCATGCTGGGCATGGTCATGTACCAGTGCCTCGCCTACATCGCCGCGCAGACGACGACGGCCACCAACATGGGCATCCTGGCATCCCTGATGCCCTTGCTGGCCGTGGGTCTGACCGTGCTGCTGTTGAAAGAGGCACCCACCATGGGCGGCGTGTTTGGCGGCCTGGTGTCGCTGCTGGGGCTCGGCTATCTGCTCAGCCATGGCGACCCTGCCGCCCTGATCGCCCATGGGGCTGCCATGGGCGACGCCCTGATGCTGCTGGCTTGCCTGTCATATGCGGGCTATGGCGTGCTGCTCAAGCGCTGGAAGATTCCCCTGAATAACTGGCATTCCTTGCTGATCCAGGTCTGGTGCGCCGTGCCCGTGCTGTGCGTGTATTACCTGAGCCAGTCCGCGCCGCCTGTCACCAGTGCCGGCTTGCCGCTGGTGCTGTTTGCGGGCATCCCCGCTTCCATCATCGCGCCATTCTTGTGGATGCACGGCCTGGCCAAGCTGGGCCCCAGCCGCGCGACGACCTTGATGAATTTGCTGCCCGTGTTCACGGTGATCATCGCCATGCTGTTCCTGGGGGAAACCTTGCACAGCTACGATGTGATCGGCGGTGGCGTGACTCTGCTGGGCGTGGTGATGGTGCAAACCCTGAAGCGCCCCCTGCGCCGCCGCGCCAGCGCCTAGTTTTTTTGCTATGCTGATGCTTTGCACAAGGAGCCGCCATGCCAAGCATCGATACCCTCGACACTCTATTCAGCGAACTCGAAGCATTCGGTAGCAGCAACGATGCGGCGCATACGGAGCGCGCCAGCCGCATGCTCAACATCACGCGCGACACGGGTGAGTTGCTGGCCGTGCTGGTGCACGCGCGCGGTGCGCGCCGGGTGCTGGAAATCGGTACCTCGAACGGCTATTCCACCCTGTGGCTGGCGCGCGCGGCGCGTTCGCTGGGCGGCAGCGTGGTGACGGTAGAAAAAGCGCAGGACAAGTTCGACATGGCGCATGCCAACTTTGCGCGCGCGCAATTGCAGGGCGTGATTGGCCAGTTGCTGGCGGACGCGGGCGACGTGCTGCGCGATGCGGCGGACGGCGCCTACGATTTCATCTTCCTCGATTCCGCGCGCCTGCAGTACGCAGCATGGTGGCCGCAGCTGGACCGCGCGCTGGCGGCCGGTGGCATGCTGGTGGTCGACAATGCCAGTTCGCACTATGCGGACATGGCCGGTTTTATCGAGGCCATCCGCGCCGACAGCCGCTACACGACGTGTCTGGCGACTGTCGGCAAGGGCGAATTCATCGCCGTCAAGTCCGGCAACTGAATACTTACTCTGCGACGATGGCCGCTTCCAGCACGCGCACCAGCGATTCGACGCCTTTCGCGTCGACCTCGTCGAAGCGGCCGACCATGGGACTGTCGAGGTCGAACACGCCGATGATCTGGCCGTTCGCAAAGACGGGCACCACCAGTTCCGAGCGCGAATTGACGTCGCAGGCGATGTGGCCAGGAAACGCGTGCACATCCTGCACGACGATGGACTTGCCTTCAACCACGGTGGTGCCGCACACGCCGCGGCCCTTCTTGATGCGGATGCAGGCCGGCTTGCCCTGGAACGGCCCCAGCACCAGTTCCTCGCCTTTCAGGAAATAAAAGCCGGCCCAATTCAAGCCCGGCATGGTGTTGAAGACCAGCGAACTGAAGTTGGCCGTATTGGCGATGAAATCGGTTTCGCCCGACAGCAAGCCTTGCAGCTGCGAACGCAGGTCCGCATACATGGCTTGCTTGGCTTGCGGGGTATCGGTGGGGTAGGCGGCGTCGCTGATGGTAAACGTCATGGTCGTGGTGGTGGTTGAAATGGGGAAGGCGCCATGGTAGCGCGTCTGGCGCGCCCGCGTGCGGCGTCAGTTTTTCAATTGCTCTGCCGCCAACTGGCGCAGCAGGGGCAGGGCCGCATGGCCGTGCGCTTCCCTCCAGGCCAGGCCGATGCCGGCCGCCAGTTCCTCTCCCTGCAACAGTGGCCGGTAGACCACGCCAGCGAGGCGCAGCGCGCGGAACGAGTCGGCCAGCAGGGCCATGCCCTTGCCGGCCGCCACATCGCTGAGCAGCACATGGTGGTCGGGTGCCTCGCGCAAAAAAATGGGCGCAAAGCCATGGCGGCGAAATACCTGCTGGCAATGGTCGAAAAAGGCGGGCTGGCGCGCCCGTTCGAACCAGTAAATCGATTCTGCCGCGATGTCGTCCAGGCTGAGCTTGCGCTTCTTTGCCAGGCGGTGGCCGGCCGGCAGGGCCAGCATCATGGGCTGGCGCGCCAGTGGCTGCACGGCCAGCTCGAAGGTGGCGCTGGGCAGGGCGAGCAGGGCCGCATCGAGCTGGCCCTTGCGCACGGCAGCCACCAGGCGCGGCGAGGGTGCCGCCGTCAGTTCCAATCGCAGGGTGCCCAATTGCTTGTCCAAGGCCGCCAGCAGGGGCCGGAACAGGCCTGCTTCCACCGAACTGGTCAGACCCAGGCGCAAGCGCACGGGCGCGCTGTCTTGCCGCAGCGACGCTTGCGCCATATCCAGCAAGTCGAGGATGTGCAGCGCCTGCGGCAGCAGGGTACGGCCCGCCTGCGTCAAGGCCACGCCTTGCGTGTCGCGTTCGAACAATCGCGTGCCCAGCCCGTCTTCCAGCAGCCGGATGGCGCGCGACAGGGGCGGCTGGGTCATGTGCAGCTGTTCCGCTGCCTGGCGGAAGTTCAGGCAGCGGGCGACGGCGCAAAACAGGCTCAGGGCATGGGTATCGAGGGTTCTCATACCAGAAAGGTATCACGAAATTGCGCATTCCCTTGCCCGCTGACGCGGCGCAGACTGGCCGTATTGACATGAGGGAGATTAATATGCAACTGCAACAGCGACGCATCGGCCATAGCGGCTTGAACAGTTCGGCACTGGGCCTGGGCTGCATGGGTATGTCGGAATTTTATGGCGCCACGGACGAGGCGCAGTCGCTGGCCACGCTGGAAGCGGCCCTGGCGGTGGGCGTGACCCTGTTCGACACGGCCGACGCCTACGGTTTCGGCCATAACGAGCAATTGCTGGGGCACTTCCTGGCCGGCCATCGCGGACAAGCGCTGGTCGCCACCAAGTGCGGCCTGGCGCGCGAGGCCGGCAGCTATGCGCGCCGCGTCGATAACTCCCCCGCCTATATCCGCCAGGCATGCGATGCGTCGCTGGCGCGCCTGGGCGTGGAGGCCATCGACCTGTTTTACCTGCACCGCCTGAACCTGGAGACCCCGCTGGAAGAGTCGATGGGGGCGCTGGCGCAATTGCTGCAAGAAGGCAAGATTCGCGCTGTGGGACTGTGCGAAGTGAGCGCCGCCACCTTGCGGCGCGCGGCGGCGCTGTGTCCCGTGGCCGCCGTGCAGAGCGAATACTCGCTGTGGACGCGCGAGCCGGAGCAGGGCGTGCTGGCCGCCTGCCGCGAAGTGGGCGCCAGTTTCTTTGCCTACAGCCCGCTGGGGCGCGGTTTCCTGACGGGCGCCATTGCCGGCGCTGCCAGCCTCGACGCCGGGGATTTTCGCCAGTTCAACCCCCGTTTCGCGGCCGATAACCTGGCGCGCAACCAGGCCATCGTCGCGCAAGTCCAGCAACTGGCGCGCGCAAAAGGCTGCACGCCGGCCCAGCTGGCGCTGGCCTGGCTGCTGGCCCAGGGCGACGATATCATCCCCATTCCCGGCACCAAGCGCATCGCCTACCTGCACGACAACCTCGGCGCGTTGGCCGTGCAGCTGGACGCGGCGGAACTGGCGGCGATGAGCGCCGCCTTTCCCTTGGGCATGGCGTCGGGCGCGCGCTATACGGCGGAGGGCATGAAGGGCGTGGATGCCTGAAAAAAGTGGGGCGAGCGTACGCCAGCGTACCTAAGAGACGCTTTAGCTGCGCGAAAATCCCCGACGATCTGCTAGCATTCCCGCTGGCCCCAAGCACGCGTAAGCGGTGCGGGACCGGGAGATGCTGCATGGATAGAAGGGTGGATGTCAAATTGCTAGATGATGATATTTTCGATATCGAATTGAAGTTATTGCTTGAAGGAATCTTGTTGAGATATCAGCATGATTTCCGCGATTATTCGGTGGCGTCGTTGCGCCGGCGCATGCGCCAGGCCATGGAGCGCTTCGGCTGCGCCAGGCTGTCGCAGTTGCAGGACCGCATCTTGCACGAGCCGGCCATGTTCGCGCAGATGTTGCAGTTTTTCACGGTGCAAGTGAGCGAGATGTTCCGCGATCCAGCGTATTTCCGCGCCTTGCGCGAAAAAGTCGTGCCCGTCCTGCATACCTATCCCTCCATCAAGATCTGGGTGGCCGGCTGCAGCAGTGGCGAAGAGGTGTGGTCGCTGGCCATCTTGCTGGAAGAGGAAGGCTTGCTCGAACGCAGCATGATTTATGCGACCGATATCAATGTCGAGGCGCTGGCCGCTGCCGAAGCGGGCATCTATCCGGTCGAGCGCATCGCCCAGTTCAGCGAGAATTACCAGCTGGCGGGCGGCAAGCGCTCCTTGTCCGACTATTACACGGCCGCCTACAAGGGCGCCATCTTTGACCGGCGCCTGCGGCGCCAGTTCGTCTTTGCCGACCATAGCCTGGCGACGGACAGCGTGTTTTCGGAGGTGCACATGGTTTCCTGCCGTAACGTCATGATTTACTTCAATAAAGACTTGCAAGACCGCAGCCTGGGCATGTTCCACGAAGCGCTGGTGAACCGGGGCTTCCTGGGCCTGGGCATGAAGGAAAGCTTGCATTTCAGCCGCCATGCAGCCAGCTTCAACGAGCTGAGCCCGGCTGTACGCATCTTCCAGCGGGCCTGATATGTTGCCGACCTGCGACGTGGCGCCACCGCCCGCCGGCCTGCGCCTGATCGCCATCGGCGCCTCGGCCGGCGGCGTGCAGGCGCTGGGCATCGTGCTGCGCGCCTTGCCGGCCACCTGCCGCGCCACCGTGGTGGTGGTGCTGCATTTGGCGCCGGGCCGCTCCAGCCAGTTGCCGCAGCTGTATGCGGCGCACTGCGCGCTGCCCTTGCGCGAAGCGCAGGACAAGGAACCGCTGGAGGCGGGCGTCGTGTATTTCGCCCCGCCCGATTACCACCTGCAGATCGAGCCCGATGGCTGTTTTTCCCTGTCGCAGGAAGCGCCCGTGTATTTTTCGCGCCCGTCGATCGATGTCTTGCTGGAAACGGCAGCGTATGCCTACCGGCGCGCCATGCTGGCCATCATCCTGACGGGTGCCTCGGCCGACGGCGCGGCGGGACTGGCGCGCGTGCGGCAGCTGGGCGGCAGCGCCTGGGTGCAGGAGCCAGCGGGGGCCAATTGTGGCATCATGCCGTCCGCCGCGCTCAAGCTGGCCGGCGCCGACCGCGTGCTTGATTTGTTGCAGATGGCCGCCAGCCTGGCCTTGCTGGGCGATGGCGAACACAAGTGAATGGGAGTGGGGCAGTGCGTGTAATATATGTGAGAATTGAAACAATGTTTATGACCATATCGACACACGATGGCATCTTGCCGTTGCGATGCCTGAAGATGAATCCGTGACCGCACCTATCCATATCCTCGTCGTTGACGACATCGCGCAAAACCTGGTCGCCGCCGAAGCCGTGCTGGCACGGCCCGGTATTGTCATCCTGAAAGCAAGCTCGGGCGCGCAAGCGCTGGAATTGCTGTTGACGCATGAGGTCGCACTGGCCCTGATCGACGTGCAAATGCCGCAGATGGATGGTTTTGAACTGGCCGAGCTGATACGCGGCAGCGAACGCACGCGCGGCATTCCCCTGATTTTCCTCACGGCCGCGTCGCGCGAACCGAGCTACAGCTTCCGTGGCTACGAGGCGGGCGCCGTCGATTTTCTCTACAAGCCCATCGACGTGAAAGCCTTGCAAAGCAAGGTGGCGGTGCTGGTGCAGCTGTTCCAGCAAAAGCGTGAACTGTCGGCCCAGCTCGATGAACTCAAGCATGCGCTACGCCTCAATGAACTGTTCACGGCCGTGCTGGGTCACGATTTGCGCACCCCCTTGTCGGTGGTGATGAATGGCGCCATGCTGTTGCCGATGATGAGCGAGCACCCGAAGGTGATCGTCACGGCGCAGCGTATCGAAAGCAGCGCCAAGCGCATGGCGCGCATGGTCGACCAGTTGCTGGACCTGGCGCGCATCCGTTCCGGCACGATGGAGTTGCGCAGCAGCACGCACGATTACCTGGCGCTGGCGCGCGCCATCGTCGAGGAATGCGAGACGGCGGGCCAGGCCACGCATGTCGAGCTCAGCAGTGTCGGCGAGCTGCACGGGCAATGCGATGCGGGCTTGCTGTCGCAAGTCATCTCGAATCTGTTATGCAATGCCATCACGCATGGCGAGGCGGGCATGCCGGTGCATTTGGCCCTCGACGGACGCGAAGCCGACAGCATTGAAATGCGCATCGCCAATCGTGGCGTCATCCCCGCCGCCTTGCTGCCGACCCTGTTCGAGCCTTTCCGGCAGGCGGGCGAAAAGCGCAGGACGGGGCAGGGCCTGGGACTGGGCCTGTACACGGTGAACATGTTCGTCAAGGCCCACGGCGGCACGGTCGAGCTCAGTTCCACGTCCACGCAGGGCACGCTGGCGACCGTGCGCATCCCGCGCCAGTGCCAGGTGCGCGTGCAAGCGGGACTGGCCACATGAGCGGCGACATGCGCGCGCCAGCCTGGCCGTCCGGCGGCGGCAGCATGGGCGAACTGGTGCGCCGGCGCGACTGGTCCGCCACCAGCCTTGGCGCCCTCGATGGCTGGCCGGCCCATTTGCGCACCAGCGTCGACATCGTGCTCAGTTCACCGATGGCGATGGTGCTGATGTGGGGCCCGCAGCACGTCATGATCTATAACGACGATTACATCCAGATCGCCGGGGCGCGCCATCCGGCGGCGCTGGGTGGCACGGTGCCCGCCGTCTGGCCCGAAATCTGGGACTGGAACGCGCGCATCCTCGAAGCGGGACTGCGTGGCGAGGCGCAGGTGCACCGCGAATGCTGTTTGCCGCTGTTGCGCGACGGACAGCGCGCGGATGTCTGTTTCGACCTGTTTTACACGCCCGTGCATGGCGCCGATGGCCAGGTGGACGGCGTGCTGTGCACGGCGCTGGAATTGACGGTGCGCATGGAAGAGGGGCGCCAGCTGAAGCTGGCCACGGCCGAGCTGGGCGAACTCAATACCACCTTGCAGGCGGAGAGCGAGGCCGTACGCGCGGCCAACCGCCGCCTGGGCGAAGAGCGCGCGCTGTTGCGCGCCCTGTTCCAGCAGGCGCCCAGCTTCATGGCCCTGCTGCGCGGGCCGCAGCACGTGTTTGAGCTGGCGAATGAACATTATCTGCGCCTGGTGGACCACCGCGATTTACTCGGCAAGACTGTCGAATCGGCCTTGCCTGAAGTCAAGGCGCAGGGCTTCATCGAACTGCTCGACCAGGTCTACCGCACGGGCGAGCCCTTCGAAGGGCGCCAGGTGAAGGTGGATTTGCAGACGGCAGACGGGCAGACGTGCCAGCGCCAGATCGACTTCGTGTACCAGCCCATCAAGGATGACGAGGGCGTGGTCACGGGCATCCTGGTCGAGGGCATCGATGTCACCGAGCGCATGGAAGACGAGGAGCGGCTGCGCCTGGCCCAGCAGGCTGGCGGCATCGGCACCTTCGAATGGTTCCCCGAGACGGGCGCGATGCTGGTGTCACCCATGTTCCGCCGCCTGTGGGGCATTGCCGACGAGGAGGAAGTGACGGAACGCTTGCTGGTGAGCCTGGTCGATGCGCGCGACCAGCAAAAGGTTGGGCCCAGCAAGCTGGACCTGGCGCAAAATCCCCTCGAATATGCGGAGTACCGCATCCGCCGCCCTGCCGATGGCGCGTTGCGCTGGATCGCGCGCCAGGGCGAGGTGGTGGCCGGCTGCGTGCCGGGCCAGCGCCGCTACGTGGGCGTGTCATTCGACGTGACGGAGCGGCGCCAGATCGAGGATGAACTCACCGCCAGCCAGGAGCGCATGGCGGCCATTTTCGGCCAGGCCTCGGTGGGCTTGTCCGAGCTGGGCCTCGATGGCCGTTTCCAGCGCGTCAACGGCGCCCTGTGCCGCATGCTGGGCCGCTCGGCTGAAGAGCTACTGAGCCTAAACATGAACGACATCATGCATCCGGCGGACGTGCCTGGCAACGGCGTGCTGTTCCAGCGCCTGGTGGAAACGGGCGAGTCGTTCTCGCTAGAAAAGCGCTACCTGAAGCCAGACGGCTCGCAAGTGTGGGTGTCGAGCAATGTCAGCCGTCTGCTGGACGAGCAGGGACAGACGCGTTCCCTGATCGCCGTCAAGACGGACATCACGGACCGGCGCCGCGTGGAAAAGGCGCTGCATGAATTGAACGAAACGCTA
This sequence comes from Janthinobacterium sp. ROICE36, assembly GCF_002869965.1. GTDB lineage: Bacteria > Pseudomonadota > Gammaproteobacteria > Burkholderiales > Burkholderiaceae_D > Janthinobacterium. Next base: position 35,213 of record NZ_PEBS01000047.1, read on the forward strand.
GAACACCGGGTCGAACAGGAGGTGAATGAGCGTACCAAGGCCGAGGATGCCTTGCGCCAGGCGCAAAAGATGGAAGCCGTGGGCCAACTGACGGGCGGCATCGCGCACGACTTCAACAATGTGCTGCAAATCATCTCCGGCAATTTGCATTTGCTGCAGCACCTGACGGGCACGGATGGCGTGATGCGCCAGCGCCTGGACACGGCGATTGCCGCCGTCGAGCGGGGCGCCAAGCTGTCGTCGCACCTGCTGGCCTTTGCGCGGCGTCAACCATTGAAACCCGTGGTGGCCGATCTGGCGCGCGTGGTGCGCAACATGGACGCGCTGCTGCGGCGCGCCTTGGGCGAAGCGATCGACATCGTGCTGGTGGGCGGCGGCGGGCTGTGGAATACCCTGGTCGACCGTAGCCAGATCGAGAACGTCATCCTCAACCTGGCCATCAATGCGCGCGACGCCATGGATGGCGTGGGCAAGCTGACCATCGAGCTGGGCAATGTGGTGCTCGACGAACAGTATGTGCACAAGCTCGTTGACGTGCCGGCGGGCCAGTACGTGATGCTGTCGGTGACGGACACGGGCAGCGGCATGAGCGGGCCCGTGCTGCAGCGCGCGTTCGAGCCGTTTTTTACCACCAAGCCGGAAGGCGCGGGCACGGGTCTGGGCCTGTCGATGGCGTATGGTTTCGTCACGCAAAGCCGCGGCCATATTCGCATTTACAGTGAACCTGGCGTGGGCACGGGAGTTAAAATCTATTTGCCCCGTTCCCTGATGGCTGAAGCGGACGAGGAACTGGAATTGAGCGGCGTCGTCACGGGCGGCACGGAAACGGTGCTGGTGGTGGAAGACGACGTGGGCGTGCGCACCACCGTGGTCGATATGCTGGGGGCGCTCGGCTATACGGTGCTCAAGGCTGAAGATGGCGAAAGCGCGCTGGCCGTGCTGCACAGTGGCGCGCAGATCGACTTGCTGTTTACGGACGTCATCATGCCGGGCCCCGTCAGCAGCACGGAGATGGCGCGCCAGGCGCGCGAACGCCAGCCCGATATCGCCGTCTTGTTTACTTCGGGCTACGCGCAAGATGTCATCGTGCACGAAGGGCGTCTCGACGCGGGGGTGGAATTGCTCAGCAAGCCGTACCGGCGCGAAGAGCTGGCGCGCAAGCTGCGCCATGTGCTGGCCAACCGCCAGCAGCAGATGCGTGCGCGCCAGTTTGAACGCTCCGGCGCGCCGGTGGGCGGCACTCCGGCGAGCGGCAGCACGGCGGCCAGCGTGCTGGGAAGTGGCACGCCGGGGCTGGACTTGACTGGCCATGCGCCAGAACCGCACGGTGACATGCCGACATCGATGAAAATTCTCGTGGTGGAAGATAATCTCGATTCTCAGCTGATGGTGTGCGAGCTGGTGGGCATGCTGGGCCACACGGTCAGCGGCGTCTCCGATGGCGAGGCGGCGTGGGAATTGCTCAATGAGCAAGACTTTGATATCCTGTTTACCGATGTCAGCCTGCCCGGCATGTCCGGCATCGCGCTGGCACGCATGGTGCTGCGCGAGAAACCGGACATGCGCATCATCTTTTCCACCGGCTATGGCAAGGAGTCGATGGATGAACTGGGCTTTTCCGCCAGTGTCTTGCGCAAGCCCTATGATTTGACAGAGTTGCAAGCAGCACTCGACCAACCCTGACGGGCACGCGCCGGCACGGCCTGCCTGTCTCACCCTGCAGAGGCAAACATGACTCCTGAACTGACCATGCTAGGCTGTACTTTGGTGCTGGCGCTGGTGCAAATCCTGTTGCCCGCGCTGTTACGCACGCGCGAAACAGGCACGGCCTATAACGTGAGCGCGCGCGACGGCGACGGGCCGCCCGTGGGCAAGATCACGGGCCGCTTGCAGCGGGCCCAGGCGAACCTGTTTGAAACCCTGCCCCTGTTCGCCGCCGCCGTGCTGATCGCCCACGTGACGGCGCAGGAAAGCGCGCTGACCCTGTACGGCGCGGCCCTGTACCTGGCCGCCCGCGTGCTCTACCTGCCGCTGTACGCGTTTGGCGTGCCCGTCGTGCGCACGCTGGTGTGGTGCGCGTCGATTGCCGGTTTGCTGATGCTCTTCTGGGCCATCCTGTTCGCTTCTTGAAGTCCTACGCGCACTGTAGCAGCCGTCCTATGGCGGTGCGCCGGGCCCGGCCGTAAAGTGACAGCAAGCTGGCGGCTGGCGCCGGCATGTCAGGGACCGGAGCATGATGATGACCACCATTTCCGCAACGCAAGAGTCGGGCAGCGCCCGGCAGCGCAAGATCCAGCGCCTGCTGCGCGCCGTATTTGGCGTGGCGCGGCTGCGCGCGGGCCAGCAGGAAGTGATCGACAGCGTGCTGGCCGGGCGCGACACGCTGGCCATCATGCCCACCGGCAGCGGCAAATCGCTGTGCTACCAGCTGCCCGCTGCGCTGTTGCCCGGCGCCACCCTGGTGGTGTCGCCGCTGATCTCGCTGATGAAAGACCAGCTGGAAAAGCTGCAGCAGTTGGGCATCACGGCCGTGCAGCTCAACAGCAGCCTGTCGCGCGCCGAGGACGATGCCGCCATCGCCCGCATAGCCCAGGGTGGCCGGCTCATCATCTTTTGCACCCCGGAACGTCTGACCAATCCCGCATTCCTGTCCCTGCTGGGCGCCGTGCCGCCCAGCCTGGTCGTCATCGATGAAGCCCATTGCATTTCCCAGTGGGGCCACGACTTCCGTCCCGCCTACCTGGAAATTGCCGCCGCCCTGCGCGCGCTCGGGCGCCCGCCCGTGCTGGCGCTGACGGCCACGGCTACCGGGGAAGTGACTGCCGATATCGACGCGCAACTGGAAGCGCGCAAGCTGCAGGTCATCAATACGGGCATTTACCGCGCCAATTTGCGCTACCGCGTGATGCAGGTCACGAATGCCGGGGAAAAACAGGATGCCGTCTTGCGTCTGTTACGCGAGACGGCCGGCGTGGGCATCGTGTATGCGGCCACCGTCAAGGCCGTCGAGGATCTGACGGCGCGGCTGGAAGAAGCGGGCGAGAGCGTCACGTGCTACCACGGCAAGCTGGCGGCGCGCGAGCGCCAGCTCCACCAGGACTTGTTCATGGGCGGCGCACGCCGCATCATGGTGGCCACAAATGCCTTCGGCATGGGCATCGACAAGCCCGACACGCGCTTCGTGATCCATTTGCAGGTGCCGGCCAACCTGGAAGCGTACTACCAGGAATCGGGACGGGCGGGGCGCGATGGCTTGCCCGCCGACTGCACCTTGCTGTATTTTCAGCAAGACAAGCGGGTGCAGCAATTCTTCCTGGCCAAGCACTATCCCACGGAAGGCGAACTGGCCGCCATCGTTGCGGCAGCGCAAGAGCTGCCGGCCACCTTCGCTTTCGCTGCGCTGGCATCGGGCTTGCCGGAGTTTTCAGCTGGCCACTTGAAGGTCTGCCTGAAACTGTTGAAAGACGGCAAGTTGCTGCGCCAGGACCGCAAGCTGGGCTACAGCTTGAAAGCGCCCACGGCCAAGTCGCTGTCATACGCGCAACTGGCGCACATCTATGTCGACAAGCAGGAGCGCGACAGGCAGGCGCTTGAGCAGATGGTGGCGTATGCACAAAGCGGCTTTTGCCGCTGGAAATTGCTGCTCGAGTATTTTGGCGATGCGGGCGATTTCAAGCGCTGTTGCACCTGTGATAATTGCCAGTCGCCACCCGCGCTGGCCGCGCCCATCACCCTGGACGAGTTGCCGCCAGCGCTTGCTCAGGCGCAGCCGTCGTCGCCCCTGCTCGCCGTGGGCAGCCGCGTGCGCGTGCCCCGTTACCAGGTCGGCACCGTGCTGTTGGTGGCGGGCGACCAGGTCACGATTGCGTTTCCGGAAAACACCACGCGCACCTTCATGGCCGAGTTTGTCGCACCGGCTTGAATCCATTGTGCGCTGTCGAACAGTGATCGCGCGCAAGAGCGCTAGAATCAGCCCATTCCACCGCGGTTTTTTTAACGTCAGGAGCTGGACATGGCGGACATGGTAGTGGTGCGCAAGGAAGGCTTGTATTGCGTGCCGGGGCAGTTCTACATCGACCCGTGGCGCCCTGTCGAGCGCGCCATCATCACGCATGCGCATGCCGACCATGCGCGCGTGGGCCACCGGCATTACCTGTGCGCCAGCGACGGCGTCAAGGTGCTGCAGGCGCGCCTGGGTGGCGTTTCCATCCAGGGTCTCGCGTATGGCGAGACCATCGAACACCATGGCGTGCAGGTGTCGCTGCATCCGGCCGGCCACGTGCTCGGTTCTGCCCAGGTGCGCATGCAGCACGGCGGTGAAGTGTGGGTGGCGTCCGGCGACTACAAGCTGCAGCCCGACCCTAGCTGCGCACCGTTCGAGCCCGTGCGCTGCAACACGTTTATCACGGAATCGACATTCGGCCTGCCCATCTACCGCTGGCAGGCGCCGCAGGAAATCCATGACGACATTAATCAGTGGTGGCGCAGGAATGCGGCTGAGGGGCGCACCAGCGTGCTGTTTTGCTATGCCTTTGGCAAGGCGCAGCGCATCCTGGCGGGTCTGGACGCCACCATCGGTCCCATTATCTGCCATGGCGCGGCGCAGGCCTTGACGCAGGTCTACCGCGAGTCCGGCGTGGCCTTGCCGGCCACCGTGATGGTGGGCGAGGCCAACGACAAGGCGGCCCTGAAGACGGCGATGGTGATCGCGCCGCCGTCGGCCGCCGGTTCGCCGTGGATGAAGCGCTTCGGCGACTACAGCGATGCGTTCGCCAGCGGCTGGATGCTGCTGCGCGGCGCGCGTCGGCGGCGCGGCGTGGACCGGGGTTTCGTGCTGTCCGACCATGCCGACTGGCCGGGTCTGATGCAAGCCATCCAGGCCACGCAGGCCGAACGTATCATCGTCACGCACGGCTCGATACCCGTGATGGTGCGCTGGCTGCAGCAGAATGGCTGGCAGGCGGGCGGCTTCGAGACGGAGTATGGCGATGACGACGCCGATGACAGTGCGCCTGGGGCTTCCACGGCGGCGCAGGACGTCAGCCATGCGTGAATTTGCCCGGCTGTACGCGGAACTCGATGAAACCACGTCCACCAGCCGCAAGCTGGCGGCGCTGCAAGCCTATTTTCGGGACGCGTCACCCGAGAACGCGGCCTGGGCCGTGTATTTCCTGGCCGGCGGCAAGCCGCGCCAGGCCGTGCCCACCAAGTTGCTGCGCGCATACGCGACCGAACGCGCTGGTCTCGATGCCTGGCTGTTCGACGAGGCTTACCACGCCGTGGGCGACCTGGCCGAAACCATGGCCCTGATCCTGCCCGCGCCCGCCAGGCGCAGCGACATCGGCCTGGCCGAATGGGTCGAGCAGCGCATCGCACCCTTGCGCGGCGCGGCGCCCGAGACCATCCGCAGCGCGCTGCTGGCGTACTGGGACGAGCTGGAAACGCGCGAACGCTTCCTGTTGATCAAACTGATCGGCGGCGGCTTTCGCGTGGGCGTGTCCAAACTGCTGGTGACGCGCGCGCTCGCCAGCATCGCCGCCGTGGACAGCAAGCTGATCGCGCAGCGCCTGATGGGCTGGACCGATGGCAAGGTCAGCCCCACGGGCGCGGGTTTTCTCAAGCTGACTGGCGCGCAGTCGGATGACGACCATGCGCTGCGCGGCGGCCAGCCTTACCCCTTCTTCCTGGCGCACCCCTTGCAGGCGCCGCCGGAGACACTGGGCGACCTCGCCGACTGGCTGGTCGAATGGAAATACGACGGCATGCGTGCCCAGCTGCTGCGCCGCGATGGCGTCAACTGGTTGTGGTCGCGTGGCGAGGAATTGATCACGGAGCGGTTCCCCGAATTGGCACAGCTGGCCTTGCCCGAGGGCACCGTGCTCGATGGCGAAATTCTCGTCTGGCAGCCGGGCGAGGTGCCGGCGCCATTTGCTGATTTGCAACAACGCATGGGCCGCAAGACGGTGACGCTCAAGCTGCTGGCCGAATTGCCGGCCGTGCTCGTGGCCTACGATGTGCTGGAAATGGATGGCGTGGATGTCCGCCAGCTGCCCCAAGTCGAGCGCCGCGCAATGCTGGAAACCGTGGTGGCCGGCGTGGCTACTCCCGCGCTGCGTCTGTCGCCGCGCATCGCGGCGGCAAGCTGGGACGCGCTGGCGGCCATCCGCAGCGAATCGCGGGCGCGCGGCGTGGAAGGCCTGATGCTCAAGGCCAAGTCTGCCGCATATGGCGTGGGCCGCACAAAAGACGTGGGTACCTGGTGGAAATGGAAGATAGCCCCGTATGCCATCGATGCCGTGTTGATCTACGCCCAGGCGGGCCATGGCCGGCGCGCGTCGCTGTACACGGACTACACGTTCGCCGTGTGGGATAGTGACTGGGAGGGCGGGCATGGTGAAGAACGCAAGCTGGTGCCCTTCGCCAAGGCGTATTCGGGCCTGACGGATGCGGAAATTGGCCAAGTCGACGCGGCCATTCGCAAGACCACCATCGAAAAATTCGGCCCCGTGCGCAGCGTCCATCCGACCATGGTGTTCGAGATCGGCTTCGAAGGCATCGCCGCCTCCAGCCGCCACAAGGCGGGCATCGCCGTGCGCTTTCCGCGCATCCTGCGCCGGCGCGAAGACAAGGCCGTCGCCGACGCGGACACCCTGGCCACCCTGAAGGCCATGCTGGCGACCGGCTCATGAGCAAGCGATGAGCAAAAGCACGCTGGCGCAGCGCATCGATGCCTGGTTTGCCGGGCGCGGCTGGACGATCTTTCCCTTCCAGCGCGCCGTCTGGCGCACCGCCGCACAGGGTCGCTCCGGCCTGCTGCATGCCAGCACTGGGTCCGGCAAGACCTACGCCGTCTGGTTCGGCGCCTTGCTGCGTGCCGAGCGGCTGGCGCGCAAGAGTAAAAGGCAGGGTTTGCGCGTGCTGTGGATCACGCCCATGCGAGCGTTGGCGGCTGACACCGTGCGCGCATTGCAGGCGTCTGGCACGGAGCTCGCGCCTGGCTGGCGCATCGAGGCGCGCACGGGAGACACGAGCGCCGCGCAGCGGGCGCGGCAGGCGAAAGCCTGGCCCGAGGTGCTCGTCACGACGCCGGAAAGCCTGTCCCTGATGCTCAGCCAGATGGACGCGCAGGAACGCTTCAGCCTGCTCGAAACGGTGATCGTCGACGAGTGGCATGAATTGATGGGCAGCAAGCGCGGCGTGCAGGTGCAACTGGCGCTGGCCCGCTTGCGCCGCTGGAGTGGAGAAGTGATGACGTGGGGCTTGTCGGCCACCCTGGGCAACTTGCAGCAGGCGCAGGACGTCTTGCTGGGCGAAGGCAGCGACGGCGTGCTGGTCGAAGGCAAGGTGAAGAAGCGCATCCTCGTCGACAGCCTGATTCCCGTCAACCCCACGCGCTTTCCCTGGGGCGGGCATCTGGGCATCCAGATGCTGCAGCCTTTGATTGCCCAGATCGAGGGCAGCGCCACCACCCTGGTGTTTACAAATACGCGTTCGCAGGCCGAGCTGTGGTATCAGCACCTGCTCGATGCGCGGCCGGACTGGGCGGGATTGATTGCCCTGCACCACGGTTCGCTGGACCGCGAAGTGCGCGAGTGGGTCGAGCAGCATTTGAAAACGGGGCAACTGAAAGCCGTCGTGTGCACCTCCAGCCTGGACTTGGGCGTCGATTTCCTGCCCGTCGAGCGGGTGCTGCAGGTGGGCAGCGCGAAGGGCATCGCCCGGCTGGTGCAGCGGGCCGGGCGCAGCGGCCACGCGCCGGGACGCATTTCGCGCATCACCCTGGTGCCCACCAACAGCCTGGAACTGCTGGAAGCGGCCGCTGCCCGCGCTGCCTTGGCGCAAGGCCACCTGGAAGCGCGCCCCGTGCCGGACAAGCCGCTTGATGTGCTGGTGCAGCACCTGGTGACGATCGCCCTGGGCGGCGGCTTCGAGTCGGCGCCGCTGTACGAAGAAGTGCGCGGCGCCTGGTCCTACCGCCACCTGACGCCGGACGAGTGGCAATGGGCGCTCGATTTCGTTGCCCGCGGCGGACAAAGCCTGACCGTGTATCCGGAGTACCGGAGAGTGTTGCCCGATGATGACGGTGTGTACCGCGTGCCGGACCAGGCCCTGGCGCGGCGCCACCGCATGAGCATCGGCACCATCGTGTCGGAAGCGGCGATCCAGGTCAAATTCCTGGGCGGGGGGCGGATCGGCAGCATCGAGGAATCGTTCATTGCGCGCCTGAAGCAGGGCGACCATTTTTTGTTTGGCGGACGCATCCTGGAATTCGTGCGCGTGCACGAGATGACGGCCTACGTGCGGCGCGCCACGGGCAGCCGGGGCGCCGTGCCGCGCTGGCAGGGCGGCAAGATGCCGCTGTCGTCGGAATTGGCGCATGCCGTGCTGGACCAGTTGCAGCTGGCAAAGGAGGGCCGGGCCAGCGGGCCGGAAATGCGCGCGCTGGCGCCGCTGCTGGCCATCCAGCAGACATGGTCCAGTCTGCCCACGCGCGCCAGTCTGCTGGTGGAAACCTTGTCCAGCCGCGAAGGTCAGCACCTGTTCGTGTATCCGTTTGCGGGCCGTTCGGTGCACCTGGGGCTCGCTTCCCTGCTGGCCTACCGCATCGCGCGCGTGCAACCGGCAACCTTGTCGATCGCCGTCAACGATTACGGCTTTGAATTGCTGGGCGGGGGCGATATCGCATTTGCGCCGCTGTTGACGGCCGCCAGCGGCGCCGATATTGCCCTGTTCAGCACGGACAACTTGCTCGACGACGTGCTGGCCAGCCTGAACGCGACGGAATTGTCGCAGCGGCGCTTCCGCGAAATCGCCCGTATCGCCGGGCTCGTGTTCCAGGGCTATCCGGGCCAGCCGAAAAGCGCGCGCCAGCTGCAAGCGTCGTCCTCGCTGTTCTTTGAAGTGTTCCGCAAGCACGACGCGGCCAATTTGCTGCTCACGCAGGCGCAGCGCGAAGTGCTGGAACAGGAACTGGAACTGACGCGCTTGCGCGCCACCTTGCGCGAGCTGCACGGCCGGCGCATCAGCCTGCAGCCTTTGGAGCGGGCCTCGCCGTTTGCCTTCGGCCTGATGGTCGAGCGTTTCCGCGAGCAGCTGACGACGGAAAAACTGTCGGACCGGGTGGCGCGCCTGGTGAGTGCGCTGGAAAAGGCAGCCGCATGAATAGCCAGCGCTCAGCGCATTGTGTGGTGGAACTGGCCGGCGAGAGCGTTTGGCTGCTGGCGCACAAGGCCGTGTATTGGCCGGCGCGCAAGATGCTGATTATCGCCGACATTCATTTTGGCAAGGCGGCCGCGTTTCGCGCGCTGGGCGTGCCCGTGCCGCGCGGCACCACCACGCAAAACTTGCTGGCGCTGGACGCCTTGCTGGCCAGCCGTGTTTGCAAGGAAATCGTCTTTCTCGGCGACTTTCTGCACGCGCGCGCCGCGCATGCGGACGCCACCGTGGCGACCATGCTGGCCTGGCGCGCACGCCACGCGGATGTGCGCCTGACGGTGGTGCGCGGCAACCACGATGCGCATGCGGGCGATCCGGCCGCCATGCTTGGGATACGCATGGTGGATGAACCGCACCAGGTGGGCCATCTCTCATTCTGTCATCACCCGGATACCGTCGCGCCCGGCTATGTGCTGGCCGGCCACGTGCATCCCGTGTTTCACTTGCGCGCGGACGGGAACGGCTTGCGCCTGCCATGTTTCCTGCTGGGCCGGCAGCGCGCCATCCTGCCCGCGTTTGGCGCCTTTACGGGCGGCCATGCGGTGCGGCCCGTAGCTGGCGAGCGCGTGTATGTGACGGCGGACGCGGCGATTTTTGCTCTACCCGCTAACTGCTGAGTATTTGGTACTTTTGGTGGAAAACTGAAAGTAATTATGCCACCACGGGCGGGACTCATCCTACATGCGCTCTTGCCATCCTCCTATTTCTTGCGTCCCATGTGCGCACTAAGATGAGGCTTCCCTTGCCGTGCGAGGGGGAAGAATTGCATTGTTTGCACTGTTTTCTGATTCGTAACTGTTCAGCCGGGGGCTGGCTGAATCGGGTTTCCAGCGAAGGCGCGTTGCAAGACGGCGAGCATGCCATGGCCTTGTTTCCGTAGCGTGTCGAGGCAGGAGCGAATAACGCAGAAGTTTTGCG
>NZ_PEBS01000048.1 GCF_002869965.1 Janthinobacterium sp. ROICE36
CACGCCGACGTCCGCCTCCTGGCTCAACATGGTCGAGCGCTTCTTCCGCAGTTTGACAACGGATCGACTCCAGCGCGGAGTCTTTCGTAGCGTCCATGAACTGACCGTCGCAATCCATGAATATATTGCGGCCCATAATCAGAATCCGAAGCCGTTTGTATGGACCGCCAAGGCTAACGACATCCTGCAAAAAGTGATCCGTGCCAATCGGAGGCTTAGTTCAAAGAATAACGAAGCACTACACTAGCTGCTTACGACTGGTGGCGCTTCAATATCTTGACTTGCACATCGCCGTCTTCCGTCTTCGGCATATCCTTCATGCTACCCAGTTGCAGGGCGAACTGGCGCGTGAACTCGGCACCCAGGAAGAAAATTTGCGCCGAGTAATACACCCACAGCAGCAGGGCCACCAGCGAACCGGCCGCGCCATAGCTGCTGGCCACGCCGCTATTGCCGATATACACGCCAATCGCATATTTCCCCAGTGAAAACATGAAGGCCGTGCCCACGGCGCCGATCAGCACGTCGCGCCAGGACAGGTGCACGCGCGGCAGCATTTTATAGATGACGGCAAACAGGCTGGCGATGACGGCAAAGCCGATCAGGTTCGACAAAATGGTAAACAGCACGGCCGTGTCCTTCCACACGCCTTCCCAGAAGTTGGCGAGTATGGCCATGGCTGCATTGACCACCAGCGACACCATGAGCAGGAAGGCCAGCACCAGCACCAGGCCAAAAGACAGCAAACGCGTGCGCAGCATGTCCCAGGCGCCCGCTTCCTTCAGGGCTGGCACTTGCCAGATTTCATCGAGACTGGCTTTCAGTTCGGCAAACACGCTGGTGGCGCCAAACAGCAGCAGGGCGCTGGCGATGAGGGTGGCGATGCGGCCCTGTTCATGGTTCTTCGCGCCGGCCAGCACCAGCTGGATGGCTTCGGCGCCTTGCGTGCCCAGCAAACCTTGCAGTTGCCCCATCAGTTCGCCGCGCGCGGCGGCCGGGCCATAGAAAAAGCCGGCGATGGCGATCACCAGCACGAGGATGGGGGCGATGGAAAACAGGGTGTAGTAGGCGAGGGCGGCGCCCTTGCTTGAGGCGCGGTGTTCCAGCCATTCGGTGACGGAACACACGATGACACTGCGCATCTGCTTGCTGAACGACGCCAGGCCGGCCAGTCTGGGATAGCGGGTAGAGAAATTCATGGTGGCTTTCAATGAAAAAAAGGGGCCGCAGCCCCTTTTTTAACTAGTGGCGTACCACTGGTATTACTTATTGTACACGGCGTTCGATGGTGATCTGTTCCACTTCAACGCGGCGGTTTGGTTCCAGGCACTTGATCAGGTCGGCACGTTTCTTGTTATTGCAGGTGACGACAGGATTGGTGGAGCCCTTGCCTTCGGCCGTCAGGCGGTTGGCGGCGACACCGTGGCCGACCAGGTATTCCTTGACTGCATCAGCGCGCTGCTGCGACAGTTTCAGATTGTACTTGGGCGCACCGATGCGGTCGGCATAACCACTGATGACGACATTGTTGACGTCCGGCGCAGCGTTCAGCACACGGGCGATCTCGTCGAGCTTGGTCTGTGTCGAGCCCAGCTTGGCGCTGTCGAAGGCAAACAGCTCGGTTGACGACATCGTCACTTTTTCAAAGCGTGGTGGCGGTGGCGGTGGTGGTGGCGGCACGACCACGACGACTTCCTCGCGCACTGGTGGTGGTGGTGGTGGCGGTGGTGGCGGCGGTGCAGGCGGTTTGTCGAACGCGAAGTTCAGGCCCACGGTGACATAGTAGTTGTTGGACTTGCTGCTCGGATCGAAGGTATTGCCGCGCAGGAAACCGTGCACATTGCGCACGTCAGCCTGGAACGACAATTGATCATTGATCGTGGACTGGAAGCCCAGGCCCACGCTGGCGTATGGCGAGCTCTTGCTGCGCTCGCCAAAGGCGAAGCTGGTGTCCTTGTCGCGCTGCATGCCGGCACCCACCAGCAGGAAGGGGCGGAAGGCTTTACGCGAGAACATGTACAGGCCGTCTACGCCCAGCGTATTTTGCTGGTAGCGCTGACCGCCATCCTTGGAGCGGGCGTACGTGGTGCCCAGCTGGATATCCCAGTCCGGGGAAACAGGCTTACCGAAACGCAAGCCTGCGCCATAGCCGGTTTTATCCGTGGCAAAGTCGGAATCTGGCTTGAGTGCGTTGATGCTAGGTTGAATATACCAGGAGGGATTGATTTCCTGGGCATGTGCGCCGAGGGCGGAGCACAGGACTGCGGCGGCAACGGCGATTTTTTTTAGATTATTCACAAGTAACTCCCAACGTTGATAAGAGATTTTCTCTACAGCATCAAAGCGACATTTTGCTACACGTGCTATTGCATGAGATAGACAAGGACTCCAGGTGCGCCCGTCTTGCGATAAATGCACTGCTGTTGGACTAAGAATACGATTCCAGGTTCGCGAGGTCGGTGCGTTAGCGCACAAAGCATTGTTGTATATCAATGGTGTTGCAGATTCACGACAAATACTCTAGTGTTGAAAAAAACTAATTTACTCGGTGGAATTTTGACCCGCACGGCCACTTCCTGGCGCCGTGGCAAGAGGCAATCGAACGACTTGTTCCCTGCATGCCACTGTATATTAGCAACAATGATGAGCTTGATAACTAATATTGTATTGATGTTGTATTCCTGCCGCGTTCTGTTGCCTTGCCGGGCTTGCTCCAGGCAACTTGTGCGTGCCGCAGCCAGCTCCGCCACTTTTCATCAAGGAGTTACCCGTGCCTGACCACCCCCGTATTTTTTCTTCCCCGCTGTCTGGCAAACTGGGCCCGCTATGTTTGCTGCTCTCGCTAGGCATGGCTACGCCGGTCTGGGCCGATAGCGGCGTGTCTCTGTTTTCACCGAGCGGCACGGTCAAGGCCGTGCGCCAGGTAAGGGCCCAGTTCGCCACGCCAATGGTGCCGTTCGGCGACATGGGCTTGCCCGCGCCGTTCGCCATCGATTGCGGCAAGGCCGAGCCTGCCGTCGTGGCGGGCGCCGGGCGCTGGGCTGACGAGCGCAACTGGAACTATGATTTCGAGCGCGACTTGCCGGCCGGTGTGGCGTGCAGCTTTAGCTTGAAGGCGGGACTGAAGGACCAGGCGGGCCAGCCCTTGCAGGGGACGACGTCCTACCGCTTTTCCACGGGTGGCCCGGCCATCGTCGAGGCCGTACCTTATGACGGCCAGCCGTATATCGATGAAAACCAGATTTTCGTGCTGGGTCTGGACGCCGTGCCGAACGCCGCCAGCGTGGCCGCGCATGCGTATTGCCGCGCCGATGGCATCAATGAAAAGATTCCCGTGCGGCCGCTTGTAGGCAAGGAGCTGGAGCAGGTCTTGACCCTGCGCAAGAGCTTCCTCGACCGCTACCTGACTGTCTACTTCAAGAAGCAGGGGACGGTCTGGAAGGTGGGCATGCCCGTCGCCAGCAAGGGCGCGCCGCCGCTGCCCGTCACCGTGCTGCAATGCAAGCGCAGCTTCCCCGCCAACGCCAAGGTCTCGCTGGTGTGGGGCGAGGGCATTGCCAGCGCCAGCGGCATTGCCACGGAGAAGGCGCAAACCTTGCAGTACAAGACGCGGCCCGATTTTACGGCCAAGTTCAGCTGCGAACGCAGCAACCCGAAAGAGCAGTGCATCCCCTTCCTGCCCATGCGCGTGCAGTTTTCCGCACCCGTGAAAGCGTCGCTGGTGCGCGCCATGACCCTGACAGGGGGCGGCAAGACGTATGCGCCGACGATCTCGAAGGAAGAGGAAAAAGCGGAATTCGTGCAGTACGTCACCTTCAACGGTCCTTTCCCCGTGCAAGCCAGTTTTGTGCTGAGCTTGCCGCCGAAACTGACGGACGACGCTGGCCGCGCCTTGCTCAACCGCGCGCGTTTCCCCATGACGGTGCGCACGGGCGAACAGCCGCCGCTGCTGAAGTTTCCGGCCCCGTTCGGCATTATCGAAGCCAAGGGCGACGGCTTGCTGCCCGTCACCGTGCGCAATATCGAGCCCGTGCTGGTCGGCAAGGAAATTACCCATTCATCGGCGGCCACCGGCGCCACCTTGCGCGTGCCCGACAATGACGACAAGTTCATCATCGAGTGGATGCAGCGCCTGGCCGGCAATGGCGCCGGGGGCGAGTACTGGCAGCCTTACGCCCAGTACGCGGGCAACATGAGCAAATCCGTGCTGGCCGATGCGGCCGGCACGCGCCCCATCAGCCTGCCCCGTCCCGATGGCAAGAAAACCTTTGAAGTGATCGGCATCCCGCTGCAGAAACCGGGCTTTTACGTGGTTGAACTGGCCAGCCCCATCCTCGGCAAAGTGCTGCTGGGCAAACCCACCACGGCCTACATCCGCACGGCCGCGCTGGTGACCAACCTGGCGGCCCACTTCAAGCACGGCGCGCAATCGTCGCTTGTGTGGGTGACGTCGCTGGACAAGGGCGCGCCTGTTGCGAAGGCGCAAGTGGCCGTGCGCGACTGCGCCGGCAAGCTGCTGTGGCAAGGCGCCACAGGCGCTGACGGCGTCGCGCAGATCCCCGGCGAGCTGGCCAATTCCAGCTGCAAAAACAATGGCCGCTACTTTATCAGTGCGCGCAGCGGCGGCGACATGACGTTCACCCTGTCGGACTGGGTGGGCGGTATCGAAGCCTGGCGTTTCAACCTGCCCACGGACGACACGCGCGCCGACAACACCTTGCTGGCCACGGTATTCGACCGCACTCTGCTGCGCGCCGGCGAAACCGTGCACATGAAGCATTTCATCCGCAAGCACACGGCCGAAGGCATGCGCCTGGTCGACAAGAACAACGGCCCCGGCAGCGCCACCTCCGTCGTCATCACGCACCAGGGCAGCGACCAGAACTATCAGCTGCCCCTGCGCTGGTCGGCTACCGGCACGGCGGAAAACGACTGGGTGATTCCCGCCGACGCCAAGCAGGGCGAGTACAGCGTGACGATGGCGGGCCGCCCGTCCGGCAGCTTCCGCGTCGAAGCGTTCCGCGTGCCGACCATGAAAGCCGTGCTGCAGGGTCCGAAAGCGCCCGCCGTGCAGGCGAAACAGCTGGCTCTGGATGCGCAAATCAGCTACCTGGCGGGCGGCGCTGCCACCAACGCGCCCGTCAAGCTGCGCACGGTGTTGCAAGACAAAAGCGTGACGTTTGCCGATTATCCCGATTTCAGCTTCAGCAATGGCGACGTGAAGGAATGCCTGGTCAAGCAGGGCACCGGCTACGACGACGATGAGGGCGAATGGCAGGATGAAGGCAATGGCGGGCGCGCCGGAGCCGGGGCGACTGCCGCGCGCACGCAAAGTTTGACCTTGGACAAGGCGGGCGGCGCGCGCATCGTCATCGACCAGTTGCCGCAACTGTCCGCGCCGCGCGACCTGGTGGCGGAAATGGCTTTCCAGGATGCGAATGGTGAGACGGCTTCCGTTGCCACGCGCGTGCCGCTATGGCCATCGAATGTGGTGATCGGCATCAAGCCCGACGCCTGGGCCTTGAGCAAGGATGCTTTCAAGTTCACGGTCGCCGTGCTGGGCACCAATGGCAAGCCCGTGGCGAATGCACCGGTCGCCGTCGATTTCTTCCAGCGCAACAGCTATTCGCATCGCCGGCGTTTGATCGGCGGCTTCTATGCGTATGAAAACAGCAGCGAAATCGTCAAGCTGGGGCCTGCATGTTCGGGCAAGACGGACAACAAGGGCTTGCTGATCTGCGACGTGAAGGCGCCCGCCAGCGGCAATTTGATCTTGCGCGCCCGCACGCAGGATGCTGCCGGCAACGCGGCCGTCGCCAATCGCGAAACCTGGGTGGCCGGCAGCGGCGACTGGTGGTTCAACGCCAGCGACAACGACCGCATCGACGTATTGCCGGAAAAGAAACGCTATGAACCGGGCCAGGAAGCGAGCTTGCAGGTGCGCATGCCTTTCCGTTCGGGCACGGCGCTGATCACGGTCGAGCGCGAAGGCATCCTCGACACCTATGTGCGCCAGCTCAATGGCCGGGAACCGGTGGTGAATATCCCTGTCAAAGCGAATTACGCGCCGAATGTGTATGTCTCCGTGTTTGTCGTGCGGGGCAGGGTCGATGGCGTGCAGCCGACGGCCTTGGTTGACCTGGGCAAGCCGGCCTACAAGATGGGCATCGCACCCCTGAACGTGGGTTGGCAGGCGCATGAGCTGAACGTCATGGTGGTGTCCGACAAGGAAGTGTATAAAACGCGCGACAAGGCGGAAGTATCCGTGCGCGTGCGCCGCGCCGACGGCAAAGCCTTGCCGGCCGGCGCCGAAGTGGCGCTGGCGGCCGTCGATACGGGGCTGCTGGAGCTGATGCCCAACGATAGCTGGAAGTTGCTCGACACCATGATGGCGCAGCGCAGCCTGCAGGTGGAAACGGCGACGGCGCAGATGCAGGTGATCGGCAAGCGCCACTTTGGCCGCAAGGCTTTCCCGGCCGGCGGTGGCGGCGGCAAGGGCGCCAGCCGCGAACTGTTCGACACTTTGCTGTTCTGGAAGGGCACCGTCAAGCTCGATGCCAAGGGTGAAGCCACGGTGCAAGTGCCGCTCAACGATTCCTTGACGGCCTTCCGCATCGTCGCCATCGCCAGCGCCGGCAAGGAACTGTTCGGCACGGGCAGCACGGATATCCGCAGCTCGCAAGACTTGATTTTGATGTCGGGCTTGCCGAACCTGGTGCGTGAAGGCGACCAGTTGCGTGCCGGTTTCACGGTACGTAACACCTCGGCCGCAGCGCTGAACGTGGAACTCAATGCCACGGCGGCCGGCAAGGCCTTGCCGCGCCAGAGCTTGACGTTGGCGGCGGGGGAGGCGCGCGAAACGGGCTGGGATTACCAGGTGCCGCTCGGTGCGGCAAGCATCGTGTGGGATATTAGCGCCAAGACGGGCAGCGGGCTTGGCAACACCTCCGATCAACTGAAAATCACGCAAAAAGTGGGTCAGGCCACGCCCGTGCGGACGTATCAAGCCACCTTGCTGCAGATCGACAAGCCCGTCAATATGTCGGTGCAAATGCCGGCCGGCGCCTTGCCGGGCCGGGGTGGAATCCAGACCAGCTTTGTCGCCAGGCTCGGTGGCGAGCTGCCCGGCGTGCGCGAGTACATGGCCGCCTACCCCTACACCTGCTTCGAGCAAAACACCTCGAAGGCCATCGCCTTGCAAGACCAGGAGGCGTGGAACAAGCTGGCCGCCAGCTTGCCCGCCTATCTGGATAGCGACGGCCTACTGAAATATTTCCCCATCATGGAGCAGGGCAGCGACAGCCTGACGGCGTATGTATTGTCGGCAAGCCGGGAAGCGGGCTATGCGATTCCCGAGCAGACGAAGAACCGCATGGAAGCAGCCTTGACGGCTTTCGTGCAGGGCCGTATCGTGCGCCGTTCCGCGCTGGCCACGACCGACCTGGCCGTGCGCAAGCTCGCTGCGCTGGAAGCGCTATCGCGTTCGAACAAGGTGCCGCCCGATGCGCTCGACAGCATCAGCATCAACCCGAATGTATGGCCCACGTCCGCCGTCATCGACTGGAGCTTGTTGCTGCAACGCACGCCAAGCCTGGCGCGCCGCGATGCGCTGCAAGCCGAGGCGCAGCAGATCCTGCGCAGCCGTTTGAACTTCCAGGGCACGACCATGGGTTTTTCCACCGAGCGCAAGGATAACTGGTGGTGGCTGATGGTCTCCGGCGACGTCAACGCCAACCGGCTGCTGCTGGCCGTGATGGACGACCCGGCGTGGAAGGATGACATCGGCCGCCTGGTGCGCGGCAGCATGGGCCGCCAGAAGAAGGGGCGCTGGGATACCACGGTGGCCAACGCCTGGGGTACCCTGGCCATCAATAAGTTCTCGGCCAAGTTTGAATCGACGCCCGTGACGGGCGCCAGCGCCGTGAAGCTGGGCGGCGATACGCAAGCGCTCGTGTGGAATGGCGCGGCGAAAGTGGGACCCGTGTTGCAAGCGTGGCCGAAGGGCACGGACACCCTGGGCCTGGCGCACAGCGGCACCGGTAAACCGTGGGCCACCGTGCAAAGCCTGGCGGCCATCCCGCTCAAGGCGCCCGTCTCCAGCGGTTACACGATCAAGAAAACCATTACGCCAGTGGAACAGAAAACCACGGGCTACTGGTCGCGCGGCGATGTCTACCGCGTGCGCCTGGACTTGTCGGCGCAGGCGGACATGAGCTGGGTGGTGGTCGACGACCCGATTCCCGCCAGCGCCACCGTGCTGGGCAATGGCCTGGGCCGTGATTCGCAGCTGCTGACGGCCGGCGAAAAATCCACGGGCTGGGTCTGGCCCACGTTCGAAGAACGGGCCTTCGATGCTTTCCGCGCGTATTACGCGTTTGTGCCAAAAGGCACGTGGAGCGTCGAATACACGGTGCGCCTGAACAATGCCGGGGATTTCAGCCTGCCGGCCACGCGCATCGAAGCCATGTATTCGCCCGAAATGTTTGGCGAGTCGCCGAACGTGAATGTGAAGGTGGCGCAGTGAAAGGGTTTGTTTTACTGATGGGCGGCCTGCTGGCCGGCCCGGTCTTCGCTGAAGCGATATTGACGCCGGCCCAGGTGCAAGCCGCCTACCGCAGTTCGGAAGCGCAGTTGCTGGACCGCAGCGGCGCGCCCCTGCAATCGTTACGCGTGGACATGCAAGTGCGGCGTTTGCCCTGGGTGGCGCTGGCCGACATTTCTCCCGCCGTGCAGCAAGCCGTGCTGCTGGCGGAAGACCAGCGTTTCATGCGCCATGGCGGCGTGGATGTGTCCGCGCTGGCCACGGCCGCCTGGGACAATCTGTTTTCGAAAAAGCCCCGGGGCGCCTCGACCATCACCATGCAGCTGGCGGGCCAGCTGGACGCCGACTTGCAGGCGCAAGCGGGCGGGCGCAGCCTGCGCCAGAAATGGGAGCAGATGCGTGCCGCGCAAGCCATCGAAGACAGCTGGAGCAAAGCGCAGATTTTTGAAGCGTATTTGAACCTGGTGTCGTTCCGTGGCGAGCTGCAGGGCATCGCCTCCGCCTCGTACAGCCTGTTCGGCAAGGCGCCGTCCGGCCTGAATCAGACGGACGGCATCATTTTGGCCAGCCTGGTGCGGGCGCCGAATGCGCCGCCAGCCACCGTCACGCGGCGCGCCTGCGCGCTGGCCAAAGAGTGGCGCATGGACAGCAGTTGCCAGTTGATCGGCCAGCGCGTGCAGACGGCCTTGCAGCGCACGGCCCTGTACGCCGACCTGGCCCCCGCGCCACAAGTGGCGCAGCAGCTGCTCAAGCAATCGGGCGCCGCCGTGCGTAGCACCCTCGATGGTCCTCTGCAGCGCTTTGCGCAGGAAAACCTGCGCCAGCAACTGGCCTCCTTGCGCGAGCGCAATGTCAACGATGGCGCCATCATCGTGCTCGACAACCGTAGCGGAGACATTCTTGCCTATGTCGGCAACGCGGGCGGCAGCCACGTCGATGGCGTGGCTGCCCTGCGCCAGGCCGGTTCCACCTTGAAACCATTCCTGTATGAACTGGCCATCGAGCGCCAGCTAATGACGGCCGCGTCCGTCATGGACGACTCGCCGCTCGACGTCGCCACGGCGTCGGGCATGTATGCGCCGCAAAACTACGACCGCAATTTCAAGGGCCATGTCAGCGCCCGCACCAGCCTGGCCAGTTCGCTCAACATTCCCGCCGTGCGCACGGTGTTGCTGGCGGGGCAGGAGGGCTTTTACAACCGCCTCAAGGAAGTGGGCCTGTCCAGCCTGACGGAGCCGGCCGAATACTACGGCCCCTCGCTGGCGCTGGGCTCGTCCGAAGTGACCCTGCTGGAACTGGCCAACGCCTACCGCGCGCTGGCCAATGGCGGGCTGTACAGCACGGCCATCCTGCAGCCAGGGCAGGCCGGCAAGGACCGGCGCCGCGTGATGGAAGCGGGCGCCGCCTTCATCGTCGGCGATATCCTGGCCGACCGCGCCGCGCGCAGCATGACGTTTGGCTTGCGCAACGAGCTGGGAACGAATTTCTGGAGCGCCGTCAAGACGGGCACCAGCAAGGACATGCGCGACAACTGGTGCATGGGTTACTCGGCGCGCTACACGGTGGGCGTCTGGGTGGGCAACTTCGACGGCAAGCCCATGTGGGACGTATCGGGCGTGACGGGCGCCGCGCCCGTGTGGCGCGACGTCATGGATTACCTGCACAAGAACGTGCCCAGCCATGCTCCTAAGGCGCCACCCGGCGTGCTGCAGCAGATGGTGGCATACCAGCCCGCGCTGGAAGCGCCGCGCCGCGAATGGTTTATCGCCGGCACGGAAAGCCCCGTCATCGCCGTGCTGGGCGACAGCGTGAAGCCGCCCGCCATCGTGTATCCGGCCGAGGACAGCATCCTCGCCATCGACCCCGACATCCCGCCCGCCCTGCAGCGCGTCTTCTTCCAGGCGCAAGGCAGCCGCGATTTGCGCTGGGTACTCGACGGCAAGGACATGGGCGCGGCGCTTGACAGCATCAGCTGGTGCCCCGTGCCGGGCAAGCATGCACTGGCCCTCGTCGACGCCACCGGCAAGACGGTGGCAAGGGTAGCGTTCCAGGTGCGGGGCAACGCCTTGGCACAGCTTGCCGCACAGGGTAAATAATCAGTTCGTTGGATAATTCGCCGGGTCGGTGGCTGGCGTGACGTAATGCCGCAAGACGTCACCGCCGTGCGGATGCTGCTGCTTGCGGCGTGTCTCTTCCGATGGCGGGCTGATCAGCACGATGCTCGCTTCCTCCGGCTTGCGTAAATTCACCACCGCGCTGACGCCGCCATCGCGGTAGCTGCCCATCACGGCTATGGCCATTTGCACGAACAGGGTGGCCGCGCCCGTGTTGCCCAGGCGCTGATCCGTGTCTATCCACTGCGCCGTGTTGCCGCTGTCGAGTTCCGTGCCGCCATCTTCCGCATGTTTCAGCAAGGTTTTGTGCAGTGTCACCAGTTGGGCCTGATTGCCGCCTGTGGCGGCGGTCAGCCGCGCCGGCGCGGCGGACCGCTCCGCTTCCGGCAAGCTGCGCAAGGCTTGTTCGCGCTGGTCGCGCCGCGTGAACGGCTTGCCGTGTTCATCCGTCATCCTGACGAACGTGGGCCGGTGGATGAAGCCGAAGGTCGGCAGGCGGTCCAGTTGCGTCAGTTGTTCCTTGTTGAACGGCAAGGGTATCCGGATGCTCGCTGAAGCGGCGCGGACCGGCAATGAACAGATGCCAGTGCAGGCCGGAGGGTGCGGCGCCAGCGGCCAAACCTATTACCGGCGCATCGGGGCGGTCCAGCATGCGTGAGTTGTAGATAGGTGGTTCCGCGTTCAACACGGGCACGCCGAAATACATAGGGATGTACTTGGCGCCATTTTCCAGCGCCACTGCGGCCACCCGACATTCCTGATCTTTCCATGGCATCCCATGGATACTTTTCTTTGTCCTGTTCGCGGATGCTGGCATAGGCGTTTCCCTTCTGCAGCGCTTCCCACAATTTTCCTTGTCGGTATTTGTCCAGGGTGACGCCGAGGCCGATGACTTCCAGCACATATTCCCTTTTTTCCTGCTTGGTGGGCGTAGCCAGTTGCACTTGCGGCTTTGCGACGGCGACAGGCTTGGACGAATGCAGCCAGCGTGCACTTGAAATAGATGGCGTCCGGATCGGCGATCACTTCATGCTTGTCGGACGCTTGTGGCAGGCGGTAGGTGGCCGGGGTGAACACGTGGCCGTCGCCATACATGCGCGCATCGAGTCCCTGGCATAAACCCTTTTCCACGGCGCCAACACTGGTGCCCACGTCGTTGACGCCATGGATGACGATGACGTTGCCTGGCAGCTCAGGGCGGATGTGCACGATGGCGTCCTGCATGCGGCCGGAATAGAGCAGGGCGGTGCTCTTGCCGCCGGTGTAGGGAAGTTTGGGATACGCCATCGCCGCTCCATGCTGACCAGACAGGACAGCGTAGAGGGGCGCGATGGCGGATTAGTTGTATTTGCGAAAACTTTGCCGGAAAGGAGGCAGCGTTGCCGTGGATGCAGCCTCTACCGGCTGGCCGGCTTGCCCTTGGACAGCTTGCTGTCCGCCAGCCCCGGCGCGCCCCACAACAGGCCCATCCAGATGCAGAACGACAGGCCGCGGTGCAGCGATGCGAAGCACAGGCCGAAAATCAGGCTGCGCGCGAACGGGTTCGTGTTTGGCAGGTTGGCACTGTCGAGCAGAAACAGGGTGGCGACGGCGGCAACCGTCATGACGGGCAGCATGAACCACCATTTGCGTTCGATTGGCGACATGATTTCCTCGTAAGAAGTGTGTTACCGATTCTAGCGCAATATTGTCAAAAATTACGGCGCACTGATGATTTTCGTCAATGCGATACGATACGCAGGCTGCACATCGCCATCCTGGTCCAGCTTATCCGTCATGATCACGCCGTAACCTTGCGCGTACCACACGTATTCGCCGCTTTTGCCTTTGCTTTTTCCACCGACGTCACGCAGTTCGAACTTGCAGGCGTCGGGGAAGCGGCGCCCGCCCAGTTCCAGGCGTTCCCAGCCCAGGAAGGTGATCGAGAAATCGCGTTTGTCGGTGCGCGTGGAGGTGGTGATCTTGTCGGACAGTCCCGCCAGCGGGTAGTGGGTGCTTGTTTGCGTGTCCGTGAATTGCACGCGCACTTCCTGGCCGGGGCGCATCTTGGCGGGGATGGCGGACTGCGGCGCGTAGACGTTCTTGCTGCGCACGCTGCCGTCTTCGTTGTAGTGCACCATGCCAGTCAGGAATACCTGGCCGTCGCGGATGTTCTGGTAGGACGTGGCCAGCAGCACGCCGCCGTCGAGGATCAGCTGCGTTCCCTTGAGCTTCTTGCCCTCGAAGGTTTCTTCGACGTTGATTTGCGCGTCGCCATTGTTCTTGCTGAACTTGATACCCGTCGTCAGCTCCATGCAATCGCCCACCGTGGGCGCCGCCTGTACACTGGCGGCGGCCAGTACGCCTGCCGCCACCATCGCTTGCCATGCTGCTTTCATTGCCATCCTTGTTATTTTTAATGATGCGATGATAGCGTGCGGCTACTGTTCATGAGTGCACGATTGCATTATGCTCGAACTGCGGGCGGCATCAGGACCACCTGCGATTGGCGTCAGCGGGCCGCGCGTTTCGCGGCATGGATCGTTGCAGGAGTTAGCCCATGACATTACGATTGTCGATATTGCTGTCCTTGCTGTACGGTGCGCTCGCGCTGCCAGTCGCGCAGGCGGAAGATGCGCCCTATGCCATGCGCGCCGCTTCGGCGCCTGTGCAAGGCGCGCTGGATCTGGGTTTCCTGGATGAGGCGCCCAACCGAAAATTCAAGCGGCGCGTGGACTTGTCCGGCATCACCCGTGCCGACGACTTGGCGGTCGTCAAGGCGGCCATCAATCCTGTCGTGGTTTTTTTTCAGGTAACAGGGGCGGTACGCCAGCCTGCGCATGCGATACGGATGGTGACGACGCGCAACGGCGAACTGGCCTTGATCAAGCCTCCGCGTATCGATGACTATAATTATCTTCTTGCGCGCCGCTTGTGGAACTGGACCGTGCATGACGCACAGACCATCAGCTTGACGGTCGAGTTCGTGGGACTCAGTAATACTCAGCCCCACTATTTCAACACCTATGTCTTTGTCGAACGCTACGGCACTTGGCTGTTCGACCGCCACGTGCTGTAGTGGCGTTTCGCGTCATGCATAAGCGCCGCGCGTCAGCGCGCCGTTGCTGCTGGCGGTGGCGCGATGGGAATGCTTGGTGCTGCTGGCGTCGCGGCTGGGGGCGCAGTGGGCGTGCCGCCGTGCGGCTTGTCCCCGGAATTGGCCGTGGGCTTGTTACGCCGCGTGCGCTTGTCCGTGCGGGTTTTGCCGGGCTTGCCGTCGTGCACCAGCTTGCCCTTGTTGTCGAGTTTGTCGGACTGGTCCGATTTCTGGCCCGGATCATTTGGATTGTTGGCGTGGTTGCCTGTCTGGTTCACATTCGTCGTCGACTGGGCTTGCACCCAGGCGCCGCCGACGGTCATCAGGGTGGCGGCCAGCAAGAGAGCGGCGGTTTTCATGGCAGTGTCCTGTGCAGAAGTGAGTAAGAACCGGCATTCTCACACAGGATACCGCCCGCACGGGTAGGACGGCGCCGCATGCTTGTGTCGGCAATTTGCTTCAGATCAACGAAATTGTTCCGTCGAGATATCAAAGCGCTTGAGCTTGTCGTACAGGGTTTTCTTCGGGATATTCAAGGCCGCCGCCGCCTCGATGACGTTGCCGTTATGGCGGCGCAAGGCTTCCTCGATGATGGAAATTTCAAAGGTGTCGACTTGCTCGGCCAGCGAGGCTTCGCGGCAACCGGCCGGACTCAGCGTGTCGTCGAGCAAGCCCAGCACGAAGCGGTCGGCCACATTGTGCAGCTCGCGCACATTGCCGGCCCAGCGCTGCGCCATCAGGGACGCGATCAGTTCGCCGCTGACGAGGGCCGCCGGCTGGCAATAGCGCAGCGCCGCCTGGAGCACGAAAAATTCGAACAGCAGGGGAATATCCTCGCGCCGGTTGCGCAGCGCGGGCAGGGTCAGGCTGGCCACGTTCAGGCGGTAATACAGGTCGGGCCGGAACTTGCCCTGTTCGGCCAGCACATTCAAATCTTCCTTGGCGGCGGCGATCACGCGGAAATCCACGGAAATGAGCTTATTCGAGCCCAACCGTTCCACCTGCCGCTCCTGCAGCACGCGCAGCAGCTTGACTTGCAGGGCCAGCGGCATGCTTTCGATTTCGTCCAGAAACAGGGTGCCGCCGTTGGCGTATTCGATCTTGCCGATGCGCTGGCGCTGCGCGCCGGTAAATGCGCCTTCCTCGTGGCCGAACAGTTCCGATTCAAAGATGGATTCGGGCAGCGCGCCGCAGTTGATGGCCACGAAAGGGTGGTCGCGCCGCTCGCTGAAATCGTGCAGGCAGCGGGCAATCAGTTCTTTGCCTGTGCCTGTTTCGCCGAGGATGATGATGTCGGCAGACTTGGGCGCCAGGTTCAACACCAACTGGCGCACCTTGGCCATGGCCGCGCTGCGGCCGACGATGCGCGCTTCGATGCCGACCCGCTGCTCGAGCTGGCGGCGCAAGTTCATGTTTTCCAGCACCAGGTGGCGTTTATCGAGCGCGCGCCGACACACTTCCACCAGCAGGTCGGCGGAAAACGGTTTTTCGATGAAGTCGTAGGCGCCACGGCGCATGGCGCCCACGGCCATCGATACATCGCCATGGCCCGTGACGAGGATGACGGGCAGGCTGGCATCCTGCGCCACGGCGATATCGAGCAGTTTCAAGCCATCCATGCCGGGCAGCTTGATATCGCTCAATAAAATGCCGGCAAATTCGGGCACCAGGTAGGGTAGTGCTTCTTCGGCCGTGGCGACGGCCGTGACTTGCAGCCCTGCCAGTTCCAGCGATTGCCGGGCGCCCTTGCGCACGACGGCATCGTCTTCCACCAGCAGCACTTGCATGCCTTCAAAATTATTCTCGTGCATCAGATGTTTCCTTCGTCTCTCTCCCCCGGGTCGCAGCTCAGGGTGATGGTAAATTGCGCGCCGCCCCCTTCCTGCGCGCTGCGGTTGCGCACGGCCAGTGCGCTGCCGGCCGCGCGCAGTATGCCTGCGCTGATCGATAATCCCAAGCCCAGTCCGTGTTCCTTGGTGGTATAGAAGGGGTCGAAGATCTTGTCGAGCGAGGCCAGCGGGATGCCGGGGCCATTATCGGTGATATGCAGCACGGCAAGGCTACCTTCGCGGCGCACCTGGAACCATATCTGCACGGGCTCGCTTTCCGGCACGGCATCCATGGCGTTGGTAATCAAGTTGGTAAACACCTGTTCCAGGCCGATGGCGTTGCACAGCACGATGATGTCGTCCTCAAGCCAGCTTTCATGCAGGGTCAGGCGCTGCGAATGCTTGCGCGTACGGATTTGCAGCATGGTTTGCGCAAACGCCTGGCGCACGCTGACGGGTTTGCGGGCATCGTCGCTGCGCCGCGCAAAGCCTTTCAATTGCGACGTCACGTAACCGAGGCGCTTGACGAGGTCGGAAATGGTGGAAAGGTTGTCCAGCGCATCGTCGATGCGGCCGCGCGCCAACAAGACTTTGGCATTGTCGGAAAAGGTTTGCAGGGCGGCCAGCGGCTGGTTCAGCTCGTGCGTGACGCCGGCCGCCATCTGGCCGATGGCCGCCAGTTTACCGCTTTGTACCAGTTCCGCCTGGGCATAGCGCAGGGTTTGCTCGGCCCGCTCGCGTTCGGCCACTTCCGCCTGCAGGCGGCCATTCGCGTGCACCAGGTCGGCCGTGCGCTGCTCGACCTTGATTTCCAGCTGTTCATAGGCGCTTGCCAGCGTCTGTTGCGCATTGAGCTTGTCGGCGATGCGGCGCCGGCGCTGGCGCGCATACATCAGGCCCAGCAGCAGCAAGGCCCAGCCCAGCGCGGCGGCGATGGCCGCGTTGCGCGCCGCCTCATCGACCTGGTCGAGTTCGGCCAGCACCGTGATCTGCCATTGCAGCGGACCCAAGGCGCGGTTCACGGCCAGATAGTTCACCTTCTCGGCGCTGCCGGACAGGGCCGGCGTATCACCCGACTGTTGGCGTTCCAGGGTCATCACGCTGGCGCCGTCGGCGAACTGGCGCAGTACCTTGTGCGGCAGGATGGACAGGTTTTCCTGCAGGAACTGGCGTTGCTCGCTGATATCGTTCTTGGCGGCCGACGACAGGGGCGCCAGGGTCTTGAACTTGAAGGCGGGCGTGGTGGCCAGGATGATCACGCCATTCGCATCCTTGACCCAGATCTGCTCGCCTGCACCGGGCGTGCGCCACGATTGCTCGATCCAGTCCAGGTTGACCTTGGCGGCGACGATGCCGATGATGCGCCCCTTGCGCTGCACGGGCTGGGAAATGAAATAGCCGGCCTCGAAGGTGGAGAAGCCGATGCCGTAGAAGCGGCCGATGCCGCCCGCGATCGCGTTCTTGAAATAGGGACGGAAGCCGTAGTTGACGCCCACGTAGGAGCTGCGCTCTTGCCAGTTGCTCGATGCCAGGGTCGTGCCCTTGTCGTCGAGCACATACACGGCAAAGGCGCCCGCGCGGCGGTTCATGTCGACCAGGTAGGCATTGATCTGCGTGACCTTGTCGGCGCTGGGCTGCTCCAGCAGTTGCGCCACGGCATCACTCTGGGCCACGGCCAGGGGCAGGAATTCGTATTTGTTGAGGGCGCCGCCGATGGACGCCGCATACAGTTCCGCGCGCGAATCGAGCGTGCGGTGCAATTCATCGAGCTGGCGCTGCTTGACCCAGGCATACGAGGCCCACGTCAGCACGACCAGTGACCCCACGGCCAGCAGGGGGGCGAGCGCGGGTCTCAAGGGCCATTTGCCGAATGCCATGGTGCTCCGTGTGTCGGGTTGATGGGGGCAGCCCCGGTGGGACTCCCCCATTTGCTGCTCACTACTCAGACATACTATCAGTCTGCCGTACTGGCCATCGTCTCGGCATTGTGATGACGCTGCTGCTCTTCCATCACCATTTCGCCCAGCATGCGCTTGATGCGGTTGAACTCGGGGTCGCTCGGGTCGCGCGGGCGGGGCAGGTCTATGGCCACGTCGCGCTTGATGGTACCGGGACGGTAGGTCATGACGATGGTGCGGTCGGCCAGGTAGATCGATTCCTCGATCGAGTGCGTGACGAAGACGATGGTGGTGCCGAAGACTTTCCAGATTTTCAGCAATTCATCTTGCAGGTTGCGCCGCGTCAAGGCATCCAGTGCGCCGAACGGTTCATCCATCAGCATGATGGGCGAATCGAGGGCCAGCACGCGGGCGATGGCCACGCGCTGGCGCATGCCGCCCGACAAGTCTTTCGGATAGCGGGCACGGAATTCCGTCAAGCCCAGCATGCTCAGGAGCATGTCGACCCGTTCGCGGATCTCGGCCGGCGTCTTGCCGGCGATTTCCAGGCCGAAGGCGATATTGCTCTCAATGCTCATCCATGGGAACAGCGCGTATTCCTGGAACACCATGCCGCGGTCGGGACCGGGTTCGGTGATCAGCTTGCCGCCGGCCAGGATTTGGCCGGAAGTGGGCTGCGAAAAGCCGGCGATGGCATTGAGCAGGGTCGACTTGCCGCAGCCGGACGGCCCCAGCAGGCAGATGAACTCGCCGCTGGCGATTTCCAGGTTGATATCCTTCAGGGCGATGACGTCCGCGCCGCCCGTGGTGAAGATTTTATTGACTGCATTGATATTGATCGTGGTCATGGCCGTTCCTCTCAGTGTTCCAGGCCGCGGTGCCACTGCAGCAAATGATTATTCAGGGCATTCATGGCCATATCGATGGCCAGGCCGAACAGGCCGATGGTAAACATGCCGGCGATAATTTTGTCAGACCAGAAATACTCGCGCGCTTCCAGGATGCGGAAACCGAGGCCGCTGTTGACGGCGATCATTTCCGCCACGATCACGACGATGAAGGCCGTGCCCATGCCGATGCGCGCGCCGGCCAGGATGTAGGGCGTGGCCGCCGGCAGGATGACGCGGCGGAACATCGTCATCTGGCTGGCGCCCAGGTTGCGCGCGGCGCGGATATAAATGCCGTCGACCTGGCGCACGCCGGCGATGGTATTCATCAGCACGGGGAAGAAGGAACCGATGCTGATCAGGAAGAAGGCAGGCGGGTTGCCCAGGCCGAACCACAAAATCGCCAGCGGGATGTAGGCGATGGGCGGAATCGGACGCAGCACTTGCACCAGCGGGTCGAACAGCTTATAGATGGTCTTGTTGGTGCCCATCAGCAAGCCCAGCGGCAAGGCCAGGCCGGCGCCGATGGCGAAGCCGCCCAGCACGCGCGACAGGCTGGCCCAGGCGTCATGCGGCAGCTCGCCGGAGAACATCCACACCAGGTAGTTGCCCGCTGCGGGCGTGTACGCTTCCATGGGGATCAGGTATTCATACCACTTCACCAGCACGGCCACGGGCGACGGCAGGATTTGTGGATTGATCCAGCCAAACGTGGACAGCGCTTGCCAGAACAGCAGCACGGCAACGGGCACGATGGCACCGTGCACGAAGCGTTTCATCATTTGAATATTCATCGTGACACTTTCAGATTAGCGGGGTGCGTAGGATTTCTTGGCTTTTTCCAGCAGGTCGAGCTTGACCCAATCCTGGGCGGCAGGCGGCTTGGCCATGCGGCCCACGCCGAATTTCACCATGTAGTCGGTGGTCAGTTGTACGTGGCTCTGCGTGATGTCTTCCGTGAAGATGGCGTTGTCGATGGCATCGCGGTAATCCTCGGACGTGATCTGGTTTTTGAACATCGACTCGCGCACATATTTTTCCGCCAGTTTCGGATCGGCCAAAAACGCCCGAGTGGCGGCGACGAAGCAATCCATGAAGCGCTGGGCCACGGCCGGCTTTTCCTTGTACATTTTTTCCGTCATCACCAGCGCGCGCACGGGTTCGCCCAGCGGCGTGTCGTAGGGCTTGAGGATGGCCGTGCCGTATTTCTTGTGGATCGCCTGCGTGGAGTAAGGCTCGGACTGGCTCATGGCATCGATATCCTTGGTCAGCAAGGCCTGGTTCAGGTCCGGGTAGCCCATGTACAGGATCTGCACATCCTTGCCCGGCTTGTCGGACCAGGTCAGCTTGGCTTTCGAGAGTTCCGCGAATAGCAGGATTTCCTGTGGGCCACCGCGTGTGACGCCGACTTTCTTGCCCTTCAAGTCGGCAATGCCCTTGATGTTCAGGTCGGGACGCCCGACGATCTGCACGCCGCCCTTGGCGAAGCCGCCCACCAGGTACACGGGCAAGCCCGTGGCGCGGCCCGTGATAGCTGCTTCCAGCGCGCTGGCCGAGACGTCGATTTCACCGGCGATCATGGCCGGCACGATGTCGAGGCCCTTGGCGAAGATGCGTTCCTCGATTTTCAAGTCGTATTTCGGCGCGATTTCCTTCATGTAGGCGACGGCGCCGTAATGGGCGAATTTCAGGTTGCCCAGGCGGACCAGGTCGGCCGCGTGGACGGCCAGCGGGAATTGCGCGGCCAGTGCGACGGCCACGGCCAGAGTCTTGGTGTTCAGGAAGGACGCGATACGGAAGGTGCTTGCCATGCTGTTGTCTCCAAAAGGTAGATGGTTTTATATAGTGGGTCAGGCTGCCGCTCTGGAGGCGGTTATGAAAATATAAAAGCATCTTCCGTGCCAGTGGAGCGCATTTTGGGTTTTATTGCAAGTGATTGTTTATAAAGGTTTAATTTGAATTTGTTGAAAATGGGAAATATCGATATTCCGTCTTTCCGCACGGTGAGGCCAAAGACTGTGCGGATTGCCGCATTTTTAGCGCTCGGCTTCGATGCTGGCTTGCGGGTTCATTGCAGCTGAACCTAAATGGCGCGGCCGACTCCAATCGTAAAAAAACGCGTTGCAAACAGGCTGGCAACGCGTAACTCCCCCGTGGAGTAGGGATGGCGCCGCATGGGCGCCTGATCGATCGCCGGTTGGCGGGTTTATTTCGGCGCCGTGGTGGGCGGCAGTGCTGGCGCGGTGGCCGGATCGGTCAGCGGCGCAGGCGGCGTCGTGCTGCCAGGACCCGTTTCCGGCATGGCAGGCGTGACGGGAGCAGGCATCACTTGAGGGGCGGACGAGGGGTTGGGCGCCGTTTCGGGCAGCGGCGCTTCAGCCGGTTTCTTACAGGCGGACAGGGTGACGAGCAAGGCGGCGGCCAGCAGGGTAGGCATTTTCATGAAGTTTCCTTTGCAAGAGTCGAAATAGCGCGATGCGGGCGGCGGGCGCCGCGCGCGAAGCTTGAATTTATTGCAATAGCGCATCCGCTTCTGTTCGCTATTTCACTTTGCGCCATGCATGGGGCGCAGAGTGGGAGCGCGGCGTTTTCCTGGATGCTATTTTTCGATGTCATGAGAGAAAGAATTCAGTAGGGCAATATTTTTCACTTTCTTGCTTCTAATGTTCGTTAACGCACAGACCAACTGTGTGCACGGTGGCATTCTGTGTGCAGACGCTCAGGATTTGTGGTGTTCTGGTATAAAAATTGCCAAGAACTTAACAATCCGGGCTACCGGCAATCGTTTAAAAGGAGTATTCAAATGCATGCAATGACTCAGTCTCACGTGAAGAGCGAATTAAAGGCAGCGCACCAGGAACTTCGTAGCCCCGAAAAAGGCTCGCAAATGGTAGAACGGGCAGCACCCATTCCCCCGGAGCGCATGAATCCCATTTCCATGGCACCGATCGAGCGCGTGCGTTCGACGTCAGCCACCCTGCGCCGCATCGAAAACATGCAAAAGCTGATCGGCGAACTGTCGCTGCACGAGATGCTGGCCGATGAAATCGCCTGGTTCCTCAAGTTTTCGCCATCGGGCGCCCGCAAATACATCCGCGACTTGCGCGAAGCGGGCGTGATCGAACTGGCACGCTACATCGAAGGCACCGCCACTTACCTGGGCAAGGCAGTGTACCAGCTGACGCCAGACCCTGAGCGCGTGCGCGCCTTCCTGGCCGCCATCGTCCAGCCGAAACGCGAAGGTGCGCCACCGCGCAAAGACCGTCCGGGCCTGCGCGAGCAAAGCATGGCAGGCAGCGGCCGCCACTTCCACATCCTGGCCGATGATACGCATTACGCCATCCGCGTCAACCGCGGTCCCGTGACGCGCGATCCCTTGGTTGCCGCCCTGTTTGGCGCTCCACAGCAAAAAACGGCCGAGTAAAACCTATCGGTTTTGGCAGCTGTTGTGATGTTGTAATGAAAGCCGGGTTACGCCCCGGCTTTTGGCGTTGCACGCGGCGCTTTGATCTGCTCTGATTGAAAAGACTGCAAGCATCCCCATGTGGGCTGGACTGCCCGCCCGTCCCGATGCGGGTTCATTCGAAGGAGCTTGTCCTTGTTTGCCTACGCCGTCTGCCATTGCCCCATTGCCCTCGTTGTCCTGAAGCGGGCCGCCGCATGAACCCGCTGCTATGGATCGCCTTCGTCACGGCCGCCATCGTCTTTTCGCTGTGGTTCCCCCGCTGGCGTTTGACGCGGGCCCTGGCCAAGCCCTTGCCGCCCGAAGGCCTGGCCGTGCTGGAAAAGAATATTCCCGTGTTTGCGCGTATGCCTGCCCCGCTGCAGGAACAATTGCGCCATCTCGTCGTGCAATTCCTGTACCAGAAGAAATTCGTCGCTTGCGGCGGCCTGGAGATCACGGACGAAATGCGCTACACCATCGCCGGCCAGGCTTGTTTGCTGCTGCTGAATCGCCAGACCCAGGTGTATCCGGAACTCGACACCATCCTCGTGTATCCCACGGAATTCATCGTTACGCGCAATGAAGTGGGGCCGGGCGGCGTGGTGACGCCATCGGCGAATGGCTTGTTGGGCGAATCCTGGGGCGATGGCCGCGTGGTGCTGGCCTGGGACCACGTGCAGCGCGGTGCAGCCGACTGGACCGATGGCCACAATGTGGTGCTGCATGAATTCGCCCACCAGCTCGACAGCGAATCGGGCGCCGCAAATGGCGCGCCGTATCTGCCCAGCTTGTCCAGCTACCGCAGCTGGGCCACCGTGCTGTCGCGCGACTTCGACAAGCTGCGCCACGACGCCATGGTTCAGCAGCAAAGCGTGATGGACCATTACGGCGCCACCAATCCCGCCGAATTTTTTGCCGTGGCCACGGAAACCTTCTTTGAAAAGCCGTACCAGATGGCCGAGCACCATGCAGAGCTGTATGCGCAATTCTTGCAGTACTACAAGGTCGACCCGCGCGACTGGATGGCGCCGCCCGTGGAGCCGGAACACATGGCCTCGCCGTTTCCCAACTTTGCCCAGCACTGGTAAGCGGGGACTTCAGCCCAGCAACCGCTGTTTCAGCGCGGGATAGCTGCTGCGCGAGACGGGTATGCCCGTGCTGGTCTGCGTGTCGAGTGCGTATTTGCCGCCCGCCGCGATCTGCAAGCGCTTGAAGCCCAGGCTGTTGACGAGGTAGGAGCGGTGCACGCGCAAGAAGTGGGGCGGCAGCAGGGCCATGAGCTTGTCGATAGACAAGTCATGAAAGCACTGTTCGCCGCTGCGCAGCACGATATTGCTGTAGTGGCCATCGGCTTGCACGTGGTCGATCTCGGCCATGGCGATCCATTCCAGGGCGCCCCGCTTCTTGACGGCCAGCGAGGCCGTTTCCGTATGCCGTCCCGTATAGCGTTGCAGTGCCTTGTGCAACCGTTCGCGACTGAAAGGCTTGGCGACGAAGTCGAGCACGCCGAATTCGAAGGCCGTGATCGAGCGTTCCGCGTGGGCCGAGACGATGATGGTCTGGAACGAGGCGCTGCCGGCCTGGCGCAACAAGTCGTAGCCGTCCGCGCCGTGCAGGTGCAAGTCCAGCAGCAGCAAGTCATAGTCATGCTGCCGCAAGGCGGCTTGCGCCTGTTCCACATTGTCATGCAGCACGACATTGCTGAGGCGCGCGCCGAAATGCGCGCGCACCTCGCGTTCCAGGCCTTGCGCGAGCAGCGGTTCATCTTCCAGTATCAACACATTCATGGCGCCGCCGGCAAGGTAAAGCTGAGGCGCCAGCCTGCTGGTTGTTGTTCGCGGGCATATTCGCTGGCATAGCGGGCGGCATCGCCAAATACGGCCTGCAGGCTGGCGCGGATGTACTGTTCGCCCACGCCGCTGCCCGCATGCGGGCGCGCCTCGCCTTCCGGTACGACCAGGGTGAGCACCTGCGTTTGCGCATGTTGTGCGATGCGCAGGATAAAGGCCGCGCCATGGCGGTAGCGGTTGTGGCTGAACGCATTTTCCAGCGCCGTCAGCAACATGGCGGGCGGCACGCTGATGCCCGCCGCCTCGCCATCGAGCTGCAGGCTGCACGGTTGCTGCAGCCGCGTGCCCATGATGCTCAGATAATTGTGGCACAGGGCCAGTTCCTGCGTCAGGGCGATGCTGGGCTGCTGCGCAAATTCATTGAGCATGCGCAACTCGGCGCCCAGCGCTTCGATGAAGGTTTCAGCGGCCTGCGGCGATTGCGCATTGAGTTCGCTGATCAGGCTGAGGGAATTCATCAGGAAATGCGGTTGCATGCTTTTGCGCAAGAGCTGGTTTTCCAGCTGCCTGGCGCGCGCCGCCTTGCTGCGGTCACGCAGCAGTTGCGCCAGCAATTGCGCGCACAGGGGCAGCAGCAAAAAGCACACGACGAGGGCGAAACCGCCTTCGGCAAACTGGCTGCCTGTCAGCAGGAACAGGGCGCAAGAGGCCAGCGCGATCAGCGTGCCGCCACGGCTGCCCGGCAGGCGGCGC
Source organism: Janthinobacterium sp. ROICE36 (assembly GCF_002869965.1). Taxonomy (GTDB): domain Bacteria; phylum Pseudomonadota; class Gammaproteobacteria; order Burkholderiales; family Burkholderiaceae_D; genus Janthinobacterium. The sequence continues at coordinate 24,335 of NZ_PEBS01000048.1, forward strand.
CACAGGGCGCCAAGGTTGAGCGCCAGGCTCGCCGCCAGGCCCGCTAAGAACATCAGCCAGCAGCGCGCGTCGAAATGCGCGGGCAGCACGCCGGCCAGCGCGATGCACGCCAGCAGCACTGCCGCCGCCAGCGGCCAGCGCGGCAGGCGGTAAGCCATATAAAAATACACGGGCAGCACGGCGGAAAACAGCCAGGTCAGGGCGCTGACGGCATACAGGCGCGGCAGGTGCAAGGGGTAGGCATAGCCGCTTACGCTGCGCCAGAGTTCCACCACCAGCAGCAGCGCCGCCACCAGGCACAGCGCGGCAAACATGGCCCAGTGCCGCTGCCGCTGGTACAGCGCCGTGAGGGCCAGGAAGAGCAGGGCAATGGCGCCCAGCGCCCCGGCCAGCAGTAGTGGCGGCAGCCGGTACCAGGCCAGCGCCGTGCGGTAATCTTGCCGCTCGACCAGGTACAGCGCATAAAATGGCGACGGCAGGCGCGCCGGTACCTGCTGCGTCGACAGCAGCAGGCGCAGGTGGTGCGTGCCCATCGCCAACTGCTGTGGTGTCAGGTGGATGGCGAAATCGATGTCGCCCGGGCGTTCCCCGCTGGCCTGGCGGGCCGGTTGGCCATTGCTGCCGATCCTGTCGCCATCGAGCCAGAGTTCGCTGGCGGCCAAGGCTGACAGCACCATCAGTTGCGTCGATGGCGGCGTGGCGGCCAGGGTGACATCGCGCTCGACGCACAGCAGCTGGCCCGCCTGGAGCAGTTGGTGCAGCGCGGCGGCGGGCGCGGCGCTTGTTGTGCCGCAGGCGCGCCAGCCCTCGTCCAGCGAAAGCCTGTCCATGCCCATGGCGAAAGGGGGCAAGGCCAGGCAGCAAGCGAGGCAGTAGCGCAGCAGGCAGCGAAAGAAGGAGGGCATGGCGGGCATTGTAGCTGCTCTTTTGCAACATTTTCATCAACTTAGGTGCCGTTCGTGCGCCTCACGTGCATTTCGTGCACAGCCAGCCAATGATGTGTGAAAGACACTTACCATCTATCAGCGCCGTGCTGTGCACACGGCACTCACCATGGATTAATGACTATGCAAAGCTGCAAATACTACGCTTTCGTTGGCGCACTGGCGCTGTTGTGCGGCGTGGCGCAAGCCACTTCCGCTCCCTCTCCTGCGCTGGCCGCGCGCTTGGCGGACTTCGACGGCTGGGTGGCCCAGCGCATGGCCACGCAGCGCTTGCCGGGCATCACCGTCGGTTTTAGCCAGGGCGAGGTGGAGTGGGTAAAAGGTTATGGCTATGCCGACCTGGAAAACCGCGTGCCGGCCACGGCTCGCTCCAGCTACCGGCTGGCGTCCGTCACTAAGCCCATGACGGCGGTGGCTGTCCTGCAACTGGTCGAACAGGGCAAGATCGACCTGGACGCGCCCGTGCAAACCTATGTGCCGTATTTCCCCGTCAAAGCATTTCCCATCACGGTGCGCCAATTGCTGGGCCACTTGGGCGGCATCGACGCCTACCGCGACAGCAAGGTGGAGCAGCATTTCAAGGAACACAAGGATACGCGCCAGTCCATCGCCGTCTTCGCGCAGTTCGAGTTGATCGCTGAACCGGGCACGCGCTTCCGCTACACCAGCTATGGCTACAACTTGCTGGGCGCCGTCATCGAGGGTGCCTCGGGCGAAAGCTATGGCGCTTACATGCGGCGCCACGTGTGGGGGCCGCTGGGCATGGACGCCACTGTCATGGACGACCCGGACGCCGTGATCGCCCATCGCGTGCGGGGCTACCGGCTGGACGGCCAGGAATGGAAAAACTCGGAATTCGTCGATATCAGCAGCCGCTTTTCGGCCGGCGGCACGCGCAGCAGCGTGCCCGACATGCTGGCGTTCGGCAGGGGCGTCCACGAAGGAAAGATCCTGTCGGCGGCCAGCGTGGCTGCCATGGTGCAGCCGATGGCCACGCGCGCGGGCCGCTTGACGCACTATGGCATGGGCTGGGAAATTTCCCCCACGGGCGGGCGTTACGCCATCGCGCACAGCGGCCAGCAGCCGGAAACCGTCACCTATCTGTACATCTTTCCCTCGCGCAAACTGACCATTGCCGTGGCCGCCAATCTCGAACGTATCAATCCTGAAGGCTTCGTGCAGCGCCTGTTCGAGGTCGTCACGGGCGAGCCGTGGCAGCTCAATACGTATATCGCCGAGGCCGGCGCGCAGCGCGCTTACCAGGTGGCGCAAGGCCTGTTCGAGGAGGGCAGGGCGTACGCCGAGCGCACGCGCCAGCCTTATGCCGATGTCGTCGCCACGCGCGAGGCATTCACGCAGATCAACCGCCAGGCGCTGGCGCCGGACGCCAGGGCGGCGCGCGCCTACATCGAGGCGGCCCGCCATCCCGCCGGCGCAAGCGTCTTCCTGGTGGCCGGTGCCAGCATGGCCGAGGCGCTGCGCCAGTCGGGCGCCGACCTGGACACCTACTCGCGCAGCGGCGCGCTGGCGTTTGCGCGCGACTATATTCTGTTGTCGCAAGGAACAAAGGACGGCAGCTTGCCCCGCTTCGATCCCGCCTTCGAGCAAGCCATCGTGGCCCTGGCCGCCAGCTGGGACCGCACGGCCGCCATCGCCTGGCCAGCCGCCTCCGCCTCCATCGCCGCACTCGATAGCCAGCTGCGCACAGCCTTCCGCGGCCAGCGCGCCTATCCCGATTTCGTGCCCGAACTGCTGGAACTGGCGCAAGCGTCGGCCGCGCGCGGCGAGGCGGAGGTGGCGCTGGCGGCCAGCCGCCTGGCCGTGGCGCTGTATCCGCTCAGCGACCGCGCACATGCGCTGCAAGGCTTGATCTCGCTGCGCGCCGGCAACACGGATGCCGCCATTGCCGCCCTGCACCTGGCGCTGGCCCGCGACCCGCTGGGCGCGGCCAGTCCGGCGGCGCTGAACCTGGAAGCCTACCGCCTGAAAGGCAGCGGCGCCGTGGCGCAAGGCATGGCCGTGCTGCAGGCGGCCGTCAGCCTGCATCCGCGCGACGCGAATCTGCAGGACAGCCTGGCCGAGTTTTATGTGGAGCAAGGCTTGCGCCCGCAGGCGGTGGCAGCGTATCGCCAGGCGCTGCAACTCGATCCCCGCTATCCGGGCGCCGTGGGGGCGAGGGCGGCGATCATTCGCCTGGGTGGCGAGACGAAGGCGCTGGCGCCTTAGATGATTTACGTATAAACGAGGGTGAAAAGATTTCTTTTTGAACATGATGGCATCACAGTCGGATGGGCCATGCGGCATGCCATCAGCGCAATCCCATGCCGCCCCGTCTTCGCTTCGCCGTCCTGTCATTGACCAGCATCGCCTTCACGCAGGCGGTGCAAGCGGACCAGCTGGCCGCCATCAAGGCGAAGGGCGCGCCGGACTGCCGTACCCCGGACATGGACGAGCCGAACAGTTTCATCTGATGACCATCGCTGCCGGCTCCATTTCGGTGGCCGCCAGCATCTCCACGTGGCTGGGCAAGATGGCGTATCCGCATGATTGAGCAACTGTGTGCGCAGGCGTACAGTCTGCGGGTGCCGTTCGGCGCACGCTATCGTAGCGGCGCACGGTGCGCCAGCAGCCGACCAGGAGGGCCATATCATGTCACGCATCATCGCAGGTCATTTTCAGTTGCAGGAACAGATAGACGCCGCGCGCGTCGCCCTGAACCAGGCGGGCTTTCCCGACAGCCGCATCAGTGCTTTTTTTGTCAGCCAGCCGGGCCAGCACGACTTGCACGCGCTCGGTGGCGACCGCGACATGTCGCCCGGCGCCAAAGAGACGCCGGAAGGTGTGGTGGAAGGCGTGACCGTCGGGGCTGCCGTGGGCGCAGGCATCGGCGCCGCCGCCACGCTGGCGACGGGGCCGCTGGGCCCGGTGGTGGGGGCGCTGCTGGGCGCCCACGTGGGCTCGCTCTACAGTTTCAACAAGATGAAGGAGGCTGGCGAGCCCGAGGATAATGGCGAAAACCGCCGTCAGCCACGGCATCCTGGCATGCTGATCGCCGTCGCGCTGGGCGGCCTCGACGAGCGTGAACGGGCGCTCGAGGCGCTGCACCGGCTGGGCGCCGAGCACATCGAGGAAGCGGAAGGCAAGATCGCCAATGGCGACTGGCACGACTTCGATCCGCTCAGCATTCCCGTGCTGGTGGCGTGAATCGGCGCACCTGCCGTGCAAGATGTATAAATGCCGCGCAGCACGAAATGTAGGTATGATACTTGTCAGTATTCGTAATTATTGGTAAACAATGCCGACAGGGATAGTTTCCGTGCGCCCGAAGTGACACTGGACCCAGGTGACTGCCTGCAGTACTTGCCTCGCATGCTAACGAGTATGGATAGGAGGGCGCGTCATGACACAGGCATGGTTCATTCTGACACGGGCCGACGGGCGCGACATCTGCGCGCCTTCGCCAGCACAGCTGGCCGATGCGCTGGCCGAAGTCTACCGCGGCAGCGCCATCACGCCGGATGGCAGCCAGGCCGCCGTCGTGTTGCGCTTTGGCTACGACGATGGCTTGATGTATCAGGTCGAGGTCGCTAGCGGAGGCGAAGTCACTTTCGAAGAATGGTCGGACCGCGATTGCGAAATCGCCCTGGCCAGTCCGCGCCACATGTCAGCCCTGCCGCAGGACGATGCACTCCAGCTGTGGCAGTGGCTGGCGCAGCGCCAGGTGGCGAAGATCCGCAGCCAGCCCTGGCAGGGCGGCTAGCCCTGCCATTTTCCTCATGGCTTAGTGCGCCATCAGCACGGGGATCGTCATGCTTTGCAAAATCGTGCGCGTGACGCCGCCCAGGATGGTTTCGCGCAGGCGCGAATGGCCATACGCTCCCATCACCAGCAAGTCGGCCGACAGGTCGGAGGCCTGCGACAGCAGTGTTTCGCCGATATCGCCACGCCGCACGCCACCGCCATCGAGCAAATGCAGACGCGCTTCCACACCGTGGCGCGCCAGGTAGTGCCTCAGTTCGGCGCCCGGCTGTTCGCCATGCTCGGCGGCATGCACCTGGGCGTCGAAGATGGCCACGTGGACTTGCCCGGCGCGCTGCAGCAGGGGCAGGGCGGCGGTCACGGCGCGGCTCGCTTCCTTGCTGGCATTCCAGGAGATGAGCACATTGCGCGCGGCCGCCGGCGGCGCCAGCAGCGGCAGCGGCGGCGCATACGGCACGATCAACACGGGGCGGCCCGAATGCAGCAGCACGTAGGCGGGAAAGTCGCGCATCACGGACGGCGATTTATCCTTGGCATTGTATTGGCTGATCACCACCAGGTCCGCATAGCGGGCCAGCAGGCTGATGCCGCCCGCCGCCTCGTCGTCGATCACGCGCTGTTCGAACGAGGCGACGCCGGCCGCGCGCACCTGCGCCTCGAAACCGTCGAGGGCGCGCGTCGCCCGTTCTCTCAGGAAATTGAGGTGCAGACTCAGGTTTGGGTCGGCATCGAGATCGGGCTGGTTCTGATACAGCAGGCGCGACATGCCCGTCAGCGCCACGCCCGTCAGGTGGCCGCCGCAAGCCTGGGCGATGCTGGCGGCCGCTTCAATGCGGGCGGCGCGCCCGGCGCTGTCGTCGATGTGCAGCAATACGGTTTTATACGTCATGGCCTGTCCTCTCGCTATGCATTAGCGGCCATTCTGGCACAGACCGGGGCGTCGGCCGCGCACGACTGCATCAGGCTGAGCACTTGATCTGGCGCAAAGCTGGCGATAAAAACTGCTCCTACACTTGATCGCACGCAGAACAACCATAACAAGCGGGGAGAGACAGCAATGAAGGAACAAAAGGTAGCGCTGGTCACGGGCGGCATGGGTGGCCTGGGCACGGCCTTGTGCCGGCGCCTGCATGCGGCGGGCTTTGCCGTCGTGGCGGCGCACACCCCGGGCAATGCGCGCGTGGAAAGCTGGCTCGACGGGCAGCAGGCGCAGCAGTATTATTTTCATCCGCTGGCCATCGATGTGGGCGATTTCGATGCCTGCAGCGAAGCCGTGGCAAGCGTGCTGTCGCAGTTCGGCCGCATCGACGTGCTGGTCAACAACGCCGGCATCACGCGCGACCAAAGCATGCGCAAGATGGAATTGCCGCACTGGGCCGAGGTCATGCGCACCAATCTCGACAGCCTGTTCAACATGAGCAAGCAGGTGCTCGAACCCATGCTGGCTAACCGCTGGGGCCGCATCATCAACATCTCGTCCGTGAATGGCCAGAAGGGCGCGTTTGGCCAGTGTAATTACGCGGCCGCCAAGGCGGGCGTGCATGGCTTCAGCAAGGCGCTGGCGCTGGAAGTGGCGCGCCACGGCATCACCGTCAACACGGTTTCGCCCGGCTACCTGCGCACGCAGATGGTGACAGCCGTGCCGGCCGATATCCTGGAAACGAAGATCCTGCCGCAGATTCCCCTGGGTCGCCTGGGCGAGCCGGACGAGGTCGCTGCCCTGGTGGCTTACCTGGCGTCCGACGAGGCGGCATTCGTCACGGGCGCGAATATTGCCATCAATGGCGGACAGCACATGAGCTAAGCAAACCGAGTCAAACAAGCGTGCAGCTTGCAGCAGGGCAATGGCAGTAGAGGGGACCCGTCCATCCAGCCGGCACACAGAGGCTGGCGGGGGACGACAGGCAGCATGGCAGCGCGGATGGAAAGCAGGGTGCGGGGCAGCGATACCTTGCCCCTTTGCCTTGCCGCAGCACCAAGTCAGCGCTGGGTTTTTTCCAGCCGCGTCTGGCAATCGATACACAGGCGCGCTTCGGGACGCGCATTCAGGCGCGACAGGCCGATGGCTTCGCCGCAGTTGTCGCACAGGCCGTAGCTGCCATCGGCAAACTTGGCCAGCGCGTGCTTGATGATGGCCAGCTGCGCCAGCTTGTGCTCGGCCGCTTCGCTGACGAGGGCGTTCAAGGTGCGCACGCTGGCGTTGTCGGCAGGCGAGGCTTCGATTTCATTGAGCAGCGAGGCGCGCGCATCCGCTTCGGCCGCTTCGTTTTCGATCTGTTCCAGCAACGCCAGCTTGCGTTGCTCCAGCGCCCCCTGCAAGCGCTGCAACTGGTCTTGCGGCAATCCATTCATGGCCATTACCCGGTAGAAGCTACTCCCCTCATGGTAGTCCAAGATTGGCCGCTCTGCTTGCGCTACTGCCCGCGCCGCGTTTGATGCGGCGCAGGCAGGCATGGGCTGTTGTATGCTGGTTCTTTCAGACAGTTGACCATCCAGGCCACGCCGAACTGGTCTTTCAGCATGCCGAAGCGCTTGGCCCAGAACGTTTCCGCCAGCGGCATCTGGATGTTGCCGTCACGCGCCAGTGCGTCGAACGCCCGTTCCGCTGCCTTCGGCGTATCGCGGGTCAGGCAGACGCAGCAGCCACTCATGCCCTTGGCGCCATCCTCGGTGCAGCCGCCGTCCGAGCCCATCAGCATGGTGGTTCCCAGCTGCACGGAGCCGTGCATGATCTTGTCGTTCCAGTCTTCCTTGACTTGCTCCTGGCCCGGCGAGCCGCGAAACGGCATCAGGCACAGGGTTTGTGCCATGCAGGTGCTGGCGGTAATATTCCAGCGCTTGCGCGCAATTGCCATTGAATTGCAAATACGCTTCGCTACGCTGAGGGTCTCCTCTGGTCGCCCCGCCGGCACGATTGTCATGCGGGACGTCCCAGTATAGGCGCTCGCTGGCCAATTTCAATCAGTCCGGCGCCATCTCTTGCAGCCGTTCACGCACCTTGCCCAGGGTGCCGAGGATGCGCTCGGGATTGCCTGCCAGGACGGCGCTGCCCAGGTGCAACAAGCTCGTCGCCAGGCTGATCCAGTGCCGCACGTCGTCGTTGCGGGCGATGCGTAAGCGCACCGTGTCGAGCAGGCCGCTGAGCTGGCGCTGCGCCGTTTCCAGGCCGGCCACCGTGTGCCCGGCGGCATCGGCATACAGCTGGTTGGCTTGCTGGCGCAGGGCCACTTCCAGCGCGAAGACGGCTTGCGCCTGACTGTGGCTGATGCCGTTTGCTCCCTGGCTGGCGCGCTTGCGGATGGCGCGCATGACGGCGCCGTGCAGGGTGACGGCCGCCTGCGACAGGCTGTCGGCCAGTTGCTCGACGCGCATGGCGCTGCTGAGCGCCGCTTCGCGGCGTTCGCCGCTGCTGCTCCTGTCTACCGATCCGTCCATCTTGCCTCCATGGTGGTGAGGGTGGCAGCGAGGTGGGCATGGTCGCGCCCCAGTGCCGCCAGTTGCCGGCGCGCCAGCGTATGGCGCAGGCCAAGCAGGCGGTATTCTTCAGTTTTGCTTTGCTGCATGTTTTTCGCCAGCACCGCCAGCAGGCGCTGCTGCGGCGTGTCGGCATACGCGATTTCCACGTCGAGCAAACCGAGCACCATGTCGCGCTCGTTGTCGCCGCTCTTGTCGTACAGCGCCAGCAAGCTGTCGAGCGCGGCCAGCAAGGCTTGCAGCGGCGCGTCGCCGTCGTGCAGCACTTGCGCCAGGTGCGCGTGTTGACTGGCCGCGCCGCCCAGGCGCGCGAGTTGCTGCAGCAGCAAGGTGTAGGCGCTGACATGGCGGTCGTCGATGCCGCTGCCCGGCCAGGCGCGGATGGCGGCGCCGGCACTGGCCAGTTCCGGCTGCACATCATAGGCATCGGCTTGCGCCAGCCGGCCCAGCGCTTGCAGGTACAGGCGCACGGCCTGCGCCAGGCGCGCGACATCGGCTTGCGCGGCGCGGCGCTGCGCATCGAGCAGGCGTTCGCGCGCGTCTTCGACGGGTGACAGATAGGGGCGGGCGCGCTGATAGCTGTCCACATGGCGCTGCGACAGTTCGCTGAAGGCGTTCACAGCATCGGTGCCGGCGGCCAGGGCGCGCACTTGCGCCAGCTCGGGGCGCGCGGTGGCGCAGCCGCCCAGCACAATCACCAGGCAGAGGTTCAGGCCAAGGGCGCGGCGAAGGCGGGCGGGCAGGGCGGACACGTTACCTCTCGACAGGAAATACTGTATGGAAAGGTATTGTGGTACCGGCCTGCGCCGCCCGCCTTGTGCGGGCGCAAGCGTGCTGCGATCAAGCGCCCGTGATGTCAGTCAATTGCTCGCGCCAGCCCAGTCCGGCCACGGTGTCGCTGACGGGACGGTATTCGCAGCCGACCCAGCCCGCGTAGCCGACCTGATCCAGCAGTCTGAATATGTGGCGGTAATTGATCTCGCCCGTGCCCGGTTCGTGGCGGCCCGGCGTGTCGGCGATCTGGATGTGGCGGATCAAGGGCAGCAGGGCACGGATGGTGTTGCTCAGTTCGCCCTCCATGCGTTGCATGTGATAAATGTCGTATTGCAGGAAAACATTGCTGCGCTGGCAGTCGGCGATGATGTCGGCGGCCTGCTGGCTACGGTTCAGAAAGTAAGCGGGCATGTCGTAGTGGTTGATCGGCTCGATCAGCACATTGATACCATGCGGACGGCAGGCGTCGGCCGCATATTGCAGGTTGCCGATCAGGCTTTGTCGCGCTCGCTCCAGGCTCATGCCGGGCGGCCCAATGCCGGCCATGCAGTGCAGCTGTTTCGCCCCGAGCGCCAGTGCGTAGTCGAGCGCCAGTTGCACGTTGCTGCGGAATTCTTCACCCCGGCGCGGATCGCAGGCGATGCCCCGTTCACCGTGTTCCCAGTCGCCGGGCGGGAAGTTGAACACGGCCAGCTGCAGATGGTGGCGCTCCAGCCGCATGGCGATCTGCCGCGCCTCGACGGCATAGGGAAACAGGAATTCGACGGCATCGAAGCCCGCCTCCCTGGCGGCGGCAAAGCGGTCCAGGAAGGGCAGTTCGGTAAACATCGTGCTGAGGTTGGCAGCAAAGTTCGGCATGGCAGCACGCAGGTGAGGATGATGGACGCTATCCTAGCCCAAATCGGCAAATGGTGGCGTGCATAAAAAAACCGTTCCAGAAGCAAGTTCTGGAACGGTTTTCTATTCCTGCGATATCCGCTTAGGATCGGATATTAGCGGCCGCGGCCGCCGGAACGATGATTCGCTGCCGAACGCGGCGCATTGCCGCTGCGGTTGCCACCGCCACCGCCGCCGCCCGCCGGGCCGGCGCTGCGTGGCTTGGCGCCGCTACCGCCGGTTTTCACGCGCACCACGGCGCCAGCTGGCGCGCGGCTGTTGTTGCGGTGACCGCCGGTGCCGCTGCGCAATTGCACAGGCTGGGCGCGGGCGTTCAGGTCTGGCTCGAAGCCTTCGATGACTTCGCGCGGCAGGGTTTGCTTGATCAGCTTTTCGATGTCTTTCAACATTTCGTGCTCGTCCACGCAGACCAGCGATACGGCTTCGCCCTTGGCGCCGGCACGGCCCGTGCGGCCGATACGGTGCACATAGTCTTCCGGAATGTTCGGCAAGTCGTAGTTGACGACGTGCGGCAACTGGTCGATATCGATACCGCGCGCGGCGATGTCGGTGGCGACCAGCACTTGCAGGCTGCCATCCTTGAACTCGGACAGCGCGCGCGTGCGCGCCGACTGGCTCTTGTTGCCGTGGATGGCCAGGGCGCCGATGCCGTCCGCGCCCAGTTGCTCGACCAGTTTATTGGCGCCGTGCTTGGTGCGCGTAAACACCAGTACTTGCGTCCAGTTGTTCGATTTGATCAGGTAGGACAGCATCGGGTGCTTCTTGTCGCGGTCGACCGGATGGATTTTTTGCTGGATCACTTCCACGGTCGAATTGCGGCGCGCCACTTCGATCATGGCTGGCTTGTTCAGCAAGCCGTCGGCCAGGGCCTTGATCTCTTCCGAGAACGTGGCCGAGAACAGCAGGTTCTGGCGTTTCGGCGGCAACACGGCCAGCACTTTCTTGATGTCGCGGATGAAGCCCATGTCGAGCATGCGGTCGGCTTCGTCCAGGATCAGGATTTCCACTTTCGACAGGTCAACCGTGCCCTGGCCCATGTGGTCCAGCAAACGGCCTGGCGTGGCGACGAGCACGTCGACGCCGTGTTTCAGCTGCTTGATTTGCGGGTTGATGCCGACGCCGCCGAAGATCACGGTCGAGTTCAGCTTGGTGTATTTGCCATAAGTGCGCACGCTTTCCTCGACCTGCGCGGCGAGTTCGCGCGTCGGTGCCAGGATCAGGGCGCGGATCGGGCGCGTGGAAGTGTTGCTGGTGATGGCCGCGCCATTCGCGTCAGTCGACAGGCGGTGCAGCAAGGGCAGGGTGAAACCGGCCGTCTTGCCGGTGCCGGTTTGTGCACCGGCCAGCAAGTCGCCGCCAGCCAGCACGGCGGGAATCGCCTGCGTCTGGATCGGGGTCGGCACGGTGTAGCCGTGTTCGGTAACGGCACGTACGATAGCGTCGGACAATCCGAGAGAGGAAAAGGACATGGTAACTTTATTGTGAGATCGGCCTGTCGCCATCGGGGGGCGCCAGTCGCAGGCAATCAGATTAGGGGTCGAAAGACAGCGGCAAGGGGACTGGTCATATGTGCCGCACACGCGAAGTATAACAGCATGGCAAAAATGCGCCGGGTTTGTTTCAAGTTGGCAATGCCAAAAGTAAAGAAAACGGGTGATCGGCGCGCTGGGCCCTGTCATTTGTCATGGCATGGAGCCTAGTCGTCGATCTCCTCCACTGTGTAGCGCACGCCCTGCGCATCGAGGTAGGCGCGCACGGCGTCCAGGCCGTGCCACGGGTCCGGACGCAGATGCTGGCATATATACAGGCCATGGTCGTTCAGCCGGACGTCGGTGTCGGGCATGGCGCCGGGCGCGCGCGGCGCCTGCGGCCGTGTCGCCAGCAGCTGCGTAATGTGCTGGCGCTGTTCCTGCGTCAGGCTGGCCGTGACCCTGAATTCAAATCCCATGTTTTCTCCTTGATGTGCAGCGTGTTGCTGCGCCTGTTTCCTATCATCGAAAAAATTGCATATAGCTTGGCATTCTTTCCGTTTTTTTTCAAAGTATCTCGTCCATACTGCATGGCACTGGCCCGGCACACCCAGCGTGACGCAAGGGCAGGAGCAGAAGCGCTGTACAAGGAAAGTCCCTTTTTATATTCAATTCTTTTCACTAAGAAAAACATCATGCCTGTCGCTACCGCCCAAGCCGCACAAAAACTGCTGACCCCTAACGATCATACCCTGATCATGATCGATCACCAGTCGCAGATGGCGTTCGCCACCCGCTCCATCGACCTGGCCTTGCTGCGCAACAACGCGGCCGTGATGGCCAAGGCGGCGTTTGAATTCAAGGTGCCCACGATTCTGACGACGGTGGCGGCCAAATCCTTTTCCGGCCCGATCTTCGATGAAATCCAGTCCGTCTTCCCGGAACAGGCGCCGGTCGACCGCAGCACGATGAACACCTGGGAAGATGCGCGCATCGCCGACAAGGTGAATGGCTACGGCAAGGGCAAGATCGTGCTGGCCGGCCTGTGGACGTCCGTCTGCATCGTCGGCCCCGCGCTGTCGGCGCTGGAGCAGGGATTCGAGGTGTATGTGATCGCCGACGCCAGCGGCGACGTCTCCGACGAAGCCCATGCGATGGCCATGCAGCGCATGTTGCAGGCGGGCGCACAGCCGATGACGTCCGTGCAGTATTTGCTGGAGCTGCAGCGCGACTGGGCCCGCAGCGAGACCTACGACGAAACGGTGGCGACGGCCGTGGCGCACGGCGGCGGCTATGGCCTGGGCTTGATCGACGTCACATCCATGTTCAACGCCAGCGAAGGCCATTGATTGTTCATCGATGTATCGTCCAGCACCTGATTCCGGAGAACCAGCATGAGCGCAAGCGCGTTCTTACTCAATGGCCGTTTCCACACGGTCGACCGGACGCAGCCGCTGGCGTCCGCCATCGCCATCGCCGATGGCAAACTCCTCGCCGTGGGCGACGTTGAAGACGTGATGCGCCATCGCGGTCCCGCTACGCAGCTGATCGACCTGGCTGGCCGCACGGTGATTCCCGGCCTGAACGACTCGCATTTGCACCTGATACGGGGCGGCTTGAACTACAACCTGGAATTGCGCTGGGAAGGCGTGCCCTCGCTGGCCGACGCCTTGCGCATGCTCAGAGAGCAAGCGCTGCGCACGCCGAATCCGCAAGGGGTGCGCGTGGTGGGCGGCTGGACGGAGTTCCAGTTCGCGGAAAAACGCATGCCGACCCTGGACGAAATCAACGCGGCCGCGCCCGATACGCCCGTTTTTATCCTGCCCCTGTACGACCGCGCGCTGCTGAACCGCGCCGCCCTGCGCGCCGTCGGCTACGATAAAAATACGCCGAACCCGCCGGGCGGCGAAATCGTGCGCGACGCGGCCGGCAACCCGACCGGCTTTCTGATCGCCCGCCCGAACGCCATGATTTTATATGCGACCCTGGCGCAAGTCCCGAAGCTGCCGCTGGAATGGCAAGTCAATTCCACGCGCCAGTTCATGCGCGAACTGAACCGGCTCGGCATCACCAGCGCCATCGACGCGGGCGGCGGCTTCCAGAATTATCCCGAGGATTACGCCGTCGTCGACGAGCTGGCGCAAAAGCAGCAGCTGACCATCCGCATCGCCTACAACCTGTTCACGCAACACAAGGGCGCCGAATTACAGGATTTCCAGAAGTGGACCGGCATGCTGAAACCCGGTGACGGCACGGACTTTTACCGGCATAACGGCGCCGGCGAGATGCTGGTGTTTTCCGCCGCCGATTTCGAGGATTTCCTCGAACCGCGCCCGGAACTGGCGGCCGGCATGGAAGACGCGCTGGAAAAGGTCGTGCGCCACCTGGTCGAGCAGCGCTGGCCCTTCCGCCTGCATGCCACCTATGACGAATCGATCAGCCGCATGCTCGACGTGTTCGAAAAGGTCAACCGCGACACGCCGTTCGCCGGCCTGCACTGGCTGTTCGACCATGCGGAAACCATCAGCCCGCGCAATATCGACAGGCTCAGGGCGCTGGGCGGCGGCATCGCCATCCAGCACCGCATGGCTTTCCAGGGCGAATACTTTGTCGAGCGCTATGGCTTTGATGCAGCCAAGGCCACGCCGCCCTTGCAGCGCATGCTGGATGCGGGCGTACCGGTCGGCGGCGGCACGGATGCGACCAGGGTGGCCAGCCACAACCCGTGGACAGCGCTGTACTGGCTGGTGTCGGGACGCACCGTGGGCGGCCTGGCCCTGACGGAGGCGGCGGGCAGATTGTCGCGCGACACGGCGCTGGAACTGTGGACGGCCGGCAGCGCCTGGTTTTCCAGTGAGCAAGGCAAGAAGGGCTGCATCCGCGCGGGCATGTTGGCCGACCTTGCCGTACTGTCGGCCGTTTACTTTACAGTGCCGGAAGAGGCGATCAAGCGCATTGAATCCGTGCTGACCATGGTGGGCGGCAAGATCGTCTACGGCCAGGGGCCATTTTCCTCGCTGGCGCCGCCACCGATTCCCGTGCTGCCCGAGTGGTCGCCCGTGCGCGCGGTGCCGGGCCATTACCGTCCTGCGGCCAGGCCGGCGCAAGCCTTGCTGCCGCAGCAGTGCGCGGGCGCCTGCGGCGTGCACGCACATGCCCACGACCGGGCGCGCCAGTCGGCCGTGCCGATCAGCGATTTTTCCGGCTTCTGGGGCACGCTGGGCTGTAGCTGCTTCGCCTTCTAGCAGGCGACCAGACGCTATTTGGAAATGCGCAGGATGGCCGAGGCGAGTCGCGTGAAACAGGGGCTCAGATCGCTCTCGGTGGCCGCGTAGCAGTACAGGCCCATGGGCTCGGCCGGCTTGCGGCAACGCGTAGGCGCATCGCTCGTGTTGGCCATGCAGCGCAACAAGTCTTCGCCGATTTCATTGTCCGGCCCTGCCTTGTCCTTCAGCGCGGCTCCCATGCCCAGGGTAAAGATGTAGGTTTTTTCCAGGCGCGCTTTGCTGGCCATCGCTTCTGCCAGGTTGCGCGATGCACGGTGCATATTGGTCCACTGGAGTTTTCTGGTGGACATATCGTTGCTCACCGCGCGCGGCGTAGTGGTCACGATGGGGAATTCGCGCAGCATCACATCGTCGGCCTTGGCCTGAACATTGTGCGCGTTATACCAGGCCGGTAATTTACTGATCAGGTTTCTAGCGCAATAGGTCTCGGGCGCGAGCTTGGTGCTGGTTGAATCGATACGGTACAGTCCATCTGTCGCAAAACCGCTCGATGGTAAGTCATCGTACACGGCCAGCGCCCCAGCGGTCGTGCAGTTGCCACTCATGCTGGGGAAAAAGTAAGAGGAAAAGGCGGACGGAGATCCATCGGAAAAGAACACGATGACGCGCAGGCTGGAGCGATTGCTCTGGCTGATGCCCTTGAGTTGATCGAGGGCATTCCACATGCCTTCCGAGTAATTCGTGCCGCCTTCAAACTTGTAGGCATTAATGGAATTGGTAGCCAGCGTGCGATTGAAACCGCGATCGCTTGTCTTGATCGGCAGATCGACTTGCGCACCGCTGGCAAAATGCAGGAGGCCGACGCGGTCCACGGTGGAATTGAATTTGTTCAGGAATGACTTGCCCGCCGCCCGGACGGCGGCGGCATAGGGTTCCAGCGACCCCGACGTATCCATCACCAGCACCATGTCCAGGTCTTTGCGGATGGTTTGCGCGCTGGCGGCCACGTTCAGGGTCTTGAAACCGAGTATGCCCATCAGCGAGACGGGCAGGGAGGCGGTGGCCGAGACGTCGATGGTGACGGTGCCCCTGTCGAAAACCACGCCGACGGGATTGAGTACGGGAGTCGAGAGCAGGAATTTGTCGGGATAATTGATGGCAAAAAATTCCTTGGCCGACTGGCGCGCGCTGGCCCGCTGTTCCGCTTCCGAGTTGCCCGCAGTGACGCCACGCGCCGCCGCCAGGCTGGCCGAGTCGACGGCCGCATTGAGCTTGGCCTTGACGAAATAGCCGAGCGCCGAATCGATGGCCAGGCCCGCCGAGGCGATCAGGACGACGGCCGACAGCGCCACCATGATCAGCACTTGGCCGCTTTGCCGCTTGTGTGGAATGCGCATCAAAATATCGTCATCGAATTAAGGTTGGGCCCCAGGATGGGCGTCGTGCTGTTGCCAATTTTCAATGTACCGAACAGCATGTCGAAATTATAGAAAGTCTCCACGGCATAAATCAGTTCGCCGTCGGACAGCTGGCCGGACATCAGTGACACTGCGGGGGCACTGTCGGCCTTGGCGATATTGGTGCACGTGCCATTGCTCCAGCTGCCGCATTGCCACACCTGGCTGGCGGGCAGGTAGCCGCTGGCCTTCGCGCCGGCGTCCCAGCGGTACTGTTCCAGCACGATATTGCGCAAGCCGCTCTTCGCCGTGTAGCCCATGATCTTGGTGATGTAGATCATGCCGCGCTTGTTCATGTCCAGCGGCGGCGTGCTGGCGGCCAGCGCATTCATGATGGCCTGGCTCGAGCCATTGAGGTCGGTGGTCGAGCGCGAGGCCAGGTTGGCGCCTTCGCGGCTGATGTTGAGCAGGATGATCTTGGCCTGGATGGCGCGCGACAGGTCGACCACCATGAACAGCAGCAGGGCCAGCAGCGGCAGCACGATGGCAAATTCCACGGCGGCGATGCCACGCGCGGCACGGCGTGGCAGAGGGAGCGAGCGCTGGCGCATCATAGGCCGCCAAAGCTTTCATTGCGCATGGTGGCGGCCACCACGTAGGGCGCCTTGCCGTCCTTGTAGAAGGCGGCCATCATCGGCGTGGCGAATGTCCAGTCGTATGCGACGGAGATGACGACGATATCGCCCGCGTTGCCGAACATGCCGGTACTGGTGCCGCTGACGCCGTTTACCGTGATGACGGGATTGACCTTGTCGTAGATACCCATCGAGCTATCCTTCATTTTTTGAATGACGGCCTGGTAGCGCTGCTGGTTGCTGCTGGCGGGATCGAGATTGTTGTTGCCCGTCACTGCATAGCGGGCGCCCTCGCGCACCGCATGCTGCATGGTGAGGTTGGCGAAATACGCCATGCTCAGCTCGATGATGCCTATCATCAGTAACAAGAAAACCGGTGCGATGATGGCGAATTCGACGAGGGTGGAGCCGCATTGCCTGAATCTGTCTTGCGGGGGCCGGGTGGGTGTGGCCTGGTTGAGCATCATGTATGGTATCCGTATCAAGGCTCGCGCCGGCATCGGTGTGATGGCGGGCCTGTTGCCCTATGGCGGCCTTCATTGTATCTCGCTTCGAGTGCGCAAGGTTGGCATTGAAATGCATATAAATCAAGTTCATTGTATTTAATGTAGTTAATGGAGTGCTCTATACCCCCTGATTAACGTTCCTGAGAGTAAGATACTGAGGCTTAAGAAATTAAAAAATAATTAACCATTGTCCTGGCGACCCAGTCGATGGTGTTTTTGGAAAGTGAATAAATCAGCATGCTGCAACAGCAACAACTGCAAGAGGAACCAAATGCCGACACGGCATTGCCATTGGTCGATCAGGCAGATTTGGTCATGATCTTTGGCATGCGCCTGTTGCTGTCGGTGACGGCGTTGTTAACCCTGATCATCAACCCCGGCAAGCTGGGTGTGCCGAATCAGCTGGCCTGGCTGATCCTGTGTTCGTATGTGCTGCATAGCGCAGTGCTGTTTGTTTTTCTTTATTTCAAGCATCCGGTGGTGTATGGCAAGCTGGTATGCTGGCTCGACGTGCTGTGGTGCGGCATGATCGTGTTCGCTACCGGTGGCGCCGAAAGCTACTTTTTCCCCTTCTTTTTCTTCGTCATCCTGGCGTCGTCGTTTCAGTGCGGACTCGACGAAGGTGCGCGCATCACGCTCGCCTCCTGTGTTCTGCTGGTGCTGGCATCGGTGGCATCGACCCCTGAGCTGATCATTTCGCAGCTGTTGCTGCGCACGACCTTTGTCATGGCGCTCGGCTACATGATCGCGTACTGGGGTGGCCTGGGGCTGTTGCAGAAGCGCAGACTGGCGTTGTTGCGCGAGGTCAGCCAGCAATCGAATCCCCGCTTTGGCGTCGACCACACGGTGGCGTCGGTCCTGCAGAAGGCGCGTGTCTTTTTTGACGCCAGCAGCTGTATACTCGTCATGCGCGAGGGCGATGCGGCGCAGTGGCAGTTGCGTACGGCGCTCGAAGAGAGAGGCGGACACGCGGGGCGTGTCAGCCAGCTGAGCGAAGCCGCGGTGGCGCCGCTGATGGTGTTCGGTGCCAGCCAGAGCGTGCTGTACGCGCCGTCCTTGCGCGCGCGCCTGGGACTGACGAGTGTGCTCGTGGGAGTCGAACGCGGCAGTGCAAAGTGGCAGCGGCTCGATGCGCATGGGCCGCAGGGCACAGCGCTGGCCGAACTGCTCGATGCGCGCTCCTTCATCAGCGTGCCCCTTCCTTTGCATAAGGGACTGGGCCGCATCTACGTGATCTCCGCGAAGAACCGGCTGACCCGGGCCGACGCCAGGTTCCTGCTGCATATCGTTGCGCAAGTGTTCCCCCTGATTGAAAACATCGCCATTCTCGACAAGCTGGCATCCGGCGCGGCGTACCGCGAGCGGCAAAAGATTGCGCGCGACTTGCACGATTCGACCATCCAGCCGTATATCGGCCTGCGCCATGGCTTGAGCGCCTTGCGCGCCAAGGCGGCTGCCGACAGCCCCTTGCTGGCTGATCTCGACAAGCTGATCGACATGAGTGGCCAGGTGATTGGCGACCTGCGCCAGATGGCGCAGACGGTGCGCGGCGGCGCGGAGCGGGAACAGGTGACCCTGCTGGTAGCGCTGCGACGCCAGGCGGAACAGCTGAAGAAGTTTTTTGGCATCACGATCGAGATCGTTTCGGACAGTGCGTTTGATCTGAGTGACCGGCTGGCAGCCGAAGTGTTCCAGATCGTCAATGAAGGCATGAGCAATATCCGCAAGCACACCACCGCCCGCGAAGGCCGCGTGACACTCGTTTGCGATGCGCATGCCTTGTCGATCTCGATAGAGAATGCCGGCGAAACGTCTTCCCGCGTCGAGTTCATGCCGGCCTCCATTGCTGAACGCGCCATGGCGCTGGGCGGCCGGGTGCAGGTCAGCCAGCGCGCTGATGGCCACACCGCCGTGCATATTGAAATTCCCGTCTGACGGCAAGAGCGTCACGGTTGACCCGTTAAAGGCCATCGTATGTCAAGTTTACATCCCATCCGCGTCATGCTGGTCGATGATCATAAAACCATGTTGTGGGGGCTGGAAAAGCTGCTGGAAGAGGCGCAACCGGCGATGCAGGTGGTCGCCAGCGCCAGTACGATAGGCCGCGCGCTGGAGCTTGCCGAGAGCCTGCGCCCTGATATTGTCGTGCTGGACGTGGATCTCGCCGGCGTGTGTTCCGTCGATTTCGTCCCCGCGCTGTTGGCCAATGGCGTCACGCGGGCGGTGATGTTCAGCGGCACGCGTGACCAGGAGGTGCTGGGCCGCGCCGTGCGCAGCGGCGCGCGCGGCGTGATCGGCAAGGAGGCGGCGGCAGATCAGGTGATTGATACCATTGCCAGGGTACATCGGGGCGAATTGTGCCTGGACCAGGCCTTGCTGGGCAGTCTGCTGGGAGCGCTGCTCAAGCCGGCGCCTGTGCCGGCGCCGCCCGATCCCGAGATGGCGCGCATTGCCCTGCTGACTCTCAAGGAACGCAAGATTGTCGCCATGATGGTCGAAGGCAATGGAGCACTCAACAAAACCATCGCGCAGCTCGCCTTCATTTCCGAGCAAACCTTGCGTAACTGTCAAGACCGGCCTGGTTATATACGCGTTTAACGAATAATTCCGGCTTTTTCTCCTGCCATTTCTTCATCGCCTGAATCGGTGTTGCGTTATCCAAGGCGCGCTGGGGAATGTTGTGGTTGTAGA
>NZ_PEBS01000049.1 GCF_002869965.1 Janthinobacterium sp. ROICE36
ATCCTCGGGCTTCTGGTAGTTGGCCAGCAAGCTGTCGGCCAGTTTGAGCAGTTCCGGGTCGGGCTTGGCCCGCTTGTTACGCTTTACAACGGTCATTGTTTCTCCTTGGTGGCGGCAGTGTCCTGCCAAATGACCGTTTACACAAAATTATTTACACCCTCCCTTATGCTGACAAAACATGTTTTTACGCTGGCCATCGCCGCCTGCCTCACCAACACGGCCCTTGCTGCCGGCCCGCTGAATCAAGCCGAACGCAGCCACTCTGTCGCCGCGCGCATGCAGGCGGAAACCTCCAGCGCCGCCGATCCGGATACCCCTGCGCCGCTGCCCGTGGCGAGTGACATTTCGCTGGCCGAGCTGGAGCGCCGCTGGGCGCTGGGCCTGGCGCAGGCCGAAGAAAAACACTTCAGCAGCGCGCTCGACCCGGCCACACTGACGGCCCTGGCGCAGCAGATGGAGTGCGACGATATTGTCGGCGTGCAACCGTTCGGTTTTCCGCTGGAACAAGCGCAAGCCACCGTCCTCAGCGGCGCGCACCTGCTGGCCCGGTGTCCGGACAGGGCCTATGTGACGATCACGGCGATGTCGATGGCAGGCAAGACGGGCAAGCGCGTCACGATTTCGCCACAAGCGTTCAAGCAGACGCTGGATGGCAGGCCCGCGCGGCGCCTGTATTACAAGGCGCCCAACGGACGCCAGAAGGAATCGCTGACCATCGTCGACGGCAGCTATGTGTATGCGTTCGAATACTGGTCGCTCGATGATGGCAAGCAGCCCGGCATCGCGGGCGTACGACGGCTGGAAAAAGTATCGTCGTTGCCCCCGGCCCAGCCTGGCGGCGGCGCGCACGATGTGCCGGCATGGCCGGCAATGAGATAAGCAATGAATTTCAGCCAGATCATCCGGACAGCAAGGAATGCCGTCGACATCACTTGCAGCCTGCCGGCGACGGCGGGCGTGTATGCTTTTTTGGTCGCGTCCCTGTGCCGCATGTTCTGTGACATGACGTCAGGCACGGCCCTTGCTTGGATCGCTGGCCCGCTATGTGTTGTGTTTGGTATTCTGGCAGGTCTATTTTTGCCAGACAGCTTGCGCAAGGCAAACATCACCGACGAGCGGCGGCAAGCATGCCGCCGCTCGTGGCAAAGCCCGCTTACATGCCCAGCGATTTGAGCAAGTCGGCGTTGTCATCGTCTTCCGCTTCCACTGCCGGCGCAGGGGCGGCACCGCGTTCGCGGTTCGCGTATTCCGTATCCATCAGCGAGTCGGCATCGACTTCACGCGAATCGAAATCGTGTAACTTGATGAACTCGGTACGGTCGATCGCCAGTTCCAGATAGAAAATGTTGTTCTTTTCCGTGTAGAAGGTGACGCGGCGCATTTCCGGGCGGTCCAGCGGCGTGTCGACGCTGAGCATCACCTGCTTGTTCAGCACCAGCATCTTCGGCTGGCTCTGGGTGATATTCGTTTGCAGTTCGCGCCGCACCTTGCCCGTGAAGTCGCCCACGATCTGGTTCATCAGCTCGCCCATGATGTTCGACACTTCGTCCGACGTGTAGAAATTGGCCAGCTCCGACTTCGGCATACCCATGTGCAACATGTAGCGCTCGTAGATTTCCATCGCCGTATCGGCGGCAAAATTGAGCACCACCAGGCCCGTGAAACCGCCATCGAACATCACGAAACAACCGATGTCCGGCTTCAGGCCGGTCTTGGTGATGCGCTGCACCATGCCTGAATAATTGACTCTGCTTTGCGTTGCAACGTTGAGCACCCGAACCACCGAGTTGCACAAACTCATCAACAAATCTTCTGTACCGTACACAACATCCTTTTCTGCATCCATGAGCAACCTCTCCTACTATTTTTAAAGATGACAGCACTGTTCCCTGCCCGCCGCGCGCCGAAACACGACAGTTTCGCTCAGCAAGCGGACGACTTCACCTTTGCATGCCTGACCTTGCCTGGCCGTGCGAGCCGCGTTGCCGCTGGCACGAACCGCCCTCTTACTTTTTTCTGTATAGAAATAAGTATCAGATCCGCAGAATACCCAGATGTAACATTTCCGTCCAGCCATACCTGCATTTACTTGACGATCTGTGCGGAAATACCATATCTGGCCTTGGCACGGGCGCCGGTACAGGAAATAGTAACTAAAAATCAAGTGCCCGCAAGACCACGCTGCTGACCAGCAGATCGCGGCTCAGATAAGCGAAGGCGCGCTGGCCAATGCGCAGCCGGTGGGCGTCGAAGATCGTCAGCAAGTCGCCGCCCTGATTCTGGTCCAGGCTGCGCAATGCCATCACGGTGATGCGGCAAGACTTTTCCACGCCGAAAACGCTCAGATGGAAGCGGATGGCGTCGCCCGCAGGTTCGAGCGCGATGCTGTTGCGCAGGATCCTATAGGGCATGGTCTAGCCGCCCGTTCATGAGGCACACGGGGCGACAGCAGCGGCATGCCGGGGCAGGTCGATGATGAAGACGCAGCCATGGCCAGGCACGCTTTCCACGCTCAAGGTGCCGCCATTTGCTTCCACGCTGCGCCGGACAATCGACAGGCCCATGCCCAGGCCCGTCTTGTTGGCGCCGCCTTGTGTAAAGGGCAAAAACAAGTCATATGCGAGCTGCGGCGACAGGCCAGCGCCGTTGTCTTCCACTTCGATCTTGATACGCTCGCCGTGCGCATGCGCGCGCAGCACCACCGTGCCATTCGGCGCGCCAAACTTGAAGGCGTTTTGCAGGAGGCTGCCTACGGCGGAGAGCAGCAAATCCTGATCCGCATCGAGTTGCAGCAAGGGAGCGACCTCCTCCACAACCAAGGTGCAGCGCAGCAAGTCCGCTTCCATTTTGGCCGAATAGCCCAATTCACTGATGAAGTTGCTCAGGAAGAACACCGAACGCTGCGCGGTCAGACCCGCCTCCACCCGCACTTCCGCCAGCGAACGGTCGATCAGGGCACGCAGACCCACGAGGCTGCGGTCGAGCACGGCACCAGTCGCGCCCGCCACGCCCATGCCGCCCTGCTTGAGCGCGGCGACGGCCAGGCCGGCCGTGCCCAGATGATTGCGCAATTCATGGGCGAAAAAGCCGATGCGCTGGCTCAAGGCCAGTGCCTGCTCATTTGCAATCAGCACGTCGCGCCGCTGGGTAAATGCGGAAACGGCTTCGGCAATGCCGTTGTCGAGGCAACGGTTCAGCGTCCTGAATTCCTCGACGGCGAACTGCTCGTCCAGCGCGACGGCAAGATCGCTGACGGCCTGGCACAGGTCGCCATAATCGTGCACCACCTGGCTGACGGAATAGCCGAGCGCCAGCAATTGCCCGCCGTGCGTGATGGCGCTGTCGGCCAGTTCCGATGTCGCCAGCGCACTGCCATCGGCGGGGCCGGAAATGGCCAGGCTTTGCGCCAGCTTGCCCGCCTCTTCCGCCTTCAGGGTGCGGATCAACTGATCCAGGAAGATGGGTATGCCTTCCTTTAACTGTATTTCGGTTGAAAAACGCAGGGGCCGCTTGGCCACTTTATCTCGGCAACGGCGCTCCAGCTCGGCGCGATTTTCGGCTAGGAATTTATGCATCATGGCGTTTCCAGCAATCTCAAGGATTAAGAATAAGCTAGCCTAGCCTGGTGATCTGCCAAGTACCGTCTGCTACCGAACATAGTTGGCACGCGCCGGCCATCTCCGTGTGCTATTGTCATCAACTACATAACCAAGCAGGTGCCACGCATGCAAAACATCGTTACCAGCGTCTCGTTCCGCTACATCGATCCGCGCCATAAGGAACCGGGCCCGAGCAGGGAATTCATCAACCAGAACATTCTGCTACCGCCGGGCGCCCATTTGCCGCGCATAGGCGAAGCCATCGAACTGATGCACTGGGACTTGAACCGCGACATGAAATCCGGCGTGTATTCGGTGCTGTTTGTCCATACGCGCATCGCCTTGTTTGATGGCAAAGACAAGCCTTCCGGCTGGCACACCACGATCACCGTGGGACCGCTGTCCGATGACATCGACGCGCGCTTCCTCACCGCTCCGTCCTGACAGCCGTGCGCCCTTGTTGCGGCCAGGCCAGAACACCTAACATAGTGCTTTATATTAAACATGACTGTGACGCCAGCCGGAGGCACTGTCACGCGCAATGCAAGGAAGTCCATGAGCTCACTGTTAGAACAAGCAACACAAGAAATGACGGCTGCCATCCACGCCTGGTTCGATGAGCGCCTGCAGCGCACAGACCTGGAAGACGCCGTAAATCGGACTACCTTGCAGATGGGTATATTCAGTGATTTATTGCTCGACTACAAACCCGGGCGCACGACGGCCGACGATTTCCATCTGACTGATACCGATGAGTTCGCACCGAGAACGCCATCGCGCCTCGATGAAGCCGTGGTGCGTAACAGCATCGCGCCCCAGCTGATTGCCATGGTGCAAGCGAAGCTGGAAACACTGGCCGACACGCCCCTGATCGACTACCACTTCCGCTTTCGCGGCAAATTCCGGACGGCACAGGGCACGCTGCACCTGAACCTGCTCGACCATGTTAACGAAGGCAAGCGCCTAACCTTGCTCGAGCGCATACACAACTACGTCACGCAAAAACTCGAGCGCGGCAACCGGCCGACGAAAAAACTGGAAACCTTCTTCCTGACACGCCACCTGCTCGATCCCCACCTGTTTCCGCAGCCTGATATCGCCTGGACGATTGCGCAATTCGAGCGCATCGAGCAGTTGAACAAGTCACGCCCGCAAGCGTTGGCAGAACATCGCAGTGATATCATCCAGGCCGTGTCGGCCTGGGCGGAAAAGCAGTTTCTGCCGCAGTTCTATGATGTGCAGCAATCAGCCTACGGCGGCACGGAATACACCCTGAAGCAGGATGCCGCGCCCGATGCGCAAGCGCTGCAGCCGATCGACCTGCTGCTGTATGGCGCCGTCATGATCTTGCGCCACGAACCGAGCTACGCCAAGCCGAAAGGCCTCAAATTCCTGGAAAGCGCGCGCGAACTGGGCAGCGAACGTGCCGTGCGCATGCTCAAGGAAGGCAGCGGCAGCTTCCCCGATGCCGACATCCACCTGAAAAATGCGCTGCTGGAATGCCGCGCCAACGATGTGTTTGCCACCATCAGCATCAGCATCGCCCGGGAAGAGCAGGACGCGTATGCGCAGGCGCTGGTATTCATCACGCATTTGCTGCAAAATGGTTTTCCGAAAAGCTACCAGATCAAGTTCAAATCGAAGGTGAAGCAATATCTTCCCTTGAAAGGCCTGGCCAGATCCGATACGCACCGCTTCTTTGCCAATGCCCTCGCCCATGCTGCCCTGCAGCCGCAGCTGGAAGCGTATGCGCGCGCGGCCATCGAGCAATTCGAATTCTATGCCGACACGGAAGGGGAAAAGAATTGCATGCCCGGCACTTACGCCACGTTCGGCCTGGGCTTGCTCGATGCGCGCTATTTCCCCCTGGTGCAGCACTATATGGCCAACATCGACGCGGAACACCAGTGCGTGCAGGATCAGTTCACGGCCGCCTTTGCCGAAAAACATGGCGTCACGACGGACTCCATTGCCGTGCTGGCTGCGTGTCTGCGCGCGTGCACGGATAACGCAAAAGTCAGGATACAGGCGGAACTGGAGGAGGTGGAGAAACTGGAGCTGTTCTGCCAGCAACTGCTGGGACTGGAAGGCTATCTGATCGAGCACATGCTGTATCCGGTCTGGGGCAAGCTGGAAAAACTGGCGGCCCTGGCGCGCAAGGCGCAGGGCCGGCGCAAGGAGCTGCTGCTGGCCTTGCTGGCAGCGGCGAGCCAGGCGGACGCTTAATGTGCGCAACGTTATGACTTTCACCCTATATAATGCGCGCGCCAGAATTGCCGCAAGGCATTTTTTGGCGCCTGACATCGAATCGTGGAGAAAATGCATGCATCAAACACAAAAAACATCGTGCGCTGCCCTGCTGGCAGCCACCTTTGCCGCTGCCGTGGCGCTGGCCCAGCCCGCCATTGCCGCCGAAACAGCCGTCGAACTGGCGCCACTAGCCGTGGCCAATCTGTACATCAAGACCATCATCAACCAGGATGAAGCCAGCGTCGCCAAGCTCAACGCCTACCTGCGTCCCACCCGCCTGGCGGGCAAGCAGAGCGTGCAATACGCGTCGTACAGCGCCTTGAAAGAAGCGGATGCCAAGTTCCCGACGGAAACTGGCAAGCTGATCGCCGACCTGTTCCCGGCCGCCATGCACGCAGCCGTGACACCGGCGGCCGAACTGCTGGCCGCGAATGTCATCGCCGCCAAGAACGGCGCCGCGTGCCAGGCCACCAAGGCGGACCCGGTGACGGTGGAAAACGGCATGCAAACGGCCGCCGTCAGCTTCGAATGCCAGGTCGTCAAGGTACCAGTGGCATGGGCCGCTGCCGCCCAGCAACTGGCGAAGAGCGGCTGCAAGGTCGAGCAATGCACGGCCGGCCTGCAAAAGATCGCCGCGACCTACACCAGCGCACCGAAGCAGACCTGGCGCGCCGTGTTTGCCGTCAGCCGCGAAAAGAATACGGAAGCCTGGCGCAACGATTTCGCGCGCGAAACTTTCGATGAAATCTGGGATTACCTGTAATCCTGGCGTCGCTTAGAATGGCCCGATGAACAAATTCACTCCGGCAGCACAGCCCGCAGGCCTGACCTTGCTGCGCCTGCTCGACCCCGACCACGTGGAAGGCGCGCTGAGTAAGCAGGTATTGGCGCAGGACCTCGCCAGCCTGCACGGCAAGCAATTGCTGGCGCTGCTGCGCCGGCTGCGCGCCGCCCAATCCAACCAGCACGATTATGCAGGCGCCAGTCCGGCGCAGGCCGAGCAGCAGTTCGGCGCCGCCATCGCCGCCGTCAAGGCGGAGCTGGCCACGCGCCCGCACATACTCAACAAGCAGGAAGCGAAGGCCCTGCGCCAGGCGGCGGCAAAGAAGCGCTGAACGGGTCTGCGGTGCGCGGGCGGGCACGGCCCTCCTTCTATAATCGGTGACGAGACATTGTTTCCCGCACTGAAAGGATTCCCCATGCCCACACGTTTTGCCGTTCATGTAGCCGGCTGTGCCCTCCTTGCTTGCTCCGCTCTGGCCGCCACGCAGGCGGCTCACGCCCAGGACACTGGCCCCATCGACGCGCGCGCCGTGTGGACGGAACGCTCGCTGTCGGCCTGCCGTAGCGGGCAATCGCACTCCGCGCCCGACGTCTGCCTGCTGCGCACCATGCAGCGCGCCGGCGCCCGCCCGCAAGCCATCGCCGCCGCCAGGATGCTGGTCAAGGCAAACAAGGCGGGCTTCATCTCGGCCTGGCGCCCGCTGGGCACGGTGGCCCTGGCCACCGTCACCTATCCTTTCCGCGCCAACACGAATGAAGGCAGCTTGCTGATCGGCAGCGATGGCGCAGCCATCGACGTCGACGAGGATTCCGTGCGCGAGGAAGACCGCGCCACACCCGGCTGGCGCGCGTTTGCCGCCGCCCACCCGGACGCCGTGCCGTTTGGACCCGCCGATTTCGTCGGCAGCACGGCCACCGACGGTGGCGGCCAGCGCCTGCTGTTTTCCACGCCCCTGAAGCGCTGCCATGCTTGCGCCGACGATGGCGCACTGCTGGTCGCCTATCTGGTGGACAAGGCGGGCGTCGTGCTCGAACGGGAACTCTTGACGATCAAGTAATACTGCGTCAAAGATAAGATAAAATTGCCCAATGGCATGTCGATACCAGTCATTGCCATCGATCCATTACTTATCACAGGAAAACATGCGCCGCCCTTGCCTTGCACTGCACCTCACCGCCGCCCTGCTGCTGTCCAGCCCCTTCCACCTTGCCCATGCCGTACCGGCCGCGGCCGCCAGCGCTGCCACCCCGCTGGTCATCGGCGAAAGCTTTGTCATCGATTCGCAGGCGCTGAAGGAAAAGCGCCACATGAATGTGTACATGGCGCGCGCCTGGGATACGCCGCCCGATGCGCCCTTGCCCGTGCTGTACATGCCGGACGGCGGCGTGGCGGAGGATTTCCTGCACGTGGCCGGCTTGCTGCAAGTGTCGGTAGCGAATGGCACGATGCGTCCCTTCATGCTGGTCGGCATGCAAAACACGCAGCGCCGGCGCGATCTGACGGGGCCGACGGACAGTAGCGAAGACCGCAAGATCGCCCCCGTGGTGGGCGGCGCATCCGCTTACCGGGCTTTCATCCGCGATGAACTGATGCCGGAAGTCAAACGGCGCTACCGCACGACAGGCGAAACGGCCATTATCGGCGAATCGCTGGCGGGCCTGTTCGTGGTGGAAACGTATTTGCTGGAACCGCAGCTGTTCGACCATTACCTGGCATTCGACCCCAGCCTGTGGTGGAACCATGGCGCCCTGCCGCGCCAGGCGGCGGCCCTGCTGGCCAAGGGCAAGCCAGGCAAACACAGCCTGTACCTGGCGTCCAGCAGCGAAGCGGGCATCGCCGTCGAAGTGCAGCGCTTGTCCCAGGTGCTGGAAAAACAGGCGCCGCCCGGATTGCAATGGCACCAGGAAAAGATGCCGGAAGAAAGCCATGGCACGATCTATCACCCGGCCGCCTTGAAGGCATTCCGCGCCCTGTTCAAGGCGCAAGAAGCGGCCAAGCCGTAAAACATGGACAAACTGTAATCTGGTACGGGACGTGCCCGCCGTCACTGGCGGGTAAAATCGGCGGCCCATCTTCCCCCGCCTGAGTCCAGATACCAATGAGCTTTTTGCAATTATTTATACTTTCCATCGTCCAGGGCTTTGCCGAACTGTTGCCCGTGTCCAGCTCCGCCCACGTCATCATGGCGGAAAAATGGATGGGCCTGGACCCCACGTCACCGGAACTGACCATGCTGCTGGTGATGCTGCACACGGGCACCATGTTTGCCGTCATCGTGTATTTCTGGAAATCCTGGCGCGCCACCTATTTCAGCTCGGCCACCGCCTTTCGCAGCAATGTGCTGCTGCTCGTGGCCGCCACGGCCCTGACGGGCATCGTCGGCTTCGGCTTGCTGAAGGGCATTACCCACGTCATGAGCAAGGATGCGCCCGACTTTGAAATCGAGCACCTGTTCGGCAACGCCAGACTGATGGCCGCCGCGCTGGCCGCCGCCGGCGTGCTGATCATCGTTTCCTCGCGGCTAAAGGCGCGCGACGGCGGCAGCCTGTCCATCGGCAAGGCCATGGTGATCGGCGCAGTGCAAGGCCTGTGCCTGCCCTTCCGGGGCTTTTCCCGCTCCGGCGCCACCATTTCCGCCGGCATCGCCATGGGCGTGCCGCAGCGCCGGGCCGAGGAATTCAGCTTTGCCCTGGCCGTGGTGCTGACGCCCGCCGTGCTGGTCAAGGAAGGCTGGCGTTTCTACCAGGCCGTGGCAAAGGGCAGCCTGGACCATCTGCAACACGGCAACAGCCTGCTGCACCTGCTGGGACCCAGTCTGCTGGGCATGCTGCTATCCTTCCTGGCCGGCTTGCTGGCCCTGCGCTGGCTGTCGCGCTGGCTGGAACAGGGCCGCTGGCATTTCTTTGGCGCGTATTGCCTGCTGGCCTCCTTGGTAGTGCTGTACGTAGGGTAAAATCGCCGGGTTTCTGGTTTATACACACATCCCAGCCAGGTTTTACAGAAAGCCAACGATGAATTTCGCCGCCACCGCCGCCCTCTCCCTTGCCATGTCCACCGATGCCTTCGCGGCCGCCGTGGGCAAGGGCGCCGCCCTGCACAAGCCGCAATGGCGCGAGGCGCTGCGCACGGGCCTGATTTTTGGCGTCATCGAAGCCATCACGCCCATCATCGGCTGGGCCCTGGGCAGCGTGGCCGCGCCCTACGTGGAAGCGTGGGACCACTGGATCGCCTTCAGCCTGCTGGGCAGCATCGGCCTATTGATGATACGCAACGCCCTTGCCGACGCCGACGAGGACGAAGCGCCCGCGCAGTCGCACTCGTTCTGGGTGCTGGCCGTTACCGGCCTGGCCACCAGCATCGATGCCATGGTGGTGGGCGCTGGCCTGGCCTTACTGGGCGCCAACATCGTCGTGACGGCCGCCGCCATCGGCTTTTCCACCTTCGTCATGGTGACCCTGGGCGTGATGCTGGGCCGCGTGCTGGGCACGGTGGCGGGCCGGCGCGCCGAGCTGGTGGGCGGCCTGGTGCTGATCGTCATCGGCTGCGTGATTTTATACGAGCATATCGGCCATCCTGCCTGAGGCCTGGGCCGGTGCGAAAAGCTGGCCCAGCAATGTCACCAGCAAGGCGGCGCAACGGCCATCCGGGTCCTTGTCGGGATCGAACACTGTCACGGTCATGCCGCAGCAGCGGCCACCGTTGCGCACGGCACGCAGGATAGACAGCAAGGCCTCGGGCGCAATGCCGGGACTGCCTGGGGAATCGACGGCTGGCATCGACGCTTGATCGAGCACATCGACATCGAGGTGCAGCCAGAAGCGCCTCGGCTCGGCCCTGTCCGGCACGGCATTGATGCGGCGGGCCACGGCGGCGGGCCCGGCCGCGTTGGCGTCAAACACATCGATGCGCATGATGGCCGTGTCATTCACGTCCGGCCATTGCGTCATCAGCGCTTCGCCCCGGCCCGTGGCCAGGGCCAGGTCCATGCCGGCCACGGCGCCCAGGCTTTGCGCAGCAGCATCGTTGCCCGGATGCCGGAAATCGCTATGTCCATCCCCATGTAGCAGCGCAATGCCGCCAGCGCGCCGGCCCCCCGCCAACGCTCCCAGCAGCACGGAACAGTCGCCACCTATAAGCAGCGGAAACACGTCGCGCGCATGGCTGTCGGCCACGCGCGCGGCCAATTCCAGGTTGAACGCGCGCATCGTCACGCCGTTGTACAGGCGCGTGCCGGGCTGGGCCAGGGGCGTCTAGGCCGGACGCGGCAGCGACACGCTGGCGCTGGCGCCCACGGCAGCCGCCAGCCCATTCGCCATCAGCACGGCCGGGGCGCGCCAGGTGCCCGGTTCATGGTCGGGATGCAAGGGCCGCAAGCCCAGCTTGGAAGGAGCAAGAATAATTTCCATGCATGACTTTACAATCCAGGTTGATGTACGGACACACAGCGTGCCGTCGGGGGTCATGATAGCCGCAACGCAGACCTGGCAGGCGCGCACGCCACGGCCATCGGCGTGGGCAAACGCGCGCTTTGTGCTACAGTCATGACTCTGCATTCATGTCTCGCAAGGTGACCATCATGGAAACTCTGGAGCTGCTTTTTGCCTCGCTGGTGCGCGATACGGCCGTATCGATACGCGACCACCATGTGCCTTTTGCCATCAAGCACGATGAGCGCGCCTATTTCGAGTGGATGGATGGCCACCCGATCAATGGTTATGTCCAGGAAGCGTATCGTGAGATCGAGGAAACAGCCCAGCAGATCCGCGCCATTCGCGCTGGGTGATGACGCTAGTTGAACCATGGCTGACAGTATTGATACAGATCAACGACTCGACCGTTCGATACGCGTAAAAAGGTCTGGGCCACGACAATCAGGTCTGGAGGCCGGAGACATGGATCAGCAACAAAGACACCAGATCAGAGGCTATGCATTTCATGTGGCGGGGGCGCTGGAGAAGGATGGGCGCTACAGGGGGATGATTTTGATCAGCAAGCGCGGCGATACGCAGCAGGTGTACGCCAAGCCCGTGCTGATTGAAACACTCAGCAGCTTCAAGTCCGTGCATGCGGCCTTGATCGAGGCATCGGCCTACGCCCAGGAACTCATCTATAGCAACGCCATCACGGCGCTGCTGGCCGCCGATGCGCCAGCCGGCGGCAAGCAGGCGCCACAACAGCCTGACCTGGTCGGCAATTAAGACTAGCAAAGCCAGGAGCAGCGCCACCCGGGTGGGCGGACGGCGCGTATAATCACGTACCCCTTGCCTAGAGTGCGTCACCATGGAATATGTGAATTTACCGCTGGTCTTCCTGATTGGCTGCGCCCTGATTGCCTTGCTGGCCAAAAAGAATGGCTACTCGTGGTACCTGTTTTTCTTTGCCATCGCCGTGCCCGCTCCACTCTTACTGCTGGCCCTGCCGCACGTGCTGGGAGTGGAGACGGCTTCGCTGACCGCCGTACGCCTGGCCGCCGCCCTGCTCTTCCCTGTGGCAGGTTTGCTGGTGGCCTTGCGGCGCAACAGCTGATACAGCGCCCAGCTTAACGTGCCTGCATGCCATCGGCCAGGCTCCAGCCGACGGACAGCGCCAGTTGCTGCGCCTCTTTTTCATTGCTGCAATCATCGTAATCGCAGGTATCGGCATAGGCGCCGTGCGCCTGGTTCTGGCTGACATACGAACCGACCCAACGGCCATCGCGGCGCTGGCTGGCCGTGGCGCTGATGGTAAAACCTTTGTGGATGGTGGGATTTTCAAAAGACATATTTCCTCCGGTGCAAGAAACGTCAGCCAACTGACTGGCCTCCACTGTGCGCCATATGCCGCTCGCAGTCTGTACGTTTGACCACACACAGAAAGTACACACGCGCCTGTCCTCGCGGCGCCGGGCGATCGGGTATGATTTCGCCATGTATGGACGATTCGATCAACATGACACGGCGCGCGCTCTGGCGTCATCCTTCGGCTGGACAGACGCGGTGTTCGACAGCGAGGCCGAGCCGCACCGGAACGTCTCGCCCGGCACCTACCGGCCCGTGCTGCATATCGAGGACGGCATGCACCGCGTCGACGACGTCTTCTGGGGCTACCGGCCCGCCTGGGCCGCGCAGGCCGTGCCCGCGCCCGGCAAGAAAAAAACCCCCATCGCCATCAATGCGCGGCTGGAAAAACTCGCCGGTGCCTACTGGAAGCCGCTGCTGCGCGCGGGGCGCGTGCCTGCATGCTCGACGTGGCACTGTTCGAATGGCATGCCGTAGACAATCCCCTCGTGCCCACGGCCAGGCCCAAGGCGCCGCCGCCGGCATCGCCGCAAGGCGCGTTTGACTGGGGTGCCGATTAAGCCAGCCGCGCCAGCCGGCGCCACAGCGCTTCCAGCGGGCCCTGGCGGAAATGGCGCAGCCAGTAGCGGCTGAGTATCACCTGCCCCGCCATGATCGCTACGGCAAGCCCCAGCATCTCGGCCGGTCGCAGCCTGGCGCCCCAGCCCAGGCCCGGCCCCTGCAGCAGCCAGGTGCCGATCAGCGATTGCAGCAGATAATTGCTCAGCGCCATGCGTCCCACGGGCGCCAGCCAAGCGCCCAGCCAGCCCAGCATGAAGGGACTGGCCAGCATCAGGGCGGCTACATAGCCGGCCGCCAGCACGGGGCCGCCGGCGAACAGGCCCACTTCGAACAGGGCCGTATCGAACACGGTTTGATAGGGATCAGCCACCTGCCACGCGATGGCGCCCGCCGCCAGCAGGCTGAATGGCAAGCCCACGCCCAGTCCCACGGCACGCACGCGGCGCCACAGACGCTGGTGGCGCTGCGGCTGCGTCAGCCAGCCACAGCGCACGGACAAGATGCCCAGCAGGAACAGCACTATGATATGCGGCAACATGACGATGGCATACAGCAAGGACACGAGGAAATCGTTGGCGCGCAGCCTGGCGACTGCCCACGCGCCGCCTTGCGTGTAGATGGCGTAACGCTCCGCAAAACTGTGCAGATCGCGCGCGATGTCCGGCGCGCCGCCCTGCTGACCCACGGGAATGAGCAAACACATGAACAACAAAAAGCCGCCCGCCACCAGCCAGGCGCGGTTGCGCACGCGGCTGAGCCTAGCGGCTGCCAGCGGCAGAATCAGCATGCCGGCGACGGCATACGAGGTCAGTACGTCGCCGCTCCAGATGAGGAAACCGTGCAGCAAGCCAAATACCAGCAGCCAGCGCAGGCGGCGCCGGTAGGCGGCTTGCGCGGCCTCCCAGCTGCCCAGTTGACGCTGCAGGGAACGTGTCTGCAAGGCAAAGCCGGCGCCAAACAGAAAGGCGAAGATGGGATAAAACTTGAACTGCGCCAGCGCCGCCACGCCGAAAATGACGAGCTGGTCCAGCACGGGCGGCGGCGCGGGCAAGGTGCCGTAACACAAGGAAATCGTGCCCCAGGCAAAGCCCCAGATATTCACCAGCAAGATGCCCAACACGGCGATGCCGCGCAGCACATCGAGCTGCAGCAAACGGCCGGGTTTGGCGGACATGGCGTTCAGGACGGGCGTTCAGGGGCGCGACAAGGTCGGGTAGTCGCTCACCTGCAGGCTGAAGCCGGACGCATCCGATTGCAGCCGCGCCTGGCCGCCAAACGGCAAGGTGACGCGGCGGCGGATGTGGCCGAACTCCAGCCCCGTCAGCACGGGCACCGGCAAGCGCTGGCGCACGTAGGTCAGCATGGCGTCAGCATCGTAGCCCTTGTCCATGGGACTCAGTTTGTAGCCGGAAAAGTCACCAAGCAGCACCGCTTGCTGGCGGCCAATGACGCCCGCGTGCAGCAATTGCAGCAACATGCGCTCGACCCGGTAAGGGTGTTCGTTGACGTCTTCCAGGAACAGGATGCCATTCTGAATCTCGGGGAAATACGGCGTACCCAGCAGATGCACGAGCATGGCCAGGTTGCCGCCCCATAATTTCCCCGTCACGTCGACCTGCGGATTGCCAACGGACGTGCCCGTCACCGTATGCGTGGGGCCGGCCAGGCACGACCACAGTTGCGCTAGCGTAAATTGCTCGGCTTCGTCGCGCGTGAAATCGTCGCAGAGCATGGGGCCGGCAAAGCTGGCGCGGCCCGTTTTCGCCATCATGCCCATGTGGAAGGCCGTGAAGTCGCTGTAGCCGACAAACAGCTTGCGGCTGGCGGCCATGAGGTCGAAATCGATGTCGGGCAGGATGCGGCTGATGCCGTAACTGCCGCGCAGGGCGATCACTACCTGCACATCCGGGTCGCTTGCCGCCGCGTCAAGCTGCGCCAGGCGGCCCGCATCCGTGCCGCCGAAGCGCTGAAATGTGTGCTCGGGAGCGTAGTAATTGTGGACGGTGGCGCCTTGCGCCTGCAAGCGAGCGATGCCGCGCGCCACGGCCGCTTCATCGGGCGCGCAACCGCCCGGTGCCACGATGGCGATGCCAATCTCAGGTGTCTTCAAAATATGCCTGGCTAGTCAAATGGTGGGCGCGCCTAGTTACTTTCAAGCTGGCTGGGAGCGCATCTGGGGTGCCATCTTACCTTGCAGATGCACATCGATCAAGGCGAGCAGACGCTCGATCAGCTGGGGCGGCATATCGTGCCCCATGCCTTCGATCACCTCCAGTCGGGCGCCCGGGATCAGCGCCGCCGTATCGATGCCGCAGGCGACGGGAATCAGGGGATCGGCGGCGCCATGGATCACCAATGCCGGGCAGCTGATGCTCGGCAGCAAGGCCGTGCGCTCGCCCGAGGCGGCAATCGCCACCATTTGCCGCGCCACGCCTTCGGGGCAGCTGCCCCGCTGCAACGCCGCCTCGATGCGCTGGTACAGCAGTTTTTCCGAGACGGGATAGGCGGGGCTACCGATGACGCGCACGGTGGCAGCCATGTGCGCCATCAGTTCGGCGCGGCTGGCATTGCGTTTCGGACGTTGCAATAAAGCACTGCGCGCCGCCCGCGTGGGGCCGGGCAAGCCGCGCCGACCGCTGCTCGACATGATGGAAGTCAGACTGAGCACCTGCTGCTGCGCGCGCGCCGCCATCACTTGCGCGATCATGCCGCCCATCGACACGCCGATCACGTGCGCCTGGGCAATGCGCAGGGCCGCCAGCAAGCCCAGCGCATCGTCCGCCATGTCATTCAGGGTGTAGGAGGTTTTCAGGGGCCAGCCGATGAGGTTTTTCACGAAGGCCAGCGGCAAATACGGCTTGCCCGCCTGCGCCATCTTGCTCGACAGGCCGCTGTCGCGGTTGTCGAAACGCACAACGCGAAAACCTTGCTCGACGATGCCTTCGACGAAGTCCGCCGGCCAGGCGATCAGTTGCATGCCCAGGCCCATGATCAGCAGCACACACGGGTTATCCGGGTTGCCGTGGCTTTCATAAGCTATGTTGAGGCCGTTCGCCATGATGGTTGCCATGATAGCCTCTCTTCCAGGAACCAGCACGCAGGCACGATCGCTGCGGCCTTGGAATCAGCATACCACTATTGCGATAGTGCCATCTCAACTCATGTGGAAGTCGAACTCAAGTGTTGCCGCGCCGGTACGCCGGGCGGCAACGCTGCAGTCCCAACGCTGCTGCTTACTTGGCTTTTGGCAAGGAGTCGGCCAGCTCCACCCAGCTTTGCGGCTGCGGTTTGCCCCGCTCGCGCACGCCGAAGAAGGAGACCACTTGCGTGCCGTCGTTATCGAAAAATTCGACCGAAGTGACACCGCCCCGCCTGACGACCCAGCCGCTGCGCAGCGCCGTGTCGCGGATGTGCAGGTTGAAGTCCGGGTCCAGCACGTTGAAGAAGCCGCCGGCGGCCATGGTTTTCTCGATCTTGCCGCTGTAGATCTGCGTCAAGCCTTCATTGCCCAGGAACACCATGATGGCGACCTTGTCCTTTGCCGCGTTTTCCAGCAGGGTACGCAGCGCTGCGGGCGTCACGCGCTCGACCACGCCGGCCGGCGCCAGGCGCAGCGCCTGTTCGCGCGTCAAATGGAATTCGCGCATGATTTGCGCAAACTGGTGCACGTCCGTCATGTCTTTCCAGGCCAACTGGAATTCCTTGACGTCGATCTCGGCATCCGGCTTCTCGGCCGCTTTCTGCGCCACGGCCAGCACGTTCAATTCCCCGCTTTGCTGAGGCATGCGGAAGTTTGCCAGCAGCTTGTCGTAGACGGCCACGCCCGCTTCGTTGCGAAGATAAATCTTGTGCACGGCCGTGCCGTTGGCGTCAAAAAACTGCAGGCTGCGCGTCGGCTTGCCATCGCGGCCTGCTTGCTCCACGGCAAAGGCGTATTTCCAGTGTTCAAAGTGGAAACGCAGGTCGATCGCTCCACCCAGATAGCCGCCCGCAATATTGCGCTGGCGCGCTTGCGCTTCCGGGTCTTGCTTGGCATCGGCTTGCTCGGACTTGTCGCCCGCCTGCTTGAACTTGCTGGCAACGCCCGTCGTTTCGATGACACCGTTTTCATTGCGCGTGATCGCTTGCACCAGGCCCAGGTCCAGCGCGGCGCGCATGATTTCGCGCGGCACGTTGCCGTCCGCCTGCAGGCGCGTGACGCCCTTGCCGATATTGCTTGCCAGCAATTGCGCTTCGGATACACCCAGCGCGCGCGCCGCGTCGCGGATCTGCAGTTTCGGCTGTTCCGTGCGCAAGGTGGACCAGCGTTCCGCCAGGGTGGCTGGGGCCGCCGTTGCGTTTGCAATCAGCAGGCTGCCTAGCAGGGATAGAACGAGTTTGGATAACTTCATAGAGAGACCATTCAATCAAACATGGAAAAAAAGAGGGGCAAGCACCCCTCCCCGGTAAACATCAATAGTTGATGCTGAGGCTGGCAGCGACGTTGCGGCCAGGCTTGGCGTAGCGTTCGATCTCGGCGCGGCTGGCCACCGTGGTGCCGGCCGCCAGGCTGCGCGAGGCGGCGTAATCCCAGTACTTGCGATCCGTCAGGTTGTACACGCCGACGATGATCTTGGCGTTCTTGTGCACGTTCCAGTAGCTCGACAAGTCGAAGATGGTGTAGGACGGCACGGTGAAGCGCGGCGCGGTCGTGCCCATGAGCAAGTCGTTCGGCGCCTGTTTTTCACCGGCGTGCACGGCCGTCAGCGCCAGGCCGAACAGTTGATTAGCGTGATCGTAGCCCAAGGTCAGCGCCGTCTTGGCCGGCGCCACCGAGTTCAGGCCGCCGCTGTCACCCGTCAGGGTATTGAAGGAGCGCCCTTTGGCCACGCCCGTGGCCAGGTCCACGTGATAGCCCTGCATGACCGGCACCCAGGCGCCCAGTTCCGCGCGCAGGGTCAGCTCGGCGCCCCAGGTGCGGGCATTGCCGATATTTTCCGGACGGAACAAGCCTTGCACGATAGTGGGATAGTTCACGGGATCGTCCTCTTGCATCACATACTCGATCATGTCCTTGTATTGCGTCTGGTAGACGGACGCCTGCATGCTCAAGCCCTTGGCGACATCACCCTTCAAGCCCAGCTCGTAGGCCTTGCTGGTTTCCTTGCGCAAATTGGCATTGCCCAGGATGGCATAGCCGGTACCCGTGCCCGTATAGCTGAAGGAATCGTAGGTGCCTGTGCGCTCGGCGGGCGTCGGCAGGCGCGTGCCGCGGGTAAAGGTGGCGTAAGCATTGATTTGCGGCAGCACTTCCACGGACAGGCTCAGGCTGGGCGTGACATAGCTATCGCTTTCCTTGCGCACTTCCTTGGCCGCGTTCGGCACGGCGAGCACGTAGTTTTGCAGGTTTTTCGGCGCATTCTTGCGGTAGTCGGCACGCAAGCCCGGCGTCAGGACCGCCTTCTTGCCGCCCACATTGAAACTGTAGTCGTCGCGCACATACAGCGCCAGCTTGGTACTGTCCATGTCGGCCATGCGGTTCTTGCGCGTGATCTGGTGCGCGCCCGTGGCGACCACCGTGCGGTCCTCCACCCAGGGACGGCGCGATTTTCCCTGCTCCAGCTGCACGCCATACAGCAGCGCGTTATCGGCATTGACTTGCTTGAACGCTTGCGACGTCAGCCCGATGCTGTCGTTCTTGAAGCTGGTGTCGATGGCGCGCAAGAAGGTGCCTCGATACACATAGCGCCCCCGCGTCTGGTCCCCGGTTTTCGCATTCTGCAGATAGACTTTCGAGGTCAGGCGGTCGAACAGGGCGAAATCCTTCAGCACCACATCGTGGCCCAGGCTGACGCGCGTGCGCTTGGTGCTGGAGTCCTGCTGCACGCCCTCCGGATACATGGCGCTGACCTTGTTGCGCAGATCGCGCTTGTTCTTGCGCTCGAACATGTCGAGCGTCAAATCCAGCGTTTGTTCGCCCGGCAAGGCCCATACCAGCTTGGACAGCAAGGCGTTCGAGTGCCAGTCATCGGGATTGGGCGGCGTGGTGCCGCGACTATCCATCTGCTCGCCATCGCGGCGCACGTACACGGCCAGACCTTGCAAGGTGGCGCCTATCTTGGCCGCGCCCGTCACGGTGTGCGCATTGCTGCGGTCGGCCGTGGCGCGGCCGTATTTATAGGCCACGTAATGGTCTTGCCCTTCGCCCAGATAGTCTTCCGGCGACTTGGTGATGAAGGCCACGCCGCCACCCAGGCCGGGATTGGCGCCGCTGGCGGCCGTCGTGCCCGAATCGATACGCACTTCGCGGAAAGTTTCAGGATCGAAATAATCGCGGCCCGTGCCGAAGGCATTGAGGGTCGTGCCATCCGGCTTGGGCGCCGCATCCGGCAGGGAAATGCCGTCGACATCCAGGCTGACCCGGTTGCCTTCCAGGCCACGGATGTTGTAACCGGTGTTACCCGCGCCATCCCAGATGCCGCCGCCGCCCGAGGCCGCCATCGGCGCGCTGATCAGGCTCTGGTAGCGCACGATGCCGCCCATGTCCGTCACGTTGCGGCGCTCCAGCGCATCGCTGCGGATCACCGTCCTGGTGCCGGCGCGGCGTTCATAGTCCTGCTTGGCATTGACGACGATTTCCGGAAACACGGGCAACTTGGCCGGTTCCTGGGCGGCCGTGCCCGCGTTGATGGCGGTGGTTTGCGCATGCAGCGGCAACAGCGGCGCGGCAAACAGGCCCAGCAAGGCGGCGCGCAGCACCAGATTGTGGCGGCGAGCGGGAAGTGGCGCGGGGGATACAACGGGTGC
The DNA here is from genome assembly GCF_002869965.1 of Janthinobacterium sp. ROICE36. GTDB lineage: Bacteria > Pseudomonadota > Gammaproteobacteria > Burkholderiales > Burkholderiaceae_D > Janthinobacterium. The sequence goes on from NZ_PEBS01000049.1 coordinate 19,758, forward strand.
AGCGGAGCGCTGCAGAAGCACTGTAGTCATGATGATCCGGTGGAAGAGTAAAGGCTGGCTCTTGCACCCGAATCAACGCCAAGGCGTGAGGGAAGTTTGCTGGCGAAAACAATACTGTAACACGAATCATTCTCATTTGAGAATGACAATTGGTCTAGACAGATGTTATTTCGCAACAGTTGTAAAAGTGCCAGCCGGGTTGGGCTGGCAGGACTGGCCTCAACCTTGCGGATTGGCCAGCTTGCGCGCTTCCGCCTGCGCGCGGCGGCGCTCGGCAAAGAAACGCTTGAGGAAGGCGCCGCACTCGTCGGCCAGCACGCCCCCTTTGAAGGCCGTCTGGTGGTTCAAGGCCGGTTGCTCAAACAGGTTCAGCACGGAACCGCAGGCGCCCGTCTTCGGGTCGCCCGCGCCGTACACCACGCGCGCCAGGCGCGCATGCAGCATGGCGCCCGAGCACATCACGCACGGTTCCAGGGTCACGTACAGTTCGCAGCCGGGCAGCCGGTAGTTGCCCAGCTTTTCGGCGGCCGCGCGCAAGGCCATCACTTCCGCGTGCGCCGTAGGGTCGTGGCGGCCGATGGGCTGGTTGTAGCCCACGGCGATGACTTCCCCATCCTTGACGACGACGGCGCCGACGGGCACTTCGCCCAGGTCCCACGCGTGCTGGGCCTGCTCCAGGGCCAGTTGCATGTAGCGTGCGTCCTGCGCGCCAGCGTGCATTTCAGTCATCGGTCACTTCTGCCCAGCAATTCGGCGTTTCATGCAATACCAGCTTATGCAGGTGCAAACCCGTGCCGAAATGGTCGGTAAACGCCGCTTTCAGGATCTCGAAGGCGATGCGCGCCAGGTTTTCCACCGTCGGGATGCGGTCGATGACGACGGTTTTATGGTCGGGCAGGCTGGCCAGGAAGTCGCGCACGGCCACATCCTTTTCATAAACGAGGAAGGCGTGGTCCCACACATCGACCAAATGCTGCTTGGCCAGGGTTTTCACGTCGGAAAAGTCCATGATCATGCCATTGTCGGAATTGCCTTCCGCTTCGATGACCTTGCCGACCAGGGTGATTTCCACCGTGTAGCGGTGGCCGTGCAAGTTGCGGCACTGGCTTTTATGGTCGGGAATGCGGTGGCCCGCGTCGAATTCGAGCTTGCGTGTGATCGTCAGCATATTGTTGTGAATACTACCTAATTAAGGAATTTGCAGGAGTTTATGGGTTTGCAGGCTCAGCTTCCACTTCGGGTTGCTTTTGCACGTTTCGATAGCCAGTTTCATGTTGTGCGCGGCCAGGGGGCCATCCATCGCCTGCACGAAGAAGTTCTCGAAGTCGAGTCCTTCGTAGTCGGCCAGGTCTTGCTGGAACTGGGGGATGACGACCTTGATTTCATTGCCTTTGTGCACGACCAGCGTGGCACCCATCTTCGGGCTGACGCAGATCCAGTCCACGCCGGCCGGCACGGGCAAGGTACCGTTGGTTTCAATGGCGATGGTAAAGCCCACCGCGTGCATGGCGTCGATCAGGGCCGTGTCCAGTTGCAGCAACGGCTCGCCGCCCGTAAACACCACGTATTTACTGGGCGCGTAGCTGGCCGGCCACAGGCTGTCGATCAAGGCGGCCAGTTCCTGCGGCGTCTTGAACTTGCCGCCCAGTTCGCCGTCCGTGCCGACGAAGTCCGTGTCGCAGAACTGGCACACGGCGGTGGCGCGGTCGCTTTCGCGGCCCGTCCACAGGTTGCAGCCGGAAAAGCGGCAAAACACGGCCGGACGGCCCGCGTGCGCACCTTCGCCCTGCAGGGTGTAAAAAATCTCTTTGATGCTATAAGTCACTGTATTTCCTAAGAGCTGGCTGGCGTCCTCGCGCAGGACGTCCGCAGCGATGCCGGCGCACAGCGCCATCACCGCAAAAGCCGATTGACAACCCTCTATTATATGCCGGTGCGACACTTCCCGTGCAAATGCCGTGGCCGCCAACTGGCGCCGCAGCATCAACGGACAAGAAAGCCACAGCGGCAGGCATAACTGCGTAGCTTTTGCGTTTAGACAATATAAACAAGCCAAAGTTAATATATTTTCTGTAAGAACATTGCCTGCTGGAAAACATTTAGGGAGCAAGGATATGCTGCAACGCTGGCTACGCCCACCCTACCGCCTGAGCATCCTGGCCTGCCTGGCGGCCGGCGCAATCACTATCCTGCACACCGTGCCGATGCTGCCGGCAGACACACCCGGCACCTTGATGGCGGCATGTGACATCCTGCTGGCCGCGCTGACCCTGTTGCTGTGGCGCCAGCACCGGCTTGCGCTGCGCCGGCAGGCGCTGGAACAACTGCGCGCGGACGCCGAGCAAACGCGCCTGGCCAGCGGGCAGCGCAAGGCGCGCGAGCAGGAACGCCGGCGCATCGGGCGCGACATCCACGACGACCTGGGCCAGCATTTGCTGACCCTGAAAATCGACCTGTCCATGCTGCAGGCCAGCACGTCTGGCGCCACGCCGCAGCTGACGCGGCAACTGGCCGTGATGATGCGCAATGTCGATCTCGGCATCGCGGCCCTGCGCCGCGTCATCCACGACCTGCGCCCGCCCGCCCTCGATGCAGGCCTGCAAGCGGCGTGCGACGCCTTGCTGGCGGACTTCCAGCGCAGCACGGGCATCGACTGCAGCAGCGATTACCGGCTCGACGCCGCCGCCGGCCGCGCGCACGGCCCCCTGCTGTACCACGCGCTGCAGGAAGCGCTGGCCAATATCGCCCGCCATGCGCGCGCCTCGCATGTCCCGCTGTGCCTGCAGCAAGCGGGCGACACCCTGGCATGCCGCATCAGCGACGACGGCGTCGGGCTGGCGGGCTCGCCGCCGCGCCTCGGTTGCGGCCTGTCCGGCATGCACGAGCGCGTGGCGGCCGCCGGCGGCAAGCTGCACATCGATGGTCTCAGCGGCGCCGGCACTACCTTGCACCTTTCTCTGCCCCTGCCACGCTGCTACGCCGAAGCGATGCTCCAACGCTGAAAATATTGCTCAATATCAACACCATCTCTACTCCACGCTGCATCATGGCCAACGAGCCAGTCCCCATTCACGCCCAAGAAGGATGCATCCATGCCGGATAGCCATGCACATGCCAGCGCATCGCCCTGCGATGAAGCCCAGGGTTTTGCCGTCAAGATGATGGAGTTGCTGGTGGTGCCCACCTTTGTCCTCGATGTGCATGGCCGTGTCATGATCTGGAACCGCGCCTGCGCGCACCTGACGGGCGTGCCGGCCAGCGAAGTACTGGGCACGCACGAGCCGGGCCGCTGCTTTTACAACGACGAGCGCCCCACCCTGGCCGACCTGCTGCTTGCCGGTCGCGGCGGCGACCTGCGGGCGCTGCATGCACAGCAGCGATACCGCAGCAGCACGGGTAGCAATCTGTGCGCGGAAAACTGGTGCGACATGCCGCGCACGGGGCGGCGGCGCTACCTGGCCGTCGATGCCAGTCCCATCTACGGCAATGGCGACGAACTGATCGCCGTGGTCGAAACCCTGCGCGACATGACCGAAGAAAAGCGCGCGCAGGTGGAACTGCAACGCCTGGCCACGCGCGATGGCCTGACTGGCCTGGCGAACCGGCGCTGCTTCGACGATACCATCCTGGCCGAGTGGCAGCGCGCCCAGCGGCAGGGCCAGCCCCTGTCGCTGCTGATGGTCGATGTCGACAATTTCAAGGAGTACAACGACTGCCACGGACACCAGGGCGGCGACCTGTGCCTGCGCAAGGTGGCCGGCGCCGTGGCCAGCGAAATGCGCGCGAACGACATGGTGGCCCGCTATGGCGGCGAAGAATTTGCCGTCATCCTGCCGAACCAGTCGCTGAAGGGCGCGGCCATCGTGGCCGAACGCATCCGCCAGCGCGTGGAACGGCTGCAACTGCCGCGCAAGCGCCCCGACGGCGCCTGCGTCACCGTCAGCATCGGCGCCGCCACGGCCCTGCCCGGCCCCGGCACGCAACCGGGGCAATTGATCCACACGGCCGACTGCGCCCTGTACCGCGCCAAGCACCTGGGCCGCAACCGCATCAGCCTGCCGGAAACGACGCTCACGTAAGCATCGGGAAACACGACCAAATTTGGTGTATATTTAGTCCTGCCACAGTTTTCTTTCTTATTCGGAGCCGCCATGGACCTCAAGGAACGCATCAAGCCGATTTCCTACCTCAAGGCCAATACCAAGGAAATCGTCAACAGCTTTGACGCGGGCCAGGACGAGCCCATCATCATCACGCAAAATGGCGAAGCGAAGATGGTCGTGCTGTCCATGCACGCGTATCAGGAAGGCAAGCGGCAAGCGCGGCAGATGCAGGAACAGCATGCGTTCATGAAGCTGATCGCCATGGGCAACCAGGACATCGCGCGCGGCGACGTGGTGTCCGAAGAAGACTTCCTGGCCAGCCTCGACCAGGACTGACATGGCGCGCATCGTCGTGCTGAAAAGCGCCGAGGCCGATTTCAGAGAATTGCGCAGCGACTTCAGGACACGCCACACAGCAGCGGCGTACGCACACTTCAGCTGCGCTTTCCGGCAATTATTCGCTGACCTCAAGACTTTTCCCGACAGCGGCACCCCCATCGAGGCCGCCCGTGAAGTCGGCATGGATGTGCGGCAACGCCTGTGTGAAGAGATTCGCATTGTCTACCAGCATGACCGTGCACATGACATCGTGTATATCCGCATGTTCCTGCCCACCCGGCGCGACTTCCTCAGCCATCTCACCACGCGCATCCTGCGGCCCGACTTTTAGTCACGCCCCTATGCACGGCGGCATGAATATTCTATGCTGCGGCGTTGCACTTTCATCACATCCAAAAAAGAAGGAGGCTTCGTGTCAAGAATCATGCCCGCTTTATTACCTGCTTTCGCCTTGGCCCTGTCGGCCATGGCCTCGTCGAACCTGGGCGCCGCACCCGTCAAACCGGCTGCCCCCCACAGCGCCACTGCCAGCAAGGCCGATTTGCTGCCATTCAAGGCCACGGAAAAGACCTTGCCCAACGGCTTGAAAATCATCATCGTACCGACCGGCTTCCCCAACCTGGTCTCGCTGCAGATTCCCGTGCAGACGGGTTCGCGCAATGAAGTCGAGCCGGGCAAGTCCGGTTTCGCGCATTTCTTCGAGCACATGATGTTCCGTGGCACCAAGGCTTATCCGCCCGAGAAATACCAGGAAGTCATCACCCGCGCCGGCGCGCGCCAGAATGCCTATACCAGCGACGATTTGACCAATTACCACACCACGTTTGCCAAGCAAGACCTGGAAACCGTGCTGAAGGTGGAAGCGGACCGCTTCCAGCACCTCGATTACGCGGAAGACGCGTTCAAGACGGAATCGCGGGCCGTGCTGGGCGAATACAACAAGAACAGCGCCAATCCCGTCTCGAAACTGTTCGAAGTGATGCGCGACAGCGCCTACACCACGCATACCTACAAGCACACGACGATGGGTTTCATCCAGGACATCGAAGACATGCCGAACCAGTACGCGTATTCGAAGCTCTTCTTCGACCGCTGGTACCGTCCCGAGCGCACCACCATCATCATCGCCGGCGACGTCGAGCCGCAGCAAGCCATCGCGCTGGTGGAAAAATACTGGAGCGCCTGGCAGCGCGGCAAGCAGCAGGCCGCCGTACCCGTGGAGCCAAAGCCGCATGGTCCCGTCTACAAGCACGTGGCCTGGCCCACGCCGACCCTGCCATGGGTGGCCGTGGGCTTCCACGCACCCGCGTTTTCCGTGAAGGACAAGGACCAGGCGGCGCTGGCGACGTTGCTGTCGCTGTCGTTCGGCCGCACTTCGCCGCTGTACAAGCGCCTGGTGCAAAATGAGCAAAAGGTCGACCAGTTGTTCGACATGACGCCGGACCGGGTCGACCCGACGCTGGCCGTGCTGGGCGCGCGCGTGAAAGACATCGATGACGCCGTCTACGTGCGCGACGCCATCCTGGCCACCGTGGCGCAGCTGCGCGACACGCCAGTGAGCGAAAAAGACCTGGCGGACGCCAAGTCGGCGGAAAAATATGGTTTGATCCGCTCGCTCGACAACACCGAGCAGATCGCCGGCACCCTGGCGTCCTTCGTGCATTTCGACCGCTCGTATGCCACCATCAACCAGTACTACCGCCTGATCGATACGCTCACGCCGGCCGACCTGCAGGCGGCCGCGCGCAAATACCTGACGGACGACGGCCTGGTGGTGACCACCCTGTCGCACCAGCCGATGGCGGCCGCCATCGCCACAACGCCGACACTGGCCAGCCTGCTGCCGGCCGCCTCGAACGCGAAGTTCGACGTGCTGGTGCAAAAATCGGCGCTGCCGCAAATCCGCTACAAGCTGCTGTTTACGGCCGGTTCCGCGCAAGACCCGCAAGGCAAGGAAGGCCTGGCCGCGCTGACAGCCGCCATGGTGGCGTCCGGTGGCTCGTCCGAACGCAAGATCGATGAAGTCAACCAGGCCCTGTTCCCGCTGGCCGGCAGTTTCAGCCAGCAGACGGACAAGGAAATGACGACGTTTACGGGCTCCATCCACAAGGATAACTGGACGCAGTTCAACGCCATCGCCCTGCCGCTGCTGCTGTCGCCCGGCTTCCGTGAAGACGATTTTCGCCGCCTGAAGGATGCGCAAAAGAACGCGCTGCTGCTGGACCTGAAGGACAATAACGAAGAGGAATTCGCCAAGGAACGCTTGCAAACCAATGTGTATGCAGGCACGCCGTATGGCCACCCGGTGCTGGGCACGCTCGCCGGCATCGACGCCATCACCCTCGACGACGTAAAACAGTTCTGGAAGAGCGCGTATGCGCAAGGCGCCGTCAAGGTGGGCATTTCCGGCGACGTGTCCGACGCCATGACGGCCTCGCTGACGCAGGCGCTGGCAAGCTTGCCGGCCGGCCCCGGCTTGCCGGCCAGCGTGAAACCTGCGGGCCGCAAGGCACAGGGACTGGAAGTGGAAATCATCGAAAAGAACACGCGCGCCACGGCCATTTCCTTCGGCCTGCCTTTGGAGGTGACGCGCACGCACCCGGACTTCCCCGCCCTGTGGCTGGCGAAAACGTGGCTGGGCGAACACCGCGCCTCGAATTCCTACTTGTACCAGCGCATCCGCGAGCTGCGCGGCATGAACTATGGCGATTACGCGTACATCGAAGCCTTCCCGCGCGGCATGTATCAGTTCTTCCCGAACCCGAACCTGGGCCGCAAGGCGCAGCTGTTCGAAATCTGGATACGCCCCGTAGCGCCGGACAATGCCCACTTCGCGCTGCGCGTGGCCCTGACGGAATTGGGCAAGCTCATCGACAACGGCTTGACGCAGGACGATTTCGCCACCACGCGCGACTACCTGATGAAAAACGTGTTCGTCATGACCTCGACGCAAGACCAGCAACTCGGTTATGCGCTCGATTCACAATGGTATGGCACGCCGGAATTTACCAAGCTGATGCGTGATGGCCTATCGAAACTGACGCTGGCGGACGTCAACCGGGCCATCAAACAGCATTTGTCGGCGCAGAACCTGTCCGTGGTGATCGTCGCCAAGGATGCGGCCGGCTTGAAAGAAAAGCTCGTCAGCGACGCGTTTTCGCCCATCAAGTACGACGGCAACAAGCCGCAGGCGCTGCTCGATGAAGACAAGGTCATCGGCGCGATGCAGCTGCACATCAAGCGGGAAGCCGTCACCGTGACGCCGGCGGCGCAGGCGTTCGCGAAGTAAGTTTGTGCCAGATCAAGCTCGTCCGATGCAGCTTGCCGGACGAGGTTGGTCTGTTCTTCGGCGCGGCCAAACCCGCCTTCAGGCAGCAAATCCCGGTCTTGGTCGGAAAGTAGCATCTTGGCAATCTGGTTATCTGCATACTGTTTTTCGACTCTTCCCCAGTGAAAACCATGACAAGGATAACCATGCAGCTGTTCCCTCCCCACCTTTACGCCAGTTGCGTCCTCGCCGCTGCCGCACTACCCGCCACCCTGTACGCCCAGACACCGGCCCTTGCGGGACACTGGCAATTCCAGACGGCAACGGGCACGACGACGACGAACGGCGTCGACATCGACCTGATCGACACAGGCATACTCGACATCACCGAAGAGCGAGGCAGCTTGCGCGCGACGATATCCTGGCTCGATGAGCAGGGCCAGCTTACCTCGCCGCGCACGGTCAACGGCACGCCCGGCCCCGCCGGCACCGTCTTCAGGCATGGCGGCAAGCGCGTCAGCACGGGGAGGAACGGCAAGGACATCAGCACTGAGGTGACAATACGCTGGACCTTGCAGGCCAAAGGCAAGGTACTGAGCGGCGTACGCCTGGTCGAAACCGATGAGAGCGAACCCAAGCCCGTGACCGGCAGGCGGCTCCAGGAGCGCTATGTGCCGCCGGCGCTGCCGGCCGCGTTGCCGGAAACTGCTGCAAGCACCTCCGCGCGCGGCCCCTCGACGCCGGCCGAACGCGCGCGCGTGGTGCAGATGGCCGTTGCGGCGCAGCACGATCCGCTGGCGCTGCAAGAGCGCGATGGCGCCTGGCTCAGCGCATGGATCGAGGCCATTCCCGACCTCACGTTTGGCGCCAGCCTGACCGATGACTGGCTGAACACCGCCCCCACGCCCGCCACCCGCGAGGCGCTGCGCTTCCAGTACCTGGCCAGCGTGATGGCCTTCCAGATCGACCATCCGGACCAGGCCCGGCAGCAAGGCGATTGCGACCTGGCGGGCATGCAGGGCGTGCTGCACGCCTACGACACACTGCTGCGCCAGGATAGCCGTTACCGCTCCGCAAAGCTGGACGCAGCGCTGGCGGCGCGCCGGCAGGACAGGCTGCCCGCCTTCCTGGCCACGCTGTCCGGCAGGGATGCGCGCATCGCCGGCGCGCCATCGCCATCTGGCGACGCCACGGCGCGCCGAATTGTGGCGCTGGGCACCAGCGACCCGCGCGCCATGGACTGGCTCGACATCCTGAGCAACCGCTTCGGCGGCCGCATGGCCGGCAGCGATGCCTACACGCATGCGGCGCAATGGGCGCGCATGCAACTGCAGCAATGGGGGGTGCAGGCCGAGTTGGAAGAAGCCGGTGCCATGCCCGTCGGCTTCAATCGCGGGCCCTGGTCGGGCAAGATGCTGGCGCCCCGGGAACAGCCGCTGCGCATGGCGACGCCCGCCTATTCGGCCGGCACGCGTGGCGTGCAGCAGGGGCTGGCCACCGTGGGACCGGCCACCCTGGAAGAGGCGCAGGAGCGCGCTGCGCAATTCAAGGGAAAATGGGTGCTGATCGGCGGCGAAAACAGCGGCGGCGGGCGCGACGGGACGTCCCTCCACAAGCCCAGGGCCATCACCCGGGTGTTGATGGAGGCCGGGGCGCTGGGCACCATCCAGTCTGGCGAAGAACCGCTGTATGCCGCCAGCGCGGCGCCCGCCACCTGGGCGACCCTGCCCACCCTGCCCGACATCAAGCTGGCCGCGCCACAATACGCCGACATCCGCCAGCGCCTGGCGCGCGCCGAAGCGGTCACCCTGGAATTTGACATCCGCAACTGGTTCTATCCGGGCCCGGTGACCTATCACAACGTCGTCGCCCGCATTCCCGGCACGGAAAAGCCGGAAGAAGTCGTGCTGATCGGCGCCCACCTCGACAGCTACGATGGCGGCACGGGCGCCGCCGACAATGGCGGCGGCGTATCCACCATGCTCGAAGCGATGCGTCTGCTGGCCAAGTCCAATGCCAGGCCGCGCCGCAGCATCATGCTGGTGGTCTTTGGCGCGGAAGAAATCGGCCGCAAGGGTGCGTTCGCCTTTGCCGAGCGGCATGCGGGTGAGTTGAACAATATCGTCATGATGCTCAACCGCGATGGCCGACCTGGCGCCATCGACGGCATCGCGGTTCCCACGGCGTGGAAGAGCGTGTTTGGCCGGGTCGAACAGGCCCTGCAAGACATCCATCCCGTGTTCGGCTTCGCCACGACTATCAATGACGTGCCGCGCGATGCCAGCAAGGCGATGCACGCGCGGGCCGGCAGCGATGACGCCGTGTTTAGCCTGCATGGCGTGCCGACGCCGAAATTTACCGTGCTCGGCGATTTCGACTATGCGCGCGTGCATCACACGGTACTCGACACCTACGAAAATGTGCTGCCATTTCGTTCAGCGCAGCAATATTCGGCCATCGCCATCGCCCTGACCGCGTATGAAGTCGCGAATGCACCCGAAGAGATCAGCCGGAAGGGCTACTATCGCGTAGCCCCTCCTGCACAGTAGAGCTGACGCCTGGGTCACTCGAAGGGATTGGCCACCGACGTCACTTCGGGTGGCGGCAGCTGGTCGGGCAGCGCCTGCTTTTCCAGCTGCGCCACCACGTCGCCCAGCAGTTTTTGCAGCTGTTTCGCCAGTGCCAGGCCCGGCTTGTCCAGGGTCAGGTCGATATCGCCGCTGATGCTGATGCGGTCGATGCGGTTTTCGATGCTCAGGCCGCCGATCTCCAGCACATCGCTTTCATTGGCATATGGGACGAATTTCTTTGCACACATGGGACTTCCTCTCAAGGAGATGTTTTTTTGGACTTGCTATTGATCTTCGGCAAACTCAGCATGCGCAGCTTTTGCTGCCGCGTCAGCGACGGTAACAGATCGATGCCTATCCTGTCTTCCAGTTGCGCAATGCTCAGTATTTCATATTGTTTGGTATCGATGTTTGCTATGAAGTAGGCGGCGCCGGCGCGCTGGCGCGGGCTGTACACGGCCTTGTACAGGTGGCTGGGCACGATCACCCTGCCCACCTTGCGCAAGTTGCCGCCAATGAAAGCCGGTCCCGTGATCACGTACAAATCGCCCTCCTTCTTCGCCATCTTGCGCACGGCGCCTTCGATGCCGGCCCACACATAGCGGTTGTTGCGCGCATCCTGCGGCACCATATTGGCCAGGGTAAAGCTGTCGCGTTGGCTCTGGCGGTCCGGCATGTCGCCGTTCGGCGCCATGTGACCACGGTCGAAGCCGCTGCGCGCATAATCGGCCAGCTCCGCGCGCTGGGCGGCGGGCAACTTGCGTTCGGCATGGAAGGAATTTTGGCGCGACAAGTCCTGCGCCGCTTCCAGCTTGTTCGCCGTCAAGTGTTCAGCCGACCACAGCGGCGTGCGCGTAATACCCGAGTGCATCACGCCAAACACCTGGTAGCACAGCTCCGTGGTCGCCACGTCCAGCTTGGCATTGGTGATTTCCGGCTTGCGGCCATCGACGTAATGGGCAGGACAGGCATCGGCATGCGCCAGGTTCGCGGCAAAGGCGCAAGCAAGCAAGCCACACGCCAGGGTCAGCCTGGCGATCGATCGTTGAATCATATTTCCCTCTGAAATCTTTGCAGGCCAGCATTCTAGCGGACGCGAGCCCTCACCACAAACCGGCACAAACCTGGCGTGTGCGTCTGTGCCAGGCGGCAGGCGGCCCTGCGCAGAGCTGGTGCAAATAAAGGCCAACAGGCTGCGCACAGCCATTCATATCTGCTAAGATTGCCTTGATTTGTTCGCATCGACCATTCAAGATTTGGAGAGCATATGATCAAAAAAACCCTGCTGCTGATTGTTGTCGTCGTCGCCGCCATCCTCGGCTATGCCACCACCAAGCCCGACACCTTCAGTGTCGAGCGCGACATCATCATCAAAGCCCCACCCGAGAAAATCGCCGCCCTGATCACGGACTTCCATTACTGGGCCGCCTGGTCGCCATGGGAAAAGCTCGATCCGGCCATGCGCCGCACCTTTGCGGGACCGGCCAGCGGCCAGGGCGCGCAATATGCGTGGCAAGGCAACGACAAGGTGGGAGCCGGCAGCATGGAAATCATGGAAGCGGCCCAGCCCGAGCGTACCGTCATCAAGCTGGACTTCCTGAAACCGTTCGAAAGCCATAACACCACCACCTTCAGCATGACACCCGAGGGCGACAGCACCAAGGTGAACTGGACCATGACGGGCCCCAGCCCTTACGTCACCAAGGTCATGACGGTGTTTGTCAGCATGGACAGGATGATAGGCAAGGATTTTGAAAAGGGCTTGAACAAGCTGAAGGCAGCGGCAGAGCGCTAAGCACGCCCGCCGCCAACAGAAACAGGGCCCGCGCGGCCCTGTTTCTGTTGGCGCCCGATCAGAACTGCTCGATCCAGGCGGCCAGGTGGTCTGGCGTGAGCGCCGGCTCAGCCTGCACCACCTTGCCCTGCAAGCCCAGTTCCGTCTTGCTCAGCTGCAAAGACCAGCCGCGCCGCGCCAGCCACAGCAAGCTGGCCAGCCAGAATGCGTGGATGGACGAGACGGGCGTGGTGGTGGGCGTTTCCAGGAATTCCGTCAGCAGCCGGCCATCGAGGAACAGCGCCGTGCCGCCCTGGTTTTGCAGTGCCGCGCCAAACACGGGCAGCAGCATGTCGATCGCTTGCTCCACGCCACGCCCCGGATGCTCGCGCTCGAGCTTGTCGAGCTGCTGGCGCACGGCGGCCGCGAAGGCGGTGCCGCGGAAGGCTTCCGAACTGACTAGGTCGGCATAATCCATCAGCAGCCAGTCCGGCTCGGGCGGCGTGACGCCGGCCGTCAGGGCCGCCGACAGATACGCTTCCACGGGCAGTTGCTGTTCCGGACCGGCCAGGCTGGCGCACAGGGTGTACAGGGTGCCGATGCGGTTGGCGACGGCTTGCCGCTGGCGCACCATCAGCTTTTCGCGCAGCAACTGGGCGTGTTCATTGCGCAGCCGCGCCAGCTCCAGCGCCTGCTTCAATTCCATGCGCAGGGCCGCGATATCCCACGGCTTCTGGATGTAGCGGTGGATCTGCCCCTGGTTGACGGCTTCCACCGTGTGCTCCAGTTCGGAATACGCGGTGGTCAGGATGCGCACAATGTGCGGATAGCGGTCCCAGGCGTATGACAGCAGCTCATTGCCGTAGGCACCGGGCATGCGCTGGTCCGACACCAGCACGGCAATGCGGTCGGCCTGCTCGTCGAGGATGCGCTTGCCCTCCTCGACCGAGGTGGCCGTCAGCACGTCGGCCAGCGGCGCGATGGCGCGCTGGAAATATTTGAGGGCGTTGACCTCGTCATCGACATAGAGTATCGTCGGCAAGCCTTGCGCCGGCTCACGCTGAGCCGGTAAACGCAGATTGGCGTCAATCATGCTCGTTCCTTATATGTACTGGAAAATTCAGGGTTACCGTGGTGGAACTGCCAAACTCGGTGGCGATATCGAGGTTGCCGCCGAACGACTGCATCATGCGATGGCAAAACACCATGCCCCAGCCCTTGCCTTCGTCGCCGCTGGCACTGACGGGGTCAAGCAACAGCTGCGCAACAATCTCGGGGGCGATGCCGGCGCCATTGTCGTGCACCGTGATGCGGCCGGCATCGATACGGATGCCGATCGCAGGATGAGCTTGCTCACCGGCCGAGCGCAAGGCATTCGCCAGCACGGACGACAGAATCAGCGCGACGCAATTGGGCGACTCGGCAATGGCGAAATCTTCGCCCTGCTCAAGCGTGATGGCCGCGCGCTGTGCCGTGCTCAAGGGGTAGCTGTCGAGCAAGGCGGCCAGCAACTGGCGCGCGCTGCCGGCGCGGCGTCCGCCCTGCATGCCCGGCCCGGCACTGGCCAGGCGCACCGTATCGACAAAGCTGGCCAGCACGGACAAACAATAGCGCGCATTGTCGTGCATCAAGGTGGCCGCTTCGCCGATCTCCGCCTGCGGTGCGGAATCTGCCTGCGCGCGCCGCGCGATGCCGCGCGCAAAATTGGCGATGGCCGCCAGCGGCGTGTTCAATTCATGCGCGAGGAAAGCCAGCGACTCTTCCATCGCCACCAGCCCCTGGCGGCGCGCGGCGCGCTCGCGTCCCGTCTGCACGGCCAGTTGCAGCGCCGTTTGCATGGCGGCCAAGTCGAGCGGCTTTTCCAGCAGGCGGAACAGCGAACCGCCGTTGATCAGTTCCAGCAGCACGTCCTTGTCCGCATACGCCGTCACCAGCATGCAGACGATGTGCGGATAGTGCTGCGCCACTTCCTGCAGCAGCTCGCTGCCCAGGCGGTCCGGCATGCGGTAGTCGGTAACGAGCACGTCGACCTGGGCGCCATTGTCTGCCAGCAAAGCGAGCGCCGCATCGACGCTCTGCGCCGTCAGCACGCGGTAGCGCTGGCCGATGGCGCGCTCGAAATACTTGCAGGCCAGCGCTTCGTCATCCACATACAGCACGCTGGCGCGGCTATCGTTATCCATGCTAACGGCCCTCCCAGTCGGAGCGCTGCAAGTCGAAATTCATGCTGGCCCAAACGCCCAGCTCGCTTTCAGCGCTGAGGGTGCCGCCGTGGCGCTCGATCACGCCATAGCTGATGCTCAGGCCCAGGCCCAGCCCCTGCCCCACTTCACGCGTGGTAAAGAACGGTTCGAACACGCGCGCCAGGTTTTCCGGGGCGATGCCGGGGCCGTTGTCGCGCACGCTGATGCGCAGGCGCTTGTCATCCCAGCGGGCCGTGATGCGGATCTCGAACGGCGGCGCATTGCCCTTGCGCATGGACAACACGGCATTGCCCAGCAAGTTGATCAGCACGCCCACGATGGCCGCCTCGTCGCCGCGCACCAGGGTGTCGACCGGCAAGTCGTGGCTGATGCTGACATTCTTCGTTTCATGCCCCACCAGGCGGATGGCCGCGTCGAGTGCGCTGCGGAACTGGAAGTGCCCCGTTTCCAGCTGGTTGCCGCTCTTGCGGTAGGCAAAGGTCTTCAAGTCGGAAACGATGTGCTGCACGCGCAGCATGCCCTGCTTGGCATCGGCCAGGCATTCGCTGATGAGGGCGCTTTGCTGGGCGGCCGGGTCTTCGATGGCCACCTCGATGGCCATCATGCAGAAATTCACGGGATTGTTCACTTCATGCAGCATGCCGGCGGCCAGCGTGCCGATGGCGGCCATTTTCTCTTGCTGCAGCATCTGCCCCTTGATATCGGCCAGTCTTTTGTTGGTTTCTTCCAGTTGCGTGTTCTTTTGCGCCACTTCCGCCTTCAGCTGGAACAGCATGAAGCGGGCGCGTTCGTTGAAATAGGTAAACACGGCGCTGATGCTGGCCGACATGATGAGGAACAGACAGTTGACGACAAAGGTGCCCGGCAAGTCGAAGCCGCCCGCTTGCCAGGCGCAGGCAGCCACGTACAGCAGGCAGGAGATGGCGCCGAAGACCATGTTTTGCCACAAGCCGAAGGCCAGCACGATGCCTGACGAGTAGATGGCCAGGGTCATGCCCACGTAATAGATAGAGGCGGCCCCTTCCGTGACGGCGATCATCCAGGCGATCATGATTTGCGGCAGGATCAGCCATACAAAAGTCAGTCCCTGGATGCGGTCTTGCGCCCAGCGCGTGCGCATGGCCAGCACGACGCAAAAGATCAGCGCCGACACGAGGATGCGCGCACCGGTGAAGGCCGACTGCTTGTCCGGATACAGGGCCGAATCGAGGCCCATGCCCAGCAGGATCAGCACGATGCCCGTGTAGGCCCCGCCGCGGCTGAATTCCAGGCGGAAGTCGCGCAAAATGGCCGTGTAGCCGGCGTGCAGGCCTGGAGTATCCATCAAGGAATGCTCACTTCCGCAAACACATTCACGCCCGTGGCATCGACATAGATTTTTGGCGCCATCGCATGCTCGGGCAGCAAGGCCGACAAGCCCGCTTCATTGCGATAGATCAAATGCCACTCCAGCAAATGCTCCATGCCGAACTTGCCCGGATTGTCGGCGTGCACATTGGTGACGAGCAAACGTCCGCCCGGCCCCAGGCGCGAAGCGAAGTGCAGTAGCAGGCGCGCGCACACCTTGTCGGACAGGTAATCGAACAGGCCGGCGCAATACACGGCGTCAAAACTGCCGGGCAAGCCCACGGCGCCCGAGCCGTGGCGGCGCTTGAGCAGGTTATGCACGGAATCGTGCACGTAATCGATTTCGACCACGCGCCCCGTGCGCTGCATGATGGTGGTCAGGCGCGCGCGCGTCCAGTCCAAGGTCTCGCTGCTGAAGTCGACCAGTTCGAAGGCCAGCCATTGCGCATCGGGGCAGGTCTCGAGGAAACGCTGCACCTCGATGGCCGGGCCGCAACCCACGTTGAGCACCTTGAAGACGCGCCCGGCAACGCGCGCCGCAGCCGCCTTTTGCGCCAGAAATTCGGTCAGCATATCGATGCGGTTGCGGTGCGCCGTCGCCACGGCCGCCTGCAAGAAGGCCGCATTGACGATTTGAAAATAGGTGCTGGGACCCTGGCGCGGATCGTCCAGCAACTGGTTGACCATCTGGTAATCGCCCGCATAACCGAGCGGCTTGGTAAACGTGCGGAAGACGAATGGCGCGCGCAGGATCAGCGGGTGCAGCGCCGCCTGGGCGAACGCGCGGTGGGCCGGCGCCCGCTCTTCCTCGACGAGGGAGGCTTCCACCTCGAGCTGGCGCAGGTACAGCTGGGTTTGCTCCATCAGCGGCAAGGCCAGCTCATCGAAGATGTCGGAGCGCAGGCGGCCGTTTTCCTTGGGCAGCGAGTCCGACAAGTCGACCTGCTCGACCCAGCGCGCCACCTCCGACAAAAAGGCGCGCATTTCGTTGATGACGATCTGGTAATCGCGGCGGATGCGGAAGCGTTCGCCCCAGCCGGCGACAAAGGCGCTGGACTCTTTTGCCACGGCGCCCTTGACCACCACCACGTCGCTGAGCTCGCGCCACTCGTCGATCAGGGTCACGGAAACGATGGCGGTCAGGCCCGTGTTGACGCTGCTGATGACGACGGCTTTGCCCACATAGGCGTTCTTCGCCCCCATGCGCACCGTCACGTCATTGAGCACCTCGCTGACCTGCACAATCGAGTAGGGATTGTAGATTTCCATGACCAGCGAATTGCGCTGCAAGTTGAAAATCGTGCCGCGCACCGCCTCACCCTGGGTGTTACGGAAACTGACGACTGGATCGATCTGCGATTGTGAATACACGATTGAACATTATCAAGTTGCCCGGTTTCCGGCGCACCATAATGGTGACGCCAGTTTCCAGGCTGGGTTAAGGCACGGCACACCGGTCATCTGCCGCCGTGCCGGTGCGCCTCAAAGCGCGTCTGTTCGCTCTCTGAACGAGTGTACTATGGATGTAGCAGGACGGGCAATTGTTCCCTCTGGAACGACTGTCTGTGGCACAGGCGCGCAACGCCGCCAGTCAACCGGCCACGAACAGTGCCAAGGCGTGACGCAACAGCTGCGGCGTTTGCCCCGTCCAGCGCTTGAACGAGCGGCGAAAGTTGGTGGCATCATGAAAGCCGAGGTAGGCAGCCACGGCATCGTTGTCATAGCCATGCGCCTGAAACAGGTAGATGGCCTTGTGCGCGCGCACCTGGTCCAGCTCGGCCTGGAAATGCGTGCCATGGCGCGCCAGGTGGCGCTTGAACGTGGCGGGACTGACGCCGAACTCTTGCGCCGTGCGCTCCAGCGTGGTCGCGCAGCGGATATTGGCCAGCAAATAGTCGTACAGCGCGCCCAGCAGGCTGGCGGCGGGCATGGGCGCCAGCGCCGCCGCCCGCAAGGCCAGCGCGGCCGCCGTGGCATTGCCGCGCGGCCAGGGCTTGTCGAGCCAGCCGGAATCGATGAGCATGGCGTCGACCTGGCAATCGAAGCGCAACGCCTGGCCCAGGTGCACTTCATGCTGCTCCACGTGGCGGGGCCGCGCGCGGTTGAAGCAAAAGCGCCACGGCAGCGCCTCGCCGGCCAGCCAGCGGCACATGGCGGCCAGCGCCGTCATGTGCATTTCCACCAAAAAAGGCAGTTGGCTCGGCGCGCCGAACGCGTCCGTCCAGTACAGCACCTGCATGTCGCCCGCCTCGCGCAAGCGGGGCTGCAGCAGCGGACACAGCAAGGTATGAAAATCGCACAAGATGGTCAAGGCCTGGCGCAGATTCTGCGCCTGCAGCAGGGCATGGCTGGCAGCGCCGTAATGACCGGGCAGCATTTGCTGGCCCAGCATGAAGCTGGTGTCGGCACTGTCGAGGCCGCGTGCCACGTTGGCCAGCAATTGCAGGTATTGCGCGGCGCTGACCTGGCTTTCCGCCGATGGCAGCGCGCCACCGTCCAGGCCCGTTCCCTTGAGCAGCGGCGCCGTGGCCAGCTCGCGGCTGCGCGCGTAATCGAGCACCAGCGCCGGCTGGTGATGGGCCGCGATGCCGGGGTCGCCTTGCTGGTTCAGCGGCATCACGCAGGTGCGGCGGAACTGATCCCGGCACCGGAGCGCGGCGTTTCCACGGCCCGGCTCAGCTCGGCCAGCACCACTTCCGGCACGCCATCGGTGAGCGAGCAGGCATGGCGCAGGCTCAAACGGATTTCCCGGTTGTCGTTGGCGTGGTGGCGCATCTGCCCCACCATGGCGCACAGGTGGCGAGCCTTGACGGCCGCCTCCTCGCGCGACACGCCCGGCATCAGCACGGCGAAGCGGTCGCCCGCATAGCGGCACAGCAAATCGTCATTACGCAGGTTCAACAGCAGCATGTGGCCCACGGCTTGCAGCACGCGGTCGCCTTCGCGGTGGCCGTATTCGCGGTTAATCAGGTGAAAGCTGTCGATGTCGAGCAAGACCAGCGCACAATCGAGGCCGGGACGGCGCTCCTGCTCCAGACGCATCTGCGTGCGCAGATAGCTGGCGTCGGCCAGCTGCGTGATGCGGTCGAAGGCGCGGTGGTCGCGGAACAGGCGTTCGCGCTTTTGCAGGTGTTCGTTCAGGCGGAACTGTTCCTGGCGCCAGTAATACATGCCGATCGTCAGCACCAGCATGCCAAACGGAATCAAGGCTTCCAGCCAGTTATCCCACACGGCGCTCTTGTCGATGGCAAAGAATTCATCGAGGCAATCTCCCCAGGAACCCAGCATGATGGCGCACAGGCCGCCGGCGATCAGGCTCGTCACCCTTCCCCGCGGACGGCTGCTGAGAGTAAACAAAAACCAGATGCCGGCCATGACCGCCGTGCCGCCTTCGCAGACGATATCCATCCACTTCCAGATGGCGAACGGTTTAAGGTGGCCCAGTGTGGCGTACAGGAAAAAGAACAGGGGCAAGGCCAGCGCGGCGGCAATCAGGCTGTTACGGTGCAACGGCAGCATGTGGGAAACCTTTAAAAGTGGTGCTGTCGCCACGATAGCGCCCGCCCATGACGGCACGATGACATGCCCCGCGCCCGTGCGGCAGGTGCAAACGGCTCAGCATTACTAGTGAGCATCGTGCAAATACGGCATGCCGCGCCCCGTGCGCCCTGCGCTGGCAGGTCATTTCAGCTCACCACGGTGCATTTCCGGCCGGAAAGCGTTCGCCTGCCCTTGTTTTCGCTGCGCCCCGCCCGACCCTGTCACGCAAGCGTCATATTTGCTGCCTAGAATCCGCCCGGTTCCCTCCTTCCTAACCGAGCTCTTCATGAAAACCATGCACACTTCGCCCCCCTCCCCGCTGCGCCTGACGGCCCTGGCCCTGGCCATCATGGCCGTCTTCAGCGGTCCAAGCCATGCGCAAGCGCAAGATGCCGATGGCTTGCCGGCCGCCACCGTGGTCGTCAGCGGCCAGCGCGCCAGCCTGCGCAACGCCATCGCCGCGCAAGAGAAAGCCGACAACATCGTCAGCGTCATCAGCAGCGACGATATCGGCGGCTTGCCGGACAAGAACGCGGCCGAGGCGCTGGCCCGCTTGCCGGGCGTGTCCGTGCAACGCGACCAGGGCGAAGGCCGCTACATCACGGTGCGCGGCCTGGGCCCGGACCTGAACGCCGTCACCATCAACGGCGCCCTGGTGCCGTCGCCGGAAGCGGGCCGCCGCGCCGTGGCGCTCGATATCCTGCCTGCCGGCCTGATCCGCACGCTGGAAGTGTCGAAGACTTTACTCCCGGAAATGGACGCCAACTCGCTGGGCGCCACCATCGAAGTCAAATCGCTGTCCGCCTTCGACTTGCCGGGCAAGCTGCTGTCGGCCAACGTGGGCGCCAGCCATGATGAAAAACGGGCAAGACCAGCCCCAGCGGCGGCGCCCTGTGGGCCCAGCGCTTCCTCGATGGCAAGCTGGGCATGGCTGCCGGCCTGAGCGCGGAAAAGCGCTCGTTCGGCTCCGATGACGTGGAAACGGGCGGCGCCTGGAGCAAGGGCAAATTATCTGGCCTGGAATTGCGCGACTACCTGCCCGTGCGCAAGCGCGGCGCGCTGGCCATCAACCTCGATTACCGCCCGGAAGCGGACAACAGCTGGTTTTTGCGCTCTTTCCTCAGCGAATTTTCCGACAATGAAGTGCGCGAGCGCCTGACCATCAGCAATATCGCGGGCGGCAACCTGGCCGAAGGAGCCACGGCCAGCGCGCGCGCCGAGCGCCGCATCCGCCAGCGCAAGTATACGCAGCAAGTGCGCTCGCTGGTGCTGGGCACGCAGCAGAAATCGGGCGACTGGACGCTGGACGTAAAAGGCGGCATGAGCCGCGCCACGGAAGACACGCCGGATTCCTTGAGCGACGGCCGCTTCCGCGGCACCAGCAATTTCGCCGGCATCAGTTTCACGGATACGCAGGAGCCAAAATTGAACGGTCCCGCCGCACTGTACGATCCGGCCAATTACGCGCTGAACGCCATCACCCTGCAAAAGCGCTATTCCAAGGACAATGAACACCACGCGCGCATCGACCTGGCGCGCAAGTTCGACGTCGCCACCCTGAAATTCGGCGCCAAAGTCAGCCGCCGCGAAAAAAGCAATGACACGGACCAATGGGCCTATAACAGCAGCAAGGCGTCGAGCGGCAATTACTGGGGCGCCGGCTCCTCCTCGATGAGCAACTTCTTGCAAGGCCACAAGCTCGATTACGACCTGGGCAACATTGGCATGGCGCTGGATCCGTTTCTCATCCGCGCCAGAGTCGCCGGCCTGGACCGCGACAAAGCGCGCCTGGCCCCCGAGTCCCTCATCAATGATTACCGCATGCATGAAGACATCAGCGCCATGTATGTGCAGAACAGCGTCGACTTCGACGCCTGGCACATCCTGGGCGGCGTGCGCGCCGAGCGTACCAGCTTTGAAGCGGCCGGCTCGCAGGTGGACAGCGCCGGGTTTGCCACGCCATTGTCGCGCGAACGCTCGTACACCAACTGGCTGCCTAACCTGCAAGCCCGTTATGACCTGGATCAAAAGACCAGCGTGCGGGCCGCCTGGACGCAAGCCGTGGTGCGCGCCAACTTCAGCCAGCTGGCACCGGGCATCAGCCTGGCCAGCAACACGGAAGCCGTGATCGGCAACCCGGACTTGAAACCGCTGAAGGCGAACAACCTGGACCTGGGCATCGAGCGCGTGCTGGGCAATGACGGCGTGATGTCGGCCTACGGTTTCTACAAGGACATCAAGAATGTTACTTACACGACGAACCTGGCTGGCACGGGTCAGTGGGCGGGCTACACGACGGCCACCTCGTATGCGAACGGCGACGCGGCGAAAGTGAAAGGCATCGAACTGGCTTACATGCAGCCGCTGCGCATGCTTCCGGCGCCGTTCAACAAGTTTCTTGTGGGCGTAAATGGCACCCTCAGCACCTCGCGCGCGCAGATCGGCCGCTACGACAAGACCAGCAACAAGCAGCTCCAGCGCGACATCCGCCTGCCGGGCCAGTCGAACCAGGTGATGAACTTGATGCTGGGCTATGAAACAGGGCCGGTCAGCGCCCGCCTGGCCCTCAACTACAAGTCGCCCTACCTGCTGAAAATGGGCGGCGATATCCTCGCTCAAAGCCAGGACCACATCGTCGACAGCCAGAAGCAGCTCGATTTCTCGCTGTCGTACCAGATCAACAAGCAGTTCCAGGTGGTCTTTGAAGCGGCGAACCTGAACAATGAGAAATACTATGTCTACCAGGGCACGAAGCAATACAACGTGCAGAACGAACAATACGGCCGCACTTTCAAACTGAGCCTGAAAGCCAGCGCCTTCTGATGATGATTTCTACTAACATGAAAAAAACCGTACTCTGCAGCGCTTTGCTGGCTTGCCTCAGTGGCATCGTGCAGGCCGCCCCCGCCAACGCTTTACCTTCCTTCACGCAGGAAGCCGAGGAACTGGCGCGCCTGCCCGGCGGCGGCTGGCTGACCCTGGACAAGCATGGCTTGCGCCTGTTCGACGCGCAGGGCCAGGAACAGGACCGCATCGCCGTGCGCGCCAAGCAGCTCGACACGCGCATCGATGGCAATCGCGTGCTGGCCGTGTTCCTGGAAGCGGACACGCAGCGCCCTCTGCCCGTGACCGTCGATGTGCAAGTCGGCAAGCTGGTCATGCTGACGCCGTTTCCAGTGCCGACGTTTTCCGTGGAAGCATCGTGTTTGTACCGCGACGCGCAGCAGCTAGCTCATCTTTTCTTGATCGGCAAGGATGGGCAAGCGGAACAGTGGGTGATGCAGGGCGAGCAACGTCAGCTGGTGCGCAAACTGGTTTTGCCGCCGCACGCCAAGCATTGCCGGGTCGACGATGGCGCTCGGCGCCTGCTGGTGAGCGAAGCGAACATGGGCGTGTGGGCGTATGACGCCGATTCGGAGGGCATGGGCAAGCGCGAAGTGGTGGCGCTGCGCAAGCCGTACGGCCAGCTCGATGGCGGCGCCGGTGCGCTGGCCGTGCTGCCCGGTGGCGTGGCCGTGCTCGACGGCAAGGCGGAAAAGCTGCACCTGGTCACCCATCAGGGCGGGCAGTGGACGGCGCAGCCAGCCCAAGCTGTCGCCTTGAACGTGCGCAAGGGCGCTAGCCAACTTGCCATGGATGCGGGTTCCGTGCTGCTGCGCGGCAAAAACGGCTGGCAAGCGCGCCCCTTGAAATGGAGCGGCAAAGCGGAAACGGTGCCTGAGGTGGCCATCATCGCCCCGCAAGCGCAGACGGCGCCGATGGCGCGCCAGGGCGACGCGGCCGACGATCCGGCCATCTGGCTGGCCAGCGATCCGGCCAATGCGCGCATCCTGGGTACCAACAAGAAGCAGGGTTTATTGGTCTACGACTTGCAAGGCAAGCAGACGCAGTTGCTGGAAGTGGGCCGTTTGAACAACGTCGACGTGCGCCAGCACATCCAGTTGGGCGGCAGCAAAGTCGACCTGGCCGTGGCCACCCAGCGCGACGATAACAGCATGATGTTGTTCACGATCAATGCCAGCGGCGAGGTGGCGGAAGCGGGCCGTTTTCCGACCGGACTGAAAAGCATCTACGGCATGTGCTTGTACCAGCCGGCCAGCGGCGGCGTGCAAGCGTTCATCAATGACAAGGATGGCACTTTCCATCAATATAGCATCGGTTTGAGCGGCAAGCAGTTCAGTGCGACGCTGTTGCGCAGCTTCAAGGTCGCCACCCAACCGGAAGGCTGCGTGGCGGACGACGCCAACGCCCGCCTCTTCCTGGGCGAAGAAACGCGCGGCGTGTGGACCACCTCGGCCGACGCCGCCAAGCAGGATACACTCACCATGGTGTTGCCCGTGGGCGCGAACCTGACGGCCGACGTGGAAGGCATGGCCATCTACCGCAAGCCAGGCGGCAAGGCTGACTCTGGCTACCTGATCGTCTCCAGCCAGGGCGACAGCAGCTACGTGGTGCTCGACGCGCAAGCGCCGTATAAAGTGCGCGGCCGCTTCAAGGTGGGCTTCAACTTGCCCGCCGGCATAGACGGCACCTCGGAAACGGATGGCCTCGACGTCACCTCCGCCAACCTGGGCGGCGCGTATGCGCAAGGCATGCTGGTGATCCAGGACGGCTACAAGCGCCTGCCAGACGGGCCGCAGAACTTCAAATATGTGGCGTGGGGGGATGTGGCGAAGGCGTTGGGATTGGAGTAAGTCGGCAACGGACGCTCCCTTTGGGAGCGGCCCCGCCACTATGTGCGCGGCATATCGATATGAAATGGCAGCCGCTTGCCGCATAAGTCCACCATGCCCGACACAAGCAGGCGCCGTGCCGACAATTCAATGATGTTGACGGCCGATACGGGGGGTGTACTGAATTCTGTGTAAACGGTTTTTCGTTTAAGTCTGCGGTACCCGGTCTTCAAACTGGATGGCGAAGCGGTTCAGTGCCGCTTTCCAGTCCCGTATTGGCATCGTCCACTTCTTGCTA
>NZ_PEBS01000004.1 GCF_002869965.1 Janthinobacterium sp. ROICE36
CGGCTGTGAAGGGCTTGGGTCATGGCGCTGGCGGTGAGGTGACAGGAATCAACAGTGTACTCAACAGGCGCCTGGCTTTGAAGTAGGGCAAGCTGCGAATAGGAATATGATCACCCAATTCTAAACAGCTACAGACCCTTGCCACTACGGAGGGTCTATATTCCCAAGTCAAATGGAAAGATGCGCCCGTTGGGCATCCAACCATGCGTGACAGGGCAATGCAAGCGCTTCATCTGCTAGCTCTTGATCCAATCTTGGAAACGTTGAGTGACCCGAATTCCTATGGGTTCAGGAAAAATCGTTCGACGGCCGACGCTATGTCGCAGATATTCCTCCAGACTTGCCGGAAAGTCTCGGCAAAATGGGTATTGGACGCAGACATTGAGGGATTCTTCGATAATATCAATCACAACTGGATGATCGAGAATGTCCGCATGGACAAATTGATTTTAAAGAAGTGGTTGAAATCCGGAGTTGTTGACCGGCAGCAATTGATGGCAACCACAGCTGGAACACCACAGGGTGGCATTATCAGCCCTGCCCTTGCAAATTGGACACTGAACGGCCTCGAATCTGGACTTATGGCGCACCTTAGTGCGAAATTCGGAAAGACAAAGGCGGGAAGGTTAAAAGTCGGAGTAGTTCGATATGCGGACGATTTTGTTGTAACTGGCGCTTCGAAAGAACTGTTGGAGGACGAAATTAGGCCATGGATTGAAGGATTCCTCGCAGTCAGGGGTCTACGACTATCCGTAGCCAAGTCCAAGATCGTGCACATTGATGACGGCTTCGACTTCTTGGGGTGGAACTTCCGAAAATATTCCGGAAAACTGCTCATTAAGCCTAGTAAGAAGAACGTGAAAACGTTCTATGCCAAGCTTAGCAAGACGATCAGTGAAAACGTTGGGGCAAGGCAAGAGAATCTTATTCGACTGCTGAACCCCATGCTACGAGGTTGGGCGCAGTATCACAGCCCCGTGGTCGCGAAGGAGGCGTTTTCGGCAATGGAGTCGCTATTGTTCTGGCGGCTCCGTCGGTGGGCTGCACGCAGACATCCGATGAAAAGCAGTGATTGGATACGCCATAGGTACTGGCGCCCGATTGAGCTTAGAAGTCAGGTATTTGCAGCGGACGTTGTCACGAAAGAAGGCAGTAAGGGCGTATTGGAAATGTACTCTTTGCCGGGTACAGCCATCGTGCGTCACACGAAAATCAAAGGGGAGTACCATCCCTATGATCTGCAATGGGAAATGTATGGGGAAACCCTTCGCCAGGAACGTATGTTGAAAAACATGCAGTACCGGCGCGAGTGGGCGAGACTTTACCTTGACCAACGTGGCCTGTGCGCAATGTGTGGATACGAGATGGACATGGAAACCGGATGGCATGACCACCACATAGAATATCGTTTGGCAGGTGGCTCTGATGCCCTAGAAAATCGAGTACTATTGCATCCAAACTGCCATGCTCAAGTGCATAGCCAAAAACTAGAAGTTGTAAAGCCGGTTCCTGTATAGGAACTTTTATTATGCTTGAGCCGTGTGCGGTGAAAGTCGCACGCACGGTTCTTAGGGGGGAGAGTTTCCAGTAATGGGATTCTCCTACCCTACTTCATTACCGAGGTCCCTTTACCCATGAGTCAGCCAGCCGCCGCGAAACGCCTTATCCTGATCGTTGACGATGACCAGCTCCTGTTGGAATTCCTCGGCGAAATCCTGCGCCATGCCGGCTACGAGACGGCACTGGCCAATTCGGCCGAAGTGGCGCTGCAAATGGTCGCCCAGCGCGAGCCGGACCTGGCCTTGCTCGACATCCACATGCCGGGCATGTCCGGTCTGGAACTGGCCAAGCGCCTGCATGGCGAGACGGGCGTGCCGTTCATGTTCCTGTCCGGCAGTGGCGACAGCGAATCGGGCAAGCAGGCGGCCGCCTACGGCGCCGTCGGCTACGTGGTGAAACCCGTCGATGAAGGCCGCTTGATGCCCGCCTTCGAAGCGGGTCTGGCGCGCGCCGATGAAATCCGCCAGCTGCGTCGCACCGAGCTGAACCTGAACGCGGCGCTGGCCGCCGGCCGCGAAACGAGTTTGGCCGTGGGTTTGCTGATGGGCAAGTTCCAGACGGACCGCAACACGGCTTTCGAAGTGCTGCGCGACCATGCCCGCTCCAGCCGCCGCAAGATCAATGAAATCGCCAGCCAGCTGCTGCTGGCCGAGGAAACCCTGAACGGCTTGCATGGCGCTTTCCTCAACCGCGCGAAAGCCAAGTAAGCGTTTCAACCATACACAGGACACACATGAAAACCAAAGCAGCGATTGCATGGAAGGCGGGCGCACCGCTGACGATTGAAGAAGTCGACCTGGCCGGCCCGCGCGAGGGCGAGGTATTGGTCGAAATCAAGGCCACGGGCATTTGCCACACCGATTACTACACCCTGTCGGGCGCCGATCCGGAAGGCATCTTCCCATCCATTCTGGGCCATGAAGGCGCCGGCATCGTCGTCGACGTGGGCCCGGGCGTGAAAAGCCTGAAAAAGGATGACCACGTCATCCCCCTGTACACGCCGGAATGCCGCCAGTGCAAATTCTGCCTGTCGCAAAAAACGAACTTGTGCCAGTCGATCCGTTCGACGCAGGGCCGCGGCCTGATGCCGGACGCGACCTCGCGCTTTTCCATCGACGGCAAACCCATTTTCCATTACATGGGCACGTCCACCTTCTCGAACTACATCGTCGTGCCGGAAATTGCCCTGGCGAAGATCCGCGAAGACGCGCCGTTCGACAAGGTTTGCTACATCGGTTGCGGCGTGACGACAGGCGTGGGCGCCGTATTGTTCACGGCCAAGGTCGAGGCGGGCGCCAACGTGGTGGTGTTCGGCCTGGGCGGCATCGGCTTGAACGTGATCCAGGCAGCCAAGATGGTGGGCGCCGATAAAATCATCGGCGTGGACATCAACCCCGCGCGCCAGGCCATCGCGCGCAAGTTCGGCATGACGCATTTCGTCAACGCCAACGAGGTGGACAACGTGGTTGACACCATCGTGCAGCTGACGGACGGCGGCGCCGACTACAGTTTTGAATGTATCGGCAACACCACCACCATGCGCCAGTCGCTCGAGTGCTGCCACAAGGGCTGGGGCCAGTCCATCATCATCGGCGTGGCCGCAGCCGGCCAGGAAATCTCCACCCGTCCATTCCAGCTGGTGACGGGGCGCGTGTGGAAAGGTTCCGCCTTCGGCGGCGCACGGGGCCGCACTGACGTGCCGAAGATCGTCGACTGGTATATGGAAGGCAAGCTCAATATCGACGACCTGATCACGCACCGTTTGAAACTGGACGATATCAACCAGGGCTTCGACTTGATGAAGAGCGGCGAATCGATTCGCTCCGTCGTACTGTACTGATTGAAATACGCCGTACCACGGCGTTTTGCGGAGGCTGCGGCCTCCGTTTTTTTTCGTGCGTGATTTGCCATTCATCGCGCAAGCCTGCCGTCCAGGCCAGCCTTTGTGCAGCCTGTCGCAGCGTGCTGGAGCCGTGAGCCATCCGTCGCTACAGTCAACACTCCACTACTTTTGCGACGAGGCAGCCATGTCCACTTCCCACCGTTTGATCCTCAGCCTGGCCGGTATCGTGCTTGGCGGCAGTGCGCTGGCCGTGCAGCCGCCCGAGCCGCCCGCGCCACCGGCCGCACCGGTCGCACCCAGCAAGAAAATCAATATCTCCATGGGCAGCGGCGATGGCTATGCGCTCGTCGACAGCAGCGAAGATAACGTCACCATGGCAGGCACCGATGTCGATGGCCAGCAGATCAAGCAGTTGCAGCGTACGCTCAAGGGACATTTCCTGTGGTTCCGCGACCAGGGCAAGGGTTATGTAACGCAGGATGCCGCGCTGCTGGCACGCGTGCGCGAGGCCTGGAAGCCGTCGCAGCAGCTGGGCTTGCAGATGAGCGGTCTTGGCAAGCAGATGAGCGAGCATGGCAAGGCGATGGGCGAACTGGGCAGCAAGATGGGCGCTCATGGCCAGGCGCAGGCGAACGGCGGCACGCGCGACGCGGAGCAGTTGCAAACGCTGGGCCGCCAGCAGCAGGAACTGGGCCGCAAGCTGGGCGAGGTAGCGCGGCGCCAGGCGCAGGCGGGCACGGAAACGGCGCGCCGCGCGGCCGTGCGCGACATGGAGCGTTTGCAGCAGCAGATGGAAGATGCGCAGGACGCCATGGAAGACGGCAACGACCGCATTGCCGCTAAGCAAGAAGTCGAAGCGGCCAAGGCGGACGCGCTGTCGCGCCAGATGGATCAGCGCGGCAAGCCGATGGAAACCCTGGGCAAGCAAATGGAAGTGCTGGGACGCCAGCAGGAAAAGGCATCGAAAGCGGCCGACAAGACCACGCGCCAGGTGATCGCCCAGGCGCTCAGCGAAGGCAAGGCCAGGCTGTTGCGCTAGGCCTGCTTCCAGGTGGCGGCCACGGCGCGGTATTGCGCCGGCAGTTGCTGCCTGGCCTCGTCCACGCTGGCATACACCTCATCCTGCAGCGTTTCCCAGTGTGCATCGCAGCTGAAGCGGTAGGCGCGCGCCTCGTCGCCGTAGCGGCACACCGCCAGGCCATGGATGGCGATGCAGGCGGCGCCATCTTCGGCGGCGACATGGCCGAACGGCAAGTCGGACCAGGCCCAGGCCAGTACGCGGGCGCCGTCGAGGTGAGTGGGTGGTGTCATGGGGATAGGCGGCACTGTGGCGGGACGCCGATTGTAGCGCGCCCATGGAAAACTGGCGCGACCGCTGGACAAATGCACAGTATTTTTAGCCATGCCGGTATAATCACCGGATGCAAAATCTTCTTCACAACCTCAATCCCGAACAATTGGCTGCCGTCACCTTGCCGGCTCAGCATGCGCTGATCCTGGCTGGCGCCGGTTCGGGCAAGACCCGCGTGCTGACCACCCGCATCGCGTGGCTGATCCAGACCCAGCAGGTATCGCCGCCCGGCATCCTGGCCGTGACCTTCACGAATAAAGCCGCCAAGGAAATGCTCACGCGCCTGTCGGCCATGCTGCCGATCAACACGCGCGGCATGTGGATCGGCACCTTCCACGGCCTGTGCAACCGCTTGCTGCGCACGCACTACCGCGACGCCGCCTTGCCGCAGACCTTCCAGATCCTCGATTCGCAGGATCAGTTGTCGGTGATCAAGCGCTTGTTGAAGGCAAATAACATTGACGATGAAAAATTCCCGCCGAAGACGGTGATGTATTTCATCAACAACGCCAAGGACCAGGGCTTGCGCGCCACGGACGTGGAAGCATATGACGCGCACGAGCGCAAGATGGTCGAGCTGTACCAGATCTACGACGACCAGTGCCAGCGCGAAGGCGTGGTCGATTTTGCCGAATTGCTGCTGCGCACGTACGAATTGCTGAGTCGCAACCAGCCCTTGCGCGAGCACTACCAGGCGCGCTTCCGCCACATTCTGGTGGACGAGTTCCAGGATACGAACAACCTGCAATACAACTGGCTCAAGTTGCTGGCCGGCCACGGCAGCCGCGATGGCGGCGCCCTGTTTGCCGTCGGCGACGATGACCAGAGCATTTACGCCTTCCGCGGCGCCAATGTGGGCAATATGAGTGCCTTCGAGCACGAGTTTCAGGTCAAGAACTTGATCAAGCTGGAGCAGAACTATCGCTCGCACGGCCACATCCTTGACAGCGCTAACGTGTTGATTGCGAACAATAGCAAGCGCCTGGGCAAGAATCTGCGCACGGACGCGGGCCATGGCGAGCAGGTGCGTGTGTACGAAGCCAGTTCCGACTTGCAGGAAGCGCAGTGGATCATCGAAGAGGCGAAAAGTCTGATCGCCGACGGTGCCTCGCGCAGTGAAATCGCCATTCTGTACCGCTCGAACGCGCAGTCGCGCGTGATCGAACATGCGCTGTTTTCAGCCAGCATTCCCTATCACGTGTATGGCGGCCAGCGCTACTTCCAGCGCGCCGAGGTCAAGCACGCGATTGCTTACTTGCAATTGATGGACAATCCGCACAACGATTCCGCTTTCTTGCGCGTGGTCAATTTCCCCACGCGTGGCATCGGCATGCGCTCGATCGAGCAATTGCAGGCCGCGTCGGAGCAGTACGGCATCTCGCTGTACGCGTCCGTGCCCTATGTGGCGGGCAAGGCGGGCAGCGTGCTGGCTGGCTTCGTCAAGCTGATCGAAGGCGTGCGTTTCGAAACGCAGCAACTGTCGTTGCCGGAAATGGTGCGCGTCGTGCTGGAGGCGAGTACCTTGCTGCAGCATTATCAGAATGAAAAGGAAGGCGCCGACCGCATTGAAAACCTGGAGCAGATGGTCAGCGCGGCCAGCCAGTTCGTTTCCGAAGAAGGTTTCGGCCAGACTGCACCGGCCCACTTGGGGCCGGCCGCCCAGGCGCAGTCCGGCGCAGCCGTGGTGAACCAGGATGGCATCGAAATTCTGGATGCCGATGCGCCGCTGCCGGCCGTGATGTCGCCCCTGTCCGCGTTTTTATCGCACGCGTCGCTGGAAGCAGGCGATAACCAGGCGCAGGCGGGTCAGGATGCGTTGCAGATGATGACCGTGCACTCGGCCAAGGGCCTGGAATTCGACAACGTCTTCATCACCGGCCTGGAAGAGGGCCTGTTCCCGCACGAAAGCAGTTCGAAGGAAGACAACGGCGTGGAAGAGGAGCGCCGGCTGATGTACGTGGCCATCACGCGCGCGCGCAAGCGGCTGTACATGAGTTTTTCGCAGACGCGCATGCTGCATGGCCAGACGCGCTACAACATGAAGTCGCGCTTCTTCGACGAATTGCCGGAAGAAGCGTTGAAATGGCTGTCGCCGAAGGTGCAGGCGAACTGGTTCGGCAACCGCAAGTCGGCCTGGGACGAGGCGCCGCGCGTGGCCAGCCTGGGTTCGGACAATGCGATTGCGCAAAAGATCGCGCAAAAAACCACGGGCGGAGGCTGGCGCATCGGCGAATCGGTGGCGCACGCCAAATTCGGCGAAGGCGTGATCGTCAATATCGAAGGCGGTGGCGGCAATGCGCGCGCGCAAATCAATTTCGGCCAGCACGGCATGAAGGTGCTCGATCTTGGCATCGCCAAACTGGAACGGCTGGGACGCTAAGTTAGCTGCCCCCAGTTTTTTGCTGGTGGGATTACTGCTTGTCCAGCGACACCGTCTTGCTGTCCTCGGCGGGAACGCCGAAGATCTGGCGGTAGGCGGCGTAGAACGAGCAATGCATGATGATGGTGAGTAGCATCGACAGCGGCATCATCACCTGCATCATCAGCGGCGTGCGGCCAAAGATGACGGCCAGCAACTGGCTGGTGACGACGCTGATGGCGAACCAGGTGGAAGCGAAGACGATAAAGGCCGACAGCGAACGCCAGACGGCGAAAAAGCTGAAGAACAGCGACTTGCCCAGGCCGGTTTTTCGCCAGTAGATCAGCGGCGCGGCAAAGCAGAAGGCCATGGCGGCCGGCACATACAGCACGATGGCCAGCAGGATGCCCAGGCCCAGGCGCGATTCGGGGATGGCGGTGCGCGCCGCTTCTTCCGACAGTTGCCCGGTGACCAGTTGCCACAGCAAGCCGTCGTCCACCAGGGTCGAGGCGCCGATGGCAACGATGGCCATCAGGATGTACAGCACGCCCAGGCCCAGCAGGGAAGGAAACGCCGGCTTGCGGAAGCCCGAGATCAGCAGGCTGGGCAAGACGCGCTTGCCCTGGTCGATATGCAGGCAGCCTTGCACGAAGGCCACGGAAAACACGGGCACCAGGATGACAGGCAGCAACTGGCCGAGCAGGGGCACGATGCTGACGGCCAGCATGCAGAACATATAGCCGAGAAACAGCATCGACATGCCGCCAGGTTGCTTGCGAAACAGGCCGAAGCCTTGTTTCACCCATTGCCAACCTGTACTTGCAGGTAATTTTTCCATGTTTAAAACAGTTCCGGAGCAGATGTGGCGATACGTTCGCGCAGAATGCGTTCGAAATGCGCCGGATCGTGCGGGGTCAGCATTTCCGCTTCGCGCGGCTGGTAATAATCGTACAGGCGTGACAGCCAGAAGCGCAGCGCGGCGGCGCGCAGCATCGCTTGCCATGCCGTCTGTTCTTCGTGCGTGAACGGGCGCACGGCCCGGTAGGCGTCGAGCAGGGCGCGCGCGCGCACCGTGTCGAGCACGCCCGTGGCCAAGTCCACGCACCAGTCGTTGACGGTGACGGCGACATCGAACAGCCAGGTGTCGCAACCGGCAAAGTAAAAGTCAAAAAAGCCCGTCAGTTGCTCGCCGTCAAACATGACATTATTGCGAAACAAGTCGGCATGCACGGGACCGCGCGGGATGGCTTTATACGTATCGCAGGCAGCAAAGGCGTCCTGGAAATGGATTTCCGCGCGCAGCAGATGCGCCCTGGCATCATCGAGGTGGTGCAAGACCAGCGGCGTGGTGGCGTTCCACCACTGCAGGCCACGCAGATTCGGCTGCTGCAAAGGGAAATCGCGGCCCGCCAGGTGCATCTTCGCCAGCATGGCGCCGACAGCGGTGCAATGCACGGCTTGCGGCAGCATCTGCGAGCTGCCGTCGAGTTTGCTGACGATGGCGGCCGGCTTGCCTTGCAAGGCCGTCACCAGTTCGCCATCGGCATTGGCGATCGGCGCGGGCACCAGCACGCCCCGGTCCGCCAAATGACGCATCAGTTGCAGATAAAACGGCAATTGCTCGAAGCTGAGATTCTCAAAGATCGTCAGCACATATTCGCCGCGCTCCGTGCTCAGGAAGAAATTGCTGTTTTCGATGCCGGACGCGATGCCCTTGAGCGCCAGAGGTTTGCCGAGTGGAAACTGCGTGAGCCACTGGCCGATATCGTCCAGGTGTAGCGCGGTAAAAACTGCCATGGGAAAGAGAGGAATGGTCTAAAAGGTCAAAAAAAGCCGGCTGCCCCGCAGGTGGCCGGGGCAGGGCAGAAGAGAGTGGCTGCTTACTTCGCTGCCGGGGGCGGTGCTGGCGCGTCTGCGGCCTCTTCATCGCGTTGTTTCTGTTTCTTCTTGCCCAGGTCGAATTCCAGCACTTTCCATTGCGGGCCGCGCAGGGCGTTGCCGTTGGCCTGGTCGGCGCCGGCGGCCGGTTTCATGTAATAGGTGCTGCCGCCGCTGGTGACTTTCACTTCGGACGTCACGCCCGCTTCGCGTTTCTCGGTAATCTGCTGCTTGGCGGCGGCCGGTGTCACGGTGATGGGCGCTTCGCCCATTTCCTCGATACGTTCGAGCTGTGGTGGCGCTTCGCTCGGTTTGGCCGGCGTCTGGGCGCTGGCAAGGGCCGAACATGCCAGCAGGGGCAGGGCGAGGAATGTCCAGAGTGTCGATGTACGCATCATGATGGGTTCGCTTCCATGTGTGGGACTGCAGCGCATGCAGTGGAGTATTGCCGTCAATTTATCTATAAGGCATTGTAACAAACTGGGTGGCAATGCTGTTTAAATGAGCGGAAATAGGGCCCGGCTGTCAGTCGGGCGGCCAAGCGGGGCGCCAGCCGTGGCAAACTGCGCAAAAAACGCGGGCCGCGTCCCCGGTGGCGCGGGCCTAAACTCTGCGATAATTGGGCGATATTTCACCCGCCTGCCGCAGTTTCTTCCCGGCCGGCGCGGCTCACCTCATTTTATTGGCATTATGCAAAACACCCTGCTGTTAGTCGACGGTTCCAGTTACCTTTATCGTGCCTTCCATGCGCTGACCGACCTGCGCAGCCCGGACGGCTATCCCACGGGCGCCATGCACGGCATGGTCAATATGTTGCGCCGCCTGCGCGCCGATTACCCGGCCGCCTACATCGCCTGCGTGTTCGATGCCAAGGGCAAAACCTTCCGCGACGATATGTATCCCGAATACAAGGCCACGCGCGCCTCGATGCCGGACGACCTGCGTTTGCAGATCGAACCGATACACGAAGCCGTGCGCGCCATGGGCTGGCCGATCTTGATGGTCGACGGCGTGGAAGCCGATGACGTGATTGGTACTTTGGCCGTGCAGGCGGCGGCCGCCGGCATGAACGTGGTGGTGTCGACGGGCGACAAGGATCTGGCGCAGCTGGTCAACAGCCAGGTGACCCTGATCAACACCATGAGCAATGAAACGCTCGACGAAGCGGCCGTGCTGGCCAAGTTCGGCGTGCCGCCGAACCGCATCATCGATTATCTGTCGCTGATCGGCGATACGGTCGACAACGTGCCGGGCGTGTCGAAATGCGGCCCGAAAACGGCCGTCAAATGGCTGACCTTGTACGACAGCCTGGAAGGCGTGATGGAAAACGCGGCCAAGGTGGGCGGCGCCGTGGGTGAACACCTGCGCACGGCCCTGCCTTGGCTGCCGCAGGCGCGCGCTTTGATCACCGTCAAGACCGATTGCGATTTGTCGCAGCACATGACAACGATCGCCGACTCGCTGGTGGCGAAACACGAAGACAAGGAAGCCTTGCTGGCCTTCTTCAACCGCTATGGCTTCAAGGCGCTGCTGCGCGAACTGGGCGCCACGCCGCCGCCGATGTCGCCCGTCGGCGCCCCTGTCGCCGGTGGCGCTGCTGCCAACACGACAGGCGACATGTTTGCCGATGCCGCACCTCAGGTGGAAGCCGTATATGAAACCGTGCTGACCGACGAGCAGCTGGACAAATGGATCGCCCTGATCGATGCGGCGGCTCTGACGGCCGTGGACACGGAAACCACCTCGCTGGAACCGATGACGGCGCAAATGGTCGGCATTTCCCTCGCCGTGGCCGAGCACAGTGCTTGCTACATCCCGCTGGCGCACGATTACGCGGGCGCGCCGGACCAGTTGACGCGCGAACACGTGCTGGCGAAACTGCGTCCGTGGCTGGAAGACGCGAACAAGCCCAAGCTGGGCCAGAACCTCAAGTATGACAGCCACATCTTCGCCAACCATGGCGTGACCTTGCGCGGCATCGCCCACGATACCCTGCTGGTATCGTATGTGTTCGAATCGCACAAGAAGCACGACATGGACAGCCTGGCCCTGCGCCACCTGAATTACACGACGATTCCCTTCGAGGATGTGTGCGGCAAGGGCGTCAAGCAGATCACCTTCAACCAGGTGGCAGTCGCGCAGGCGGCGAAATATGCGGCCGAGGATGCCGACATCACCTTGCGTTTGTACAATAATATGTGGGGCAATGTAGCGAACGATGAAAAGCTGACCTTCATCTATGAACAGATCGAGATGCCGACGGCCGTGGTCTTGCAAAAGATCGAGCGCAACGGTGTGCTGATCGATGACGAGTTGCTCAATATCCAGTCGGCCGAGCTGGCCGTCAAGATACTCGAGCTGGAAAAGAAGGCATATGAGCTGGCCGAGCAGCCGTTCAATTTAGGTTCGCCCAAGCAGATCGGCGAAATCTTCTTTGAAAAGCTGAAGCTGCCGGTGGTCAAGAAAACCCCGACGGGCGCGCCATCGACGGATGAAGAAGTGCTGCAAAAGCTGGCCGAGGACTATCCGCTGCCGAAAGTGCTGCTGGAATACCGCGGCATGGCCAAGCTGAAATCGACTTACACGGACAAATTGCCGAAGATGATCAACGTCACCACGGGCAGGGTGCACACGAACTATGCGCAAGCCGTGGCCGTGACGGGGCGTTTGGCGTCGAATGACCCGAACTTGCAGAATATCCCCATCCGCAGCGCGGAAGGCCGCCGCATCCGCGAAGCCTTCATTGCGCCACCGGGCAGCCATATCGTCTCGGCCGACTATTCGCAGATCGAATTGCGCATCATGGCGCATATCTCGGGCGACGAAGCCATGCTGCGCGCGTTTGCCGACGGCATCGATATTCACCGCGCCACGGCGGCCGAAATCTTCGGCGTGCCGGCGGCGGAAGTACAGAACGAACAGCGCCGCTACGCCAAAGTCATCAACTTCGGGCTGATCTACGGCATGAGCGCGTTTGGCCTGGCCGGTAACTTGGGCGTGGACCGCACGGCCGCGCAAAGCTATATCGACCGTTACTTCGCGCGTTTTTCCGGCGTGAAACAGTACATGGAAGATACGCGCCAGCAAGCCAAGGCGCGCGGCTACGTGGAAACCGTATTTGGCCGCCGTCTGTGGTTGCCGGAAATTAACTCGCCGAACGGCCCGCGCCGCCAGGGCGCGGAACGGGCGGCGATTAACGCACCGATGCAGGGCACGGCAGCCGATCTGATCAAGCTGGCCATGATTGCCGTGCAAGGCTGGCTGGAAACGGACGGCTTGCAGACGAAGATGATCATGCAGGTGCACGATGAACTGGTGCTGGAAGTGCCGGACGCCGAGCTCGAATTGGTCAAGCGCAAGCTGCCGGAACTGATGGCGGGCGTGGCCGCGCTGAAAGTGCCGCTGACGGCCGAGGTGGGCGTTGGAAAGAACTGGGACGAAGCGCACTAATTTATAAACGCAACATTTTCAGGAGAAACGCATGAGCGACATGATCACCGATTGTGAAAGTTTGCTGGGCCAGAGCAGCTTGTCCGGGCCGGATGGCCGGCGTGGTTTCCTGAAGGTGGCGCTGGGAACGGGCTTTGCCGTGGCTGTGCTGCCCGTGGCGGCGCAAAACGTCATCAAGACCGATTCCGCCGGCCTCGTCACGAGCACCATGTCGGTGATGGTCGATGGCCAGGCCGTGCCCGTGTATGCGGCGCAGCCGGAGGGCAAGACGGGCTTGCCCGTGGTTTTGGTCATTTCGGAAATCTTTGGCGTGCATGAACATATCGCCGACATGGCGCGCCGCTTCGCCAAACACGGTTATCTGGCGCTGGC
The DNA here is from genome assembly GCF_002869965.1 of Janthinobacterium sp. ROICE36. Classification (GTDB taxonomy): domain Bacteria; phylum Pseudomonadota; class Gammaproteobacteria; order Burkholderiales; family Burkholderiaceae_D; genus Janthinobacterium. Next base: position 12,814 of record NZ_PEBS01000004.1, read on the forward strand.
GCCCGATTTGTTCGTGCGCCAGGGCGATCCTAGCAAGGTGGCCAGCATTCCGGAACTCATGAAAGGCATCATCGCCAAGACGCCGGACGCGCAAGTGATGGCGGACCTCGATGCCGTTGTTGCGTGGGCGAAACAGAATGGCGGCGACACCAGCCGCCTGGGCATTACGGGCTTTTGCTGGGGCGGGCGCATCACGTGGTTGTACGCGGCGCATAATCGGGCCGTCAAGGCGGGCGTGGCCTGGTATGGCCGCCTGGTGGGCGAAACGAGCCCCTTGCAGCCGAGCAACCCCATCGATATCGCCGCCAGCTTGAAAGTCCCCGTGCTGGGCTTGTACGGCGGCAAGGATACGGGCATCACGCAGGAATCGATCGCCAAGATGAAGGACGCGCTGGCCAAGGGCGGCAACAAGTCGGAATTTGTCGTCTACCCCGATGCGGGACATGCCTTCAACGCCGATTACCGCCCCAGTTATGTGGCCGCCGATGCGAAAGACGGCTATGCGCGCTGCCTGGCCTGGTTCAAGACACACGGCGTGGCGTGACGCCGCAACAGCTCAATACCTGAATTTTCCAGAAGTTGAACCGAAAGGCGTACCGGGCTGTAAAATGCCCGGTACGCGTCAATGCAGTACAATTGCATCTTCATCGCGCTACGCTGCCGCCAAACGCGCAAAAAATTAAACAATAGATAACAACGCATTCATCAGGCCAGACGCCAGCATCGCGGCGCCAGTGACCCGGCGCCATTTTGAGGTAAGAAAATCATCGATCCCGTCCTTATATCCATTTTGCTCGCGACCACGATCGCGGGCGTGTTCAGCATTACTGCGGCGGCGATCTTTTCGTTTGCATTCTTATCCAAAGTGGTCGAGCGCATGGTCAGCTTGTCCGTCGGCATCATGTTGTCGACGTCCTTGCTGCACGCCTTGCCCGAAGCGTTCGAATCGCAGGCCGATCCGCGCAGCCTGTTCGCCACCTTGCTGGCGGGCTTGCTGGCCTTTTTCATGCTGGAAAAATTCGCCATCCTGCGCCATTCGCACCACCACGAAGGCGATGGACATCACCATGCCCATGGCCACGACAAGCACGAAGCGGGCAAGGCCGGCTGGATGATCCTCGTCGGCGACGGCATGCACAACTTTACGGACGGCATTTTGATCGCCGCCGCCTTCCTGGCCGACCCGAAGCTGGGCCTGGTGACGGGCCTGGCCATCATCGCGCATGAAATTCCACAGGAAATCGGCGATTTCATCGTGCTGCTCAATGCGGGCTTCTCGCGTTTGCGCGCCTACATCTTCAATCTGCTGTGCAGCCTGATGGCGGTGGCCGGGGGCTTGCTCGGCTATTTCACCCTGGACCGCGCCAGCAATTTGATTCCTTATGTGCTCGTGTTCGCCTCGTCCGGCTTCATCTATATCGCCTTGAGCGACCTGATGCCGCAGATGCAGCGCCGCGCCACCCTGCGCGAAACCATTCCGCAAGTGCTGTTGATCGCGCTGGGCGTGTGCATCGTGCTGTTCCTGACGCATAAGCGCCACGGTGGTTGATGTACTGACGCGACGCGTGTAGTATTGCCTTTCTGACTAACTTGCACAGAAAGGAGGAAAATATGGAAATTTTTATGCTCGCCCTATGGGATGCGCGTTCTTTAAGCACATTTGCCAGCTCTTGCCCACGTTCTATCGCGCTGCGATAACCTGGCCAGAGCAAAGCCACCCTCCTGAATAGAGTTTTTCTCTAGAGTTCTTTCTCGGCTCACGGTTTTCGTTAGCGCTCCTGTTAACGCGGATGCTTGCATCCCGAACAAAGACAAGAGCCATGACAACCCTTATCTCTACCCAAGCTTTACAGCTGGAGACCCACGACGGTTTCCTCTTCAACGAACTCGCCTTTACCTTGCGCCAGGGTGACCGCATCGGCCTGATCGGCCACAATGGCTGCGGCAAATCCACCTTGCTGGGCTTGCTCAGCGGCACGCGCGAGGCCACGTCCGGCACCATCCATGTCGCTCGTGCCTGCCGCTTGCAGCACGTGGAGCAGCACTTGCCGGCCGAACTTGCCAGCCTGAGCCTGTACGATGCCTTGCTGGCGCCCGTGCTGGAGCAGCCCGAGCTGCATTGGCGCGTCGACAGTCTGCTGACCGAACTGGGCTTTGACCTTGAAACGGCGCAAGTGCCCGTGCATTCGCTGTCCGGCGGCCAGCACACGCGTCTGCTGCTGGGGCGCGCCCTGTTGCAGGAACCGAACGTGCTGCTGCTCGACGAACCGAGCAATCACCTGGATTTGCCATCGCTGCTGTGGCTGGAGCAATTCCTGTTGACATGGCGCGGCGCCTTCATCCTCGTCTCGCACGACCAGCGCCTGCTCGACAACGTGGCCACGCGCAGCTGGATCTTGCGCGATAGCCGGCTGTACGATGTCGACCTGCCCTGCGGCCCCGCGCTGGCGGCGCTGGCCGAGGCGGACGTGGCCGCTGCCGCCCGGCATGCGACCGAACAGAAGGAAATCGACCGCCTGGCCGTCAGCAGCACCCGCCTGGCGCTGTGGGGCAAGATCTACGATAACGTCGGCATGGCGCGCAAGGCTAAAAGCATGCAGCGGCGCATCGACAAGCTGCAGGACGAGCAATCGTTCGTCAGCGATGGCGCGCCCTGGCGTTTGAGCCTGCGCGGCAAGGCGCTGGCGGCCGACCAGCTGCTGGCGCTCGATGGGCTGGACGTGCGCGCCGTACCTGTTTCCCCGCTGCTGTTCCAGGTCGGCCAGGTCTGGCTGAAACCGGGCGACCGGGTCGCCTTGCTGGGTGCCAACGGCAGCGGCAAGTCGTCGCTGCTGCGCCTGTGCTGGCAATCGATACAGGCGCAGGAGGAACGTGCGGACTTGCGCTACCACCACGCGGCCAATATCGGCTATTACGACCAGTCGCTCAGGCAACTGGCCGACGCTGCCGATTTGTCCGACGCCTTGTATCCGTTTGCCGTGCAAAACGAGGTGGCGCGCAGTCAGGTAGCGCGCAAGCAAGCCTTGATTTCAGCCGGTTTCCCGTATGCGCGCCATGGCCAGACGGTGGCGACTCTGAGCGGCGGCGAGCGGGCGCGGCTGCTGTTCCTGGGGCTGTCGCTGGCCAGTTATCACTTGCTGCTGCTCGACGAACCGAGCAACCACTTGGACATGCAGGGCAAGGCGGAACTGGGGCAAGCCCTGCGCGGCTTTGCAGGCGGCTGTTTATTGGTATCGCACGACCGCGACCTGATCGAGACGGCCTGCAACCGTTTTTGGGTAGTGGCCGCTGGCCAGCTGGAAGAGTGGCCGGATGCGGCCAGCGCGTATGCACGCCTGAGCGCGGAAGACGGGCAGGCGTCGTTGCCCGCGCCGCGCGTGGAGCATGCGTCTGCGGTGCTGACGGACATCGACGTGCAGCTGGAGCGTTTGTGCGAACTGGAGCAATTGCTGGCGGAAGACCTGGCGAGAAAACCGCGCCATCAGAAGCCGGCCAGCCAGCAGGCGTGGCAGGCGGAACTGGAACGGCTGAATCAAGCGCTGGGGATAACGTCGTAGTTATCCACTGATAAAGGTGGCGAACCAGATGGTTCGCCTTTTTTTTAATTGCCCGTGGCCACGGGTCGCGCCGGATCTGCGCACCATTCGCTCCACGAGCCCGGATACAGCGCCGCGCCAGGCAAGCCGGCCACTTCCAGAGCCAGCAAGTTATGGCAGGCCGTCACGCCGGAGCCACACTGCAGGATAGTAGATTCAGCCGTACTGATTAGGCCCGCGAATTCCTGCTCCAGTTCTTGAGCGGATTTGAAACGACCGTCCGCCTGCAGGTTATCCTTGAAGAAACGATTTTTCGCGCCGGGGATGTGGCCGCCCACGGGATCGATGGTTTCGTTTTCGCCGCGATAACGGTCGGGCGCGCGCGCGTCGATGACACTCAAGGCCTGGGTTTCCAGGTTGGTCATCACGTCCTGCACGCTGACCGTGCGCGTCAGGCTGGGTTTTTCCGTGAGCTTGCCGATAGGGCGCGGTGCCACGGGCGTGACCAGCGGCAAGCCTTGTGCCTGCCAGGCGGCCAGGCCGCCGTCCAGCACGGCAACGGCCGGATGGCCGACCCAGCGCAGCAGCCACCACAGACGGGCGGCGAACATGCCGCCCTGGCCGTCATAGGCGATGACTTGCGTGTCCTCATTGATGCCCCAGCCGCGCAAGGTGGCCAGCAGGACATTGCGCTCGGGCAAGGGATGTCGTCCGGTAAATTGGGGCCCGCGTGCCGTCTTGGAGCCGGACAGGGCCGTGTCGATATCGGCAAACTGCGCGTTCTGGACGTGGCCGGCGGCAAACGCATCGCTGCCGGCCGTGGGATTGAGCAAGTCGTGGCGGCAATCGAGGATCACCCAGTTGCTGTCCTGCAACTGGCTGGCCAGTTCCTTGGCCTGGATTAAGGTTGTATACAAGGTAAGCACTCCTTAGACTTCGCTGGCGATGGGATCCGTGCGCGCGATGGCGGCGCCACGGGCCGTGTTGCGGGTATTGTAATAGGTTGCCGCGATACCGGAGGCGAGGATGACGCCGATGCCGGCCCAGCCATGCCAGTCGAACAGGTCGCCAAAGATCACCACGCCCCAGAAGCTGGAAAAGACGATGCCCGTGTATTGCAAATTAGCAACAACGAGGGTCTTGCCCAGGCGATAGGCGCGCGTCATGGCCATCTGCGCCATGGTGGCGCACAGGCCGATGGCGGCCAGCAAGCCGATGCCATAGCCGCTCGTGTGCGCATGCCAGACCACGGGGCCGCCGCCGGCGCTGGCCACATGGCCGATCACGCCGGCCAGGAAATTGACGACCGAGAAATAGAAGACGACGCGGTATTCGGGTTCGCCCAGCAAGCCCAGTTTGCGCACCTGCAAGTAGGCGAGGGCCGACAGCATGCCGGAAATCAAGGCAGTGACGGCGCCACCTACCTGGTCGGTCTGGAACACGGGTTGCAGCAGCAGGGTCACGCCGACAAAGCTCATGGCAATCGCCGCCACCAGCGGCCACTCGACTTGCTTCGTCGCTTTCCACCAGCCACCGGCCAGCAGAATCACGGCGATCCAGATGGGCGCCATGTAATTGAGGGTCATGGCGGTGGCCAGCGGCAGGATGGCGATGGCATAAAACCACAGCCACAGGGCGATCACGCCCACCACGCCGCGCCACAGATGCTGGCCCGGCATCGTGGTTTTAAAGCTGCCGCCCTGGTACAGGATGGTGCAGCTCATGACGGTCATGCCGATGATGCCGCGGTACATGACGATTTCGGAGGTCGAATACAACTCCGACGCCAGTTTTACGCACACGCCCATGATGGCGAACATGAAACTGGCAAATAGCATCCACAACGATTGCATTGGATTCCTGGGAAATGGGAGGATAAAAAAAGGGCCGCGTCATGCGGCCCCTCTACTGATATTACAGTTCGATATTGTTGCGGTACCAATCATGGAAGTGCTGCATGCCATCTTCCATGGGCGACTGGTAAGGGCCCACTTCGTTTTCGCCGCGCGCCATCAGGGCCTTGCGGCCCGCGTCCATGCGCAGGGCGATCTCATCGTCCTCGACGCAGGTTTCCATGTAGGCAGCCCGTTCTGCGTCGACGAAGTCGCGCTCGAACAACACGATTTCCTCTGGGTAATAGAACTCCACCACATTGCGCGTTTTTTGCGGGCCGTCCGGCCACAGGGTAGAGACGATCAGCACGTGCGGATACCATTCGACCATGATGTTCGGATACAGGGTCAGCCAGATGGCGCCATACGGCGGCACTTCGCCACCGCGGAATTGCAGCACCTGCTCCTGCCATTTTTTATAGGCGGGCGTACCGGCCTGCTGCAAGCCGCGGTGCACGCCCACCGTTTGCACGCTGTAATCCTTGCCGAATTCCCAGCGCAGGTCGTCGCAGCTGACAAAGCTGCCCAGGCCCGGGTGGAACGGTTCCACGTGATAATCCTCGAGGTAGACTTCGATGAAGGTCTTCCAGTTGTAGTCGCACGCGTGGATTTCCACGTGGTCGAACATGTAAGCGGAAAAATCGAGGTCTTTCGAGACGGACAAATCTTTCAATTTTTCCATCACGTTGTAGCCATTTTGCTCGAACAGCAAGCCATTCCAGCTTTGCAGCGGCGTTTTCGACAGGTTCAGGCACGGCGTCTCGGGGAAATGCGGCGCGCCGATCAATTCACCCTTGAGGTCGTAGGTCCAGCGGTGCAGCGGGCAGACGATATGCTTCGCATTGCCGCGGCCATTGAACATCAGCGCCTGCCGGTGGCGGCACACGTTGGACAGCACTTCGATGCCATTGGCGTTATGCACGAGCATGCGCCCTTCGTTCTCAGACGCCAGGGTCGCAAAATCGCCGGTTTCCGGCACCATCAGCGCATGCCCGACATAGCGCGGGCCGGCTTGGAACAATTGCTGCATTTCACGCTGCAACAGCGTTTCGTCAAAATAGACGTGGACCGGAAGTTGCGCGTTTGAACGCGCCAGCTTGGCGTGAGTAGCCAGATCGGACATCCCAACCCCCCATAAATGTACAACGGTCAGCAGTGCCCCAGGCCATTCCCTGGGCAACCGCTACAGAGAGAAAGAATCCGCAAAGACCTGAATTCAAATTTGTTGAAACGGTATTTCGGACAGAACCGGCGATTATAGCGCGTATCGGCCTCGGCATTGGCAAACCCCTCCGGCAAATAGTCTATTAATGAGAAAGATTGTCATTTACCGCGCAATTTCCGGCCGATGGGGGCGATTGCGCTAGAATTGACTGCCAAGCTGGCAACGTCTTCCCCTTCGAGCACGCCGATTGCGCTTTAGTTTTCACTTAATAGTGTGGTTTGTTCTAAAATAACGCTTCTATGCTGGCCGGGAGTCCCCGGCGTCTCCCTACATACCCCACGTGCCACGAAGAGATCTGAGTCTATGTCGAAGAAATTAACTGCCGCTGCCGCAGCGCCGGCCTCGTTTGAAGAGGCAATGGCGGAACTGGCGCAGCTGGTAACGCAAATGGAAGCGGGCCAGTTGCCGCTGGAAGCATCGGTCGCGGCGTATCAGCGCGGCTCGGAACTGGTCAAGTATTGCGCCACCCAGCTCGACAGTGTCGAAGCGCAGGTGAAAGTACTGGAAGGCGACATGTTGAAACCGTTCGTGGATGCTGGCGAGGCCGCGCTATGACGGCCAGCATGCAGCAAGACGGCGTGACCTTCGGCGACTGGATGCAAGCCACCCAGTCCGGCGTGGAAGGCCGGCTCGACCAGTTTTTACCTTCGGCAGATGTGGTGCCGCACAAGCTGCACGCGGCCATGCGCTATGCGCTCTTGGGCGGCGGCAAGCGCGTGCGCCCGCTGCTGGTGATGGCGGCCGGTGAATTGTTTGATGCCGATCAAGACACCCTGGCGCGCGCCGCTTGCGCGCTGGAAATGATTCACGTGTATTCGCTCGTGCATGATGACATGCCGTGCATGGATGACGATGCCTTGCGCCGTGGCAAGCCTACCGTGCACATCGCCTACGATGACGCGACGGCGCTGCTGGTGGGCGACGCGCTGCAATCGCAGGCGTTCATGCTGCTGGCCGATGGCGCGGCGATTCCACCCGCGCGGCAAATGGCGATGCTCAAGCTGCTGGCGCACGCGGCGGGCTCAGCCGGCATGTGCGGCGGCCAGGCGATCGACCTCGACAGTGTCGGCCTGGCCTTGAGCTTGCCGCAACTGGAACAGATGCATCAACTCAAAACGGGTGCCTTGCTGCGCGCGGCCGTGATCCTTGGTGCGCTGGCCGGCAAGGACTTGATGCCAGACGAGATGACGGCGCTGAATGCGTATGCGCGCGCCGTCGGACTGGCGTTCCAGGTGGTGGACGACGTGCTCGACGCCACGGCCGACTCGGCCACCCTGGGCAAGACGGCGGGCAAGGATGCGGCCGCCAACAAGCCCACCTACGTATCGATTTTGGGGCTGGAACCATCGAGAGCCCTGGCAGAACAATTGCGGTGCGACGCCCATGCGGCGCTGGCGCCATTCGGGGACAAGGCACGCCGTTTGCGCGAGCTGGCGGACCTGGTCGTGCAGCGGAAGGCATAAATGAAACTGTTAGAAACCATCAATGAACCAGCGCAAGTGCGCAAGCTGGCCCGCTCGCAACTGGTGCCGCTGGCGCAGGAACTGCGCAGCTTCCTGCTCGATTCCGTTTCCAAGACGGGCGGCCACCTGTCGTCCAACCTGGGAACGGTCGAGCTGACCGTCGCGCTGCACTACGTGTTCAACACGCCGCACGACCGCATCGTGTGGGATGTGGGCCACCAGACCTATACACACAAGATACTCACGGGCCGGCGCGAGCGCATGCATACCCTGCGCCAGAAAGATGGCATTTCCGGCTTCCCGAAGCGCGACGAGAGCGAGTACGACACCTTCGGCACGGCGCATTCGTCGACGTCGATCTCGGCCGCGCTGGGCATGGCGCAGGCCGCCAAGATCAAGGGCGACCCGCTGCACGCGATCGCCGTGATCGGCGACGGCTCGATGACGGCCGGCATGGCTTTCGAGGCGATGAACAATGCGGGCGTGCAGGAAGACATCAACCTGCTGGTGATTTTGAACGACAACGACATGTCGATCTCGCCGCCTGTGGGTGCGCTGAACCGCCACCTGGCGCGTTTGATGTCGGGCCAGTTCTATGCGGCGGCAAAAAATGTCGGCAAGTCTGTCTTGCCCGGCCCCGTGCTGGAACTGGCGAAGCGTTTTGAAGAGCACGCCAAGGGCATGGTCGTGCCCGCCACCATGTTCGAGGAATTCGGTTTTAACTATATCGGCCCCATCGATGGTCACGACCTCGATTCGCTGATCCCGACCTTGCAAAATATCAAGCAATTGAAGGGCCCGCAATTCCTGCACGTGGTCACCAAGAAGGGCCAGGGCTACAAGCTGGCGGAGGCGGAACCGATTTTGTACCACGGCACGCCGAAATTCAATCCGGCAGAGGGCATCAAGCCGGCCACGGCGCCGGGCAAGATGACGTACACGGAAGTGTTCGGCAACTGGCTGTGCGACATGGCCGCGCACGACAAGCGCCTGGTGGGCATCACGCCGGCCATGCGCGAAGGCTCGGGCATGGTCAAGTTCGAACAGCAATTCCCGGCCCGCTACTTTGACGTCGGCATTGCCGAGCAGCACTCGGTGACGTTTGCCGCTGGCCTGGCTTGCGAGGGCCTCAAACCCGTCGTGGCCATCTATTCCACCTTCCTGCAGCGCGCCTACGATCAGTTGATTCACGATGTGGCGCTGCAAAACCTGGACGTGACGTTCGCGCTGGACCGCGCCGGCCTGGTGGGCGCCGATGGCGCCACGCATGCGGGCAACTACGACATGGCGTTCTTGCGCTGCATCCCGAACATGCTCATCATGGCCGCGTCGGACGAAAACGAATGCCGGCAAATGCTCACCACGGGCTACCATTATCCGGGCCCGGCAGCCATCCGCTATCCGCGCGGCGCCGGTGCCGGCGTGGCCATCGTGCCGGAACTCACCAGCATTGAAATTGGCAAGGGCGAAGTCAAACGCCACGGCAAGCGCATCGCCATCCTGGCCTTCGGTTCCATGGTGGCGCCGAGTGTCGCGGCCGGCGAGAAGCTCGACGCGACGGTCGCCAACATGCGTTTCGTCAAGCCGCTCGACGTGGCGCTGGTGAAGCAGCTTGCCGCTGAGCATGATTATCTGGTGACGGTGGAAGAGGGCTGCATCATGGGTGGCGCCGGTTCGGCCGTGGCCGAGGCCCTGGCGGCTGAGGCCATCGTCAAGCCGATTTTGATGCTGGGCTTGCCGGACGTCTTCATCGACCATGGCGACCCCGTGCAACTGCTGAAAAGCGTGGGCCTCGATGCCACTGGCATCGCCGCGTCGATCGAGCAGCGTTTCCCGGCCGCAGGTCCGCGCCTGGCGATGGTCAGCTAAGCGTATCGGTACGCGCATAGAAGCGGCACTGCGGTGCCGTTTTTTTGGTGCGCAGGAATTTTACGCTGCACTGCAACATTGTTAGCCCGGGAATGCTACGATGACGCTTTGATACCTACTCAAAGTCCACCTTGCATTTCAGGAAACTCCACCGCCGTGTGCGCGCACTGGCCGGCCGCTGGCTGGCGGGCATGCACGCCTACACCGATACCCTGTCGCAGCGCCGTCCGCTATGGATGGTCACGCTGGCCATCGACGAAACGAATCTGTCCGAGGGACTGCGGGCTGCCTGCGCCTCGAGTGCCATGCTGCTCTTGGGCTTGCTGTTCGACCACCCCGATTTTTCCTGGGCCGCCATCGGCGCCTTCTGGACCTGCCTGGCTGACGCGGCCGGCACGCGGCGCATGCGTTTTGTCTCGATGCTGGGTTTCGGCTTGCTGTCGACGGTCGCCGGCGGCCTGACGGCGCTGGCGGCTGGCCATGGCCTGGCGACGGCCGCCATTGCCGTGCTGCTGTTTTCCTGGGCCGGCGCGCTGGCGCGCATCTGGGGCGCGGCCACGGGGCAAGTGGCCATCCTGGCGGCCACGGCCTGCGTGGTGATGGTCACGCATCCGCTCGCATCGATGACGCAGACGGCGCCTTTCCTGGGCCTGTACATGTTTGGCTGCCTGTTTGCCACCGTGCTCAGTTTTACCGTCTGGCGCATCCACCCGTTTAGCCCGGCCCGGCGCGCGATACGCGCCGCGTATTCGCGCCTGGCCGGCATTGCGCGCGACAATGCGCGTTTCCTGGCGCAGGACCCCGCGTTGCCGGACGCCGCCGCGCATGGCGCCAGCTACCGTTCTCAGGCGCGCGCCGCGCTGGAAGCGGCGCGCGTGGCGCGGGCCGCCGTGCCGCCCGCGCGCGCGGGCCGCAGCGCCCTGTACGACAACCTGCTGCTGGCGCTCAGCGACGCCGAGCGCATCTTCGCCTATCTGATCGCCGTCACGCATACCTGCGAGCGCGAGCAGCAGCGTTTGCGCCAGGACCCGCGCGCGCGGCGCAGCCTGGAAGTGATGGCCGTGCTGCTGCGCCGCCTGGGGCAAGCCGTGCAGCGCCAGCCGGAAACGCCGCCCCTGGCCTTGCAGCGCCGCCTGGCCGCGTGCGGACGGCGCCTGGAAGCGGCGCTGGGCGCCTTGCTGCCGCTGCGCCTGAACGTGGAATTCATGGAACTGGGCTTGCCGCGCGCGACGCAGCTGCCGTGGCGCGAGGCGGCTTTCCTGGCGCTGGGGCAGGCATGGCAAACGGCGAAAGTCAACGCCACGCCACAGTCGCTGAGCTGGCGCCACGCGGCGCGCGTGTCGCTGGCGACGACGGCCGGCTTCCTGCTGGTCGAGGCGCTACACATTCCGTTTGGCTACTGGGCCACCATGGCGACCTTGCTGATACTGCAGCCGTCCGTGTCGACCACCTGGCCGCGCGGCATCGAACGGGTCGCTGGCAGCGTGCTGGGCGCCGTGCTGGCCGTGCTGATCGGTCTGGCGGTCCATACGCCGCTGGCGATCTCGCTGGTGGTGTTTCCCCTGATCGTCGCCACCATGGCCTTGCGCCGCGTCAGCTACAGCCTGCACGTGCTGTTCATGACGCCGGCCTTTGTGCTGGTGGCCGACTATGCGGCGCCGGCCAGCGAAATGGTGTATGCCGCGAGCCGCCTGGGCAACAATGTGCTCGGCTGCATGCTGGCCCTGCTGGCCACGTTTTTACTGTGGCCCGACCGCGAGGCGGACGACCTGGACCAGCGCCTGGCGAAGGCCGTGTCGGCCAACCTGAAATACCTGCTGGCCGTGCTGGCGGCAGGCGGCCGCTGGGATAGCGCCATCGCCCGCCTGCGCCGCGAGGCGGGGCTGGCCAGCAATAACGCCGAACAAGTGCTGCAGCGCCTGCGCATCGAACGCCGCCTGGACCGCAGCAGCGGCGTGGGCCTGGCGGCGCTGCGCACCTTGCCGCTGCTGCGCCGCGTGGCGGGCAGCACGGCGCGCATCAGCCTCAGTCCCCAGGCCGAGCCGGCGCCGCCCGAGCTGCAACGCTGGATTGCCGCCGTCAGCGGGGAAATCGATGCCTTGCTGCGCGGCGCAGCCGATGCCAGCGCGCCTGGTCCCTGCGTTGCCGAGGGCTTGACTGCGCTGCAAGCCGATGCCGTGGCCCAGGTGCAACTGCTGCGCGGCTTGCTGCGCGAGCATGTGCTGGCGATGCAGAGCGGCGCGCGCTAACTTTCTCGCGCTGTCGCGTTTTTCCGGCGTGTCAGCCGTTCGCTCTGCTTGCGGCGCCAATATTGTATAGACGTTTGGCGTCTCCCAATCTCTCCAAAGTCCACATTTAAAGGGCTTTCCCACTATATTTTCCATACTGGAAAATTATCGAAAGGAAACGTTGACTCTAAAATAAGTGCGGTCTATATTGGGTTTTGTAGCAAGCAAAGGTGAAATTTCTGACGACTGATCTGACGCGATTGCCTGGCTTGCCGGGTGCAATAGCTGACATGGAGAGTCGTGAATGAAAAAGATTGCACTTTTCCTGTTCGCCGTCGGTGTCAGCGCGCCTATTCTGCAGGAGCTGCTGGAAAGCGCAAGCTACGTCGGCCGACTTCGATCCTCTACGCCTCTGATACTACCTATGATGCAGAAAAAAATGAAGACGATCGCCATGTATGGCTTGATCCTGGTCGCTGGCCTGGGCAGCGGTTATGCCCTGTCCTTGCTGCCCGGCTTGCTCAAGTCGAATGACACTGAGGGTAATTACGCCGCGTATTTCCCGAATGCCCAGGCGAAGGTGGTGTTGTACGGCACGCACTGGTGCGGTTATTGCGCCAAAACGCGCGCGTACTTCAAGGAAAACAAGATCGAATTCGTCGATCTCGATATCGAGAAATCCCCGGCAGCGAAAAAAGCCCACGAGGAACTCGGCGGCGGCGGCGTGCCGGTGGTGCTGATCGGCAACCGCAAGATACAGGGGTTCAATACGGGCGCGCTGGAAGCGGCGCTGAAGAAAATCTGATTGCCGGATGGCGCGTAAGAGACGGCGCGCCATGGATGTTGCCCATCGTCTGTCAATTCAACAGGAGTGCTTATGTTTAAAAAACTGGGTTTCTTTTTGTTTGCCATGGGTGTCAGCGCCTCGTATGCGATCGCTGGCGGCGGGTCGGAATGCTATTCGCAATGCGATGACAATCTGGAACAGTGCATGATTAAACATCCGACCGCGCCAGGCGCCTGCACCAAGATTCATCAGATGTGCTACGACCGCTGCGCTCAAGACTAGCATTCAATAAAGTTTGCCGGCTGGCCAGGACTCCGGCCAGGCCGGCAGTGGCGGCTTATCCCCGCGTGCGCTCATGCCGCCACAGCACGTCGCTGCCGCCGGCAAAGCGGTTCAGCACGCGCGACAGCACGAACAGCAAGTCCGACAGGCGGTTCACGTATTGACGCGGATGTTCATGGATGGTTTCCGCATTCGCCAGCGCGACGATGCTGCGCTCGGCGCGGCGGCACACGGTGCGGCACACATGCGCGAGCGAGGCGGCGCGCGACCCGGCCGGCAGGATGAATTCAGAGAGGGCCGGCAAATCCGCATTGTATTTTGCCAGTAAATCATCGAGGCGCAGCACGTGCTCTTCCTTGATCAGCTGGTAGCCGGGGATGCAGATTTCTCCGCCCAGGTCGAACAGATCGTGCTGGATGGCCACCAGCTCCTCGCGCAAGGCGTCGGGCATGGCTTCGCACAGCAGCAAACCAATATTCGAGTTCAGTTCATCCACGTCGCCCATGGCGTGGATGCGCGCGCTGTCCTTGCTGGTGCGGCTGCCGTCGCCCAGGCCGGTGCTGCCATTGTCGCCCGTGCGCGTGGCGATTTTCGAAAGTCGATTACCCATGATGCGGATCCTGTCAAAGAAGAATGGGGCAGCATACGACACTGCGCGCCGCCTGGCCCCGGATTTGGCGTCGAAATGGACAAAAAATGCGCTGCGCGCCACTTTTGTGCTTACAATCGTTGCACGCCCATGCCTTTCCGCCCCCATCTTATGCTCAATGTTGCCCCTGAATCCGGCTTGACCGCCGCGCGCCAACAAACTGTCGTCGCGGCCCTGCTGGCCGTGCTGCCGGCGCGCTGCGTGCTGTCCGATGCCGAAGATACGCGCCCTTATGAGTGCGACGGCCTGGCTGCCTACCGCCAATTGCCGATGGTGGTCACCCTGCCCGACACGGAAGAACAGGTCATCGCCATCCTTGGCGTCTGCCGGGAACTGAAGGTGCCGATCGTACCGCGCGGCGCCGGCACGGGCTTGTCGGGCGGCGCCTTGCCGATCGCCGATGGCGTGGTGCTGTCGACGGCGCGCCTGAACCGCATCGTGCGCCTCGACGCCTACGCGCGCACGGCCGTGGTGCAGCCGGGCGTGCGCAACCTGGCCATTTCCGAAGCAGCGGCGCCCTACGCGCTGTACTACGCGCCCGATCCATCCTCGCAGATTGCCTGCAGCATCGGTGGCAACGTGGCGGAAAACTCGGGCGGCGTGCATTGCCTCAAATACGGCTTGACCGTGCACAATGTGCTGCGCGTGCGCGTCGTTACCATAGATGGCGACGTGCTGGAACTGGGCGGTGTATGCCTGGACGCTCCGGGCCTCGACCTGCTGGCCGTCTTCATCGGTTCCGAAGGCATGCTGGGCATCGTCACGGAAGTGACGGTCAAATTGATCCCGAAACCGGCCACGGCGCGTGTCATCATGGCCTCGTTCGGCGACGTCGTCACGGGCGGCAATGCGGTGGCCAACGTGATCGCCGCCGGCATCATCCCGGCCGGCCTGGAAATGATGGACCAGACCTCCTCGCGCATGGTCGAACCGTTCGTCAAGGCTGGCTACGACATCGACGCGGCGGCCATTTTGCTGTGCGAAGCGGATGGAACGCACGAGGAAGTGGAAGAGGAAATCGCCCGCATGACGGCCGTGCTGGAAGGGGCGGGCGCCAGCGCCATCGCCGTTTCGCAGTCGGAAGCGGAGCGCATGAAATTCTGGTCCGGCCGCAAGAACGCCTTTCCCGCAGCGGGACGCATCTCGCCCGACTACTACTGCATGGACGGCACCATCCCGCGCAAGCGCCTGGCGGAAGTCCTGACGGGTATCGCCGGCATGGAAACGATGCATGGCTTGCGCTGCGCGAACGTGTTCCACGCGGGCGATGGCAATCTGCATCCATTGATCCTGTTTGACGCCAACAAGCCCGGTGAATTCGAGCGCGCAGAAGCGTTTGGTGCGGACATATTGGCCCTGTGCGTGGCCGTGGGCGGCACCATCACGGGCGAGCATGGCGTGGGCATGGAAAAGATCAATTCCATGTGCGTGCAGTTTACGCGCGCCGAACTCGATGCCTTCTTTGCCGTCAAGCGCGCCTTCGATCCCCACACCTTGCTGAACCCGGACAAGGCGATACCCACCTTGAACCGCTGCGCCGAATTCGGCAAGATGCATGTGACGGCGGGACGCCTGCCGTTCGCCAACCTGCCCCGTTTTTAACCGCCGGAGACTCCTTTGCAAGCGATAGTGGAACAATTCAGGCAGCAGATCCTGGCGGCCAGCGCGGCGGGCAAGCCGTTATGCCTGCGCGGCGGCGGCACGAAAGACTGGTATGGCCAGCAGTTTGATGGCGAGGTGCTCGACACGCGCGCGTATGCCGGCATCATCGACTATGAACCGACGGAACTGGTGATCACGGCCCGCTGCGGCACGCCGCTGGCCGAGATCGAGGCGGCGCTGGACGCGCGCAACCAGATGCTGGCTTTCGAGCCGCCGCACTTCGGCCCGAAAGCCACGTTGGGCGGCGTCGTCGCCAGTGCGCTGTCCGGTCCGCGCCGGGCCAGCGCGGGCGCCTTGCGTGATTTTGTGCTGGGCGCCGTGCTGATGGATGGCCACGGCGAGCGCCTGGCCTTTGGCGGGCAGGTGATGAAAAATGTGGCCGGCTACGATGTCTCGCGCCTGCTGGCGGGGTCCCTGGGCACTTTGGGCCTGATCCTGGAAGTGTCGCTGAAGGTCCTGCCCGTGCCGCTGCGCGAAGCGACGTTGCGCGTGGCTTGCGCGGAAATCGCCGCCTTGCGCATGCTCAATGAATGGGCGGGCAAGCCGCTGCCGATCTCCGCCAGTTGCTGGCATGACGGCGTGCTGACGGTGCGCCTGTCCGGCGCTGAAGCTGCCGTGTCGGCGGCGCTGCACACGCTGGGCGGCGAGGTGCTGGCAGCGCAAGACGCGGCCGCCTTCTGGCTGGCCGTGCGCGAGCAGACGCATGCTTTTTTTGCGGGCGCGGGCAGCCTGTGGCGGCTGTCGCTGCCGCCGCACGCCAGCGCCATGATACTGACAGGGCGTCAGCTGATCGAGTGGGGCGGCGCGCAGCGCTGGCTGAAGCTCGATGGCGACGCCGATGTGCAAGGCGTACGGCACATACGTCAGGCGGTGGCGGCCGCCGGCGGCCACGCCACCCTGTTCCGCGGCGGCGACAAGGCGGTGGGCGTGTTCCACCCGCTGGCGCCCGCTGTTGAAAAAATCCACCAGCGCCTGCGGCAGGCTTTCGACCCTGCCGGCATCTTCAACCCGCACAGAATGTATTGAGCGCGCATGCAAACCAATCTCGCCGATTTCATCAAGAATACGCCGGCAGGCGACGAAGCCGAAGCCATCCTGCGCGCCTGCGTGCATTGCGGCTTTTGCACGGCCACCTGTCCCACCTACCAGTTGCTGGGCGATGAACTCGATGGCCCGCGCGGACGCATTTATCTGATCAAGCAAGTGCTCGAAGGCGCGCCCGTCACCGCCAAGACGCAGACGCACCTGGACCGCTGCCTGACCTGTCGCAACTGCGAGTCGACCTGTCCCTCGGGCGTGCAGTACGGGCGCCTGGTCGATATCGGCCGCCATGTTGTCGAGCAGCGCGTGCAGCGCCCCTTGCGCGAACGCGCCTTGCGCTTCGCCCTGAAGGAAGCCTTGCCGCGCCGCTGGCTGTTTACTCCCGTGTACAAGGCGGGGCAGGCGCTGCGCCCCTTGCTGTCAAAAAGTTTGCAGGACAAGCTGCGCCCGGGCGCCGCCGCCGGCGCATGGCCGACGCGCCAGCACGCGCGCACCATGCTGCTGCTCGATGGCTGCGTGCAGCCAGCCATGTCGCCCAACATCAACGCGGCCACGGCGCGCGTGCTCGATGCGCTGGGCGTGCAATTGATCGTCGCGCCGAAGGCCGGCTGCTGCGGCGCGCTGCGCCATCACCTGAACGACCAGGAAGCGGCGCTGGACGACATGCGCCGCAATATCGACGCCTGGTGGCCGTATGTCGACAGCGCCGAAGCCATCGTCATGACGGCGTCGGGCTGCGGCGCCACGGTGAAGGAATATGGCCATCTGCTGGCACACGACGCCCACTATGCGGACAAGGCGCGGCGTATCGCCGCACTGACGCGCGATTTGTCCGAGATCATGCCGGACTTCGAAGCGGAGCTGGTGGCGCAGCTGGAAGGGCGCATCGGCAAACGAGTGGCGTATCACCCGCCCTGCACCCTGCAGCATGGCCAGCAGGTGCGCGGCAAGGTGGAGCAGGTGCTGCGCGCCGTCGGTGTCGACGTGCGCCTGTGCGCCGACAGCCATCTGTGCTGCGGTTCGGCGGGCACGTATTCGATCTTGCAGCCGGCACTGTCGCAGCAGCTGCGCGACAACAAGGTGGCGAACCTGGAAGCGTGCGAGCCCGATGAGATTGTGTCCGCCAATATCGGCTGCCTGAGCCACCTGCAGTCGGGCACGCAGACGCCCGTGCGGCACTGGATTGAGCTGATCGATTCCGCCTTGACGCCCGTCAAATAGGTATCTCGCTGTACTGTGCCATGCGCCATTGCGGCGCCGGCACGAAGTTGGCTGCCCACTCCAGCACGGCGTCGGCCGGCATGGGGCGGGCGATGCCGTAGCCTTGCGCCAGGTCGCAGCCCAGCTGGATCAGGCGCGCGCCATGCTCGACGCTTTCCACGCCTTCGGCGATCACCGTCAGGGAAAATGAACGGGCCAGGCCGATGACGGCGCGCACCAGGTGCAGGTCGTCGCGGTCGTTGAGCATATTGCGCACGAAGCTCTGGTCGATCTTGACGATGTTGGCTGGCAGGCGCTTCAAATACGACATCGACGAGTAGCCGGTGCCGAAATCGTCGAGCGCGAACGTGATGCCCAGCGCCTGGCAGGCGCGGATGATGCGGCGCACGTCCTCGATGTCGTGCAGGGCTGACGATTCAAGGATTTCCAGTTCCAGCATGCTGGCGCGCACGCCGGGAAATTCGCCGAGGATGGTTTCCAGGCGCGAGACGAAGTCCGGTTGCTGGAAGTGGCGCGCCGCGATATTCACGCTGACCACCCAGTGCTTGCCAGCGGCACTCCAGCGCTGCATCTGCCACAAGGCTTGGCGCAGCACCCATTCACCGATGTCGATGATCAGGTCCGTCTGCTCCACCAGTGGCAGGAATTGCGCGGGCGCCAGCACGCCGCGGCGCGCATGCTGCCAGCGCAGCAGCGCTTCCATGCCTACTACCGTGCCGGCGCGCATGTTCACCTTGGGCTGGTAGTACAGCCGCAGTTCGCCGTTGATCAGGGCCTGGCGCACTTCCGTGCGCTGGTTGTGGTGCGTGCGCACTTCTTCATCGAGGTTGGTGTCGAAGAAGTGGTACTGGTTGCGCCCCGTCAATTTGGCCTGGTAGACGGCGTGGTCGGCATGACGCAGCAGGCTTTCCGTATTCAGGTCCTTGCCCGCATACACGGCGATGCCGACGCTGGCCGTCATGTGCAGCGCCTGCTGGTCGCAGTGGTAGGGGCGGCTCAGTTCCTGCATCAACTGTGTGACGTTCTGTTCGATGCTGGCGATGCTGGCCTGGCCGCACAGCAGCATGACGAATTCATCGCCGCCCAGGCGCGCCGCATAGTGGACCTGGCCTGTAAAACTGTGCAGGCGGCCCGCCACCTGCTTGAGGATTTCATCGCCCGCCTCGGCGCCGTAGCGGTCGTTGATGGCCTGGAAGTGGTCGAGGTCGAACAGGCAGACGGCCAGCAGGCGCTGGCGTTCGCGCGCCAGGAATAGTTCCTGTTCGAAGCGGGCGGCCAGCGCGGCCCGTTTGGGCAAGCCTGTCAGCACATCATTGTAGTTTTGCCATGACAGTTTTTGCAGCGCCTGCTGCATGTGCACGGTTTCGTTCAGCTGTTCGCTCAGCTGGTGCTGGCTGGTCTTGAGCGACGTCAACAGTTCTTCGACGTCGCCAGCCATGCTGTTGAACGAGTGCGACACGGCTTGCGCTTCGGGCGTGGCGCCGGCCGCCAGGCGCACGGCGAAGTTGCCTTCGCGGAAGCGGTCTGTCGCTTGCACCAGCCGCGCCAGCAGCCTGCGGTGCGTGGCCAGGATCAAGCCCAGCAGGAGAAAGACCAGCACGATATTGATGGTGCTGAGCACGGCCTGCTCGCGAACCCTGTGCCATACCTGCGCCAGGGGCAGGCCGGGCGTGTAGTGCAGGTCGAGGATGCCGTCGCCGCCGTCCGGCAGCGCCACCGTCAGGCGGCTGCGGATGGCTGTGATGCCGGCCAGGCGCGCGAACCACGCCGGCACCGTGTCCGCCACGCTGTCGGCCAGCGGTTTGTCGGCCAGCACTTCGAGATGTCCGCCAGCCGTATACCAGCGCACGGAGGCAAGGCTGCGGTTCAGCGGCAGGGCGCTGCGCAGCACCTGCCGCACGCTGTCGTGCATCGTGTGACTGTCCGTGCGCACGGCCAGCGGCAGCACGCTATTGGCCAGGAACAGGTCGAGTTGCCGGGCGTCGCTCTGGTAGCGCGTATTGGCCAGCGCGCTTTCCGAGCCGAGCAGGGCATGATAACGGATAGCGGAAACGGCGAGTATCAGGAAGAAAATAGGAATGAACAGGCGGGAATAAATGCCCATCCGCATCCATGAAGATATTAATTTCCCAGAGACTGGCATCGTTTTTGATCGATATACGCGAATAATTATGTCAACATTATCACCGAAATTTGCTATTGGAAACACAATATTGATATCAAGCATGAAATAAACACGGATAGCTTGATTCCACTGTTTTTTGTTTTAAATCAAGACCTCGCGTGCTATTCCTGTAGTAATTGCCGAATGTCAGCCGCCAGGCTGGCCGGTTTGCTGGCCGTCGCGTAGCGGCGAAATACGCTGCCATTCTTGCGCACCAAAAACTTGGTGAAATTCCATTTGATCGACTGCGTGCCCAATATGCCGGGTGTCGCCTGTTTTAATTGCGCAAACAGGGGATGGGTATGCGGGCCATTCACATCGATCTTGGCAAACAGGGGAAAGGTGACGCCGAAGTTTTTTTCGCAAAAGGCGCCAATTTCCCCGTTCGAACCCCGTTCCTGCTGGCGGAATTGATTGCAGGGAAAGCCCAGCACGACCAGGCCCTGCTCCTGGAACTCGCGGTACAGCGCTTCCAGGCCCGCGTATTGTGGCGTGAAACCGCAGGCGCTGGCCGTGTTGACGATCAGCAGCACCTTGCCCTGGTAGCGCACCAGATCGACGGGCGTGCCGTCCAACGCCTCGGCCTGGAACTCGTGGATGCTGCGCATGTCAGAGCAGTCCCAGTGTGGCGGCGCCCGTTTTCGGGGCGGGTTCGGGCATCGTCGTGCCCTGGAGTTTGATTGCCAGGCGCAGGTCGTTGACGGAGTCCGCATTGCGCAGCGCGTCTTCATGGCTGATGGTGCCCGCTTCGTGCAGGTCGAACAGGGCCTGGTCAAAGGTTTGCATGCCATGCTCGCGCGATTTTTTCATCAATTCCTTGATTTCGTGTACCTGGCCCTTGAAGATCAGCTCGCTCATCAGTGGCGAATTGAGCAGGATTTCCAGCGCCGCCTTGCGCCCGCTACCCTCCTTGTTGGGGACCAATCGCTGCGAAATCATGCCCTTCAAATTGAGCGACAGATCCATCAGCAGTTGCTGGCGCCGCTCTTCGGGGAAGAAGTTGATGATGCGGTCCAGCGCCTGGTTGGCGTTGTTCGCGTGCAAGGTCGCCAGGCACAAGTGCCCCGTCTCGGCAAACGCGATGGCGTGGTCCATGGTCTCGCGGTCGCGGATTTCACCGATCTGGATCACGTCGGGCGCCTGGCGCAAGGTGTTTTTCAGGGCCGTGGCCCAGTCGTCCGTATCGACGCCCACTTCGCGCTGGGTGACGATGCAGTTGCCGTGCGGGTGGATGAATTCCACGGGGTCTTCGATGGTGATGATGTGGCCGTGGCTGTGCGCGTTGCGGTGGCCCACCATGGCCGCCAGCGTGGTCGATTTGCCGCAGCCCGTGGCGCCCACCATGATGACGAGGCCCCGCTTGCTCATCACGATGTCTTGCAGGATGGCCGGCAAGCCCAGTCCATCCAGGGTGGGGATGGCGGTATTGATCAATCGCAAGACCATGCCTGCCTGGCCCATCTGCACGAAGGCGGACACGCGGAAGCGCCCCAGACCGTCCGGACTGATGGCGAAATTGGCTTCGCGGCTGGACTCGAACTCGGCTGCCTGGCGCGCATTCATGACGGCGCGCACGTAGCCGGCCGCCTGCTGCGGGGCTAGCGCGGCACCCGCCAGCGGCGTCAGCTTGCCGTCGAGCTTGATGGCGGCAGGAAAGCCGGCCGTGATGAACAGGTCGGAGCCGCCCCGTGCGCGCATCTGCGCCAGCAGCGCGTGCATGGCGCCATAGTGTTCGTGCGTCGTCTGCATGGGCTTATCCGGGGAAGTTTTCAGGCGACTTGGCGGCCGCGCGGGCCGCTTCGGCCGTAATCGTGCCGCGCCGCACCAGCTCGGAGAGACACTGGTCCAGCGTCTGCATGCCCACATTGCTGCCCGTCTGGATGGCCGAATACATTTGCGCCACTTTCGCTTCGCGGATCAGGTTGCGCACGGCCGGCGTGGCCAGCATGATTTCATGCGCGGCCACGCGGCCGTTGCCGTCCTTGGTTTTGATCAAATTTTGCGAAATGACGGCTTGCAAGGATTCGGACAGCATGGCGCGCACCATTTCCTTTTCTTCGGCAGGGAAGACGTCGATGATGCGGTCGATCGATTTCGCCGCCGACGAGGTATGCAGGGTGCCGAACACCAGGTGCCCCGTTTCGGCCGCCGTCAGCGCCAGGCGGATGGTTTCCAGGTCGCGCAACTCGCCCACCAGTATCACGTCCGGGTCTTCGCGCAGGGCCGAGCGCAGCGCATTGCTGAACGAATGCGTGTGCGAACCCACCTCGCGCTGGTTGATCAGGCATTTTTTTGGCTCATGCACGAATTCGATCGGGTCTTCGATGGTCAGAATGTGGTGGTTCAGGCGTTCGTTGACGTGGTTCACCATGGCCGCCAGCGTGGTCGACTTGCCGGAACCCGTCGGGCCCGTGACCAGCACGAGCCCGCGCGGGCGCATGGCCAGCTCGCCGAAGATGCGCGGGGCGTTCAGCTCTTCCAGGGTCAGCACCTTCGACGGAATCGTGCGCAGCACGGCCGAAGCGCCCCGTTCCTGGTTGTAGGCGTTGACGCGGAAGCGGGCCAGGCCGGGAATCTCGAACGAGAAATCGCATTCCAGCGCTTCTTCATAGACCTTGCGCTGGCTGTCGTTCATGATGTCGTAGATCATGCTGTGCACTTCCTTGTGCTCGAGCGGAGCCACGTTCAGGCGGCGCACGTCGCCATGGACGCGTATCATCGGCGGCAGGCCGGAAGACAGGTGCAGGTCGGAAGCCTTGTTGCTGACGGAGAAAGCGAGTAGTTCGGAGATGTCCATTTATAATCCCTGTGCCTGCATTGATGGGCTGGCGCACTGTGCCGCCGCCCCTATACACTAGAAAATGATTATGTCCACAATCGAACAGAACTTGCAAGCCGTGCGCGACAGTATTGCGCAGGCCGCCGCTGACGCGCAGCGCGCGCCGGACGACGTGACCCTGCTGGCCGTCTCGAAGACCTTCGGCGCGGACGCCGTGCTGGCAGCGGTGCGCGCGGGCCAGGCGGCATTTGGTGAAAATTATCTGCAAGAAGCGCTCGACAAGATTGTCGCCATCAAGCTTGCGCTGCCGCAAGGCGGGCCCATCTGGCACTTCATCGGCCCCATCCAGAGCAACAAGACGCGCCCCATCGCCGAGCATTTCGACTGGGTGCATACGGTGGAACGGGAAAAGATCGCCGCGCGCCTGTCCGAACAGCGCCCGGCCGGCTTGCCGGACTTGAATATCTGCCTGCAAGTCAATATCAGCGGCGAGGCCAGCAAGAGCGGCGTGACACCGGCTGAATTGCCGGCGCTGGCGCGCGCCGTGGCGCAGCTGCCCCGCTTGCGTTTGCGGGGCCTGATGGCGATTCCCGAGCCGGAAACGGAGGTCAACCTTCAGCGCTTTGCGTTTGCGCAATTGCGCGCGCTGTATGAACAATTGAAGGCCGACGGGCTGGCGCTCGATACCCTGTCGATGGGTATGTCGGCCGACTTGCGCGCCGCCGTGCTGGAAGGGGCCACCATCGTGCGCGTGGGCAGTGCCATCTTCGGTTCACGCAACTATTCCTGATTTTTTTGAAAGTACAGCCATGACGACAGAATTGAATATCGCATTTGTGGGCGGCGGCAACATGGCGGCGGCCCTGATCGCCGGCCTGGCGGGCAAGTTGACGCTGGGCGGCAACATCCACGTGATCGACCCGCATGCGCCGGCACTGGAAAAATTGCAGGCGCAATTCGGCGTCACGACGGCCACTTCCGCCGGCGAGGCGCTGCGCGCAGTAGATGTGATCGTGCTGGCCGTGAAGCCGCAAAGCATGCGCGAAGTGGCGGCGCAATTGCTGCCCTTCCTCGACGGGGAAGGGGCGCCGCTGGTCCTGTCGATCGCCGCCGGCATCCGCGCGCAAGACCTGTCGCGCTGGCTCGGTGACTACCCTGCCATCGTGCGCTGCATGCCGAACACGCCGGCCCTGATCGGCATGGGCATCACCGGCATGGTGGCCAGCAGCGGCGTCAGCGACGAGCAAAAGAAGACGGCGGACGCCATCCTGCGCGCCGTCGGCCAGACCGTCTGGCTCGACGACGAAGCGAAGATTGATCCCGTCACGGCCGTGTCCGGCAGCGGTCCCGCCTATGTGTTTTACTTTATCGAAGCGATGCAGCAGGCGGCCACGGAACTGGGCTTGACGCCGGAGCAGGGCACGCAACTGGCGATTGCCACTTTTACGGGCGCGGCGCAGCTGGCGGCGAACTCCAGCGAAGCCGTGTCGCTGTTGCGCGAAAGAGTCACGTCGAAGGGCGGCACGACGTATGCGGCGCTGACCAGCATGGAAGAGAGCGGCGTGAAGGCGGCCATCGTCAAGGGCATCAAAGCGGCCGCGCAGCGCGGGCGCGAGATGGGCGAGGAGCTTGCCAAGTAACTAGATGACCTTGACGGCGCGGCCTATGTAGAGCACCGGCCCCGTCGGCCGGCCCGTGGGCGAGCCCGTTGCCGGCTCCAGCGTGATTTCAAACAGCTGCTCGGGCTGCAGCGGCGGCAGCTTGTCCAAGGTCAACTTGAGGCTCTGGCCCGGCTTGACCAGGCCCAGCGAGACGGGCGCGCCCCAGTCCTTGCCCTTGGTCCAGAATTGCAGGGCTTTTTGCTGCGGCACATTTGTTGGCCCAAGCGGGATCAGGCTCAAGTCGCGGTTCTTGCCGCCGCGTCCGCCCGCCTGCACGATCCAGCCCGGCGACTTGTCCTGCGGCGCCACCAGCACCACCAGATAGCCGGGTCCGCCCGGTGCTTGCAGTTGCACTCTGACCAGCACGGCCAGCGCGGCCGTGGCCGCCAAGCCGCCGCCGGCCAGTAGTCTCCAGAACGCCAGGCTGTTCCACCACGCCTGCCAGCCGCCCGCCTGTTGCACGGTCTTGGGCGTGAACAGGCTGGCGCTGATGCGCGGCCACAGCTGGGTCGATGGCTGCTCGGGCGGCGCCAGGGTCGTCAATGGCAGCAAACGTTGCTCCCAGGCGGCCACTGCATCGCGCAAGGCTACGTCGCGCGGCAAGCGCTGTTCCACTTCCGCGCGCTCGCTCAGCGCCAAAGTGCCCAACACGTATTGGCTGGCCAGCCGCTGCAATTGCTCGTCGCTATCCATCATCCCATGCACTCCCGCAAGGCGGCCAGGCCCCGCTTGACCCAGGCTTTCACCGTGCCCAGCGGTGCTTGCAGGCGCTGCGCGATTTCACTGTGGGAACAGCCATCGACGTAGGCATACAGGATGCTGTTGCGTTTGGATTCGTCCAGGTGAGCGAGGCAATCGTGCAGCTTGCCCATGTCCGCCTGAAGGGCGTAGGCATCACCGGCATCATGGCCTTGTCGTTCGTGCAGCAGGGTTTCCACGCTATCCTCGTCGGCCGATACTTCATGCGCGCGGGCGCGCGCCACGTTCAGCGCCTGGTGCCGCACCACGACATAGATCCAGCCCTTGCCGCTGCCGCGCGTGGCATCGAAGCTGCCGGCGCGGCGCCAGATATTCAGGAAGGCGTCGTGCAGCACGTCTTCGGCCAAGGCCCGCTGGCGCACGATGCGCAGGGCCACGCCCAGCAGGTAGCGGCTTTCCTGCTGGTACAGGCCATGCAATGCCTGCTGCTCGCCCCTGGCGCAGGCGCGCAGGGCGGCATCGTAATCGTAAGGGGCGGCTAGCGTTGGCAAGGTTGGCGCAATCGTCAGGGGTAAGGGTTAGCAAGTTTTTAAGGCCGAGTATAGGCCAGAAACCGGCTTGCCAACCGTCACGCTGTCGTATTTATGCTGCTTTCCAGAAGATGTAATCGGCCTGGTAGGGCACCCATTGCTTGGCGCCGATCGATTCCATGCCGCAGGGGCTGCTTGGCGCCACGCCGCCGCTGGTGGCCACGCGCTGGATGTAGCTGACGCCCTGCATGGCGCCGTTGCCCGTGGCCGGGTTGGCTTTCACCAGTTGATACGGGATATTGCCCGCGCCGGCAGGCACCACGGCCATTTGCGTGGCCATCACTTTCGAACCGTCGAGGTTAGCCCAGGTGGCTGGTGGACCGACATATGTGCCCACTTGCATGCCGCTGCGGTCGTTCAGGGCCGCGTCCGGTCCCACGAAGACCCATTCGTGGCCCGTCATGTCTTTTTTCGCCTTGCATTCGTAGGCGATCTTGCCCACGCCCACCGTTTGCATGGCGACTTGATGGCCATCGGGCACTTTGACGGCGTTCGGCAATTGTTCTTGCGAATAGCGCGCGTTCATGGGGGCGCAGGCGCTCAGCAGCAGGGCGGCGCCCAGCATAGTGAGGGCGGGAATGGCGTGGCGTGGGGCGGTGAAGGCAAGCATGGCGAACTCCTGGTAGTTGGCTCAACCGGTTGGTTGATGTCATTACTACGCATGGGCCTGCCATTTGGATGCAGCCAGGCAAAAAATATTTAAGGCGGCGTTTCTTTCTTGCTGAAACGCTGCGCCAGCGCCAGTATGACGGGCATGGCGGTGGTGGCGTGCTTGAGCAGCGCGCCGCTGGCCCGCAGCAGGGGCAGGAAGCGGCGCGGGCGCACCAGTAGCAGGCCCAGCGCGGCGCCGCCCAGCATCAGGGGAAATTTGAAGCGCGTGGCCAGGGTGTGGCGCAGATTGCCGCCCGTCAACGGTTCCAGCAACTGGCGCGTCTGCACGCCCAGGGCCAGGCGCTGCAGCGCGCATTCGGCCAGCAGCGCGTCGCGCCGCTGCGCCAGGCTGGCGGCCGTGTGGACATGCGACAACTTGGTAGGATGCGTTGTCATGGCCGCTCCGATTCCCGGCGCGCCAGCAGTTGAAGCTCGTCCAGGTCTTTGTTCAGTTCGGAAAGTGTGAAGGACAGCAGTTTCGGCTTGCTGCGGAAACGGGCGCGCACGCCCAGCAAGATGGCGAGGGCGCCAACGATGAAGATGGCGGCCGTGATGGCGATGGCGGCGATGCGGTGCGTATCCCAGAACAGCACGATGACGAGGAAGACCAGCAGCACCAGGCCGACCAACAGGCACAACAGTGCCAGCATGGCCAGCGCCAGATAGGACAGGAAGCGCAGCGACTCTTCTTCCATTTCCACGGCCGCCAGTGCCAGACGGGTCTGGACGATGGCGGCGAGAGTCGCTGCGACTTGGGCGACATGGTGCACGATAGCCATATGCTGCCTTTCGCGTCAGGAGACGGCCCACGCCGTCGGTACTGCGTCGGTGCTACTTAGCGGCGTGACGAAGAAAGCAGCAGGCCGAACAGCACGCCCACGACGGCGCCCGCACCGACAGCTTTCCAGGGATTGTCCTGCACGTATTCGTCGGTGGCCTTGGCCGCCTTCTTGGTACGTTCGAGCAAGTCTTCTTCCAGCTTGATCAAGTCTTTCTTGGCCGTTTCCAGGGTGGCGATGAACTTGTCCTTGACGGCTTTGACATTCTCGCCCGTCTGATCCTTGGCGCCATCGAGCCAGCCTTCCGCTTCATTGATGACGGTTTTCAAGTCGCCGACCAGTTTGTCGCGGGCCTTGTCGGCGTCGGCGAGGATGCTGTCGCTGCTGGATTTTCCCGTATGTATCGAGCTCATGTATTACCTCATGGAAGTGAAACTGCACAGTGAAATACCAGTGTAGGTAGCAGCGGACAGGCTAGTCTTGCGCCGCCTCAAGAACTGCCGCAGCGCAAGGACTATTGATTAGCGGAAAGCAAAGTCCAGCACCACGCCCGCAAACACCGCTGCTCCTAGCCAGTTATTATGCCGGAACGCCGCAAAACACGGCAGACGCTCGCGTGCGCGGATCAATGTGTAGTGGTAAACGGCGCAGCCGGCCGCCACCAGCAAGCCCGCCACATACCAGTAGCGCAAGCCCAGGTGCCAGCCGCATACCAGCCACAGCAGCAGGAAAGCGGCATAGCACAGCATGATGATGGCCACGTCGTAGCGGCCAAAGGTGATGGCCGAGGTCTTGATGCCGATCTTTAAGTCGTCGTCGCGATCGACCATCGCGTATTCCGTATCGTAGGCCACGGCCCAGAAGACATTGCCCAGCAGCAGCAGCCAGGCGACGACGGGCACGGAATCCGTGATGGCGGCAAAGCCCATGGGAATGCCGAAGCCGAAGGCGATGCCCAGGTAGGCTTGCGGAATCGCAAAGAAGCGTTTGAAATAGGGATAGGTGGCGGCGATGATGACGGCGGCCACCGACAGCTGCTTGGTGAGCGCATTCAAGGGCAGGATCAGGCAGAAGGCCAGCACGGTGAGCACGCCGGCCACGGCCAGTGCTTCCTTGCCACTGATGCGCCCGCTGGTGATGGGACGCTCCACCGTGCGCTTGACGAATTTGTCGATATCCTGGTCGGCGTAGTCGTTGATGGCGCAGCCTGCCGAGCGCATCAGGAAAGTGCCGAGGGTGAAGATGAGCAGCAGTCGCCAGTCCGGCACGCCCTGCTGCGCCAGCCACAGCGCGCACAGGGTAGGCCACAGCAGCAATACGGTACCGATAGGCTTGTCCAGCCGTATCAGGCGGAAATACAGCGCCAGCTTGTTCATGGAAGACTCGATCTTGTTGAAGAGAAAGGTCGATTATCGCAAATAGTATGGCTATGTACTATTTTGACGCCTGGCCGCTAGGCTGCGTCTTCGCACAAGGGCGTGATGCCAGGCAAGTCGCAGCTGGCGATGGCCGCGCACAGGGCATCGATGGCCGCCTTGCGCGTAAAACTCTTGCGCCAGAGCATCACCACTCTGCGCGATGGCACGGGCGCGGCGAATGGCCGGTATTCGAGCATGCCTTCGGTGGCATGCATATTGGACACGGAGGCGCGCGGCAAGACCGTCAGGCCGATGCCGCTGGCCACCATGTGGCGGATGGTTTCCAGCGAGGAACCTTCAAACGTACGCTGCATGCCGTTGCCGGGTGAGGAAAAGCGCGCCATTTCGGGGCACACTTCCAGCACCTGGTCGCGAAAGCAGTGGCCATTGCCCAGCAGCAGCATGGTTTCCGATTTCAAATCTTGCGCGGCGATTTTTTCGCGCGCCGTCCACGGATGCTGACGCGGCATGGCCACGACAAACGGTTCGTCATACAGTTCCTGCATGGCCATGCCGTGGTCGGGCAGGGGCAGGGCCATGATGGCCACGTCCAGTTCGCCCTGGCGCAGTAATTCTAGCAGGCGAACCGTGAAGTTTTCCTGCAAGATCAAAGGCATTTGCGGCACCTGGTCTATCATGGCCTTGACCAGGGGCGGCAGCAGGTAGGGGCCGATCGTGTAGATCACGCCCAGGCGCAGGGGGCCGGCTAGCGGATCCTTGTTTTGCTTGGCGAGTTCCTTGATGGCGGCCGTCTGTTCCAGCACGCGCTCGGCTTGCGCTATGATCTGCGCGCCCAGGGGCGTGACGGAGATTTCCGCGCCGCCCCGTTCGAACAGGACTACGCCCAGTTCGTCTTCGAGTTTCTTGATGGCCACTGACAAGGTGGGCTGGGCCACGAAGCAAGCCTCGGCAGCATGGCCGAAATGCTTCGCTCGCGCGACTGCAACAATATATTTCAGTTCAGTCAGTGTCATAGTTTGATTGAAACACAGGAAGTGTTTACTTGCAATGAATGAAAGGTGGCGCAAACGTGAAACTGTAGCGCCGATGGCGTATTGTAGCGGATCGCCCCCTATAATGCGGGACTGGGCAGCGAAGGGAAATGGCTGCAGGCGCTGGTGCCGGCCATCCTGGCCCTGATCGATGCCTGGCGCCACGATGGCGGCGACATGCAAGGTGATAGCCGCGCTGGACGGTGACCATATTTAACCCAACAAGAGATATTCATGCCTGATTTTGAAAACAAACTGTGCGGCCGTGAAGAACTGCATGCGCGCGCGCAAGCCCTGCCGAAACCGGTGGTGGTGACGAATGGCGTGTTCGACATTCTGCACCGCGGCCACGTCACTTACCTGGCGCAGGCGCGCGCGCTGGGCGCCTCGCTGGTGGTGGCCGTGAATACCGATGCCTCCGTGAAACGCCTGGGCAAGGGCGATGACCGTCCCCTGAACAGCTGCGAAGACCGCATGGCCGTGCTGGCCGCGCTGGAAGCGGTGAGCCTGGTGGTGCCGTTCTCGGAAGACAGCGCCCTGGAAGTGGTGCAGGAGATCGCGCCGGAAATCTATGCCAAGGGCGGCGATTACGACATGGCGGCCATTCCTGAAGGACAGGCCGTGCTGGCGTATGGCGGCCAGGCCGTGGCCATCGATTTCGCGCACGACCGCTCGACCACGAAGCTGTTGACGAAAGTGCGGACGCAGCAGGGCTGAAGAGCGCCGTCAATGTTTCCATACAGATAAAAAGACGTTACTATGAGAACTGCCAGGGTTGCGACCTCGTTGCGTCAGCCCCAGCACACGTTACACCGTCTGAATGCATTGCTAGTCATAGAAAATACATGGATCTTAAAACTTCTGGGGATTGGGCAGTGCCCTCTGGCGTCTGGTACGTCGATGACGATGGCGCGTGGACCATGCAGCGCAGCGCGGAGGGCCAGAACGTCTCGCCCTTGCTGAGCTCTGCCGATATCGGCCTGCTGATGCATGCGCGGCGCCTGCCCGCAGCCGCCGGCACGCCCGTGCGGCAGTTTCCGCCTGAATTCTCGTTCGACCCCGCCTCCGGCGCGGCCTTGCAAATACCACCCGACACGGCCGTCACGCCGCCCTGGGTGCCGCCCTACGGTGCGCAGCCCGTCAGCGATGTGCCGCCGGCTGGCGCGGCCGGCTTGCGCCAGGCCAGCGTGCCCTTGAAACTGGCCGACCAGCGCGCGCGCGAAGAGCATGCGCAGGCCGACGCCTCGCTGCCCATGCCGCCGCCGGGCGAGTACGAATTCTTTTCTGCCCAGTTCGGCACCAGCGCCGCCGCGCTGCTGGCGCTGGATCCGCGCAAGGCCGTCTTGCACGCCTGGTTGCCCGCCTCGAAACGCTGGCTGGCGCTGGACCCCGAGTATGGCGGTTTGCTGGCCGAATCGGACCTGGCCCACGGCGCCTGGCGCGCCGAGCTGGTGCCGGAGTTCAACAGCGTGCTGGTCTTGCCGACCAGCCATGGCCTGGCCTGCATCCGTCCCGACCTGCCTTCGCTTTCCTACGTGGTCGAGCATGTGGGCAAGGCGCCGTGCGCGGCCGCGCCCGTCTGGTTCCAGAACCGCCTGTGGGCGCCGCTGCGCGATGACGATGGCCGCATGCGCTTCGTCAACCTTGACGCGCAACAAAAGCCGGGCAGCGATGTGCTGCTCGACGGCGTCGTGGAACTGGGCGCCGTCAGTGTGCCCGTGGCCTACAACCGCATGGCCGTGTGGCCCTGCGCCAACGGCCAGTTGCGCTTGCAACTGCAGCCGGACGGCAACGTGGCCGCTTCGTTTACGCCCTGGCCCGAAGGGCTGGTGCCGCATTTCGAATTCGGCAGCCCCTATCTGTCGCGCGATGGTGGCTTGTGGCAACTGTGCTTTGAAAGCCGCCGCGGCACCTATGTGTATGTGAAACTGGGCGGCCAGGTCGAGAAGGCCGATGCACTGGCGCCGCGCCTGTGTTCGGGCAGCTTCAATTACCGCTTCGCCACCAAGCTGAAAACGGCGCCGTGGGAAGAGCCCGAACACGGCGACGATGGCGGCAAGAACCAGGCCGTCATGCCGCTGCTGGAATCGAGTGCTGGCAACAGCGTGTTTGGCGTGAAGTTTGCCACCAGCGCCGGCTTGTCCAGCGTGCTGCGCTCGAACGAGCGCCTGGCGGCCCAACTGGTGCAGGACGATGAATTGCGCGAAACCGTGTTTCATACCTTTGCCGTCAGCGAGCCGTGGCGCGTACGCCTGTTTATCCATGAACGCATGCTGTGGGCTTACCACCCGCTGCTGTCGCGCATCGATGGCTGGACCTTGCAGGCATGAAGGCGCGCTTACTGAGCGTGGCCTGCGCCGCGTTTTTCAGTGCCGCCGCCACGCATGCGGCCGGCATCCAGCAAGCGTTTCTGGTGCAAAACTCGGGCTGGATGGAGCCGTTCTACACGGATGAGCATTCGCAGCTCAAGGCCCTGGTGGGCGCCGTGGCGCAGGCCGCCACGAAGCCGTCCGATAAAGTCTATACCCTGGCCTTCAGCCAGAGCAGCGGCGCGCACGTGTCGCCGTCGCTGCTGGGGCAGGGGCAGGGCGGCGGGGGCGTGGCGGGCCAGTTGGCCGGCCTGGGCCTGGCGCGCAAGAGCGCCGGCGGCGCGCTGGCCGACACGGACTTCCAGGAAGCCGTCACCAAGACCATCACGGGCCCGTTCCAGTCTGCGCCCGGCATCGTGTGGATCTTTACCAATAACAAGAATAGCCCGAACAACGACAGCCAGACGGCTGAACGCAACCGCGACTTTTACCGCTTGCTGCATCTGGAGCCATCGATCACCAAGACGCTGGTGTTTCCGCTGCGCATGCCGGTGCAGGGCAAGTTGTACAGCGCCAAGGGCTTGATGGTGTATGCGCTCGCATATGGCCAGCCCGCGTCGGAGGCGTTGAACCGCATCCTGGCCGAAGGGCGGCTGTCGCAAGTGCTGACGCGCCCGCCCGCGCGATTGAAACCGGTGGACCAGGATGCCGTGCGCATCGTGCCCCAATCCGTCAAGAACAGTCCCAACGTGCACGCCAGCCTGGGCCGCGACGGGCGCACCATCGTGCTCGACGTCGATGCGGCGAATCTGGTGCCGCAAGTGGTGCTGCAGGCGTCCTTGCAAAACATGTTTTTCCCGTATGTGATCGACAGCGCCAAAGTGCACGCCAGCCTGGTGGGCCAGAATGCGCCCCTGCGCGTTGCGCCAGATCAAATCCGCCAGTTGCAGCCGGGCGCCAGCCAGTCCGTGCAGGTACAGTTTGCGCTGCCGATGGCGCAGATTGCGTCGCCGTGGTCGGCGCAGGCGATCACCGCCATGGGCAAGCAAGTGCTGCTGCCCATGCAGGCGCAGGTGGGCCTGTCGGAACAGCGACTGGCGCTGGCGTCCAGCTTTGGCAAGGATTTGCAGGAATTGTTCCCCGGCGATCCGATCTCGGACATGTTCACGCCGCCCGACAGCGTGCGCGCCTCGCAGGCGACGATCCCCTTGCTGGTGCGCATACAGTATCCGCTGCTGCCCGTGCTGGTGATATTGGGCGGCGTCCTGGCGCTCGTGCTGGGCTTGCTGGCGCTGGGTTTGCTGGGCACGCGCGCCACGCGTTACAAGGTGACGGCCGACGGCGTGCAGCGGCAAGTGTTATTGAAGCCGTTCAAAAGCGTGCAGATCCGCGATGATGACGGCCGCGATATCGGCGAACTCAAGCGTGGCCTGGGCAAGCCAGCCATCGTGCGCGTGGCCGAAGGCCATACCCTGAGCCTGGCCTGAACAACCATTCTTTAAAAAAACTTCCATTCAACTGAGGCATACCATGGCGCAAGACACTCCCAAAGACAACACTGGTTTTATTTTGCCGGCTCCGGCGTCCGCGCCACCGGCGGCAGATGCCCCTGCTGCCAGCGCTGCCGCCAGCATCGCAATGACCGAAGCTGCGCCCGCGCTCGATCCTGCCAGCACCACCGATACCTCGTCGCGCGACACCCTGGTCGGCGGCGTGGTGCTGTTGCTGTTGTTCATCGCCTTTTTCTTTGCCAAGAATGCGTATGCGAATGGCCTGGTGGCCAAGCGCGTGCCGCCCAACAAGGCCAATGCCTCGGGCTGGTGGCTGTTCATCTTCCTGGCCAGCCTGGCCACGGGCGTGGTGCTGGCCGCCGTGAACGCGCATAAATTCCTCGCGCCACTGTTCATGGGACCGCTGGTGCTGGTGGGCCTGGTAGCGTTACTGTTGACATTTACTTCCAGCCGCCGCTAAGAACACGCCGTCGTACGCACCATCGAAGGAATCACCATGACAGAGAACCTGAAGCTAACCATCACCGGCGGCGCCAGCGAGCGCAAGCAGGACAAGATCATCGAACTGCGCCCGACCCTGTTCATCGGCATCGGCGGCACGGGCATGCAGGTACTGATGCGCGTGCGCCGGCGCATCCTCAACACCCTGTGGGGTGGCGCGGGCAAGCGCACGCGCATCGAGGGCTTGGCGGACTTTCCCATCGCGCAATTCATCCATTTCGACCTCGACAATGGCGCCGTGATCGAGAGCGGCGAATCGCAGGCGAAGGACTTGCAATTCGACCAGGTGAAGTTCACGGACGACGACAAGGTGGTCGAATCGTTCGATATGGACAAGTACAGCCGCGATGAAGATTCTCTGGAGAAATATCCGCACATCAAGGAATGGTTGCCGCTGACGCCGCAGCGCATCCGCGAATTGCGTTTCGACATGAGCAGTGGCGCCGGCCAGATCCGCGCCGTCTCGCGCCTGTATTTCTTCGACAAGTATGCCAAGATCCGCGACAAGATCCGTTTGAAACTGAAAGCCTTGAAAGCGGGCCTGTCGCACGAGCGCCAGCTGGCCGAACTGGGTTTACGCATGGAAACGAACCGTTTCCGCATCGTCATCGTCGGTTCCGTGGCGGGCGGCACGGGTTCCGGCTCCTTCCTGGACATGGGCTTGCTGGCGCGCTGGCTGGCGCGCAGCGAAGTGGGCGCGGCCGACGTCGAGCTGATGCTGTTCTTGCCGACCGGCTATACCAAGGCCAACAAGGACAGGGTCGAGGCCAACGGCTATGCGGCGCTGATGGAGCTGGAATCGGCGATGATGGGCAACAAGGGCTATGTGGGCCGCTGGGATGCGTATGACAGGCCGGAACTGACGCGCGAGCCGTACAGCGAGGTTTACCTCATCGATTCTGGGAATCTTGCCCAGCAGCACACCAAGGAAGTCAGCGACGTGTACCACATGGTGGCCGATTCGCTGTTCGAGGATTTCGCCTCGGCCGACTTTGCGCGCGCCAAGCGCTCGATCGCCGTCAACCAGGCGCAGCACAAGAACTCGCTGTACAACGCGCCCGTGCCGCAAGACCGCTTCGGCGACATGCGCCTGTATTTTTCGAAGCGTTTTTCCTCGTTCGGCATGGCCGTGCTCGATACGCGCCAGGAAGCGGCGCGCGACGAGCGGGCCCACCGCTGGGCCGGCGCCATGCTGCAAGCGTTCTTTGGGGTGGGCGGCACGGATGCGGGCGCCAACCGCGCCACCGATACGCAGCGCGATAACTTCCTTTCTGCCAATATGTTCTTGAAGGGCACGCCGTTCAGCGATTTCCCCGAGTTTTCCGACAAGAGCATCGAACTGAAGCGCTCCAGCGGCGACTTCATCGATTTCCGCGTCGTCGACGAATTGCTGGAAGACCGCCACGGTCACTTGCTGGCCGGCGTGGAAAACCGGGTCAACACGCGCATCAACGATATCCGCACGGGTTTTGAGCGCAGCGAATGGCCGGCGCAGGTGCGCGACGCCATGAAGCATCTGGAACGCGACGCCGTGCGCGACCAGGATTCCACGGCCGATACGACCGAAGACCGCATCAGCAAGCGTCGCCGCGAAGTGCTCGACGATGTCAAGAAAGTCGTGCGCGACGAGTTGTATGGCTATCTTGATAATAAAGAGTTCGGCGGCCTGGAATACGTGTTGTCGCTGGTGGAACAGATCAAGGACCGCATCGAGGCGCCGGGCAGCGGCTTGACGGCGCAGATCGGCGCGAATGCCGAGCGCTACCGCGAAATCAAGGAAGCCGTGCGTTCGCGCGAATACGAGCGTCTGTTGAACAACCTGGAACAGACGCGCAGCACCTTCGGTTTCCTCAGCAATGGCGAAAAGCAGGCTGGCGTGGTGATGGACCATTTGCGCACGGAAATGGCCAATGCGCTGAAATTCCATTTGCGCGCCAAGGCGGCGGACGAGTCCGTCATCCTGCTGGGCGAACTGTCGCGCTGGCTGGGCAACCGTATCGGCGTCGATGCGCAAGGGCGCGCGCAATGGAATGGCCTGGTGGGCGAGTTGCAAACGGGCCGCGAAGGCGTGCTGGCCATGCTGGCGGAACTCAAAACGGCCAATATCATCCTGCAAAAGGACCTGGACAAGGAACACGCGACCCTGATCGTCATTCCTGTCACGGAAAAAGACATTGCACTGCCCTCGGCAGCCACCTTTCGCCAGTGGGCCGATGAAGCATTCAAGGACATGGGCGGTTCGAAAGCGCTGTTCCCCATGTTGGGTGAACCGGCGCAACGGGGCTTGATCCTGGCCAAGGTGACGCGCATGGCCGAGAACATGATCGCCACGGCGGGCCTGGTGGAAGGGGCGACGAGCACGCCCGACCCCCTGTTCGAGGCGCTGGAACAGATGGATGTATCCGAACGCCTGGACCGTTTCCGCAAGCTGCTGGCCTGCTCCATGCCGTGGATCGACGCCAATATGGCGGGCGATTTTACGGTCGTGTCGGACCAGTTCAAGTGCGTGATCGGCGTGGCCAACGCGGCCGCCTTCAAGGAGAAGTTCGGCGCCGAGCTCGAATCGTGCGTGCCGACCCAGGTGGGCATCACGGTGAGCCAGCTGGAAATCGTCGAGACGGGCATCCGCGGGCGCGCCGTCTGCTATTGCGAATTGGCCGGCGTGCCGATGACGGTGCTGCGCGGCCTGGAAGGCTGGCGTACCAGCTACCGCAAGGAAGGCGACAACGACAAGGCGCCGACCCACACGCATATTGATCCAACGCAATTCACGCACCCGATCGCGCCGAACACGGACGAGATGAAGCGCCTGGCGGAAGATTTCGGCGAATTCCTGCAAGCCATCATGCTGGGCGTGCTGACGCGCCACACGGGCCGCGTCGTGCCGCCGGGCCAGTACCAGTTTGCCGTCGAACCGGGCGATGTGCGCCGCATCGGCAATGAACGGGCCATCCGCCAGAACGGCATGCCCGCTTCGTACGAGAAAAATATCGCCCTGCGCATCGAGGAAAAACTCGCTGCGCTTGACGCCGTGCAGACGGCGGCCATGGCGGCGCTGGCAAAATACTATGAACGGGGCGTGTATGCGCCGAAGCTGGTGGCGCAGGCCGATGGCTCGCAACTGCCGTATATCGGCTTTGGCAGCGCCATTTCAGCCGAAGTGGGCGCGCGTTTGCGCGAGTCGGCGCGCCGCAAGGGCATGTCCAGCGATGAGCTCGACCGCACGGTGCAAGCGCTGCTGGGCCGCTTGAAGGAATGGGCGAATGTCATCGGCGACTCCGACAGCGATGCCTACGACTGGGAAGTGCGCGAGCCGGAAGCGGACGGCCAGCCCCGTCTGAAATACGCGATCAAGGGGGAGATGCTGGAAGCGGGGCGCCTGGAGCAATTGCTGCGCCCGGCCGGTAGCGTAGCGGCTGCAGCGGCGCCTGCGTTCGGCATGCCGCCGCCGCTGGTGGAATACCAGTATTTCCTGGGCATCAATGGCCAGCAGCAGGGCCCGTTCACGGCCCAGCAGATCGTGCAGTATGTGCAGGCGGGACAAGTGGTGCCGGCCACCGCCAAGGTGTGGCGCGCCGGCTTGCCGGCCTGGGTCGATCTGCTCCAGTTTGCCGAGCTGGCGCCCTTGTTCCTCAGCGCGCCGCCACCGTTGATGCCGCCGCCCCTGGCTTGAGTGCTGGAATGACGTTGGAATGAAGGATTAGTTTTGGATATCTGTATCAAATGCAAGGGCGGTCTGTTCAGCGCTGTCAGCCATTGTCCCTACTGCGGTCACGCCGTGGCTGGCGCGGCACGGCCAGCTGCGGCCGTGCCGCCACCGCTGCCACCCGTGCCCGCGCCTATGCCAGTAGCGCCGCCAGTGGCGCTCAAGCCGCCGCCCGTGCCGGTGGCACCGGCACCTGCGCCGAAACCGCCGCCGACACCGGCGCAGCGGCAAGCCGCGCCGAAGCCCGTGCCTGTGCTTCCACCGGCGCCTGCACCGGCAGTACCGCCGTCACCGCCGCGCAAGTGGCTGCGCTGGCTGGGCGGTATCGCCGTGCTGGCGGCCGTCATCGTCTACATGAATGGCAAGCCGGGCGGCAAGAACGCTGCGGCTTGCAATGACGCCATCGACAGCGGCCTCGCTTTGGTAGCGAATGGCAGCCTGGACGGCGCCCGCCAGAAGCTGGCGACGGCGAAAAATGTGTGTACGGGCAAGTCCAGCGCCAAGGCGGACGATTTGCAGGCGGCGATCGGCAAGGCGGGCGCCGCATCAGGCAGTTGCCAGCGCGGCGTGCGCGCCATCGAGCGCGCCATGGATGGCCATCAATTGCAAAGTGCCGTCAAGGGTATCGCCGCGCTCGACGCCGATTGCGCGGGCGCTGCCAGCGTGGCATCCTTGCGCAAGCAACTGGCGCGCCAGCAGGCGGCAGCCGCGTCCGTGCTGGTGGGGGTGCGCCAGGCACTCGATGGCAAGGATGCGGCTACGGCAAGGAATGGCATCGCCAGGCTGGAAGCGATCGACCGCGAAGCGGCGGAATTGCCGCAGTTGAAGGCCGACGTGCAAGCGCTGTCGGCGGCTGCGGCACCTGCGCCCGTTGTTGTGCCGGTAGAAACGGCAGCGGCCCGCGTCGTGCCAACGGAACCTGCACCCGCGCGCGCGGTCGAACGTTCAGCGATGGCCGAACGCCGTCCGCTGGAAACGTCGCCCGTCGATAGCGGCGCGGCCATGCGCAGCGAGATGGCGCAATCGTTCCTGCGCGATGCCGAGCGGTCTTTACTGGAAGGCAAGTTTGATGCGGCCAAGACGTATCTGGAAAGCGCGCGCCGCGTCGATCCTGGCAATGCGCGCATCGACAATCTGTCGCGCCGCATCCGCGAACGGGAACGGCAAGTGCTGCAGACGGAAACAACGATCAATTAGTCCAATTAGTCATCTGGGAGGTACCATGCTGAATCACACCACCTTGCGCGCCACTGCTGCACTGACCATCGCGGCCATGCTGGCCGGCTGCGCCACGGCGCCAGTGAATCCGAACGGCGTGCGCCAGGACAGTGCCTATCCGCAAGGTGGTACCCAGGCGGCCACGGATGAAGACCCGTGCAGCGTAGGCACGACGGCGGCGGCCGGCGCGGCCGTGGGGGCGCTGCTGGGTGCGCTGGCGGGCGGCAAGAATGGTGCGCTGAAGGGCGCGGCCATCGGCGGCGGCCTGGCGGCGGCCGGTTGCCTGGCCATCAATGTCAATTCGCGCCAGACCAAGACGGCGGCGCAGGCGGACCGCGACTATATCCGCGCGCGCGGCGCGCTGCCGCGCGAGCCGCAAGTGGTGTCGTACACGCCACAGCTGAGCGCGTCGACCGTCAAGCGCGGCCAGCCGTTCAAGGTCACGTCGGTGGTGGAACTGGTCAATGGCAGCGCGCAAAGCGTCAACGACGTGCGCGAAGAGCTGGTGGTGCTCGATCCGCAGGGCCAGCCATTCAAGTCCGGCTCGAAAGCCTTGGCCAGCAGCAACAAATCGGGCGGGCGTTTTGAAAACTCGTTCGAGCTGACCTTGCCGGCCGGCGTGTCGCAAGGCATCTATGGCGTCAAGACGAACCTGTACGTGAACGGCAAGCTGGCCGCCACGCGCGACCTGCGCACGCAGCTGGTGATGTTGGACGACAATAGCGGCGCGGCGCAGCTGGCGCTGCGTTAAGCCCCGCCCTGGTAGCCGTGCTGGCGCCAGGCTTCATACACGACAACGGCCACCGTATTCGACAAATTCAAACTGCGGTTGTCGGGGCGCATGGGCAGGCGGATGCGTTGCTCGGCAGGAAAACCGTCGCGCAGGGCCGGGTCCAGGCCTTTTGTTTCCGAGCCAAACACGAACACGTCGCCCGGCAAGAAGGCCACGTCGCCGAACGGGCGCGAGCCGCGCGTGGTCATGGCGAACATGCGCGCCGGGTCGGGCTGGGTGTCGGCCAGGAACGCTGCCCAGTTCTTGTGCACCTTCATCTTGGCGTAATCGTGGTAATCGAGGCCGGCGCGCTTCATCTTGGCATCGTCGAGCGGAAAGCCCAGCGGTTCGACCAGGTGCAGTTGCGCGCCCGTGTTGGCGCACAGGCG
The DNA here is from genome assembly GCF_002869965.1 of Janthinobacterium sp. ROICE36. Lineage (GTDB taxonomy): Bacteria > Pseudomonadota > Gammaproteobacteria > Burkholderiales > Burkholderiaceae_D > Janthinobacterium. The sequence continues at coordinate 52,808 of NZ_PEBS01000004.1, forward strand.
GATGACGTTGCCCGTATTGGGCGGGATTTCAGGTTCTACCAAAACAACGTGAAACAAAATGTTCTCCTCATATAGGTAACTAATCTATCTAATGCGGCGGCGTGCGCGCCACGACCAGGATGCTGACCTTGGCAGCCCCCGCGCGCTTGCAGGCGGTGGCCAGGGCATTGACGGTATGGCCGCTGCTCATCACATCGTCGACGATGCCCACATGGCAGTCTTGCAATAACGCTGCGTGTTCCGGCGCGATGGCGAAGGCGTGCGCCAGGTTGGCTTGCCGTTCCTGCGGCGCCACGCCGCTTTGCGCCCGCGTTTCGCGCACGCGCAGCGCCAGGCGGGGTTGCAAGTGTACGTGCAGCAGGCGCGCCAGCGGACGGGCAATTTCCAGTGCCTGGTTGAAACCCCGCTGGGCCAGGCGGGCCGGGCCCAGCGGCACAGGGCACAGCAGATGCGGCGCTTCCCACGCTTGTTGTTGCTGAATGGCAACATGCAGCAGTTCTGCCAACAGGGGCGCCAGCGCCAGGCGCGCGCCGAATTTCAGTTGCAACAGCAACTGGTCGACGGGCGCCACATAATCAAATGCCGTGACGGTAGTGTCATACGCGGGCCTGTGAAGCAAACAGCGCCCGCACAGCAGCGCCACCTCAATGTCCGCGAGCGGATTGGCGCACTGGCGGCAGCGCGGGCGCAACTGTCCCAGGTACTGCGCGCGGCAAGGCGGGCACAGCACTTGCGGGCAGCCGATGCCGCACAGCGCGCATTGCGCCGGCAACACCGTGGCGCCCAGCCACTGGCGCAGCGCTTGCCATGCGCCATCAAGGCGGGGCTGGATGGCGCATGGCATCGCGATGGCGTCCTTCCATGTACACTGCCGACATTATCTCACCTCACCGGTTTCAACATGCCAGTTCCCAGCAGTCCGCCCAAAATGAGTGCGCCCATCGATGCGGTGCAAGTACGCGATTTCTTTTCCCGTCCGGCGCGCATCGCGCCGTCGGACTTTCTGCGCCGCGAAGTATCAAAGCGCATGCACGAGCGCCTGGAACTGGTGAAAATCACGCCCTTGCGCGTGCTTGACGCCGGGTGCGGCCCCGGCGCGGACCTGGCGCAGTTGCATAAGGATTATCCGGCCGCGCAGATTATCGGTCTCGATGCAGCGCAAGCGATGATGCAGGCGGCGCGCGCGCCCGCGTCGAAACTGGCCAGCCTGAACCAGTTCCTCAGCAAGTTGCTGCCGGCCAAGGCGGGCCTGGATTTGCTGTGTGGCGATCTGGGCGACTTGCCGCTGGCGCAGGGCAGCATCGACCTCGTATGGTCCAACCTGGCGCTGCACTGGCATGCCCAGCCCGACCGCGTGTTTGCCGAATGGCGGCGCGCGCTGCGCCTCGATGGCTTGCTGATGTTTTCCTGCTTCGGTCCCGACACCTTCCGCGAAGTGCGCGACGCATTTGCCGAGGCGGACCTATATCCGCACGCCTTGCCCTTCGTCGACATGCACGACTTTGGCGACATGCTGGTCGAGACGGGTTTTTCCACGCCCGTGCTGGACATGGAGATCATCACCGTGACCTACGATACGGCGGAAAAACTGCTGGCGGACGTGCGCGCCTTTGGCGGCAACCCGCTCACCACGCGCCGGCGTGGCCTGATGGGCAAGGCGGCCTGGCAGCGCATGCTGGACGCGCTGGAAGCAATGCGCCGTCCCGACGGCAAGCTGGGCCTGAGTTTCGAGGTCATCTATGGCCACGCCTTCCGTCCCGCGCCGCGCGTGACGCGCAATGGCGAGGCCATCATCCGATTTGATTTACCCAGAAAACCCACATAAAAGGCTGAAGAAACCGATACTTGGTCGGCATCCGCGCGTCAATGCTGCAGTAAGCGTTGCAAAGCGCGCGGCGGCCAGGAGAAGGGCGCGCACAAAGCCGATTATTGCTTGATGGATTCAAGTTTACTTGATTATAATCGTTGATTGTTTGTCAGCTTGCCAAGCTTGAAAAAACAAGGGCTGCATACAAAATAAAAAAAACAAAGCAAGACTAATTCGAAGTTACTGCATTAGTATAGTAACCATCTTCCACACGAAGCCATTTCAAGGTGGGGAAGAAAAACAGGGTTCCAGCATGGTTGTCCGTCAGCGTTTTGGCTGCCGCAGCCAGCATGGAATTCGCTGGTGCTTGACGCACATGGCCGTATTCTGGCCGTGTTGCTTTCATGGAGGAGCGGCAGCGGTCCAGTACGGAGAAATCCGCAGCCGTTTAAAATATCATTATTTTTGGGTGGTTGGGGAAAACATGACACATGCAAAGCGACTTCAATCGTTGCTGCTCGGGCTGTCTTTGACAGCGTTTGGCATCGGGCGATGGGCCACGGCGGCACCGGCTGCCGGCACCTATCCCGGTACAGGTGGTCCCGTGCCGTTCGAAATGAATCTGCAACCGCCGGCGACACAGATCGCCCATGAAATCTACGATTTGCACACCTTGATGATGATCATCTGCCTGGTGATCTTCGTGGCTGTGTTCGGCGTCATGTTTTATTCCATCTTCAAGCACCGCAAGTCCCTGGGCCACAAACCGGCCACCTTCCACGAAAGTACCACCGTCGAGATCGCCTGGACCGTCGTGCCTTTCCTGATCGTCATCGGCATGGCCCTGCCTGCCACGCGCACCGTGCTGGGCATGAAGGACACTTCGAACGCCGATATCACCATCAAGGCCACCGGCATGCAATGGAAATGGGGCTATGACTACCTGAAAGGCGAGGGCGAAGGCATTTCCTTCCTCTCCAACCTGGCCACGCCGCGCTCGCAAGTGGGTGCGCCAGGCGTGCCGCCGACGGAAAAACGCGGTGAAAACTACCTGATCGAAGTCGACAATGAAGTCGTGGTGCCGGTCAACAAGAAGATCCGCGTGGTGCTGACAGCCAACGACGTCATCCACGCCTGGTCCGTGCCCGCCTTTGGCGTGAAGCAGGATGCGATTCCCGGTTTCGTGCGCGACACCTGGTTCAAGGCCGACCATATCGGCACCTTCCGCGGCAATTGCGCCGAACTGTGCGGCAAGGAACACGCCTTCATGCCCATCGTCGTCAAGGTCGTATCAAACGATGACTACAAGGCCTGGGTTGATGTAAAACAAAAAGAAATGGCGGCATTGGCCGATGATCCGAGCAAGGTCTGGACCATCGACGAATTGAAGGTCAAGGGCGAGAAAGTGTACACGGCCAACTGCGTGGTCTGCCACCAGGCGACCGGCAAGGGCGTGCCCGGTGCGTTTGCAGCGCTGGACGGCTCTGCCGTGGTGAACGGTCCGAAAGCGGCACAGTTGCATGTCTTGCTGAACGGGCAAAAGAGCGGCAAGTATCCAGCGGAAATGCCCGCCTGGAAACAGCTGTCCGACACGGAAATTGCCGCAGTAATCACTTACACGCGCAATTCCTGGTCGAACAAGGCCGAAGAGAACATCGTTCAACCAGCCGAAGTCGTGGCTGCACGCAAGTAATTAGGAGCCGCATATGAGTACGAGCACGAGCACCTTGGACCACGCCGGTCACGATCACGACCATGCCCACGACCACCCGACTGGCTACCGCCGCTGGCTGTTTGCCACCAACCACAAGGATATCGGTACCCTGTACCTGTGGTTTTCGTTCATCATGCTGCTGTCGGGCGGCGTGCTGGCCCTGATGATCCGTACGGAACTGTTTCACCCGGGCTTGCAATTCTTCCACCCTGAATTTTTTAATCAACTGACCACCATGCACGGCCTGGTGATGGTGTTTGGCGCCATCATGCCGGCCTTCGTGGGCTATGCCAACTGGATGATCCCGCTGCAAGTGGGCGCATCCGACATGGCGTTTGCCCGCATGAACAACTTTTCGTTCTGGCTGCTGCCGCCGGCCGCGCTGCTGCTGGCCACATCCTTCCTCGTGCCGGGCGGCGCCACGGCTGCCGGCTGGACCCTGTATGCGCCGCTGTCGACGCAAATGGGCCCTGGCATGGACATGGCCATTTTCGCCATGCATCTGATGGGTGCCTCGTCCATCATGGGTTCGATCAACATCATCGTCACCATCCTGAACATGCGCGCACCGGGCATGACCCTGATGAAAATGCCGATGTTCTGCTGGACCTGGCTGATTACCGCGTATCTGTTGATCGCCGTCATGCCCGTGCTGGCTGGCGCCATTACCATGACCCTGACAGACCGCCATTTCGGCACGTCTTTCTTTAACGCGGCAGGTGGCGGCGACCCTGTCATGTACCAGCACATCTTCTGGTTCTTCGGCCATCCCGAGGTCTACATCATGATCTTGCCGGCTTTCGGCATCGTCTCGCAGATCCTGCCCGCGTTTGCCCGCAAGCCATTGTTCGGCTACGCTTCGATGGTCTACGCCACGGCCTCGATCGCCATCCTGTCCTTCATCGTCTGGGCGCACCACATGTTTACCACCGGCATGCCGGTGACGAGCCAGCTGTTCTTCATGTACGCGACCATGCTGATCGCCGTGCCGACGGGCGTGAAAGTGTTCAACTGGATCGCCACCATGTGGAAGGGTTCCATGACGTTCGAGACGCCGATGCTGTTCTCGGTAGGCTTCATCTTCGTCTTCACCATGGGCGGCTTCACGGGCCTGATCCTGGCCGTGACGCCGATCGACATCCAGCTGCAGGATACTTATTATGTGGTGGCGCACTTCCACTATGTGCTGGTGGCCGGTTCGCTGTTTGCCCTGTTCGCCGGCTTCTACTACTGGTCGCCGAAATGGACGGGCCATATGTACAACGAGACGCGCGGCAAGATTCACTTCTGGCTGTCCTTGATCACCTTCAACGTGACCTTCTTCCCGATGCACTTCCTGGGCCTGGCCGGCATGCCGCGCCGCTACGCCGACTATCCGGCGCAGTTCACGGACTTCAACATGATCGCCTCGATCGGCGGCTTCGGTTTTGGCCTGATGCAGGTGTACTTCCTGTTCTTCGTGGTCTTGCCGACCATTCGCGGCGGCAAGGCTGCGCCAGCGAAACCATGGGAAGGCGCGGAAGGCCTGGAATGGACCGTGCCGAGCCCGGCACCATTCCACACGTTTGAAACGCCGCCGACAGTGAAATAAGGTATCCCGGGCCGGCGTGTTGCGCGGCCCGTCTTGAATAAAGTGCCTGTCATGACCGAACGTAAAAAACCGAATAATCTGCGTACCGGGCTGATCTTGGCCGCCCTGGCGGCCTTCTTCTTCCTGTCCGTATTCGTCAAGCACATGTGGCTCTGACGTGACGACGCCGATGCAACAGGAAACACGCGGCCTGAACCGCAAGATGCTGGGCAAGCTGATCGTCATTGCCATCCTGATGTTTGGCTTTGGCTATGCCCTGATTCCCGTCTACAAGCAGATTTGCGAAGTAATGGGCATCAACGTGCTGACGCAAAAAGATGGCACGGTGGCCTACGATAACAATACGCAGGTCGACAAGACGCGCAGCATCACCGTCGAGTTCGACGGCAATGCGCAGGGGCCCTGGCGCTTCCGCCCGACCGTGTCGAGCATGCAAGTGCATCCGGGCGAACTGGTGACCGTTCTGTATGAAGTGGTCAACACGCAAAACCGCGTCGTCAACGCGCAAGCCATCCCCAGCTATGCGCCGCAAAGTGCCACGCCGCATTTCAAGAAGGTCGAGTGCTTCTGCTTCAAGCAGCAGACCTTGAAACCCCACGAAGCGCGGCAGATGCCGGTGGTGTTCTTCCTCGATCCGGCCCTGCCGAAAGAGGTAAAAACCATCACCCTGTCGTACACGTTTTTCGAGATTGCCGGTTTGAGCCAGGCTCAGACGCCGGCCGTCCAATAGGAGAGTGCCATGGGCGAATCCAAGCAGCCTGAAAAAGCGTCGTTCCTGTATTCGCTGCGCGCCGTCGTGTGGTCATTCACGGGTCTGCGCCGCAAGAGCGATTTCGACACGGATTCGGCCAAGCTCAATCCCGTGCACATCGTCATCGCCGGCTTCCTGGTGGTGGCTTGCCTGATCGGCATCCTGATTTCGATTGTTAAATTCGTCGTTTTATAAATTATAAAAAACCACCGTATCAGTTTTTGAGGAGATGATGATGAGTTCCAACCACGCCGCCGTACCTTATTATTTCGTGCCCGGCCCCTCGCGCTGGCCCATGCTGGGCGGCGCCAGTTTGCTGCTGACCATGGTAGGCGCCTCGGCCTGGGTCAACGACGTGTCGTGGGGACCCTATCTGAACTTCATCGGCATCGCCGGTATCCTGCTGGTGCTGTATTTCTGGTTCGGCGACGCCATCAGCGAATCGGAACAGGGCCTGTACAGCGAGCGCATCGACCACTCCTTCCGCTGGAGCATGAGCTGGTTCATCTTTTCGGAAGTCATGTTCTTCGCCGCCTTCTTCGGCGCCCTGTTCTATGCGCGCAGCATTTCCATGCCGTGGCTGGCCGACCTCGACCACAAGGTGATCTGGCCCGATTTCGCCGCCCACTGGGGTAATACGGGCCCGGCCGGCACGGTGCAGGAATTTACCACCATGACGCCGTTCTGGATTCCGACCATCAATACGGCCTTGCTGCTGACGTCGGGCGTCACCCTGACCATCTCGCACCACGCGCTGCGCGCCGGCCACCGCGCCATGACGGCCCTGTTCCTGTTTGCCACCATCGTGCTGGGCGCCGTCTTCATGGGCTTCCAGGTCTACGAATACATGCACGCCTACAGCGAACTGAACTTGAAATTGACGTCCGGCATCTACGGCGCCACCTTCTTCATGCTGACGGGCTTCCACGGCTTCCACGTGACCCTGGGCGCCATCATGCTCTCCGTCATCCTGTACCGCGTGCTGAAAGGCCACTTCACGCCCGAGCATCACTTCGGCTTCGAAGGTGCCGCCTGGTACTGGCACTTTGTCGACGTCGTCTGGCTGGGCCTGTACGTGGTCGTGTATTGGTTATAATGGCGGGGCAAGGCGCGCGCCGTTGTTAGGCGGCCTGCACCATAAAAAAAGCCGTACCGGGAGATCCTGGCTACGGCTTTTTTCTTAGTGTGAAGAATTTGCCAATCAGGCAAGAGCGGGCTTAATGAATCCCCGTCGGCTGGATGTAGCCCAGATGATGCGCCAGCAGGATCAGCAGGAACAGGGTGATCGACAGCCCCACGCGCAGCGCCAGCGCCTGCACGGTGCGGTTGCTCTTGCCCTTGTCGCGCATGAGGAAGAACAGGGCCGAGCCCAGGCTGCCCAGGATCAGGATGAAGGCAATGGCAACGAGGATTTTCATGGATGGTAGCGCCAGGCTTGAGGAGGTTTCATTGTAATGCGTATCCGCTTCCATTTTAGATGGATTCCATTTGTTGTAATGCTGCTACTGGTGGCCCTGGGTGTCTCTTTGGCGCAATGGCAGCAGCGCCGTGGCGACGAGAAACTCGCCCGCGCCGCCCGGCTCGCGGCGGGCAACCAGGCCGCGCCTTTGGCCTTGAGCGCCGCGCCCTTGCTGCCGGCCGATGCGCACGCCATCGAATATCGCCGCGTCACCGTCACGGGCCGCTTCGTGCCCGCCTGGACGGTGTACCTGGACAACCGCCCGTACAAGGGCCAGGCGGGTTTTCACGTGCTCACGCCGTTCCAGATCGACGGTTCCCAGATGCACGTGCTGGTGGCGCAGGGCTGGTTGCCGCGCAACAATGCCGAGCGCACGCGCATCCCCGATTACGCCACGCCCACCGGCACAGTCACCATTAGCGGCATCGCGCGCCTGAACGCCGGTCACGTGATGGAACTGGGCACGGCGCCGGCCCTGGCGCCGCACGCCATCGTGCAAAATGCCGATATCGCTCAGCTGGCCCAGACGAGCGGCCTGGCCTTGCAGCCCTTCCTTCTCGAACAAACAATGGATTTGGCTGCGGCGCCAGCGTCCAGCGCGCTTCCCGTGCGCGACTGGCCGGCGCCCGACCTGGGCGCAGACAAGCACCGCGGCTATGCATTCCAGTGGTACGCACTGGCACTGATGGCTTTTTTATTTTTTGTCTTTACAGGATTTCGACGTGCAAACAAACAGCCCTGAAGCAACGCAAGACAGCCCCGAGAAACAGACGCAGAACAGCGGACGCTGGAAACTGCTGGCCGTGGTGGCTGTGTGCGCCTTCCCCATCATCGCCTCGTATTTTACGTATTACATCATCAAGCCCACGGGCCGCAACAACTATGGCGCCCTGATCGATCCCCGCTTGCACCCGATACCCGAAGCGCAGCTGCAGGTGACGGAACTCGACGGCAAGGCCGCTCCGCTGGCGCAATTCAAGGGCAAGTGGGTGCTGCTGCAGACGGGACCGTCCGATTGCCAAGCCGCGTGCAAGAAGCAATTGTTTGACATGCAACAATTGCGCCTCATGCAAGGCAAGGAACGCGAACGCCTGGAAAGAGTCTGGCTGGTGACCGATGCGCAGCCGCTCGACACCCTGGTGATGCGCGAATTCGACGGCACCAGCATGCTGCGCGTGAATAATGACGCCCTGAAAGCCTGGTTGCCCGTGGAGGCGGGCGGCAAGAGCAGCGAGCATTTGTATTTGATCGATCCCTTGGGCAATCTGATGATGCGCTTCCCGAAAGATGCGGACCCGAACAAGATCAAGAAAGATATCGCCAAGCTGCTCAAAGCTTCGGCGATCGGTTGAGGAGTCTGCATGCCGACGATGCATCTCTCCGCGCTGGCCCAGCTGGGCTTGACAGGTTTGCTGGTGGCGCTGCTGCCCTTGACCATGGTGTGGGTATCCGCAGACGCCAATAAATACCGCAAGCTGGTGTGGATCGCCGTCTTTTTGACGGTCGACCTGATCATGTTTGGTGGTTTTACGCGCCTGTCCGATTCCGGTCTCGGTTGTCCTGACTGGCCAGGCTGCTATGGCTCGGCCAATCCTTTCCTCGCGCACGAGCACATCGTGGCGGCGCAAACCCTGATGCCGACGGGACCCGTGACGGTGGTGAAAGCGTGGATCGAAATGACGCACCGCTACCTGGCCATGGCCATCGGCGTGCTGATCGTGGCGATGATGGTGCAGGCGTGGCGCCAGTGGCGCAAGAGCAAACGCGCAGAGTTCGCCCCGGCGCTGCCGACGGCGTTGTTCCTGTTCGTCTGCCTGCAGGGCGCGTTCGGCGCCTGGACCGTGACCCTGAAGCTGCAACCGGTCATCGTCACCATCCACTTGCTGCTGGGCATGGGCTTGCTGGCCATGCTGACGTGGCTGGGCGGGCGCCAGGATCACGCCGTCAAACCTCTGCTGCGCGCCGATGCGGACGCTGCCGTGCTGCGTCCCGTGCGCGCGCTGGCCGTCCTGTCGCTGCTGCTCTTGACCGTGCAGATCGCGCTGGGCGGCTGGGTGAGCACCAACTACGCCACCCTGGCTTGCACGGATTTCCCCTTGTGCGGCGGAAAAGTCATTCCAGAGATGGATTTCGAGCATGGTTTCCATTTGTGGCGCGAGCTGGGCAAGACGGCCGCCGGCCATTACTTGCCGTTTTCGGCGCTGACGGCCATCCACTGGGTGCACCGCAACTTCGCCTTCATCGTGCTGGCCGGTGTCGGCTATACGGTGTTGCGCGCGTGGAGCCTGCCGTCCCTGCGCGGCACGGCGCGCTGGCTTGCGCTGGTGCTGGCCTTGCAGGCAGCCACGGGCCTGGCGACGATTTACCTGAGCTGGCCATTGTCGATTGCCGTCCTGCATAACGGCGGGGCGGCGCTGCTCGTGTTGTTGCTGACCATGTTAAACTACAAGGCTAAATTCCAACTCGATGTTGCGCGCACTGTTGAGCGCGCTTGCGCCTCCGCGACAGTGCCCACGGCACCAGCCAGTCTTTCCCGTACCGCATAAATGACTACTCAGACCATCCGCCGTAAACCTTCCCCCCGCATCGCCCAGTACTGGGCGCTGACCAAGCCGCGCGTGACGCAACTGGCCGTGTTTTGCGCCGTCATCGGCATGTTCCTGGCCAGCGAGGAGTTGCCTGACTGGCGCGCGGTGGTGTTCGGCACCCTGGGCATCTGGCTGCTGGCCGGCGCCGCGTTTGCCGTCAACTGCCTGGCCGAGCGTGAAATCGATGCGCGCATGGCCCGCACGGCGCGCCGCCCCATGGCCATGGGCGACATCAGCGTCAAGCAGACGGTGGTGTTCGCGCTGGTGATCGGCGGCCTGGGCATGGCGATTTTGTACAACCTCGTCAATCCGCTGACCATGTGGCTGACCTTTGTCACCTTTGTTGGCTATGCCTTGATCTACACCATGGTGCTGAAACCGGCCACGCCGCAAAACATCGTCATCGGCGGCCTGTCCGGCGCCATGCCACCCGCGCTGGGCTGGGCTGCCGTGGCCAACGACGTGCCGATGCAGGCGTGGCTGCTGGTCTTGATCATTTTTGTCTGGACGCCGCCGCATTTCTGGGCCCTGGCCATGTACCGCCGCGACGATTACGCGCGCTCGGGCTTGCCCATGCTGCCCGTCACGCACGGCTTGAAATTCACGCAATTCCACGTCTGGCTGTACTCGATCGCGCTGGCCGCCACCACCTTGCTGCCCTTTGCCGTGCGCATGAGCGGCCTGATCTACCTGGCCTCGGCCGTGCTGCTGAACGCCGGCTTCCTGTATTACGCGTGGAAGATGTACCGCCACTACACGGATTTGATCGCGCGCAAAGCGTTTACCTATTCCATCATTTACCTGGCATTGCTGTTCGCGGCCCTGCTGGTCGACCACTACATTCCCCTCGGAACATGAAAAAATACCTGACCTTGTTGTTGGCCGCCGCCCTGGTCGCCGTCCTCGCCGGTTGCGGCAAACCTGCCGCGACCAAGCTGGAATTCAAGAATACGGACGTGACGGGCCTGGGCTACGCGCGCGAGTTCGCACTGACGGACCACACGGGCCACCCGCGCACCTTGGCCGACTACAAGGGCAAGCTGGTGCTGATGTTCTTTGGCTACACGCAATGCCCGGATGTGTGCCCCACGACCATGGCCGACATGGCACAGGTGATGCAGGAAATGGGCCCGCAGGCGGACCAGGTGCAAGTGCTGTTCGTCACCGTCGACCCCGAGCGCGACACGCAAGCCTTGCTGGCGCAATACGTGCCCGCCTTCGACAAGCGTTTTGTGGGCCTGTATGGCGATGCGGCCGCGACGGCCAAGGTGGCCAAGGAATTCAAGGTGTATTACGCCAAGGTCGAGGGCGAAACGGATAGCAGCTACACGGTCGACCACACGGCCGGCACCTATGTATTCGACCGCGAAGGCAAGATCCGCCTGTTCGTGCGCCACGGCGAAAAACCCGCCGCCATCGCGCACGATCTTAAACTTCTGCTATCCTGACCCGGTCGCGCCCCCAGGCGCCATCTTCAGGATATGCGGTACATGGACAAACGTTTCGAGCCTCACGCCCGCCTGGCAGCCATCATCTTCTTGTTGATAGGCTGCTTTTTCGTCTTGCGGCCTTTCCTGGCCGCCATGCTGTTTGCCGCCTGCGTGGGCATTTCCAGCTGGCCCCTGTATCTGCTGCTGCTCGAGCGCCTGAAAGGCCGGCGCAACTGGGCGGCCGCCATCATGACCCTGTCCCTGGTGCTGGTCATCGTGCTGCCGCTGGCCCTCGTCACCTACAACCTGGCCGACAATGTCTCGCGCATCTATGAACAGTTGCGCACGGCGCTGGAATCGGGCGGCCTGCATCCGCCGGCCTGGCTGGCAAGCATCCCCGTGGTGGGCGAAACCGTCGATGGTTACGTGCGCCGCCTGCTGGACGACCGCGAGGAATTATTGAATTTGGGTAAGACCATGCTGGAGCCGGCGCGCCATTTCCTCGCTTCCGGCGGCATCTTGCTGGGCACGGGCCTGGCGCAGACCAGCCTGGCCGTGTTTGTCAGCTTCTTCCTCTACCGCGATGGCCAGCAACTGAGCCGTGCCCTGATGACGGGCGCCGGCCGCATCATCGGCAACAGCGCGCCGGGCGTGGGCCTGACCATCAGCCGCACCGTGCGCGGCGTCATGTACGGCTTGCTGGGCACGGCGCTGGCGCAGGCCCTGGTGGCCGTGGTGGGTTTTCTGATCGCCGGCGTGCCCGCCGTGGCGCTGCTGGGCGTGGCCACCTTCATCTTTTCGCTGATCCCCGTGGGGCCGCCGCTGATCTGGGGCGGCGCCGCCATCTGGCTGTTTACGGACGGGCAGACGGGCTGGGGCATTTTCATGCTGGTATGGGGCGCGCTGCTGATCAGCGGCGTGGACAATGTGGTCAAACCCATGTTGATCAGCCGCGGCAGCAGCCTGCCGTTTTTGCTGGTGCTGCTGGGCGTGCTGGGCGGCGTGCTGGCCTTCGGCTTCGTCGGCATCTTCATCGGGCCGACCCTGCTGGCGGTGCTGTACAGCCTGCTGCAAACGTGGACGCTGGGCGAGACCACCGTGCCGCAGGGCAAAGATACGCTTACCTTGAAAAAAGATTAATCGCGTAAGTCCGCATCCAGATCCCGCTCCTGCTTGGGGATCACCTTGATGAGCACGATGCGGGGCCCGTTCATCTTCTTGACGACGATGTCGAAGTCGACAAAGGTGATGCGCTGGCCCTGCTTCGGAATATCCCCCAGCTTGACCATGATCAAGCCACCCACCGATTCCACATCATCCAGTCCCAGCTCCTCGTTTTCAATATCGATGCCGAGAATGCGTTCGAGCGAGAAGATGGGCATGCTGGCCTTGCCGATCAGGGTGCCGTCGCTTTGCTTGAGCCAGTCGTTTTCATTGCGGCGGAATTCATCGCGGATTTCGCCGACCATGGCGCCGAGCAAGTTATCGAGCGTGATGAAACCCAGCGGGCGCTTGCCCTTTTCGCCGATCAGGGCGAAGTGGGGCGCTCCATCGCGGAAACGGCGGAACAGTTCCAGCGCCGGTGTGCGCGCGGAAATGATGTCCACGGGACGTAAAAACGGCGTGAGCGAGCTGATCGGTTTGCCCGCCTGCTGGGCAAAAAACAGGTCTTTCAAGTGCACCACGCCCAGCACATCGTCTTCATTCATGTCGAAATACGGGTAGCGGCTGAAGCGGTTGCGCAGCACCGTGTCGAGATTTTCTTCCAGCGTGCTCGAGGCGTGCAGGGCGATCACTTCATTGATCGGGCGCATCAGGTCCGACACCGTCATCTGTTCGAAATCGAGCGATTGGGCCAGAATGTTGCGTTCGTCGCGCGTAAACTTCTCGCCGGGCTGGCTGGTGCGCAGGATCAGCTTGAGTTCTTCGGACGAGTAATGGGCATCGTGGCCGCCCTTGCCGGACAGGCCCGCCATGCGCAGCACCCAGTTGGCGCTGGCGTTGAGCAGGTAAATGGCCGGATACATGGCCCAATAGAAACCATACAGGGGAATCGCGCTCCACAGGCCGACGGCTTCCGGGTTGCGGATGGCCATCGATTTGGGCGCCAGTTCGCCCACGACGATGTGCAGGAAGGAAATGACGCTGAAGGCGACGACGAAGGAGACGCCGTGTATCAGCTCTTGCGAGGTGATGCCGACGGCGCCGAACACGGGTTCCAGCAAGCCGGCAAACGCCGGTTCGCCGACCCAGCCCAGGCCCAGCGACGCCAGGGTAATGCCCAGCTGACAGGCGGACAGGTAGGCGTCCAGCTGGCCATGCACCTTGGCCAGGATGCTGCCCCGCAATCCCTGTGTCTTGGCGATGGCGCGGATGCGCGTGCGTCGCAATGTGACGATGCCAAACTCGGCGGCAACAAAAAAACCGTTCAGCGCGACCAGGAAGAGGGCGAGCAGGACTAGCAAGACATTGTGCATGGGGGCGCAGAAGATGGGCTGGTAAAACGTCATCTTAAACGACGAAGGCCACCATAGCCTAATTTAGCCGCGCACGCCGCCTGGTAGCGGCGGGCGCGCGGCCGGGGACCTTACTCTTGGGCGGCCGTTTGCGGCCCGCCGCGCATGCAAAAGACCATGACGGCCGAGACGATGGCGGGGATGGCGAGGACGAGGAAAATCGTGCTGTTGGGCCAGTTCAGGCGGATCAGCTCGCCACCGAGCACGGGGCCGATGATGGAGCCGATGCGCCCGATGCCCAGGCTCCAGCCTATGCCCGTCGAGCGCAGGGTGGTCGGGTAATAGCTGGCCGCCAGGGCATTCACGGCAGGTTGACCGCCCACCACGCAAAAGCCCGCGATGAAGATGGTGATGAAGAGGAAGGCCAGCGACACGTCGGGACGGCCGATCAGGGCAATGGCGACTGCGGCAACGAGGAAGCACGGCAGCAGGATGCGGCGGAAGCTGGAACGGTCGATCAGCTGGCCCATGACGAGGGTGCCGATGGTGCCGCCCACTTGCAGGGCCGTGCCGGCCAGCACGGCGTTGGCCGTGGACAGGCCCGCTTCCTTGGCGATCGTCGGCAGCCAGTTCGACAGGAAATATAAATTGAGCAAGTTCATGAAGTTGATGACCCACAACAAGATCGTCATCTTCGCGCGGCCGTCCGTAAACAATTGCAGCACGGGCGCGCCCTTGTGTGCCTTTTCATGCACGACGTATTGCGTGTCGGCCGTGATGGTCACCGTCGGGTCGATGCGTTTCAACCACTGCGCCACCTTGTCCAGCTTGCGTTTCTTCAATACCAGGAATTGCATCGATTCCGGCAGCAGGAAGAACATCAGCACGCCGATCACCAGCGGCACCACGCCACCCACGTAAAACACGGATTGCCAGCCGAAGGCGGGAATCAGCGCGGCGGACAACAGCCCACCGAGCACGGCGCCCAAGGTAAAGCCGCAGGAGACCAGCATCATCAGCGTGACTTTCTTGCGCAGGGGGCTGTATTCGCCCGCCAGCGCCATGGCGTTCGGCATCACGGCGCCCAGGCCCAGTCCCGTGATAAAACGGATCAGCTGCAATTGCTCGATGTTGGTGGCCAGCGGCGTGACCAGCATGCACAGCGAAAAGAAGATGGTCGAGCCGATCAGCACGGGACGGCGGCCGAACTTGTCGGCCGTGATGCTGAAGACGAGCGAGCCGACCAGCATGCCCAGCAGGCCCGCGCCAAACACGGGGCCCAGGTTGGCCTTGCTGACATGCCAGTCGGCAATGATGGCGGGCGCCACATAACCCATGGCTTGCACGTCGAAGCCATCCATGATGACGCATAGCCCGCACAGTATCAGCATGCCGATCTGGAAGGAGCCGATCTTGTTGTTATTGATGAGATCGGGTATATCGATCGTCTTGTCTGCCGTGGACATGCTGCCGCTCCTGTTTTTTATGGTGATCGCGCCTTTCCGGCGAGGGACAGGCGCGTGTTTGTCTCAGGCTTCATTACAATCGCTTTTGATTGATTATTCAAACGTTATTTTCGAATGGATTTATCAGGTTTCCTTGTGAATCTTCGGCGAGCGCTGGATGGCCGCCAGGATCACGTCCAGCGCCGGGTGCATGATCTTGCGCTCGTTCGAGATGACGTAAAACTGTTCGCGCAGGGACGAGGCGTCGCCCACCAGCACGGCGCCGAATTGCTCCTCGATCTCGTCGGCCAGGCTGGCCGAGGCAAAGAACAGGCCCAGGCCCTTGCGGCCAAACGCGTTGAGCATGGCGTTATCCTCGAATTCACCGACCACGTCGGGGCGCACGCCTTGCTGCACCATCCATTCGTCGATGCGCCCGCGCAGCGCGTTATTGCGCGCCGGCAGTAAAAAGGGCGCGCCGTGCAGGCTGTGCGGGAAATTGTCGCGGTATTGCGCGGCCAGCGCGGGGATGGCGAACAGCTTCATGGCGCTTTCCCCCCACAGGTGGCTGGACACGCGCAGGCTGGCGCCGGCCGGCACGGCGCGGTCCGTCAACACCAGGTCCAGCTTGTGCAGGGCCAAGTCGGCCAGCAGGGACTCAAATTCGTCTTCCAGGCACACCAGTTTGACGGGCTGGTCCAGGCTGCGCGTGGCGTCGAGCATGCGGTAGGCCATCAGTTTCGGCAGGGAATCGGAAATGCCCACCGTCAGGCGCATCTTTTCCGCGTCGGTATCTGCCAGCGCATCCTGCATCTGCTCGCCCAGCAGGAAAATCTGGTCCGCATAGCCGAGCGCCAGCCGGCCCGCTTCCGTCGGCACCAAACGCCTTCCCTGCGGCTGCAGCAGGGATCTGCCCAGTTCCTTTTCCAGCAGGGCCAACTGGGTGCTGATGGTTTGCACGGCCAGTCCCAGGCGTTCGGCCGCGCGCGTCACGCCGCCTTCCTTGGCGACCACCCAAAAGAAGTACAAATGGCGGTAATTGAAACCCGTGGTTTTCATCGCTGCATCCTCTATCTTCTGTTTTTACGAAGTAATGCTTCCATTATCTTCCATTTTTAAATGTGCCACATGTCCTTATACTACGTTCCATTGAATGTGGATAAAGGGGAACTATCGATGAAACACTTCAGAATGTCATTTCTAGTGACATTTATCTGCCTGGGCATTTCCGCCTGGTGGGGTTACACGCACGGTGGCGTGTCGACCATGCTGTCGGCATTGGGCATTGCGGTGATCCTGGGCGTGATGGAAGTCTCGCTGTCGTTTGACAACGCGGTGGTGAATGCTTCCGTGTTAAAGAACTGGGACAAGTTCTGGCAAAACCTGTTCCTCGGCGTGGGTATCATCATCGCCGTCTTCGGCATGCGCTTGCTGTTCCCGCTGGTCATCGTGGCGCAAGCGGCGGACCTGGGCTTGCTGGAAGTATGGAATCTGGCCTTGAGCAATCCGGAGCAGTATTCGATGCACCTGACGAATCACCACGCGGAAGTGGCGGCATTCGGCGGCATCTTCCTGCTGCTGGTGTTCCTGAACTTCTTGCTGGACGCGGAAAAAGAAACGCATTGGCTGGGCCGTATTGAAGAAAAACTGGGCGCCCTGGGCAAGATCTCGTCGATTTCCGTGATGATCGCGCTGGGTACCCTGATGGCCAGCCTGTCGATGATCGACGAAGGCCAGAAGCTGGTGGTCTTGACGGCCGGCCTGTGGGGTATTTTGACTTATGTGGGCGTTGATGTGATCAGTGGCTTGCTGGAAGGCGATAACGGCGACGGCAACATGGGCGACATCGTCAAGCGCGGCGGTATTGGCGGCTTCCTGTACCTGGAAGTGCTCGATGCATCGTTCAGCTTTGACGGCGTGATCGGCGCGTTTGCCATCACCAAGGATGTCGTGATCATCATGCTGGGCCTGGCAATCGGCGCGATGTTCGTGCGTTCGATGACGGTCTTCCTGGTGCGCAAGGGCACGCTCGACGAGTTCGTTTATCTGGAGCACGGCGCGCACTATGCGATCGGTATCCTGGCCGTGATCATGCTGGTCAGCATGAAGTTCCACATTCCCGAGATCTTCACGGGTCTGATTGGCGTGGCCTTCATTCTCGCCTCGCTGTGGTCGTCGATCCGCTACAAGCGCAGGATGGCCCTCGAAGAAGGCCAGACGCAAGCGCTGGAGCCGGTCAAGGCAACAGCAGTGTAAAGAATGCGCGGCAAACGATACACCCGTTTGTCGGCAAGTTGTAGCAAGCGTCGCCGCCGGCCTGGGGAGTCAGGCCGGTGGAGGGCGCCAGGTGTTTGGTCATACACAACCCACATAGGAGAAATACATCATGGCAATCAGTCTGCAAAAAGGCGGCAACGTCAACCTGAGCAAAGAAGCCCCCGGCATTTCGAAGATGATCATCGGCCTGGGCTGGGATGCCCGCGCCACCGATGGCGCCGCGTTCGACATCGACGGCTCCGTGTTCCTGCTGAAGGCCGACGGCAAGGTACGCGCCGACGTCGACATGATTTTTTACAACAACCTGAAATCGAGCGACGGTTCCGTCACCCACTCGGGCGACAACACCACCGGCGCCGGCGATGGCGACGATGAAACCGTCATCGTCGACCTGGCTGCGGTGCCAGCCGAGATCGACAAGATCGCCGTCTGCGTGACGATACACGATGCCGAAGCGCGCAAGCAAAACTTTGGTATGGTGTCGAAGGCCTACGTGCGCTGCGTCAACGCCAATGGCAACACGGAAATCGCCCGCTTCGATCTGTCGGAAGACGGTTCGGCGGAAACGGCCATGGTCTTCGGTGAAATCTACCGCAATGGCGCCGATTGGAAATTCAAGGCCATCGGCCAGGGCTACCAGGGCGGCCTGGGCCCACTCGCCGCCTCCTTTGGCGTCGGTGTTTAAGTTGTAAACGATCAGGGCGGTCCGCTGTCTGGAGCGCTCCCATCATCACTGCGTTGAGGAAGGAACAGATATGCCAGTGTTCAATATTACCGGGGACGTCGATCCCTTCCTGCATGTGTCGCTGGCCAAGGGCGAGAAGATTTATTGTGAATCGAACGCGATGGTGATGATGGAAACCAATCTTGAGCTGAAAGGCAAGATGACGGGCGGCATAGGCGCTGCGCTGATGCGCACCTTTGCCAACGGGGAATCGTTCTTTCAGCAGCATATCGAGGCCATGCGGGGCGACGGCGACTGCCTGCTGTCACCCACTTTGCCTGGCGCGATGCGGGTGCTCGAGGTGGGCGTCCAGCAATACATGATCAGCGACGGCGCCTTCGTGGCGGCCAGTGCTGGCGTGGAATTGAAGGTGCGCACGCAAAGCCTTGGCAATGCGCTGTTTGCCCAGAGCGGTGGTTTTTTCATCACCGAGACGGCAGGCAGCGGCCAGCTGGCGGTGTCCGGTTTTGGCGCGATGTCGATACTCGAAGTGACGCCTGGCAAGGACGTGGTGATCGATAACTCGCACGTCGTGTGCTGGGACAACCGCCTGCAATACGACATTTCCATGACGACCGGCAGCAGCGGCGGCTTTCTGGGCAATTTGATCAATAGCCAGACCAGCGGCGAAGGCATGGTGCTGAAGTTTTCAGGCACTGGGAAAATCCTCGTGTGCTCGCGCAACCGCGCGGCCTTCCTCGCCTGGACGCAAAGCAAGCCGGCGTAATGATTACTTGATGCAATTAACCAAACAGGAGCAATGCGTATGTCTGTCAAATTGAGCAAAGGCCAGAAGATTTCTCTGGACAAAGAAGCTGGTGCCACCCTGACCCGTATCACCATGGGCCTGGGCTGGGATGCCGTCAAGACCAAGGGTTTCCTTGGTTTCGGTTCGAAGACGGAAGCCGTCGACCTGGACGCTTCGTGCGTCATGTTCGATGAAAACAAGGGAACGTCGGACATCGTCTGGTTCCGCCAGCTGAAAAGCAAGGACGGCAGCATCGTTCACACGGGCGACAACCGCACGGGCGCGGGCGATGGCGACGACGAACAGATAAATGTCGATCTGTCGGCAGTGCCGGCGCACGTGAAAAGTCTGGTCTTCACCGTCAACAGCTTTACTGGCCAGAACTTCTCGCAGGTGGAAAACGCCTATTGCCGCATCTTGAATGCCAGCAATAACCAGGAAGTCGCGCGTTTCAACCTGTCTGTGCAAGGAACTCACACGGCACAGATCATGGCCAAGCTGTACCGCCATAACGGCGAATGGAAGATGCACGCCATCGGCGAAAACGGCAACGGTCGCACTTTCGACGACTTGATGCCGCAGATAGCCGTGCATCTATAAGGAGCAGTACGCAGCGGGCGGGGGACGGACCGGATACCGGCCCTTGTCCGCTGCTCTAAGTTTAGGAGAGTATGTCGTGATGCGATTGCTGATAGCCTTGCTACTTCCGTGTCTCACGTTTTTCATGCTGGGGCGCCCGCTGGCCGGTGCCGCCGCCTTGATCTTGCAGTGCACTGTGATCGGCTGGGCGCCGGCGGCCCTGTGGGCCATGTACACGGTGAACCAGCATAAAACGGAGCAGGAACTGGAAGGCGCATTAAGCCGCAGCTACATGCGCAGGCGTAGTCGGTTGATCTAAGTCAACCGGGCGCTTGGAATCCTTGCGCTAAACCCGCACGAGCGATCGTGCGGGTTTTCTTTTGCGCGCTCACTTCTTGCAGCGGATGGGTACGTTGACCGAATTGCCATCCGAACTCAGGTTGCGGTACTGCAAATCTTCGCTTTCGATGGCGAAGCGCGGCACGGCGTGCACATAGCGCTGCTTGCAGACGGTGTCGTCATTGATCAGCTGGCCCGCCAGCATGTAGTCGCACAGGGCGAAGCGCGATTCCTCGTCGTCGAGGATCAGCACGCGCGCGGCGCTGTACAGGGCTGCTTGCAAGACGTCCGGGCTGCAGTTTTCCGGACCCGTCAGCTTCAGATGGGTTTTCGTCTGCGTGGCCAGACGTTGCAGCTTGACCAGGGCGGCGCGCTCTTCCTTGCGCGCGCCGTCGACTTGCGCATCGCCGCTGGACAGGCGCAGCGCCAGCGAGGCGATTTGGTCGATGGAAATATGCCAGGCAAAACCTTCCAGCCGCGTGCGGATCTGGCCCGGCAAGGGATCGGCTGCATCCACTTCGCAGCGGTACTGACCCAGATGGGGCCGGCACAGCACGGGAATGGCAAAGGCCGAGGTGCGCTTGCCCTTGACGAATTTCTGGCTCAGGTCGCCAAAGTTTTCATGCGTGATGGTATCGAAGCGGGCTTGCCCAAAGCCCATCTTGACGAGGTTTTCCTTGCGCTGGCGCGAAAACAGGGCGTCGACGGCATCGTAGATATTCTTGTTGAAGATGCGGTCCAGCGGCTGGCGCTCGTCCGACATTTTTTCAAAGACGGCGCTGGAATTGGGCGCGTTGGCATCGATGGAAATGAGGATGAAGGGCTTGCTGTTCAGGCGCGGCGGCACGACGGCCATGTCGTTGCCGTACAGCTGCGTCAGGCCCACGTCCCACAGGGTTTCCACGCCCAGGTTGTCGGCCGCGCCACCGTCGAACAG
Organism: Janthinobacterium sp. ROICE36; assembly: GCF_002869965.1. GTDB lineage: Bacteria > Pseudomonadota > Gammaproteobacteria > Burkholderiales > Burkholderiaceae_D > Janthinobacterium. The sequence continues at coordinate 73,653 of NZ_PEBS01000004.1, forward strand.
ATGTACATAGGACGGCGATTCGCGCGATTCGGAACCGAGTTCCGGCACGAAACTGTTTTTCGGCCGGAAACGCTCGAAGGTGACGGAATCGAACACGCCGGGAAAGGCGGCCGAGGTGGCCACGGCCGTGGCCAGGCGGATATCCTGGATCGGCGAATGCAGGGTGGCGTAAAAATACTCATAGGAAAACACCACGCGCTTGCCGCCATCGGTGGCGTCCGTCGCGTTGGCCAGGAAGATGGGGCCGTCATGCGGCAAGTCCTGGTAGGTTTTCTTGTCGTACAGCACATCATCGAACACGTCGGACAGGAAGGAGGTACGCGTCTTGTTCGTCAACAACATCGTTGTCAGGTTGGCGGGTTTCAAAATGGTCTGGCCGAAGAAATCCGTTTTCAGCTTGCTGCGCAGCAAGGGCCAGTCCGTTTGCTTGCCATGCAGCGCATAGTAGCCGCCCGCGATGGCGCCGCCCGAGACGCCGGAGATGGCCGAGGCGCCGCTGACGAGGCCGAACTGCTCCAGCTGTTCCAGCGAGGCGGCCGAGAAATTGGCTGCGCGGCTGCCGCCGCCGGACAGGGCGATGCCGATGAAATGGTCGCTGGGCATGGGATTCTGGATGCGCGCCTTGGGTGCGTCAATGCGCAGGCACGGTGTTTCCTGCACGGTAAACGTGCGGTTTTCGACGCCGCTGTTGGGGCGCAGGGCGAGTACCGTGCAGCCGCTCAGCAGTGCAAGGAGGAAAAATGGGGTGAACCAGTGTGGATGCATGCGCGATCTGTGCGTAGTCATGGCTTGGGATACGGACGGAAACGTGTGCGATTCTAGCAAACTTGTCGGTGCTTGGACGCTATCCCGGCAGATGAATACTTCCTCGCCCTGGCGTCTGCTCAAAAGCGGGGCGGGGAGCGCCAGTCAATGGCGCAGCATGACAGCCGTGGCGATGCCGGCGACGATGGACACGCGCATGCTCAGGCCGGATGCCGCTATCGGCAGCAGCCAGCGGCAGATGGTAGCGAATGTTCCGCTCGGATTCAGCTGCCACATGGCTCTGGGCAGGTAAATGCGGCCAGCAGGCGCCGCTCGCCGGCGGGCGTCAGGCGCAGGGCACGGCTGTCGAGTTCGCGCTCGGCCCAGCGCTGGCGCAGGGCCAGCTGCAGAATGGCGGCCCCCAGCGCGCCGCCCAGGTGGGCGCGCCGTTCGCTCCAGTCCAGGCAGGCACAGGCGAAGCGGCGGCGCTGCAGCTGCAGCTGCGGCACGTCGATGCCCAGCGCCGCCATGCCGGCCGCACCCGCTTCCGACAATCGATATTCTCCCCCATCGTCCAGCAGCCAGCCTTGCGCGTGCAACTGGTCGTGCACGGTGACGGCGACGGTGCCTGCCATGTGGTCGTAACAGGTGCGCGCATGGCGCAAGCGGTCCGGCGTGGTGGGCGTAAAGGGCGTTGCCGGCACGCCGGCGACCACCAGCAGCGCTTCCAGCGCCCGTGCCACCTCTGCATTGGCCAGGCGGTAATAGCGGTGCTTGCCCTGCGCCACCATTGACAGCAAGCCATCATCGCGCAGGCGCGCCAGATGGGCGCTGGCCGTCGAGGCGCCTGCCTCGGCCAGCGCTGCCAATTCCGTGGCCGTGCGCGCATGGCCATCGAGCAGGCTGCACAGCATACGCGCGCGCGCCGGTTCGGCGATGGCGCCGGCCAGCTGCGCCAGGCGTACATCGGCCGTGTGGCGACGGGGGCTGTCATCCATGATTCGTTCGTGGGCGAAGTGTTGTGGTGGAAGGGGCAGCATACTCGTGTCCCCACCTCACTGCAATGGAATGCGCATGCCGCCCACCGACTTTGTTATCGACCCCACCGACCCTTTTTCCGCCGTCACCCACGCGGCGCCGTATGACTACTATCGCCGCCTGGCCGATGGCCCGGCCCTGCGCTTCGATGCGTCACTCGACTGCTGGCTGGCGACGGGCGCAGCCGGCGTGCGGGCCGTGCTGGCGCATCCCGCTTGCCGCGTGCGCCCACCGGCACTAGCCGTGCCGCACACGCTGGCCGGCACGCCGTGCGGCACGATCTTCGCCGAACTGGTGCGCATGAATGATGGCGAGCGGCATGCCGTGCCGAAACAGGTGCTGGCGCGCGCGCTGGACCGGGTGGACCTGGCGCGCCTGCATGCGCGCACCCTGCATCTGGCGCAAGCGCAGCTGCCCGGCAGCGCTGCCCGGCTGAACGATGCGATTTTCGAACTGCCCCTGTTTGCCGTGGCTGACTTGCTGGGTTTTGCGCCAGCGCAATGGCCGGCGCTGGCCGCCTGGACGCGCGAATTTGTTGCCTGTCTGTCGCCGCTGAGCAATGGCGCGCAACTGGCCGGCGCTCAGGCGGCAGCCGAGGCGCTATTGCAACGCTTCTCGGTGCTGCTGCGCGAGGGGCAGGCCTTGCCCGGCAGTTTGTTGCACGACGTCGTGGCCGGGGCAGGGCAGGCAGGCTGGCACGCATCGGGCGGCATGGCGGCCAATCTGGTGGGCTTGCTGTCGCAGACCTGCGACGCCACGGCCGGCTTGCTGGGCAATGCCGTCGTGGCCTTGCGCGCGCAACCGGAACTGTCCACGCAACCGCGTGCCGCGCCCGAGCAGTGGCCGGCCATGCTGCGCGAGGTCAGCCGGCATAATCCCTCCATTCACAACACGCGCCGCTACACGGCGGAAGACGTGGAGTTCAATGGCGTGCGCGTGCCGGCCGGGCAGATGATCGTCGTCGTGCTGGCCAGCGCCGTCCATGATGCTGGCGGGCTTGCGGCGCCAGGCTTTGGCCATGGCCGCCACGTCTGTCCGGGCCAGTCCATCGCGCACACCATCGCCACGGCCTGCCTGCAGGCGTGGGCCGGTGCGCTGGAACGCTTGCCGCTGGCGTGGTCTTATCTGCCATCGCTGAACGCGCGCATCCCGGTCTTTCTCCCGGGAGAAGTGACATGATCGCCGTGATTTTTGAAGTCTGACCCAGCGCCGAAGGGCGCCAGCAGTATCTTGAACTGGCCGCCGCGCTGCGGCCCTTGCTCGATGAGGTCGACGGTTTCATTTCCATCGAACGCTTCAGCAGCCTGAGTGAGCCGGGTAAATTGTTGTCGCTCTCGTTTTTCCGCGACGAGGCGGCGCTGCCCCAGTGGCGGCAACTGGAAGCGCACCGCGCGGCGCAATCGGCCGGCCGGCACGGCGTGTTTGATGATTACCGGCTGCGCATCGCCGGCGTGGTGCGCGATTACGGCATGCTTGAGCGGCAGCAGGCGCCCGGCGACAGCCGCCAGCGCCACGATGCCTAGCGTTTAGCGGGGCAGCGCGCCCTGCGTGATCTTCACCTTGACCCGATAGGTGGGCTCGGCCGCGTTCAGGGCGGGCGGCGTGGCCGGGTCGACGTCGAGCAGGGTGAACGTCAGGTGCTTGACGGTGACGGAACTGGCGGCCCCGGGCATGGAATCGGACAGCACGATATCCGTGGCGCCCGCGCTGTTGAGCAAACTGAAACTGTAGCTGACGTAACCTTTCCACACGCACACGGCGCCCTTGCGGCAGCGGCTGTCGTTGACGCGCTCCAGTTTCAGGGTATCGGTGGCCGTGATGGCGACTTGTTCGCCCGGCGAGAGCACGTGGCTGACGTTGCGCGGCGTGTTTTCTGCGTCGCCGGCGCTGCCGGCCGCGCCGCAGCCGGCCAGCACGGCCAGGCAGGCGATGACTATGGGTAATAGCCAGCGACGATAGGAGTCATGGAGGTAATGCATATTTTTCCTTTCAGGTGGAGCGTCCCCGGCGCGGCCTCCGCGCATGGGATAATAATAACAAAATGATATTTTCCCGGCGCACCACAGGCATGCTGAGGATGAATTGATGCGCCGGCCACGCGGCGCGCCGATTACTGCGTAGAATGGCTGTTTTGAAAATCAGGAAACAACCATGAAAAAAACTGCCCTGGCGAAAAGCGATGCCAAGAAACTGATGGGAAAGATGAATGTTCCCGGCGCCGGTGCATTCGGTAAGGAAGCGGTGGTCGTCGACCGCCGCGAGCAGCGCAAGCGCGATCAGGCCCTGGGCCTGGTGCCCTTCGCCGTCAAGCTGAACAGCGATCTGGTGTTGCAATTGCAGACCCTGGCCAAGGAGCGCGACACGGATCTGAATGAATTGGTCGCCGAGCTGATCACCAAGGGCTTGGCTGCAGCATAAAGGCTGACAATGTTTATCTGTTGATAAACATCAAACTGTAAAACTAAAAGGCGCCTTGCGGCGCCTTTTGCATTGCGTCTCTTGCTTTCGATTACACGTAAGCGGCCAGAGCGCCCTTCATTTTTTTCAGCGCCGCCACTTCGATCTGGCGGATGCGCTCGGCCGATACGCCGAACTCTTCTGCCAAAGCGTGCAGCGTAGCGCCGGAACCGTCGTCGTTGGCCAGCCAGCGTGCCTCAATGATGCGGCGCGAGCGGGCGTCGAGTTTGCCCAGGGCCGTTTCCAGGCCTTCCGATTGCAGGCGCGTCACTTGCTTCGCTTCCAGTACCTTGGTCGGCTCGCTTTGTTCCGACGACAGGTAGGCGATCGGCGAAAACTTGTCGTCTTCATCGTCGGTGGGCGATTCCAGGGCGATGTCGCGGCCGCTCAAGCGCGTTTCCATCTCGATTACTTCTTCGCGTTTCACGTCGAGCAGCTTGGCCAGCGCATCGATTTGCTTCGGCGTCATCGCGTCCAGGCCCGTCTTGTGGCTGCGCAGGTTGAAGAACAGCTTGCGCTGGGCTTTTGTCGTCGCGACCTTGACCAGACGCCAGTTTTTCAGGATGTACTCATGCATCTCGGCTTTCACCCAGTGCATGGCGTACGACACCAGGCGCACGCCCTGGTCCGGATCGAAACGTTTCACGGCTTTCATCAAGCCGATATTGCCTTCCTGAATCAGGTCGGCATGCGGCAAGCCATAGCCCAGGTAGCCGCGGGCAATCGAGACCACCAGGCGCAGGTGCGACAGCACCAGTTCTTGCGCGGCGGCCAGGTCATTTTTTTCGCGCAGGCGTGTCGCCAGCGAAATTTCTTCGTCGTGGGTCAACATGGGCAGGCGATTCACGGCCGAGATATAGGCGTCGATATTGCCCAGATTGCCAGTGAACCCGAGGCCCAGCGCATTATTTTTGGTCGGCACCAATGCGGACGTTGCGGACATCATAGTCATGTTTTCTCCCTCGTAGTCTTGCTTTGTTCCAGTTGGCCACGTCACGCGACGTGGCCTGATTGTCTGTTCGGTTTTGCGTATTCGGTCTTGCACTTTGCAGATCGCGGCTCCATCTATATCTGGCGCTCATGGCGGTGCTGCTGTTGGTATGTCCCTATATTAGCACTCTCTGCCTGAGAGTGCCAATCAGCACATTTAATCGTCCTGATAGCCTAAATGCTATGGCGATTTACTAGTTGATATTTTATCTAAAAAACGCCGCCAGGGTGCATGGACACTGCAGTGTGCACCTGTTTGGCCGCGCCTGAAAGGGCCACACGGCTCTTGACGACAAGGGACATAGTCTACGGCCGCAAGCTGAAGCGAGCCTTAAGAATACTTGCTAAATATCAAGATAACCACAGTACGCAGTGGATATAAAAAAACAAGGGGAGGGGCGCATGGCGGCGCCAGGAGCGCCGCCATGGAAAGGAAGGTCAGTTCAGGCGCGCCAGGTGGCGCTGCACGCAGAGGAAGGCGCCGATCAGGCCCAGTCCGGCGCTGAGGGCCAGCAAGCCAGCCATCGGCAGCGGCGCCAGCAGCACTAACTGGAACTCGGACGCATACAGGCGGGCAAACTCGGCAATCGCGGTATTGAGCGGTTGCAAGGCCAGCGCCACGGCACCCAGTGCCAGCGCACCGGCGCACAGGCCCAGCAGGGCGCCCGTGTAATAGAAGGGGCGGTGGATGAAGGTGTCGGTGGCGCCGATCAATTTCGAGATGCTGATTTCATCGCGCTGCTGCATCACTTGCAGGCGAATGGTGTTGAAGACCACGGCGATCACGGCCACGCCCAAGGTCATGGCCAGCAGCAACAGCACCAGGCGCAGCACGCCCAGCAGGGCCGCCAGGCGCTTGACCCAGGCCGAATCGACTTGCGCCGATTCCACGAATGGCAGCTGGCGCAATTGTTCCGCCACTGCATCGACATCCTGCGCTTCGCTGGCGCTGCTGAAGGCATCGAGTTTCAGCACATAGCTGTCAGGCAGGGGATTGTCGCCCAGGGTGCTGAGCACGTCGGCCAGGCCGTTCTTGTTTTTCAGGGTGTCGAGCGCCTGTTCGCGCGGGATGAAGACGATCTTCGCCTTTTGCGCGCCCACGACCTTGCGCATGGGGCTGGCGAGGGCCACGGCTTGCTCGCGCGGCGTGTCGATCTTCAGGAAAACGCTGATTTCCGGGTCGACCGACATCTGTTCCGACATGGGGCGTACATTGTCGAGCATGGTCAAGCCGGCGAATGGCAGCGACAGCGCGATGGCGACGACCAGCACGTTCAATACAAAGCCGCCCGGCGACTTGCGCAAATGAATCAGCGCCGAGCCCAGGGCGAAGCGGTGTTGACGGAACCAGCCTCTCATGCCTGTTCTCCCTGCGCATCGTCCGGGTCGGGGGATGGCGCAAAATCGGGATCGGGCGGGGCGAAGACGGGCGCCTGCGTGGCTTTGTCGATGGCCACCAGTTGGCCGTTTTTCAGGTGGATCACGCGGGCGGCGGCGTCGAGCATCTGTTCATCATGGCTGGAAATGAGGCAGGTCACGCCCACCGAATGAAACGCTTTCAGGGCGTCGAGCACCTTGTTGGCGCTGGCGCGGTCCAGGTTGGCCGTCGGTTCGTCGGCCAGGATGATCTGCGGCCGGTTGACGATGGCGCGCGCGATCGAGACGCGCTGCTGTTCCCCGCCCGACAGCGACAGGGGCCGCGCCATGGCGCGGTCCAGCAGTCCCACTTTGTCCAGGGCGGCGCGCGCGCGTTGCTCGGCGGCCGCCTTGTGGGCGCCGACGACGAGCAGCGGCAGCATGACGTTGGCCAGGATGGAGCGGTCGTTGAGCAGTTTTTGCTGCTGGAAGATCAGGCCCATGTTGCGGCGCAAAAAGGGCACGCCGGCCGGCTTGATCTTCGCCATGTCCTGGCCATTGACGATCAGCTTGCCTGAGCTGGGGCGCTCCATGGCGGCGATCATTTTCAGCAGGGTGGACTTGCCGGCGCCGGAGGGGCCGGCCAGAAAGACCAGTTCGCCTTTGGCTATATTGAGCGAAATGTCGCTGAGCGCCACGGCGTCGGAGGAGTATTGCTTGGAGACGTGCTGAAATTCAATCATGTATAGGCTTATCCGAGCAGCGCTTCGACAAATTCGGCAGCCACGAAAGGCTGCAAGTCTTCAATTTTCTCACCGATGCCGATGAAATACACGGGCACGGGGCGCACGCGGGCGATCGCCGCCAGCACGCCGCCCTTGGCGGTCCCGTCCAGCTTGGTGATTACCAGGCCGCTCAACTGCAGGGCATCGTCGAAGGCTTTCACTTGCGTGAGGGCATTCTGGCCCGTGTTGCCGTCGATGACGAGCAGGATTTCATGCGGCGCGTCCTCCATGCCTTTGCCGATCACGCGCTTGATTTTCTTCAATTCTTCCATCAGGTGCAACTGCGTCGGCAAGCGGCCTGCCGTGTCGACCATCACCAAGTCGATGCCGCGCGCTTTCGCCGATTGCACCGAGTCGTAGGCCACGGCGGCCGGGTCGCCCGATTCCTGCGAAATGACGGTGACGTTGTTGCGCTCGCCCCAGACCATCAATTGTTCGCGCGCGGCGGCGCGGAAGGTGTCGCCTGCGGCCAGCAGCACGGATTGATTATTCGACTGCATGTGCTTGGCCAGCTTGCCGATGGTGGTGGTCTTGCCGGCGCCATTCACGCCGGAAATCATCATTACCAGCGGCTTGTGACGGCCCAGTTCGAAGCGTTTTTCCAGCGGCGAGAGCAGGTCGATCAACAGCACCTTCAGCGCGGCCTTGACGGCGGCGGCGTCCAGCAGCTTGTCTTCCTTGACCTTTTTCTTCAATTCCGTGAGCAGGAATTCGGTGGCGTCGATGCCCGCGTCGGACATCAGCAAGGCTGCTTCCAGCTCTTCGTACAGGGCGTCGTCGATCTTCGCGCCGACGAACAGCACGGATAAAGTGTTCGAGGTTTTCGACAAGCCGGCCTTCAGGCGCGTCATCCACGATTTTTTCTCGGGTTCGGCGGCCACGATCACGGGCACGAGCTCGGCCGGCGCGCCGCTCAGGGGCGCAGCGGAGGGAGCAACTGCTGGCGGGGCAGGCGGCGTGGCGGCAGGAAGAACGAGGGGCGCGGCTGGCGCAGCCTCGGGAGTGACGGGTTTTTTCTTGAAGAAACTAAACATGGATATGTGGTGGCGGGTGCTGACCTAAGGCCCGGCGGCGCCGGACACTGTTGTTACGGGCTATTCTACCAGAGCGCGCCCGGCCCTTCATGCTTTACTGTTCGATTGGCAACATTGCGCGGCTATCCACGGAGATCGCCGCAGTTGCCCCGCGTTCCAGCCGGTTCAGTGGGTTTGCAGGGCGCGCGTCTGATGGCGGCGGCGCCAGTCGGCGATGCTTTCCTCGACTTGCCGCAAGTCCAGCACATGCAGGAACGCCGGCGGCTGCTTGTATAACACGGGACTGCGTCCGCCAGCCCACAATTCCATGTCTGGCGGCAAGCTTGCGTGCAGTTGCTGCAGGCTGTCGCGCGTCTGCTTTTGCTTGCTGGCGCTGGAAAACGACAGCGCCACGATGTCGGCCCGCTGCGCGCGGGCGGCTGCGACGATGTCCGGCAGCGGCGTTTCCACGCCCAGCGACATGCAATGGGCGCCGGCCGCCGCACACAGCGCTTCGGCCATCAGCAGGCCCAGGCCATGACGCTCCTGCGGCAAGGTACTGAGGACGATGCGCGGCGTGCGCGTGGACGGGCTGCTTGCTTGCGGCAGGGAAAAAATGGCATGGCGCATCACCGTCTGCAGGGTTTCGCTATACAGATGCTCTTCATACACGGCCAGGTCGCCGCAAGCCCACGCTTCTCCCACCAGGCTCGTCAGGGGCGCGATGACGTCGATGGTGAAGGCTTTCAAGCCCAGCACAGCCAGTGCGTGGCGCAGGGCATCGCCCAGTTCCGCCATCTGGTGGCTGCGGCACAGGGACAGGTAGTACGCCAGTTGCGGTTGCGGCGCAGGTGCCGCCGCGCCGCCCGCGCTGGCCAGCTGCTGTAGTTGCAAGGTGCTGTGCTGCATGATTTTACCCGGGCGAAAACCGAGATCCAGCAGGCGCTTGACCATGCGCAATTTTTGCACTTGCTCGGCCGGGTAGCTGCGCTCGCCAAAGACATCGCGCTGTGGCTGGGGAAAGGCGTAGCGGCGCTCCCACACGCGCAAGGTTTCCTTGGCCAGTCCGGTATCGCGTTCGACATCGCTGATGCTGAAGGCGGAAGTGGGTTGCAGTTCAGTATCCATACCAGGGGGGCTTTGCTCGCTTGCGGAAGAACGTGGCATGCATTTTACGCCTTCCGCCGCCCCTTACCAAATAGCTGAATCCGATTAGAAATTGCCGACGTATAAGTTTTTGAACGGCTGAGGGCACTCATTGACATAAATCAATATTTCATCGATTATCCATGAGGCTCGTTTTGTCCAGGACAAATTTAACACAGGTGTATTCATGAAAATTGCTGTCGTCGGAGCAGGAATTGCAGGTTTGTCGTGTGCCTATCGCCTGGCGCAAGCAGGCCAGGACGTCACCTTGTACGAGGCGGGTGACTATTTTGGCGGCCACAGCCATACTGTGGATGTCATGCTCGATGGCGTCACGCATGGCGTGGACACGGGTTTTCTCGTGTTTAACCACGCCACGTATCCGAACCTGGTGCAACTCTTTGACGAACTCGGTGTCGAGGCGGCCGACAGCGATATGTCGTTTTCCGTGAAAATGCCTTTGGGCACCACGTCCGATGCCCGCGTGCTGGAATGGGCGGGCGCCAATCTGGACACCGTGTTTACCCAACGCAGCAATCTGCTGCGCCCCGCCTTCTTGCGCATGCTGCGCGACATTGTGCGCTTCAACCGTCAGGCCAGCGCCCTGGCCACGGCCAGCTTGCCGGCGCCGGCCATGTCGCTGGGCGAGTTTCTCGATCTGCATGCCTATGGCGACGAGTTCCGTCACTGGTATCTGCTGCCGATGGCCGCCTGCATCTGGTCGTGCCCGGCGCGCCAGATGCTGGCCTTTCCGCTGGCCACCTTCATCCGCTTCTGCCACAACCATGGCTTGCTGCAAGTCAGTGACCGCCCGCAATGGCGCACGGTACGGGGCGGTGCGCGCGTGTATGTGGAAAAACTGCTGGCGGGCATCCCGCAGCAGCGCCTGGCGTGCCCCGTGCTGGCCGTGCGCCGCCAGCCGCACGGCGGCGCGCGCATGGTCGAGCTGCATACGGCCGCCGGCGTCGAGCATGTCGATCACGTTGTGCTCGCTTGCCACAGCGACCAGTCGCTGGCCCTGCTGGCCGATATTCGCGACGACGAGCGCTCCGTGCTCGAAGCCGTGCGCTACCAGCCCAATCGGGCCGTGCTGCATACGGATGCGTCTTGCCTGCCACAGCACCGCCGTGCCTGGTCGGCCTGGAATTACCAGGGCCGGCCGGCCGCTCACGGCGAGGCGCCGCAAGTATGCGTGCATTATTTGCTGAACCAGTTGCAACCTTTGCCCTTCAGCACGCCCGTCATCGTCTCGCTCAATCCGCTCGACGAGCCCGCTCCGGCAAGCATCCTCGACGAGTTTTCATATGCGCATCCCGTGTTCGATGGCGCGGCCATTGCCGCCCAGGCGCGCCTGGCCGGCTTCCAGGGCGCGCAGCACACGTGGTTTGCGGGTGCCTGGACGGGCTACGGCTTCCATGAAGACGGCTTGAAGTCTGGCCTGGCCGTGGCAGAAGCGTTGAACGGCATGGCGTCGGCGGAGCTCGGTCATGCCGCGTGAGCTCTCGCCGCCCGTGCAGCCGCAGCCCCAGCTGTGCCTGGGACGGGTGCGTCATGCGCGGCTGCGCCCGCGTCCGCATGCTTTCAGTTACGGCATGTTCTATCTGCGCCTGCCCTTGCGCAGCCTGGGCGTGCAGGATTTTCCCGCCCGTTTGATCTCGCGCAACCGGGTCAACGTGCTGGCCTTCCGCGACAGCGACCATGGCGATGGCACAACGCCGCTGCTGGAGTGGATCGATGGCTTGCTGCGCCAGCATGGCGTGCCGGACGCGGGCGGTGAAATCTGGCTGCAAACCATGCCGCGCATGTTTGGCTATGTCTTCAATCCCGTCAGTTTCTGGTTTTGCCATCGCCCTGATGGCGTGCTGCGCGCCGTGGTCTGCGATGTACGCAATACCTTCGGTGAGCGTCATCTGTACTTGCTCGAGCAGGGCGGCGCCATCGCGTATGGCAGCGAACTGCTTGCCAAGAAAATTTTTCACGTATCGCCGTTCTGCAAGGTGGAAGGAAATTATCGTTTCCGTTTCCTGCGCAACCACGACAAGGATGGCGAGCGCCACCTGGCCCGGGTCGATTACGACGACCTCGACGGTCCGCTGCTGCAAACGAGCTTGTCCGGTACTGCGCAGCCGCTGCGCGATGGCGCCATCGCCTGGGCTTTGTTGCGTTACCCCCTGATGACGTTTGGCGTGATGGCGCGCATCCATTGGCAAGCCTTGCGCCTGTGGCTGCGTCGCGTGCCGTTTTTCAGCAAACCCCTTCCCCCACAAGAAAAGGTGACCCGATGAGCTCCGATTCCCTGCCGACCGGCATGCATGCGCGCAGCAAGCCCATTCCCGTGCCCGTGCATGACCATTCGGATATGCCCGCCACCGGACGCATGATTGTGCGCCTGCTGGAAAAATTGCAATATGGCGCCCTGCGCCTGCGCACGCCCGATGGCCGTATCTTGCTGTACGGCGACGGCAGCCACCCCGTCACCCTGGACTTGCACAACTGGCGCCTGTGCTCGGCCGTGCTGCGTTCGGGCGACATCGGCTTTGCCGAAACGTTTATCGCGGGCGACTGGCGCACCGACAATTTGCCGGGCTTGATCGAATTGATGATACGCAACCGCGCGCACATCGAATCCCTGATCTATGGCAACTGGTGGGGCAACCTGGTCTACAAGGTCAGGCATTTGCTCAACCGCAATTCGCGCACCGGCAGCAAGAAAAATATCCACGCCCATTACGACATCGGCAACGCCTTTTATCAGCTGTGGCTGGATCCGTCGATGACGTATTCGAGCGCCCTGTTCAGTGCAGGCGCCAGCCTGGAACAGGCACAGGGGGCGAAATACGCGCGCATCGCCGACCAGCTGCAATTGCAGCCGCAGCTGGGCCAGCGCGTGCTGGAAATCGGCTGCGGCTGGGGCGGCTTTGCGGAAACGGCGGCGCGCGACTACGGCGCGCACGTGACGGGCTTGACCTTGTCGAGCGAACAGCTGACGTATGCGCGCCAGCGCCTTCAGGACGCGGGGCTGGCACAACAGGCCGATTTGCAACTGTGCGACTACCGCGACAGCCATGGCCAGTACGACGCCATCGCCTCGATCGAGATGTTCGAAGCCGTGGGGCAAAGCTACTGGCCCGGCTATTTCGCCTGCGTGGCACGCAACCTGAAACAGGGCGGGCGCGCCTGCATCCAGACCATCGTCATCGCCGACGCCTTGTTCGAGCGCTACAGCAAGAGCACGGATTTCATCCAGCAATACATTTTCCCGGGCGGCATGCTGCCATCGCCAGCCGAGTTTCGCCGCGCTGCCGAGGCGCAGGGCTTGCGCGTGGTGGACGCCTTCAGTTTTGGCCTCGATTATGCGGAAACCCTGCGCCAGTGGCGCGCCAGCTTCCTGGTCCAGCGCACGGCACTGGAAAAACAGGGTTTCGACGGCCGTTTCCTGCTGACCTGGGAGTTTTACCTGGCGTATTGCGAGGCCGCCTTCCAGGCGCACAACACGGATGTCATGCAATTTACCCTGATCAAGGAGTGACCATGCGCCAGCTGTTTGCCACCGTTGTGCTGTCCTTGAGCATGGTCGGTGCCGTGGCCGCGCCCCCGGCCTTTGTGACTATGGACGTGCCCGAAGCGCGGCTGGCGGGGGAGGGCGAGTATACGTGGTTCGGCATGCGTATTTATCGGGCGCAACTGTGGGTGGGCGCCCAGGGCTACCAGGGCGCAGCGTCGGCAACGGCGCCTTTTGTGCTGGAATTGCGCTACGCGCGCGCGCTCGATGGCAAGAAGATCGCCGAGGCCAGCTACGAACAGATGCAGAAGATAGGCGCGGGCACCGGGGCGCAGCGCCTGGCGTGGCTGGCCACCATGCAGCGCATCTTTCCTGACGTCAAGGAAGACCAGCGCATCGCGGGCGCCTACCGGGCCGGCATCGCGCCCGGCGTGCGCTTTTATCTCGATGGCAAGGTGCTGGCCGACGTTAGCGATGGCGACTTTGCGCGCGCCTTCTTCGCCATCTGGCTGTCGCCCGAGTCGACGGCACCCAAGCTTCGCGCGGCCCTGCTGCAGAGTGCGGCGCCACTGCCATGAGTAGCGGGACCAGCGCTTTGACCTTGCCGGCCTTGTTCCAATATGGCCTGTTCGGCTTGCCGCTGGCCATGCTGGCGCTGCCCATCTATATATATGTGGCGCCGTTTTATGCACAGCGCAGCAGTCTTGATCTGGCGCAGATCGGCGCCGTGCTGCTGGCGGCCCGCATCGCCGCCGCCTTCATCGACCCGGCCCTGGGCGCCTGGATGGCGCGCGGCGGACGCAGCTATGCCGCCTATGTCGGCGCCGCGCTACCGTTGCTGCTGCTGGGCTTTGGCGCCCTGTTCCATCCGCCATCGTTGTCGCATGGGGCTGCCCTGGCCTGGTTCCTGGCTGCCTTGCTGCTCGTGTATACCGCCTATGGCCTGGCCGGCATCGCGCACCAGAGCTGGGGCGCGGCGCTGAGCCAGGCGCCCACGCAGCGGGCGCGGGTGGCGGCCGTGCGCGAAGGCTGCGGCTTGCTCGGCGTTATCCTGGCGGCGGCCCTGACCTCCGTGCTGGGCTATGACGGCTTGTCGCTGGCCTTTGCCGTCTGCCTGCTGGCGACGGGCGCGCTGCTGCTGGCGCGCGCGCCGCGTCCGGCCATGCGCAGTGCCGGGGACGTGGTCGCCGCCAGTGGCTGGAAAATCCCGTTGCGCCAGCGCGCATTTCGCTGGCTGTTCGCCGTCTTGCTCGTCAATGGCGTGGCCGCCGCCATCCCCGCCACCTTATTCCTGTTCTTTGCCGGCGATTACCTGCGCCTGGGCCATTACGCGGGGGCGTTTCTGATCGTGTATTTTTGCGCGGCGGCCGCTTCGATCCCCCTGTGGGTGGCTTTGGCGCGGCGCTTTGGCGAAGCGCGCGCCTGGGGTGGCGCCATGCTGCTGGCCGCCAGCGTGTTTGTCTGGGCCTATGGCCTCGACGCAGGCGCCGCCTGGGGCTTTGCCACCATCTGCCTGCTGTCGGGCCTGGCGCTGGGCGCCGACCTGGCCTTGCCGCCGGCCTTGCTGGCAGGGCTGATCGGCGCGGCCGGCCATGCCGGGCGGCATGAGGCGGCGTATTTCGGCTGGTGGAACTGGGGCGTGCAAATGAGCCTTGCACTGGCGGCTGGCATCGCCTTGCCCCTGCTGGCCTGGCTTGGCTATGTGCCGGGCAGCAGCAAAGGCTTGCCGGCCCTGTCTGTCGCCTACGCCTTGCTGCCCTGCGCCCTGAAACTGCTGGCGGCGTTGTTGCTGTGGCGCGCGCCTTTACAACATATATATAGTGAAACCAGGGAGTATCGACCATGTACCTCATGAAATGCTGCCGGCGCGGCATGACGGCAGCCGCCTTGCTGCTGGCGCTGACCGCCTGTTCCACGCCGCCCACGCCTGCCATGTACGCACAGGAATTGCCGAAGCTGGACCTGCAGCAGTACTTCAATGGCACGCTCGATGCCCACGGCATCTTCCAGGATCGCTCGGGCAAGGTGGTCAAGCGCTTCACGGTGGTGATGCGGGCCAGCTGGGTGGGCGAAACAGGCATCCTGGACGAGGATTTCACGTACGCGGATGGCAGCCGGCAACGGCGCGTCTGGACCCTGCGCAAGACGGCGCCCGGGCGCTTCATCGGTACGGCGCCCGACGTGGTCGGCGAGGCCATCGGCGAAGTGGCCGGCAATGCGCTGCGTTGGCAATACGTGCTGGCGCTGCCCGTCGATGGCACGCTCTACCATGTCGACTTCGAGGACTGGATGTTCCTGATGGATGACAAGGTCATGCTCAACCGTGCCGCCATGAGCAAATTCGGCTTCAGCCTGGGCGCCGTCACTTTATCGTTCAGCAAACGTCCACAGGCGGCCCCATGAATCGCAAGATTAGCAATTGGGCCGGCAAGCGCGTGTGGATCATCGGCGCCTCCAGCGGCATCGGCGCCGCGTGCGCCACCTTGCTGCTGGAACAGGGTGCGTGCGTGGCCTTGTCGGCGCGTCATCGCGCCAGCCTGGAACTGCTGTGCGAGGGGCAGCCGCTGGCGCAGGCATTGCCGCTCGATATCACCCAGCCCGCGCAGTTGCGGGCCGTCTGCGCGGACTTGCAGCAGCAGTGGACGCATATCGACCTGATACTCGTAGTCGCTGGCGGCTATCAGGCCATGCGCGCCGATAGTTTTGACCTGGAAGCGGCGCAGGGATTGCTGGCCCTGAATGTAGGCGGCGTCTTCAATTGCCTGGAGCAGGCCTTGCCGTGGCTGTTGCGCCAGGGCAGCGGCGGCATCGGCATCGTCGCCTCGGTGGCCGGCTATGGCGGCTTGCCCAAGGCGCTCGCGTATGGCGCCAGCAAGGCCGCGCTGATCAACCTGACAGAGTCGCTGTACCTGGATTTGCATGGGCGTGGGATTGATGTGTATCAAATCAATCCCGGTTTTGTCGCCACGCCCCTGACGGCGGACAATGATTTCAAGATGCCTGCCCTGATGACGGCGCGCGATGCCGCCGCCGCCATGCTCGACGGCATCGAGCGAGGCCAGTTTCACATCCACTTCCCCAAACGCTTCACGAATACCCTGCGCCTGGCGCGACTGTTACCGTACCGGGCGTATTTTTGGCTGATCCGCAAGGTGACGGGCGTATGAGCGCCACCAGGCAGGATGCGGGGCAGACGGAAGGCGCGCTGGCGCGCCTGGTGGCGTTTTACGAACACTTGAGCATTGAAAGCCTGGCCCAACTGGGCGCCGTGTACGCGCCGGATGCCCATTTCAAGGACCCGTTCAACGAGGTGGTGGGGCATGCCGCCATCCTGGCCATCTTCGAGCACATGTTTGTGCAAGTCGATGCGCCGAGGTTTGTCGTGCTGGAAAGCCTGGGGCAGGGGGCGCAAGCCTTCCTGACGTGGGAGTTTCGTTTTCGCATGAAACGCCTGGTATATGGCGAACAATGTATTCGTGGGGCAACACATGTGCGCTTCGATACGCAAGGGAGGGTAGTCTTGCACCGCGATTATTGGGATGCCGCAGAAGAATTGTATGAAAAACTGCCTCTGCTGGGCGGTTTCATGCGCATGCTCCGGCGCGCAAGCCAGCGCTAAGCTTGTTTCTTGATGCTTCTCAGCAAAAAAATCAAAAAAAGAAAAAATAAATTGTGTGAAGTGAGCAGTGGAAAACTTGATTTTGGTCAAAATGTCGTTTTTTAGACACAAATATGTCAAAATATTGAGAAGACAACATTGTAAGAATTTGTTTCAATTGATGCGCAATTTGCAAGCAAGAGTCGTCCTCATGCGTTGCTATCGGTAAGCGGACGCCTGCATGGCAAAAACTGGAAAACATTTCAATGTGAGCAATTTAAATTACCGGAAAGTCAGTAATTTAGTTGGCACTCTGGCTATTTTTTGGACGCGTATGCCGACGTGCGAATTGGCGTCTACGCCCCTGAATAATGCGGCAATGCACCAAAACAGCGCGCATTATTTCCCGTTTTTGGGCATCTGGCAGCAAACATCGGCGATGCCGTGTATGCTTCGTCCCGTTTATCCATTATCACCTGACAAATTGTGCGCTTTGTCGCGTAAGTCTTGGAGGGAAAATGATGGGTAAAGCATGTTGATGTTTTAATCACTCGTCTGATACTGTTGCACTAATACAACGGGTGCCAACAAGCCATGCGCTATGATGGAAGGGTCAATCAGGCCAATGCATTGGTTGGCAAGGGGCACTGGCTCTGTCGCGTAGTACGGTTGGCGATGGTCGGGATGCCTGAAAAAGCACCTGGCCTGGTACCGGAAGTAACATGTTGGAACTTGATGGAATGTGAAACGGTCGTTATAGTGCCGATTCCGGTGCCCTTTGAGCACCGAACCGGCGCATGAATGACGGTCTTTACGCAGGCTTCAAGCTTATCGGTGCAATAGCGTGCCGATACCGATATGAATGTTCCTCTGACCGGAACAGCAATGTGGCAGGTGGAGACCTTGCCCTCACTCATAAAAAGCGCTCTGCTAGAGCGCAGCTCGAGATGCATAGGCTGTATTACTTTTTGCTTCAAAATTAAAGGAAATCGCAATGAAAAAAACTCTGATCACCCTGGCAGTCCTGGCAGCAGCCACTGGCGTAGCCCAAGCTCAATCGAGCGTTGTTATCTACGGTACCGTTGACGCTGGTTTCGTCAGCGAGCGCGGCGGTGTTAACGGCAACGTTAACAAAATCGATAGCGGCGTTGCTTCGGCTTCCCGTCTGGGCTTCAAAGGCACCGAAGATCTGGGCAGCGGCCTGTCGGCACTGTTCGTTCTGGAATCGGGTTTCAATGTTGACAGCGGCGCGCAAGGTAATAACGAAGCCCTGTTTGGTCGTCAAGCCTACGTTGGCCTGAGCAGCAAAACCACCGGTACCCTGACCCTGGGTCGTCAATACACGCCTTGGTACAACACCCTGTCGAAAGTTGCTGATCCATTCGCAGCTGGCTACGCTGGTTCCGCTAAGAACTTGTTCCCAGCGAACACGACCCGTACCAGCAACACCGTGCTGTACACCTCGCCTAACTTCAACGGTTTCGATGCTGACGTTGCTTACAGCACCGCCAACAACGGTACCGAAAGCCTGGTGTCGAGCCGTATCGGCCGCCAAATCGGCGCGTCGGTTGGCTACGCTAACGGTCCTTTGAACGCACGTCTGGCCTACAACACCACGTCGAACGACAAACAGGTGGGCGCGACCACGACCGTTGCTGAAGCAGGCAGCGCCCGCAACTGGCTGGTAGCCGCTAACTACGACTTCGCAGTAGCGAAAGCGTATGCAGCTTACGGCGTGAACAAAGGCGCAAACAGCTCCACCCGTAACAACGGTAACCTGAATGCGTTCAACTATGTTTCGGCTAATACCAGCGACGACAGCACCACCGCCCTGATCGGCGCAACCGTACCAGTTGGTCCAGCCGGCACCGTGATGGCTTCGGTCATCCACGTCAACGACAAATCGGGCCTGAACGCCGATGCGAACCAGTTCGCAGTGGGCTACTCGTACGCTCTGTCGAAGCGCACCAGCACCTACGCTTCGTACGCCAAGATCTCGAACAAAAACAACGCTGGCTACACCGTTGGTAACAACAGCAATGTTGGTACGGGCGACAAAGCCTTCAACGTTGGTGTTCGTCACTCGTTCTAATATTCGCGCAAGCGAAGCTTAGTACCGCTGCAGGCATCCCTTCGGGGATGTCTTTCAGCATGAAAACGCGTCTCCAGGCTAGTCCTGGCGGCGCGTTTTTGCATGGGCGGCACCAGTTATAATGGCGTCGTTACTCAAGTAAAGGAATGCCATGAATTCATACACCTCGCCGCGCCTGGCGGTCATGCTGGCCGCGTTGTTGCTCGCCGGCGCCACGGGTGCCGCTGTCGCCGCCGTCAAGGGCAAGAAGCCGGCCGGACTGGAGCGCTACGGCGTGGCCGTCTACTCGGACCTGTGCCTGCAAAAGGATAGCGGCGAAATCGGCGGCCAGCGCGTGACCCTGCACCGCTTCGCCGAGGCCGATTCCGTCATCTATGAATTTACGGCGGGCGCCCTGAGCTGGCCCATCGTCGCCAACGACGTCAATCTTGACACCGCCACGGGCGCCTTCGACTTCACCATTGCCGGCGCCGACAATGAAGAGCGCACCATCGTCGGCAAGTTTTCCCAGGATGGGCAGACCCTGACGCTGGAAGGCGACTATTGCGGCGGCAACGTGCGCATGCCCATGAAATTGAGCCGCGTGCGCGATTTTGGCCGTCCCTTGAAAAATTGCACGCCATGCCCGCCGGTGCCGGAAGCTCCGGCCGAGGCCGTGCCTGCCGAGGAGGGCGCGCCAGTACCCGCAGCCTGAGCGATTGCCGCTGTCAAAAAGAAAAAGGCCCGGTATCGACCGGGCCTTTGTTATTTCTCGCCTTGCAAGCGGCTTAGTTGGCCAACTGCGCCTTTTCCGCCGTGGCGCGGATGGTGGCGAGTGTCGCGTTCGGCGTGATCAGGTTGCCGTCATAGCGCAGCTCGATCAAGGCTGGCAAGTTGTGCGCCTTGGCGTGCGCCAGGGCCCGCTGCAGCGCAGGGGCGAACTCTTCTGTCGTATTCACCACTTCGCCATGCGCGCCATACGCCTGTGCCAGTGCCGCAAAATCCGGGTTGTGCAGCGTTGTGCCCGAGACGCGGCCCGGGTAATCGCGTTCCTGGTGCATGCGGATGGTGCCAAACATCTGGTTATTGAAGACGATGATGACCACGCCCGCCTGGTATTGCACGGCCGTCGCCAGTTCCTGGCCATTCATCATGTATTCTCCGTCGCCGGCAAAGGTGATCACGGTGCGCTCCGGATGCACGATCTTCGCCGCCACGCCCGACGGCACGCCATAGCCCATGGCGCCGTTGGTCGGCGCCAGCTGCGTGCGCATGCCGCCGTAGCGGTAGAAGCGGTGCGCCCACGAGGCGTAATTGCCGGCGCCATTCGTCAGGATGGTATCAAGAGGTGCCTGCGCCATGATTTCCTGCGTCACTTGCCACAGATCCAGCGGCGCCTGGCCATCCTGGAAGATGGGCGGCTGCTCCTGGTAGGCGGCCAGCTCGGCCCTGGCTTCGGCTGGCGTATGTTTCCACACGGAAGCGTCGACGGCTGCCATGGCGGCCAGCATGGCGCAGACTTGCGGCATGCCGCTGTTGATCATCAGCTCGGCCTGGTAAACGCTGCCCAGCTCCTCGGCATCCGTATGGATGTGCACCAGGCGCTGGCGCGGCACGGGCGAGTCGAACAGGGTGTAGCCGCCCGTCGTCATTTCTCCCAGGCGCGGGCCGATGGCGATGACCAGGTCGGCATTTTTCACGCGCGCGGCCAGTTTCGGGTTGATGCCGATGCCGACGTCGCCGATGTAGTTCGGGTGGGCATTGTCGAGCAAGTCCTGGAAACGGAAGGCGCAGGCGACGGGCAAGTGGTTCGCTACCGCGAACTGTTGCAGGTCGGCGCAGGCTTGCGGTGTCCAGGTGGTGCCGCCCAGCAAGACCAGCGGCTGTTTCGCGGCGGCCAGCATGGCGCGCAGCTGCCGCACCTGGGCGTCTGAGGGGGACGCCTGCACGGGCTGGTAAGCGCGCGTGTCGGCGACAGTCGCCATGGAAATGAGCATGTCTTCCGGCAGGGCCAGCACGACGGGGCCGGGGCGCCCGCTGGTGGCGACCTGGAAAGCGCGCGCCAGGTATTCCGGGATGCGCTCGGCGCGGTCGATCTGCGCCACCCACTTGGCCATCTGGCCGTACATGCGGCGGTAGTCGATTTCCTGGAACGCTTCGCGGTCGACGAAATCATTGCCGACCTGGCCGATGAACAGGATCATCGGTGTGGAATCCTGATAAGCCGTGTGCACGCCGATCGAGGCGTTGGTGGCGCCCGGTCCCCGCGTGACGAAGCAGATGCCCGGCTTGCCCGTCAGCTTGCCGTAGGCTTCGGCCATGAAGGCGGCGCCGCCCTCCTGGCGGTTGATGATGAAGCGGATACCCGAATCGTGCAGGGCGTCGAGCACGTCGAGGTAGCTTTCGCCTGGCACGCCAAAAGCGGTGTCAACACCGTGGATCTGCAGGGCATCGACCAGGATCTGGCCGCCGGTACGGGATTGTTGCGTCATGTTCGGCTCTTTATATTCTAGTGGGGTGGCAAAGAAAATCGGGCAAGCGCTGCGCATGCGCTTGCATGCAAGCAGCTTGCCCCATTCTATGTGAGCCGATTTGGCCCGGCTTTTGAAATGGCGACACCGAATTACACAATCCCTCGACTGTCACACTGCGCTTTTGCAGAAACATGCTGCGGCGCGGTACAATGG
Source organism: Janthinobacterium sp. ROICE36 (assembly GCF_002869965.1). Lineage (GTDB taxonomy): Bacteria > Pseudomonadota > Gammaproteobacteria > Burkholderiales > Burkholderiaceae_D > Janthinobacterium. Next base: position 95,040 of record NZ_PEBS01000004.1, read on the forward strand.
CGGGTGAAGCAGGCCAGACAGTCGCTGGCCGGCGCAGCAATGCGCTGGCGGGAGGAAGGTCCGGACTCCATAGAGCGGGGTGACGGTTAACGGCCGTCCGCTGAAAGCCGCAAGCGCAGTTAGCCCATGGTATAAGGCGAGGAATAGGGCCACAGAGACGAGCGTATTAAGTTACGGTGAAACGCGGTAACCTCCACCTGGTGCAATTTCAAATAGGCACGCGATGATGCTGCTCGCGGAGCGTGCGGGTAGAAAGCTTGAGCGCCCGAGTAATCTGGCGCCTAGAGGAATGACTGTCATAGCGCCAACCTGCAAGGGAAGGCGCCGTAACAAAATCCGGCCTACCGGCCTGCTTCACTTGAATTCCTGCTCCCTGGCCTGCCGGGGAGCGTATCGGCCGCAGCGGTTTGCCTGCTGCGCGCCGCCAAAAAAGCCCCGCGACGGGGCTTTTTTTGTTTCTAAAATGATAGCATTCAAGATAAAGTTGTATATACAAATAAAATGAACAATTGGTTAAAGTTTCTTGAATCGAATTAATTGCTGCAATGCAAAAAAAGTTTTCCTGCGACAGGCCGGCCCCGCGAAACAGGGCCGATACGCGCGATGGACGCAATTTTTTTGCTTTAAACCAAGTCTTTCTCTGCGGCTAATTGCTGTTGTGCCTGGATGACGAAACTATTGTCATATGTCAACTAACTGTAAAAAATTCCATTTTTCGATTTCGTTTTTTTCGATGTTTACGGTAGGAAAACACATGTGTGCAGATGAGGTAGCACATTCACTATCTTTCATAAGTATCTAATTTATCGATATATTTTTATTTGAGACTCCTTCAACGATATGCGCTAAGTCCTTAATTTCATTAATAAAATTCCTGTTTTGCCAATCGGAAACCGCTTGACCACTATCTTTGCTTCCTCTAAAGTGGGCAACTGTGTGAAAAAGTGTGTTTTTGTGGGAAATTTTCCCTTTTCATCGTGATGCACAAGCGTCGCAACCCAAGCTCAAAAAAGGTCTTTCGTGTTTCAAGGCGCGTCCGCAATCAATCTCGATGCCAAAGGCAGGATGTCTATCCCTGCCAAGCACCGTGACGCGCTGGCGATTCAATGCGAAGGCCGTTTGACCCTGACCAAACACCCCGATGGCTGCCTGCTGTTTTTCCCCCGTCCCGTGTGGGAAAGCCACCGCCAGCAAATCGCCGCCTGGCCCATGTCGGCGCGCGCCTGGCAGCGCATCTTCCTGGGCAACGCCGTTGACGTCGAGCTGGACTCGGCAGGCCGCGTGCTGATCTCGCCCGAATTGCGCAACGCCGTTGGGCTGTCGCGCGAAGTCATGATGATCGGCATGGGCAGTCACTTTGAAATATGGGATGCCGCCAAGTTGGCCGACAAAGAACAGCAGGCGATTGATGCCGGCACCCCCGATGTACTTTCCAATTTTTCTTTCTAAGGCTCCGTAATGACACAACTCACGGTGCCGGAATTTCAGCATCGCACGGTGCTGCTCGATGAAGCGGTCGATGCGCTCGATCTGTCGGGCGACCGCGCGCACGGCATTTACGTCGATGGCACGTTTGGTCGCGGCGGCCATAGCCGATTAATTTTGTCGCGCCTGGCGCCCGACGCGCGCCTGATCGGCTTCGACAAGGATTTGCAGGCCATCGCCACGGCCGAACAGATCGACGACCCGCGTTTCCAGATCGTCCACGACAGCTTTGCCACCATGACGGCCAGCCTGGCCGAACGTGGCGTGCAGCAGGTGGACGGCATCCTGCTCGACCTGGGCATCTCGTCGCCGCAGGTCGACGATGCGGCGCGCGGTTTCAGCTTCCGCAATGACGGACCGCTGGACATGCGCATGGATACCACGCGCGGCATCTCTGCGGCCGAATGGCTGGCGGTGGAGACCGAGCAGAATTTAGAGAAAGTGATACGCGATTATGGGGAAGAACGGTTTGCTTTTCAGATTGCAAAGGCGATTGTTGCTGGCCGGGCAGTCCAGCCAATTTCAAGCACACGACAGCTTGCCAGCATCGTGGCAGGCGCCGTCAAGACCCGCGAGAAGGGTAAGGACCCCGCTACCCGCACCTTTCAGGCCATACGCATTTTCATTAACAAAGAGCTCGAGGATCTCGAGATCGGGCTGAACCAGGCGTATGCCTGCCTGGCGCCCGGCGCGCGCATGGCCGTGATCAGTTTTCATTCGCTGGAAGACCGCATGGTCAAGCGCTTCTTCGCCTCGAAGGCGAACGTGGAGCAGCCTGACCGCCGCCTGCCGATCCGCGCGGTGGACTTGCCGCAGCCGGAAATGAAGCTGATTTTGAAGATGAAGCCGTCCGATGCCGAGGTCGAGGGGAATCCCCGCTCGCGTTCGGCCGTGATGCGCGTGGCGCAGCGCCTGCCGCTGGTAGCCCCTGCCAATGGCGGATCCCGATGACTGGCAAGCTGTGTGTCGTGCTGTCGGCCCTGCTGGTGTGCTGCGGCCTGTCGCTGGTGAACGCGCAGTATCAGTCGCGCCATCTGTTGATCGACCTGGAACGCGCGCAAGCGCTGTCGCGCCAGCTCGACATCGACTGGGCGCAGCTGCAGCTAGACCAGTCGACCCTGGGCAAGCATGAACGCATCGAAGCGATAGCACGGCGCGACCTGAGCATGACGCCGCTGACGGCGGCGCGTACGCAATACCTGACGGAGGGTGAATAATGAAGTTGGGCGGTAACAGCAACGGCCGGGTGGCTGCATCGAAAGGCGTGCCATTCTCGAAGAACCCCGTACTGGCAGTGCGTCTGCCCGTCTGGCGTTCGCGCGTCGTGCTGTTCCTGCTGTTCTTCGCTTTCGCCGGTCTGGGCGCGCGCGCCCTGTGGCTGCAGGGCGTATCGACGCAGTTTTTGCAAAAGCAGGGCAAGGCGCGCTACGAGCGCACGCTGGAACTGCCGGCCACGCGCGGCAAGATCACCGACCGCAATGGCCAGGTGCTGGCGTCGTCCGTGCCAGTAAAAGCCATCTGGGCCATTCCCGACGACGTGCTGCAGGCGTCGCCCGAGAAAATCAATGCGCTGGCCGGCCTGCTGGAAATGAACGTCAACGAATTGCGCAAGAAGCTCGATTCGGACCGCAGCTTCGTCTACCTCAAGCGCCAGGTCGAGATGGACGTGGCCGATAAAATCTCCAAGCTGGGCATCGACGGCATCGACGAGCGCAAGGAATACAAGCGCTTTTATCCACAGGGCGAAGTGATGACCCACGTGGTGGGCTTTACCAACGTGGAAGACGTGGGCCAGGAAAGCATGGAACTGGCGCAGCAGAAAACCCTCGTCGGCACCACCGGCAGCCGCCGCGTGATCAAGGACCGCCTGGGCCACATCGTCGAAGACATCGGCTTCATCCACGAACCGCATGACGGCAAGGACCTGACCCTGTCCGTCGACAGCAAGATCCAGTACATCGCCTTCACGCAATTGAAGGAGGCGGTGGAGAAATTCAACGCCAAGGCTGGCGGCGCCGTGGTGCTCGACGTGCACACGGGTGAAGTGCTGGCCCTGGCCAACTACCCCAGCTACGACCCGAACGACCGCCGAAAGCTCACGGGCCAACAGCTGCGTAATCGCGTCATGACCGATACCTTTGAGCCTGGTTCGACCCTGAAACCGATCACGGTCTCGCTGGCGCTCGACACGGGCCGCGTCAAGCCGACCACCCTGATCGATACGGGGCCTGGCCGCTACACCATCGCCGATCGCACGATTACCGATACCAAGCCGCACGGCGTAATCAATGTCTCCGAAATCATCGAGATGTCGTCGAACATCGGCACCTCGAAAATTGCGCTGGGCATGCCGGCGCAGGAAATGTGGGAAATGTTTACCAAGGTGGGCTTCGGCCAGCAGCCGAAATGGGGCTTCCCCGGTGCCGTGGCTGGCCGCGTGCGGCCGTATAAATCGTGGCGCCCTGTGGAACAGGCCACCATGAGCTACGGTAACGGCATTTCCGTCTCGCTGATCCAGCTGGCGCGTTCTTACATGATGTTCGCGCGCGACGGCGATACGATTCCATTATCGTTCCAGAAGGTCAATGAACTGCCCGTGGGCCAGCAGGTGATCAAGCCGAAGACGGCCGCCGAAATGCGCGCCATGCTGGAGCTGGTGGTCTCCGGCGCGCACGGCTCGGCCAAGCGCGCGCAGGTCGCCGGCTACCGCGTGGGCGGCAAGACGGGTACCGCCTACAAGGTGGAAAACGGGCGCTACGCAATGCCGCGCAAATACATCGGCTCTTTCGTGGGCATGGTGCCGATGTCGGCGCCGCGCTTCATCATTGCCGTGATGATCGATGAACCGACCGGCGCTGCCCACTATGGCGGCCAAGTCGCCGCTCCCGCTTTCGCAGCGATTGCGACCAACGCGCTGCGCGCAATGAACGTACCGCCCGATTCCTCCGTTACCGAAATCGTGGTCCCGGCCAATGCCGGCCCGGAGGCCATGTGAAGTCACTCATGACCATACAAGACATCAGTTTGTGGATCAAAGCGGCTGCCCCGTCCGGGCAGCTGACGTCCGATTCGCGCCGCGTGCAGCGCGGCGACGTGTTTTTCGCCTACGCGGGCGCCACCCAATTCATCGATACCGCCATTCAGCAGGGCGCCGTCGCCATCGTGCATGATGCCGTTGAATGGAACGCCGCATGGGATGTGCCGCATCTGCTGGTCGGCGACCTGAAACGCCTGGCTGGCCCCGTGGCACATGCTGTTTACAACATGCCCGACAGCGCCATTTTCAGCGCCGGTGTGACGGGCACGAATGGCAAGACTTCGTGCGCGCTATGGCTGGCGCAGGCCCTGGCACGCCTCGGAGAAACCTCGTCCGTCATCGGGACTCTGGGCATGGGCCTGTGCAAGCCGCGCGGCGCCATCGAATTCGACGTGACCGGCTACACCACGCCTGACGCCGTGCTGCTGGCGCGTAAACTGGCCGCCATGCGCGACGCCGGCGCCAAGGCCGTCGCCATCGAAGTGTCGTCGATCGGCCTGGACCAGGAGCGCGCGGCCGGCATGCATTTTGATGTCGCCATGTTTACCAACCTGACGCGCGACCATCTTGATTACCACTGCGACATGGCCACCTACGAGGCGGCCAAAGTCAAGCTGTTCGACTGGCCCGGCCTGAAAACGGCTGTCATCAACCTCGATGACCCCATGGGTCTGCGCCTGGCGCGCCACGTGGATGGCAAGCTGACGGGCGAGTATCCGGTCATTGGCTATACCTTGCAGGATGCCGCCAGCCAGCCGGACCTGCCTGGCGTGCTGATGCTGCGCGCCAGCCAGTTCCGTAGCCGCAATGCAGGTACCGACTTCCACCTGGAATGCGCGCTGGGCGTGGCGCTGATCAAGACGCAACTGGTGGGTCACTTCAATATCAGCAACGCGCTGGCCGTGCTGGGCGCCTTGCTGGCGCATGGCACCGGCCTGCGCGCCGCCATCGACGGCATCGAATCCCTGCAGCCGGCCCCAGGCCGCATGCAGCAGGTGGGTGGGCAGGAAGCGCCGATGGTCGTCATCGATTACGCGCATACGCCGGACGCCTTGGCCAAAACCTTGGCAGCCTTGCGCCAGGTGGCGCAGGAACGGGGTGGCCAGCTGTGGTGCGTGTTCGGCTGCGGCGGCGATCGCGATCCGGGCAAGCGTCCGCAGATGGGCGCCATCGCGCAGTTGGCCGATCACGTGCTGGTCACCAGCGACAATCCGCGCAGCGAAGACCCGCACGCCATCATCGCGCAGATCGTCGCCGGCATGCGTGCAGACGGCCCGCAGCCGCAGGCCATCGAAGACCGTGCCGCGGCCATCCTGTCGGCCATCAAGCACGCGGCCAAGCCGGACGTGATCCTGCTGGCGGGCAAGGGCCATGAGCCGTACCAGGAAATCAAGGGCAAGAAGCTGCCGTTCTCCGATGCCGACCATGCGCAGCTGGCCCTGTCCGCGCGCCTGACCATGATGAGGACGAACTGATGGTGATGGATCACCTCATGCATGCAGGCCTGGCAGAGCTGATGCCGTCGCTGGACGGCGCGCAGCTGACAGGCGACGCCGTCTTTGATGGCGTCTGCACCGACAGCCGCAGCGCCCAAGCCGGTTCGCTCTTCGTTGCCCTGCGTGGCGAGAGTTTCGACGCGCACGACTTCCTCGACCAGGTGGCCGCGCGCGGCGTCGCCGCCGTGCTGGTCGAGCGCTTGCCTGCAGGCTGGGACAGTGGCAAGGTGCCAGCCATCGTGGTCGCCGATACCCTGCTCGCACTGGGCCGCATCGCCCATCACTGGCGCTGCCGTTTCAGCCTGCCCGTCATCGGCGTCACTGGCAGCAACGGCAAGACCACCGTCAAGGAAATGATTGCATCCATCCTGGCGGCTGCTTTTGGCGAAGAAGGCCGGCTGGCCACGCGCGGCAACCTGAATAACGAAATCGGCGTGCCCCTGACCCTGTTCCGCCTGAACGCCGGGCACAAGGCTGCCGTCATCGAGATGGGCATGAACCATCCGGGAGAAATTGCACGCCTGGCGGGGATCGCCGCGCCGACCCTGGTGATGGTCAACAACGCGCAGCGCGAGCACCAGGAATTCATGCACACGGTGGTAGCGGTGGCGCGCGAGAACGGCGCGGCGCTGGCGGCCCTGTCCGACGATGGCGTTGCCGTCTTCCCGCATGGCGATGAATTCACTCCCCTGTGGCGCGAGCTGGCCGGCGCGCGCGCCGTCATCACCTTCGGCCTGTCGAAGGACGCCGATGTGAGCTGCACGCACCGTGGGGCCGAGGATTTTGGCAGCGACATGTTCGTCAGCGTGCGCGCGCAGGACGGCAGCTTGCGCCAGTTCTTTGTCGGCTTGCAGGCAGCGGGCGACCATAATGTGCGCAATGCGCTGGCCGCAGCGGCATGCGCCGTTGGTGCGGGCATCGCCATCGAACATATCAAGCAGGGCCTGGAGGCGTTCGCGCCCGTGAACGGCCGCCTGCAGAAAAAACGTGCCGCCAATGGCGCCACCATCATCGACGACACGTATAACGCCAATCCGGATTCGGCGCGCGCGGCTATCGATGTGCTGGCGCAGGCCGCGGCGCCGCGCATCCTGGTGCTGGGCGAGATGGGCGAAGTCGGCACGCAGGGGCAGCAGTTCCACGAAGAGATCGGCGCCTACGCAGCCATCAAAGGCATCGAATACGTGCTAGCGACGGGCGGCCTGGCGCGCCATCTGGTGAGTCCGGCGCAGGCTGCCGCCAGCCAGGAATCGGGCACGGTCGTGGAGTATTTCGAACAGTTCGACGGCTTGCTGGCGGCGCTCGATGCGCATTTGTCCGGCCGTTCGGATGCAACAGTATTAATCAAGGGCTCCCGTTTCATGAAGATGGAACGGGCCGTGCAGCATTTGATTGGTTCAAACAACAATAACAAGGAAGCTCACTAATCATGCTGCTCTGGCTCGCTCATTATTTCCAGGACGACATTGGCCCATTGCGGGTCTTTAACTTCATCACTTTCCGCGCCGTCTTCGCCACCCTGACGGCGATTTTGATCGGCCTGTGCGCCGGTCCCGCCGTGATCCGCATGCTCACGCGCATGAAGGTCGGTCAGGCCGTGCGCACGGACGGTCCGCAGACGCATCTGAAAAAACACGGCACGCCGACCATGGGCGGTGTGCTGATACTGATCGCCATCGGCATTTCCACCCTGCTGTGGGCCGACCTGTCGAACCGCTTCATCTGGCCAGTGCTGATTGTCACGCTGGGCTTTGGCGCCGTCGGCTGGGCTGACGACTACCGCAAGGTGGTGCACCAGGACCCGGAAGGCATGCGCTCGCGCGAAAAATACTTCTGGCAGTCGCTGATCGGCATCATCGCCGCCTTTTACCTGGCGTTTTCCGTCTCCGTGTCGGAACCCGACGCGGGCCACGTGTGGAATCTGATCTACGCCTGGGTGCAGTCCGGCTTCGCCATGGATTTGCCGCCCAAGGCCGATCTGATCGTCCCGTTCTTCAAGACCATCAGCTATCCACTGGGCGTGTGGGGCTTCATCGCGCTGACCTACTGCGTCATCGTCGGCACCAGTAATGCCGTCAATTTCACCGATGGCCTGGATGGCCTGGCCATCATGCCGACCGTGATGGTGGGCACGGCCCTGGGCCTGTTCGCCTACCTGACGGGCAACGCCACGTATGCGCGCTACCTGTTCATCCCGCATATCCCGGGCGCTGGCGAACTGGTGATCTTCTGCGGCGCGCTGGCCGGTTCCGGCCTGGCCTTCCTTTGGTATAACACGCACCCCGCGAAAGTGTTCATGGGCGATGTGGGCGCGCTGGCCCTGGGCGGCGCGCTGGGCACGGTCGCCGTCATCGTGCGCCAGGAAATCGTCCTGTTCATCATGGGCGGCATCTTCGTCGTCGAAACGCTGTCCGTGATTATCCAGGTCGTCTGGTTCAAGTACACCAAGAAGCGCTATGGCGCCGGCCGCCGGGTTTTCCTGATGGCGCCACTGCATCACCATTTTGAACAAAAAGGCTGGAAAGAGACGCAGGTTGTCGTGCGTTTCTGGATCATCACCATGATGCTGGTGTTGCTCGGTCTGACCACCTTGAAGCTGCGCTGATGATGTACGACGCTAAAACCGCACTGGTACTGGGCCTCGGGGAGTCGGGGCTGGCCATGGCCCTGTGGCTGGCCCGCAGCGGTGCGGCCGTGCGCGTGGCCGATACGCGCGAGGCACCAGAGCGCCTGGCTGCTTTGCAGGCCGCCGTACCGCAGGCGCAATTCATCGCAGGCGCCTTCACGGCCGACCTGCTCGACGGCGTCGATTTTGTCGCCGTCAGCCCCGGCCTGGCGCCGCAGCGCGAACTGGCTGGAATCGCGCCGGCCGCCTTGGAAAAAAGTATCCCCGTGTGGGGCGAGATCGAACTGTTCGCGCAGGCGCTGGCGGCGTTGAAGGCGGAGCGCGGCTATGCGCCGAAAGTGATTGCCATCACGGGGACCAACGGCAAGACGACGGTGACCAGCCTGGTAGGCCTGCTGTGCGAACGCGCAGGTCTGGCCACGCGCGTGGCCGGCAATATCAGCCCGGCGGCGCTGGACGTGCTGCGCGAAGTGCTCGATGCGGAACCGGCGCCGCTGCCGGTGGATACAGAAGCTGAAGCAGCGGAACCCGTCGCCAGCACCTTGCCGCAAGCATGGATACTGGAGCTGTCCAGCTTCCAGCTGCACACGACGTTCAGCCTGCAGGCCGATGCGGCCACGGTCTTGAATCTGTCGCAGGATCACCTGGACTGGCACGGCGACATGGCCTCCTATGCGAGCGACAAGGCACGCATCTTCGGCGGCCAGACCGTGCGCGTCCTGAACCGCGACGATGCTGCCGTGATGCACATGGCCGATCCGCTTGCGGAAACCATCACCTTTGGCACGGGCGAGCCGCTTGAGGTGGACAGCTTTGGCCTGGTCAATGAACGGGGCATCTTCTGGCTGGCGCAAGCCGTGCCCAGTGAAGAAGTCATCGAGAAAAAACGCAGGAAGAACGATCCGGCACCGGAACCGGTGCCGACGATGGCAAAGAAACTGATGCCGGCCGATGCGCTGAAAATCCGTGGCCAGCACAATGCCTCGAATGCGCTGGCGGCGCTGGCCCTGTGCCGCGCCATTGGTCTGCCATTCGCGCCACTGCTGCACGGCTTGCGCGAATACCAGGGCGAGCCGCACAGGGTGGAACTGATCACGGCCGTGGCTGAAGTCGAATACTACGACGACAGCAAAGGCACCAACGTGGGCGCGACAGTGGCCGCGTTGTTCGGCCTGGGCAAGGCGTTTGGCGGCGCGGAACAGCGTTTGGTGCTGATCGCCGGCGGCGACGGCAAGGGACAGGATTTCTCGCCGCTGGCTGAACCCGTGTCGCGCTATGTGCGTGCCGTGGTGTTGATCGGCCGTGACGCGCCGGCCTTGCGCACGGCCCTGGAGCCTGCCGGCGTGGATATCATCGACTGCGCCACCTTGCCGGAAGCCGTCAAGCGCGCCAGCAGCCTGGCCCTGGCCGGCGATGCCGTGCTGCTGTCGCCCGCATGCGCCAGCCTGGACATGTTCAAGAACTATGCGCACCGCGCGCAGGTGTTTGTCGACGCCGTGCGCGACATCGCCCTGGAAAACGGACAGGATATCTGATGGCCTTCCAACTGCCCTTCCGCTTTGGTTCCGGCTCGGCTGTCAAGCCGCTGGATAGCCGTGCGCGGCAGTCGAAGATGATGGACTATGACAAGCCACTGGTGTGGGTCGTCCTGCTGCTCATGTTGCTGGGCATGGTGATGGTGTATTCGGCTTCGATCTCGCTGTCGGACGCGCGCAAGTTTGCCGCCTACACGAACAATTATTTCGTCGTGCGCCAGGGGCTGTTCATCGGCGTGTCCATCATCGTCGGCGCGCTGGTGTTCCGCATCCCCGTCGCCACCTGGCAAAAGATCGCACCGTGGCTGTTCATCGGCACCCTGGTGCTGCTGGTGATGGTGCTGATACCGGGTCTGGGCGTGTCGGTCAACGGCGGCCGCCGCTGGCTGAACCTGCCGGGCCTGCGGCCGCAGCCGTCCGAGCTGATGAAGGTGGTGATGGTGCTGTACGCCGCCGATTACACGGTGCGCAAGCAGGAATACATGCACAAGCTGACCAAGGGCTTCATGCCGATGGCGCTGGCCGTCAGCTTTGTCGGCCTGCTGCTGCTGATGGAGCCAGACCTGGGCGCTTTCGGCGTGATCGTTTGCATCGCCATGGGCATCCTGTTCCTGGGCGGCGTCAACGCCATCTGGTTCGGCGGCATTGGCGCCATGCTGACGGCGATTTTCGTCACCATCATCGCCTTGTCGAAATTCCGCCGCGAGCGGTTTTTTGCGTATCTCGATCCGTGGCAGGAAGACAATGCGCTCAACAAGGCCTACCAGCTGACGCACTCGCTGATCGCCTTCGGGCGCGGCGAACTGTTTGGCGTGGGCCTGGGTGGCAGCGTGGAAAAGCTGCACTACCTGCCTGAAGCGCATACGGACTTTTTGTTGGCCGTGATCGGCGAGGAACTGGGCCTGGTGGGCGTCCTGATCGTGATCGGCATGTTCTACTGGATTATCAAGCGCGCCTTCGATATCGGCCGCCAGGCGATCGCCATCGACCAGACCTTCGCGGGTCTGACGGCGAAAGGTATCGCCATCTGGATCGGCGTGCAGACCTTCATCAACATGGGCGTGAACCTGGGCCTGCTGCCGACCAAAGGGCTGACCTTGCCCCTGATGAGTTATGGCGGCACGGGCGTACTGATTAACTGTATCGGCCTGGCGATCTTGCTGCGCATCGATTATGAAAACCGGATCCTGATGCGCGGAGGCCGGCTATGAACAATGTGACGAACTTGAAAACGACGAAAAGGCTGATGATCATGGCGGCCGGTACCGGCGGCCATATTTTCCCGGGCCTGGCGATTGCGCAGACGATGCGCGCGCGCGGCTGGGAAGTGAGCTGGCTGGGCACGACCCATGGCATGGAACAGGAGCTGGTGCCGAAAAGCGGCATTCCCATGGATGCCATTGCATTCTCCGGCATGCGCGGCAAGGGTCTGGCGCACACCATCCAGGGCGGCTTCAAGATGCTGGCGAGCTTTTTTGCCATCCGCCGTTTCATCGCCAGTCGCAAGCCGGACGTGGTGATGGGCATGGGCGGCTACGTTACCGTGCCGGGCGGACTGATGGCGCGCCTGAAGGGCGTGCCGCTGGTGCTGGTCAATGCCGACGCGGCGCTGCTGCTGTCGAACAAGACGCTGCTGCCGCTGGCACAAAAGGTTTGCTTCGGTTTTCCCGCCGATTTTGGCAGCGCTGCGGGCAAGGCCGTCGTCACGGGCAATCCCGTGCGCGCGGAGATCCTCGCCATGGCGCCGCCGGCGTCCCGCTTTGCGGGCCGCAGCGGGCCGCTGCGCATCCTGGTGGTGGGCGGCAGCCTGGGCGCGAAAGCGCTGAACGACAATCTGCCCGCTGCGCTGGCCTTGATGCCGGAGGGCGAGCGTCCGCTGGTGACGCACCAGTCGGGCAAGAAGAATATCGACGCCCTGCATGGCGCGTATGCGCAGGCGGGCGTGCAAGCCAATGTGGTCGATTTCATCGACGACATGGCCAAGGCGTATACCGAGGCCGATCTGGTGATTTGCCGTGCTGGCGCCATCACCCTGTCGGAATTGACGGCGGCCGGCGTGGCCAGCGTGCTCGTGCCGCTGGTGGCGTCGACCACCAGCCACCAGCGCGACAATGCGCAATGGATGGCGAAGCAGGGCGCGGCGATTCATTTGCCGCAGACGGAAATGAGTGCGGCGTCGCTGAGCGCGATGCTGGCGTCCTTGACGCGCGACAGCTGCCAGCAGATGGCGCAAGCGGCACTGACAGCAGGCAGGCGCGACGCCAATGAGGCGATCGCACACGTATTGGAAAAACTGGCATGAGGTTAGCTCTGTGAAGCATAAAGTAAACAATATCCACTTTGTCGGCATTGGCGGCAGCGGCATGAGCGGCATCGCCGAAGTGCTGGTCAACCTCGGCTACAAGGTGTCGGGCTCGGACCTGGGCAGCAACGCGGCAACGCAGCGCCTGACGAGCCTGGGCGCGACCGTCATGCTCGGCCACGCGGCCGAGAACATCGGCGACGCCGATGCCGTCGTGACGTCGGGCGCCGTCCCGCAAGACAATCCGGAAGTGGCGGCCGCGCGCGCGCGCAAGATCCCGCTGGTGCCGCGCGCCGTGATGCTCGGTGAATTGATGCGTTTGAAACGCGGCATCGCCATCGCCGGCACGCACGGCAAGACGACGACCACCAGCCTGGTCGCTTCGGTGCTGGCGCAGGGCGGTCTCGATCCTACTTTTGTGATCGGTGGACGCCTGACCAGCGCCGGCGCGAACGCCAAGCTCGGTTCGGGCGACTACCTGGTGGCCGAAGCCGATGAGTCGGACGCCTCGTTCCTGAACCTGACGCCGATGATCGAAGTGATCACGAATATCGACGCCGATCACATGGACACTTACGAGCACGATTTCGAAAAGCTCAAGCAGGCGTTCGTGCAGTTCACGCACCGCCTGCCTTTCTATGGCCGCGCCATGCTGTGCATCGACGATCAGCACGTACGCGCCATCATCCCGTTCGTCACCAAGCCGGTCACCACTTATGGCTTCGCGGAAGACGCCGAAGTGCGCGCCATCAATGCGCGCGCCGTGGGCCTGGAAATGCATTTCACGGTGCTGCAGGAAGGCTATCCTGATCTCGACGTGGTGTTGAACCAGCCTGGCATGCACAATGTGCAGAATGCTTGCTCGGCGATCGCCATCGCGCGCGAAATTGGCATCGCCGACAGTGCGACGCAGCAGGGCCTGGCCGAGTTCTCCGGCGTGGGCCGGCGCTTCACGCGCTATGGCGACGTGGCGCTGCCGAGCGGCGGTACTTTTGCGCTGGTCGACGATTTCGGCCACCATCCGGTGGAAACGGAAGTGACCCTGGCCGCTGCGCGCGCTGCCTATCCTGGCCGCCGCCTGGTGCTGGCTTTCCAGCCGCACCGCTACAGCCGCACGCGCGACCTGTTCGAGGATTTCGTCAAGGTGCTCGGTGCGCCCGACGTACTGCTGCTGTCCGAAGTGTATGCGGCTGGCGAAGCGCCTATCGTCGCTGCCGATGGCCGCGCCCTGGCGCATGCGCTGCGCGCGCGCGGCAAGATTGAACCGATTTTCGTCGAGTCCATGACGGACATGGCCGACACCATCATGAGCGTTGCGCGCGACGGCGACGTCGTGCTGACCATGGGAGCCGGCTCGATCAGCGGCATCCCGCAACAACTGACAACGTATCAATCTCACACTGTAAAGGCCTGACGTGAACCAAGCTTCAGCTATCGACGTTAAACAATTGGGCAAAGTCGGCGTCCTGTTCGGCGGCCGTTCGGCCGAGCGCGAAGTGTCGCTGATGTCCGGCGCGGGCGTGCTGGCCGCTCTGAAAAGCCATGGCGTGGATGCGCATGGCTTCGATACGGGCGAACGCAGCCTGGCCGAACTGGCCGCTGAACAATTTGACCGCGTCTTCATCGCGCTGCACGGGCGCTTTGGCGAAGACGGCAGCCTGCAGGGCGCGCTGGAGCAGCTGGGCATTCCCTACACGGGCAGCGGCGTGATGGCGTGCGCGGTGGGCATGGACAAGGTCTATACCAAGATGATCTGGCTGATGCACCAGTTGCCGACGCCGCAGTACGCGGTGCTCAATGACAGTTCCGACCTGGCCAAGGTCGCAGCGGAACTGGGCTTGCCGCTGATCGTCAAGCCGCCACACGAAGGCTCGACCATCGGCATCACCAAGGTCAGCGAGGCGGGCGCCTTCCAGGCCGCCTATGACATCGCCGCCGGTCTCGATGACTCGGTGCTGGCCGAGGAATTCATCACGGGCCGCGAATTCACCGTCGCGATCCTGGGCAAGGGCGCCACGGCGCGCGCGCTGCCTGCCGTGGAAATCGTCGCGCCACAAGGCAATTACGATTACCAGAACAAGTACTTCACGGACGATACGCAATATTTCTGCCCGCCGCAGCTGGACCAGGCAATCGTGGCGGAAATGGAGCGCATCGCCGTGGCAGCCTACCGCGCCCTCGGCTGCGAAGGCTGGGGACGGGTCGATGTGCTGATGCGCGCGGCCGACAGCAAGCTGTTTTTGCTGGAGGTGAATACCTCGCCCGGCATGACGGGGCATTCGCTGGTGCCGATGGCGGCGCGCGCGGAAGGCACCAGCTATGAAGACCTGTGCCTGGAAATCGTCGCCGGCGCAAGCCTGAAAATGCACAAGGGACAGCGCTGATATGTGGCATGACGCTAAAAGCCTCAATACGACTGCCAACGGCTTGCTGGCCGCGGTTCTGGTCGTGTGCGTGGCAGCCGGCGTCTGGTGGGTGTCGCAGCGTCCCATGTTCGACCTGCGCACCATCAAGGTGGAAAGCGCGGACGACAAGGGCCTGCGCCACGTGAATTACCTGACCCTGCGCAGCGGCACTCTGGGCCGCATCAAGGGCAATTTTTTCACGACCAACCTGGAAAGCGTACGCAGCGTGTTCGAATCGGTGCCTTGGGTGCGGCGCGCCAGCGTGCGACGGGAGTGGCCGAACCAGCTGATCGTGGCGCTGGAAGAGCACGAAGCGCTGGGAACCTGGGGCGAGGATGGACGCCTGCTGTCGGTCAAGGGCGACGTGTTTACGGCCAATGTGGCCGAAGCCGAAGATGACCACGAATTGCCTGCCTTCGCCGGCCCCGATGGCAGCGAGAAGGAAGTATTGGCCACCTATGTGCAGCTGGCAAAGTGGTTTTCACCGCTGAAGATGGTGCCGGAAACCCTGTCGCTGTCGAGCCGCTATGCATGGACCGTGAAACTGGATAATGGCATGAGCGTGGCGCTAGGGCGCGAGCAGAATCATACGACCCTGAAGGCGCGGGTCGACCGGCTGGTGGGCATCTACCCGCAGCTGGCGAGCCGGCTGGAGAATATCGACACGATCGATATGCGCTACCAGAATGGCCTGGCGCTCAGTTCCGCCGGCCTGGTGATACCGGCCGAAGGCAAAGACGGCAAGCCGGCAGCGCCGATCAAGAAGAAAAATGGCAGTCCGATTAAAAAACCGACTTAACTTAATAATCAATTTAGCAATAGCCCAAAAAATTAGGCGACAGAAATGACAAAAGACGCGAAAAACCTGATCGTCGGCCTCGACATCGGCACCTCGAAAGTGGTGGCGGTGGTAGCCGAAGTGATGTCCGACGGGCGCCACGAAGTGATCGGGCTGGGCCAGCACGAATCGAAGGGCCTGAAAAAAGGCGTGGTGGTCAATATCGAGGCCACGGTGGAGTCCATCCAGCGCGCGCTGGAAGAAGCCGAGCTGATGGCCGACTGCAAGATCCGTAATGTCTATGCGGGCATTGCAGGCAGCCATATCCGCAGCTTCAATTCCAGCGGCATGGTGGCCATCAAGGACAAGGAAGTGACGGCCACCGACGTGGCGCGCGTCATCGAGACGGCAAAAGCGGTTAACATTCCGACCGATCAGCAATTGCTGCACACGGTGCCGCAAGAGTTCATCGTCGACAGCCAGGAAGATGTGCGCGAGCCTATCGGCATGAGCGGCATCCGCCTGGAGGTGAAGGTGCATATCGTCACCGGCGCCGTGTCGGCAGTGCAGAACATCGTCAAGTGCGTGCGCCGCTGCGGCCTGGAAGTATCGGACCTGATCCTGCAGCCGATGGCGTCTGCCGATGCGGTGCTCACGCCCGATGAAAAGGAACTGGGCGTGGTGCTGATCGACATCGGCGGCGGCACGACCGATGTGGCGGTATTCTCCGATGGCGCGATCCGCCATACGGCAGTCATTCCCATCGCCGGCGACCAGATCACCAACGACATCGCCATGGCCTTGCGTACCCCGACCGCGGAAGCGGAAGAAATCAAGATCCGCTATGGCGTGGCCAAGCAGGTCCTGGCCGATCCCGGCGAATCGCTGGAAGTGCCAGGCCTGGGCGACCGCGGCCCGCGCAACCTGTCGCGCCAGGCGCTGGCGGCAGTGATCGAGCCGCGCGTCGAGGAACTGTTCGCAATGGTGCATCAGGTGGTGCGCGAATCCGGTTATGAAGGCGTGCTGTCGTCGGGTATCGTGCTCACGGGCGGCACCTCCATCATGCCTGGCATGGTGGAAATGGCAGAGGATATTTTCCTGAAACCGGCGCGCCTGGGCACGCCCGAGTATCGGGGCCAGCTGGCCGACGTGGTGCGCAGTCCGCGCTATGCCACGGTATTGGGCCTGCTGCTGGAAGCGAAGAAACAATACCTGCGCGGCCACATCGTGACGCGTCAGGACGGCTCGGTGAAGGCAGTCTGGCAGCGCATGAAGGAATGGTTTTTAGGGAATTTTTAAGGGCGTATTTCAGGCCCGGCAGGTCAGGTTTTTTGGCAGCATCGCAGGTATACAAACATAACTTTATTTTATATTTAACCGCAGTTTTCAATCTCCAGTTCTCCTACCAATATGAGGCCTGGCGCTTGGAAACCGCATCTGATAGGAGCACATCATGGAGTTCGATATGGTCGATAACACAGCTTTAGGTACCGTCATCAAGGTCGTCGGCGTCGGCGGTGCGGGTGGCAATGCAGTCCAGCACATGATCAACAAAGGCATGTCGGGTGTGGAGTTCATTGCCGCCAACACCGACGCACAGGCCCTGTCGACATCGAAGGCCCACAACATTATCCAGATCGGCGATACCGGTCTGGGCGCAGGCATGAAGCCTGCCGTCGGCCGCCAGCTGGCCGAAGAATCGCGCGCGCGCATCGCCGATGCGCTGCGCGGCGCGCACATGGTCTTTATCGCTGCCGGCATGGGCGGTGGCACGGGCACGGGCGCTGCGCCTATCGTGGCCGAAGTGGCCAAGGAAATGGGCGCGCTGACGGTCGCCGTGGTATCGAAGCCCTTCTCGTACGAAGGCCAGAAGTGTATGGACATCGCCGACGAAGGCCTGGAGCAGCTGTCTCTGCACGTCGATTCGCTGATCATCATCCTGAATGAAAAACTGGAAGAAATCTACGAAGACGAAAGCATGCTGGAATGGATGCAGCACGCCGATGATGTGCTCAACAACGCGGTGGCCGGTATTGCCGAGATCATCAACGTGCCGGGTCATATCAACGTCGACTTCAACGACGTGAAAACCATCATGGGCGAGCAGGGCAAGGCCATGATGGGCACGGCAACCGCTTCCGGCGTCGACCGCGCGCGCATCGCCGCCGAACAAGCTGTCGCTTCGCCGCTTCTCGATGGCATCGACCTGTCCGGTGCGCGTGGCGTGCTGGTCAACGTCACGGCCAGCCGTGGCCTGAAAGGGAAAGAGATCAAGGAAGTCATGGCTGCCGTGCGCGCGTTTGCCGCGCCGGACGCGTCGATCGCGCAAGGTATCGCCTACGACGACGCCATGGGCGACGACATCCGCGTCACCGTGGTGGCCACGGGCCTGGGCCGCGCGAAGAAAAACATCCAGCTGGTACCGCAACAAGTGCTGCGCACCGGCACCCATAACGGCCCGTTGACCCCGTCGGCTGCCATGGGTAGCGCGCAGGCAGCGACCACCACCGTGGGCGTGGCGACGCCGGCAGCCGGTTTCGACGGCATGAAGGCGCCGGCAGTATGGCGCCGCGAATCGGCTTCCGAGCAGGTGCGCGCGATGGAAAAGAATGGCATGGAAACGTATGACATTCCAGCTTTCCTGCGCAAACAAGCCGATTAAGGTGGTTTGATGCAAGCAAGCACGACGGCGGCCTGAGGGCCGCCGTTTTTTTTGTCGATTTTTGACTTTTGCCTTTGCCTTTACGGCCACTTTCTGCACAAATACGGCAAGTCAGGCATACTATTGCGCAGTGTCGGCATCATGCCGGCAGCATCCTCAACCGACAGTATACAAGGAGTCAACATGACCATCAAGATCGGCGACACCCTGCCAGAAGGCACCCTGGCTGAATTCATCGAAAGCGAAACCGAAGGTTGCGCACTGGGCCCGAACACGTTCAACGTGCAAGACCTGGTCAAGGGCAAGAAGATCGCCATCTTCGGCCTGCCAGGCGCCTACACCCCGACCTGCTCCGCACAGCACGTACCAGGCTATGTGCAGCACGCTGCCGAACTGAAAGCCAAAGGCGTCGATGAAATCTGGTGCATCTCCGTCAACGACGCGTTCGTGATGGGCGCCTGGGGCCGCGACCAGAAAGCCACCGGCGTCGTGCGCATGATGGCTGACGGTAATGCCGCCTACAGCAAGGCCCTGGGCCTGGACGCCGATTTTTCCAAGCACGGCATGGGCACGCGCTCGCAGCGCTACTCGATGCTGGTCGACAATGGCGTCGTGACGCAATTGAACGTCGAGCAGGGTGGCAAGTTTGAAGTGTCGAATGCCGAGACGCTGCTGGGCCAGTTGGCTTAAGCGCTTCTTGTTTGCATGAAAACGGCGCCATCGGCGCCGTTTTTTTATTGCACCTGCGGCTTGGTCGCTTCGAACATGGCCGCATCGATGCTGAACGAATAATCGTCCTGCAGCGCGAAGTATCGCCGCGCTTCCTCGGGCGCGCCATCGAACAGATTGCGGATGGCCGAGACTCTTTCGGTGGGCGTGCGCATGCGCGCCACCCACTCGTCAAACTGCATGGTCAGTTTCCACACGCAGCGCAAGCTGTGCGTAAAGCCTGCGTTGTCGAATTTGGCGCCCCACTCGCAGGTACGGTAGTCGCGCACATGGGAAGCGTCGCGCAGCATTTCCACCGCCTGCAAGGTGCTGTCGTACAGGGCCGTCTTGGGCGCGACGATGTCGACCACTAATAAGGTGCCGTTCGGGCGCAGCACGCGCCAGGCTTCGGCCAGCGCTGCCGCCACGTCGTTCCAGTGGTGCGCGGAAAAGCGCGTGACGACCATGTCGAAGCTGGCGTCGGCAAAGGGCAAACGGGCCACGTCGCCCTGCTGCGTGCTGATGTTGTGCAAGCCTCGCTGCGCCTTCGCATGCTCGACCACATCGAGCATGGGCTGCGCCAGGTCGTAGGCGACGACCGATTGCGCCACGGGGGCGACGGCAAAGCTGGCGTGGCCGGCGCCGCAGCCCAAGTCCAGTACGGCCGGCTTGCCATGGCGGCGCACGCATTCCTGCATCAGCACCAGGTCTGCGCCTTGCGCGTGTACCGCGCTGCTCAGGTAGGCGTTGGCCGTTTTGCCAAACTGTTCGGTGACAACATCGTGCTGCTGCATGGTTTTCTCCTGTTGATGGGTGAGTTCCTGCAGAATAGGGATAAAATTATCCTGTAACAAGACCATAACTTATACTGGTATATCTATTACCATGCATCCCTGCCATGTCGAGCAAACTCGCTGAATTCATCCGTGCGCGGCGCGAAGCCGTCACTCCCGCCATGGCCGGCTTACCCGGTGGCGGGCGCCGGCGCACGCCCGGTCTGCGGCGCGAAGAGCTGGCGCAACTGTGCGATGTCAGTCCTACGTGGCTGACGTGGCTGGAGCAGGGGCGGCCCGTGTCGGCCTCGGCCAAAATGCTGGCCCGCCTGGCGCAGGTGCTGCAGCTGAGTGCGGCCGAGCGCGGCTATCTGTTCGAAGTGGCCGACAAGCATGACCCCAGCCATAGTACGGGCGAGGGCGGGGGGCTTGCCGCCACCGAACTGGCTGCCATCGTCGGCGCCATCGACGCGCCCGCGTACATCCTCGACCGGGAATGGAATGCCGTGGCGTGGAATAGGGCGGCATCCATGCTGTTTGCCGGCTGGCTGCATGGCGAAGCGGCCGCGCCGAACCAGCTGCGCTTCATGTTCCTGGAACCTGGAGCGCGTGACCTGGTCGTCGGCTGGCCCGAGCGGGCGCAGCGCCTGGTGGCGGAGTTCCGTGCCGACATCGGCCGGCAGGCGGACCAGGCGCCGCTGGCTGGCCTGATCGCCGAACTGGCCGACGCCAGCGTTGAATTTCGCCAGTGGTGGGGCACGCAGCAGGTGCTGGGCCGCGATGGGGGATTGCGCCAGTTCCAGCATGCGCAGCAGGGGCTGCTGGAGTTCAATCAGGTGACCTTGCACCTGGCGCGCCAGCATGAATTGAAACTGGTGATGCTGTTGCCGGTGTCATAAGGTAAGCGGTCGCGCTTGCTATAATCGGGCTGACGGTGTGGCCTTGCCAACCGGTCCTGGCTCCGGCCGTCGCCATGATGACGGTCCCGTTCTTTTGCCCGGAGTCTGTCCTGATACCCCGCAACCAAAACCTGCGCAGCATCTATGTGATGCTGGTCGCCGTCGCCATGTTTTCCCTGATGGACACGGCCATGAAGCTGCTGTCAGCCCATTATCCCGCCATGCAGGTGACGGCCTTGCGCGCCCTGTCGTCCCTGCCGCTCGTCTGCCTGTACCTGCTGTACCGGAGCGCCTTCAAGAACGTGCTGAAGGTGCGCTGGCCGCTGCACTTGCTGCGCGGCGCGCTGGGCGTGCTGATGATCACCCTGTTCGCCTACGGCTTGAAGCGCATGTCGCTGGCCGAGACGTATGCGCTGTTCTTCGTCGCGCCCTTGCTGATCACGGTCCTGTCGGTGTTTATCCTGAAGGAAAAAGTCGACCTGGCGCGCTGGTGCGCGATCGCCGTGGGTCTCCTGGGGGTGCTGGTGGCGCTGCGTCCGGATGGCTCGGGATTCTTTTCGCTGGCCGGCCTGGCCGTGCTGGGTTCTGCCGCCTGCTACGCCATTTCAGCCGTCACGGGCCGCATCCTGAGCCGCACGGATGCCAGCGAAAGCATGGTCTTCTGGTTGATGCTGATGATGGCCATCGGCGGCGTGGCCCTGTCGGCGCATGAGTGGGTAAGCATCCGGCCTGAAGACTGGTGGCTGCTGGCGGGCCTGTCTGTCAGCGGTTTCCTGGGGCAGCTGGCCATCACGGAGGCCTTTCGCTTTGGCAAGGCGTCCAGCGTGGCGCCGTTCGAATACTCGGCCCTGGCCTGGGGCATGGCCCTGGACTGGCTGCTGTGGCGTGCCCTGCCCGACGAATACACCCTGATCGGCGCGGCCATCATCATCGGCAGCGGGATTTACCTCGTGCGCAAGGAGGCTGTGCACGCCGAGAGCGAGCATCCATGATGCCGAATGGTGCTTTTTTCGGCGGCAGGCATGCCGGGCCGCAACTGGATATAATCGTGAAATGTTAAAACAACGCACTATCAAACAACAGGTCCGTACCATCGGCGTCGGTTTGCACTCTGGTACCAAGGTGGAACTGACCTTGCGTCCTGCCGCGATCGACACGGGCATCGTGTTTCGCCGCATCGACCTCGATCCCATCGTCGAGTTTCCCGCCAGTGCCATGGCCGTCGGTGATACGCGCATGGCGTCCGTGCTGATCAAGGATGGCGCCAGGGTGTCTACCGTGGAACATCTGATGTCGGCCGCGGCCGGCATGGGCATCGACAATATGCTGATCGACGTGAATGCGGAAGAGATTCCCATCATGGACGGTTCCGCCTCGTCCTTCGTCTACCTGCTGCAGCAAGCCGGTGTCGAAGAGCAGGCAGCGGCCAAGAAATTCATCAAGGTCATCAAGCCGGTGGAAGTGCGTCACGGCAAGGGCAACGCGGAGAAATGGGCGCGATTGTCGCCGTATGACGGCTTCAAGCTGGACTTTTTTATCGAATTCAACCATCCTGCCGTCGATGGCACGATGCAGCGCGCCTCTGTCGATTTCGGCGACGTGTCGTACGTGCACGACGTGGCGCGCGCGCGCACCTTTGGCTTCATGCAGGATGTGGAAAGCTTGCGCGGCATGGGCCTGGCGCGTGGCGGTTCGCTGGAAAACGCCATCGTCATGGATGAATACCGCATCCTCAACGCCGATGGATTGCGTTATGAAGACGAGTTCGTGCGCCACAAGATTCTTGACGCCATCGGCGACCTGTACCTGGTGGGCCACCCCTTGCTCGCGTATTACACGGCGCACAAGTCGGGCCATGCACTGAACAATCAGCTGCTGCTGGCGCTGCTGGAGCAGCCGGATGCGTATGAAATCGTCTCGTTCGATACCAACGAGGCGGCGCCGCAGTCTTACCTGCGTCAAATGGTGCGTGAGTGGTCGTTGACCTGAATTAATCCTTCGGTTTAATCTTTCGGTTCGCGGTGGTGGCGCACCATGTTGCGCAGCGCCGCGATCAGCTGTTCGTTCTGCTTCGACGCAGGCAGGGCCGTGCTCAGCTCTTCCAGGGCCGACATGGCTTTTTCCGGCAAGACCAGCGCCCGTGTATGCACGATGGGCGCGATGCTCTTGATCACTTGTACTTTCAGCTTGATGCCGGAGATCTGCCAGCCTTTTCTTTCCAGTTCCCCTTGCAATTTCGGTAATTGCTGCTTGAGCTTGGCCGCCAGCGCCGCGTTCGGCGTGGCCAGCACCAGTTGGCCGCTCTCGAATTGCAGGATGTCGCAATGCTCGAACATCGCCGGCAAGGCTTTGGCGCAGTCTTTTTGCAGGGCGGCCAGGCGTGTGACGGTGGGCATCAGGGATGCCATCGTGGCGTTGCCGCGCAGAAAATCGGTTGCGCCCGTGACGGCCGGGCCAGAACGGGCAAAGCCGTAGCCGCGGCGCGGTGCCGGAGAGTAAGTGGGAGTTCGCATGGCCGAAACATAGCACACTCGCCCGCGCATGACGAGTGCGGCGGCGGGTACGGCGCAAGCTGGCCGCTCGTATTGCCTTTCAGTATGGGAAATGTCCGCAATTTCTGCCATGTGTTTGTCATTAAGCTATTGTTATATGGTGCATTAGCCCAACCTTGGCGGGACGCATGATAAAATCATCGTCTTTTGCCATAGTCGAACTCCGTGCGGTCACGCGATTGTTACCTCGTTGTCACCTACCGAGCTTTTTTTAACGGCGTTTTTTCAAGAATTCAAGCATGTCATTACTGACCCAGATTTTCGGTAGCCGCAACCAGCGGCTGCTCAAGCAATACCAAAAAACGGTACGCGAGATCAATGCGCTCGAGCCGGCCATCGAAAAGCTGTCGGATGCCGAGCTGCAAGCGAAGACGCCTGCCTTCAAGGAACGCATCGCCGCTGGCGAATCGCTCGATGCCTTGTTGCCGGAAGCCTTTGCCGTCTGCCGAGAGGCCAGCAAGCGCGTCCTGCGCATGCGCCACTTCGATGTACAGATGATCGGCGGCATGGTTTTGCATTTTGGCAAGATCGCGGAGATGGGCACGGGCGAGGGCAAGACCCTGATGGCAACCTTGCCAGCCTACCTGAATGCCTTGTCGGGCAAGGGCGTGCATATCGTCACAGTCAATGATTACCTGGCGCAGCGCGATGCCGAGACCATGGGCCGCCTGTATGCCTGGCTGGGCCTGTCGACGGGCGTGAACATGTCGCAGATGGAGCACAGCGCCAAGCAGCAGGCGTACAACTCCGACATCACGTATGGCACGAATAATGAATTCGGTTTCGACTTCTTGCGCGATAACATGGTCTACGAAGCGCGCGAGCGCGTGCAGCGCAGCCTGAACTTCGGCATCGTCGATGAAGTCGACTCGATCCTGATCGATGAAGCGCGTACGCCTTTGATCATTTCGGGCCAGGCCGAGAACCACACGGACCTGTATTACAAGATCAATGAAGTGCCTGCGCTGCTGACTTTGCAGATCGGCGAAGAAACGCCTGATGGCAAGGGCAAGGTTGACGTGCCGGGTGACTACACCAAGGATGAAAAGGCGCACCAGGTGCTGTTGACGGAAGCGGGCCACGAAAAGGCCGAGCGCATCCTGATGGAAATGGGCTTGCTGCCGGAAGGCGCATCGCTGTACGATTCGGCCAACATCACCCTCGTGCATCACCTGTATGCGGCCCTGCGCGCGCATGCGCTGTACTTCAAGGATCAGCACTACGTGGTGCAGAACAGTGAAGTCGTCATCGTCGATGAATTCACGGGCCGTCTGATGACGGGCCGCCGCTGGTCCGATGGCTTGCACCAGGCCGTCGAAGCGAAAGAAGGCGTCAAAATCCAGAACGAGAACCAGACCCTGGCCTCGATCACCTTCCAGAACTACTTCCGTATGTACGCCAAGCTGGCCGGCATGACCGGTACGGCCGATACCGAAGCCTACGAGTTCCAGGAAATCTACGGCCTGGAAACGGTCGTGATCCCGCAAAACCGTCCATTGCAGCGCAAGGACCGCCAGGATCAGGTCTACAAATCGTCGGCCGAAAAATACAACGCGATGTTGAACGACATCCGCGACTGCTACGAGCGTGGCCAGCCCGTGCTGGTGGGTACGACCTCGATCGAGAACTCGGAACTGTTGTCGGGCATCCTGACCAAGGCCGATTTGCCGCATAACGTGCTGAACGCGAAACAGCATGCCCGCGAAGCGGAAATCATTGCCCAGGCAGGCCGTCCGAAAGCCATCACCATCGCCACCAACATGGCAGGTCGCGGTACGGACATCGTGCTGGGCGGCAACGTCGAGAACCAGATCAAGTTCATCGAAGCCAATGCTGAGCTGAGCGATGCCGACAAGGCCGCCCAGTCGCAGACCTTGCGTGATGAATGGCAATCGCTGCATGACCATGTGGTCAATGCGGGCGGCTTGCACATCATCGGTACCGAACGTCACGAATCGCGCCGCGTCGACAATCAGCTGCGTGGCCGTGCCGGCCGCCAGGGCGATCCGGGTTCGTCGCGCTTCTACCTGTCGCTCGACGACGCGCTGTTGCGCATCTTCGCCGGCGACCGCGTGCGCGCCGTGATGGACCGCCTGAAAATGCCGGAAGGCGAACCGATCGAGGCGGGCATCGTCTCGCGTTCGATCGAATCGGCCCAGCGCAAGGTTGAAGCGCGCAACTTCGACATCCGCAAGCAATTGCTGGAATACGATGACGTCGCCAACGACCAGCGCAAGGTGATTTACCAGCAGCGTAACGAGCTGCTGGAAACGACAGACATTTCGGACATGATCGGCTCGCTGCGCCATGGCGTGTTCACCGACCTGGTGCACGAGTACGTGCCGCACGAATCGGTGGAAGAGCAATGGGATATCAAGGGCTTGGGCAACACCTTGTCCAGTGAATGGCAGCTCGACTTGCCGTTGCAGGCGATGCTGGAAGCCGATTCGACCCTGACGGACGACGAGATCCTGGAAAAAGTGCTGGTCGCGGCCGATGCCGTGTACCAGTCGAAGATCGATATCGTCGGCAAGGAATCGTTTGGCGGCTTCGAACGCAATGTCATGCTGCAGAGCGTGGACAGCCACTGGCGCGAACACCTGGCGGCGCTCGATCACCTGCGCCAGGGCATACACCTGCGCGGTTATGCGCAGAAGAACCCGAAACAGGAATACAAGCGCGAAGCGTTTGAACTGTTTGGCCAGATGCTCGACATGATCAAGAACGACGTCACGAAACACGTGATGACGGTGCGTATCCAGTCGCGCGAAGAAGTCGATGCGGCCGAACAGGCGCTGCAGCAGTCGCACTTGGAAAACGTGCACTACCAGCACGCCGAGTTCGATCCGAACGCGGCGCCGGAAGAACTGCTGGCGCCTGTGGCCGGCGGTAACATGGACAATGTTGACGACATGAGCGTGAGCATGGGCGTCAAAGTGGGTCGCAACGACCCATGCCCTTGCGGCAGCGGCAAGAAGTACAAAGCCTGTCATGGAAAATTGGCGTAAAGCCGGTTTGACAGCTTGAACAAAAAACGGAGACCGCGGTCTCCGTTTTTTTATGTCCGCGATGGCATGAGCTGCGTGTTCATGTGTTCAGGGAAATGCCCAGTATTGCGGCGCCTGCGACGGAATGCCTTTCAAGCCGCCACGGTTCCTTGCCCGTTGCCCCGTCTTGATCATGGTGGCGATATCGGTCAGCAAGAGGCGGTTGCTGGCGAAGTAATCGTGTCCCATGAAGTTCATGATGACGGTCGAGGCATCGACGAGTTCCATGCCGGGGATGCCGACGACGGGGCCGCGGATGTCGCCTATCCTGTCCCAGTCGGCAAAGGTGTAGGAAGCGCGGATGGCCTTGTCGTTCGCGGACGCGTACAGGGTGGTGGGGAGCTTGAGGCTGGCAAAACGGGGGGCGATCTGGTCGCGGAAGACATCGGCATTGATGTCCGGCGCCGCCAGCACGACCTGCTTGAACAGGGGTAGCAGGTCGGGGCGTTTTTCCAGCAGGTTGGCCAGGGCCACGGTCATCGGGCGGTTGCCCATGCTGTGGGCGATGAGGTAGATATCCGTGGCGGAAGAATGTTCCGCGAAGTCGGCCAGGAAGGCCTGCAGGTGCGCCTGCGTCCATTCGGCCGAATTCTGGTCGTATTCATAGCCAGCCAAGGTGCCTTTCGACGGCCAGCTGTAAAACACGGGCAGGGCGCCGATATCGAGGTCGACTGCCATCTGCGCCGTGCGCCGGGCCGCGTCGTCAAACGAGTTGCTGTAGCCATGGATGTAGATGAACGCCGCCTGCCGTTCCGGGGCAGCCTGTATCCTGGCCTTGACGGTGGCGAGAAAATCCGTGCGCGACAGGCGCGTGGCTCCCTTGATCAACACATATTTTTGCGCATTATTGCTGGACAGGATGGCGTACCAGGGCGGCAACGGCAGTTCGCCCGGCGCTCTTTTTTCAGGGATGCTCACCACGACGCTGCCATAGCTGAGGTAGGGCGCCGCGCGGTTGGGCTGCCCGCCATAATTATGGCTGCGGGGCTGGTATTGCCTGTCGGTGGCGTAATACACGGTGACGTGCATGGCGCCGACTGGCGCAGTCTCGTTGCCGGACGTCAGCGTGCCGCCGCTGCCGGTGCTGCCGACCAGATTGCCGAGGTTGCTCAGCAAGCCACCCATGCCCGACCATGCGCTGCCCGACGGCCTGATCGTCGATGGCTGCGCTACCTCGGCAGGCGGCGCTTCAGATGCCAGTTCGGCAGAGTCGCCGTCCAGACGGTACGCCACGCCATCCTGCACCGTACAGGCCGTCAACCAGGCCAGCAGGCAAAACAGGCATAACAGACGCAACAGGCATGACAGACCCGCATCGCTGTGCTGCATTCGGTTTGACTGAGCTTGCGCCATGACATCCTCTCTGGCCGGTGCGATGGCATGAATCACCATCGTCCATGCCCCTACCTTAGCGCCGCCAGGTGGCATGGTTCTGATAAATCGCAAACCTGGCCACGCTGCCGACCCGCTTCGGCGCAGCCGGGGCCGTTGCGACTATTCATTTGCCGTATGTTCAACGGCGCCGCGAAGGCGCTACAATAGCGCTTCCCTTTTCCCTCGCAGAAGAAATCACCATGGCCGTCAATTCTCCCAAGCCCGTCGCCGCCGACTTGAAAGCCGTCGCCGGCATTGAAATCGGTGTTGCCGAAGCCGGCATCAAGAAACCCAACCGCAAGGATTTGCTGGTATTGAAACTGGCGCCGACGGCCACCGTGGCTGGCGTGTTCACCCTGAACCGCTTCTGCGCGGCGCCCGTGCAAATTTCGAAAGCCAACCTGGCCGTCGTGACGGCAGGTGCCGCGCCTATCCGCGCGCTGCTGGTCAATACGGGCAACGCGAATGCGGGCACGGGCGAATCGGGCCTGGCCGATGCGCAGGCCAGCTGCGCCGCGCTGGCCGAGCTGCTGGGCTGTACGCCGCAGCAGATCCTGCCGTTTTCCACCGGCGTGATCCTCGAACCCTTGCCCGTGCAGCGCCTGGTGGCCGGCTTGCCGCAAGCCGTGGCTGCGCTGACTTCGGACAACTGGTTCTCGGCCGCCGAAGCCATCATGACCACCGACACGCAGCCGAAAGCCGGTTCGCGCACGCTCACCATCGGTGGCCATGCGGTGACCCTGACGGGCATCAGCAAGGGCGCCGGCATGATCAAGCCGAACATGGCCACCATGCTGGGCTTTTTGGCGTTTGACGCCACCGTGGCCCAGCCCGTGCTGGACCAGCTGGTGAAGCAGGCGGCAGACAAATCGTTCAACTGCATTACCATCGACGGCGATACATCCACCAATGACTCGTTCATGCTGGTGGCCACGGGCGCCGGCAGCCTGGTCATCGATTCGATCGATACACCGCACTATGCGGAACTGGCCGCTGCCGTCACCGAACTGTCGACCTTCCTGGCGCAAGCCATCGTGCGTGACGGCGAAGGCGCGACCAAGTTCATGACCGTCACCGTGGAAGACGGCCGTAACGTGGAAGAGTGCCGCAAGATCGCCTATTCCATCGCCCATTCGCCACTGGTGAAAACGGCCTTCTTCGCGTCGGACCCGAACCTGGGCCGCATCCTGGCCGCCATCGGCTATGCGGGCGTGGACGACCTGGACGTGGGCCAGCTGAACCTGTACCTGGACGACGTGTGGGTGGCCAAGAATGGCGGCCGCAACCCGGACTACCAGGAGCAGGATGGCCAGCGCGTGATGCAGCAAAGCGAAATCACCATCCGCGTGAAGCTGGCGCGCGGCGCTGCCACGGCCACCCTGTGGACGTGCGACCTGTCGCATGACTACGTGTCGATCAACGCCGACTACCGCTCATGACCGGCCTCGATCAATTCCTGCTGCGCGCGGAAAGCTTGCTGGCGCGCGTGGAGTCGATCCTGCCGCAGGCGGTCCCCACGCCGGACTGGAACAGCTTTGCCTTCCGCTGGCGCCGGCGCCAGGGCGCAGCAGCTTATTTGCAGGCCGTGGCCCACGTGTCGTCCATCGCTTTGGATGACTTGCACAATATCGGCACGCAAAAAGCGCAGATCGAGCAGAACACGCGCCAGTTCGTCGGCGGACGTCCGGCCAATAACGTGCTGCTGACGGGCGCGCGCGGCACGGGCAAGTCTTCCCTGATCAAGGCGTGCCTGAACCAGTTCGCCAGCCAGGGCTTGCGCCTGATCGAAGTGGATAAAGCAGACCTGGCCGACTTGCCTGACATCGTCGACCTGGTGGCGGCGCGTCCCGAGCGCTTCATCATTTTTTGCGATGACCTGTCGTTCGAAGAGGGCGAGAGCGGCTACAAGGCGCTGAAAGTGGCGCTCGATGGCAGCATCGCCGCGCAATCGGACAATGTGCTGATCTATGCCACGTCGAACCGACGTCACCTGATGCCGGAACGCATGTCCGACAATACCAGCTACAAGACGGACGACGATGGCGATTTGCATCCTGGCGAGACGGTGGAAGAGAAAATCTCGCTGTCCGAGCGCTTCGGCCTGTGGCTGTCGTTTTACCCGTTCAAGCAGGACGATTATCTCGATATCGCCGCCCACTGGCTCGCTTCCTTCGGCTGCACCCCGGAGCAGATCGCGGCAGCGCGCGGCGACGCCCTGCGCTGGGCCTTGCAGCGCGGTTCGCGCTCGGGCCGGGTCGCCTGGCAATTCGCGCGCGATTATGCTGGGAAACTACCTGCGGGAAAGTTGCCGCAATGAGCGAAGTGAAAGTGAAACCGGTGGACGTGGCCGTCGGCATCCTGATGAAGCCGAATGGCGACGTGCTGCTGGGCCAGCGCCCGGCCGGCAAGCCGTATGACGGCTATTGGGAATTTCCTGGCGGTAAAGTCGAACCGGGCGAAGCCATTTTTGATGCCTTGAAACGCGAGTTTGTCGAGGAACTGGGCTTGTATATCGACAGCGCCGAGGCCTGGTGCGGCGTCGAATATGTGTATCCGCACGCCCATGTGCGCCTGCATTTTTATATCAGCCGCGAATGGCGGGGCGAGCCGCAAAGCCTGGAAGGGCAGGCGTTCGCCTGGCAGGGCACGGTCGGCGTGGAACCCTTGCTGCCTGCCACCATTCCCCTGCTGGAATGGCTCGACGAGGTACGCCGGGAATCCCTGGCGCCTGCCTGATCTGGTGCCGGCTGGCAGCGCCATGCTGCGCGCTGGCGCAAGCTTTCCTCCTGCTTTCCTTGCATTGGCGCTGCTTTGCGCTACAGTGCTTGCATCAAGCACCGGGGAGTCTCGCATGCCGCTGACACTGACCTTTAGCGATACCGATGAATTGTTGCTCGCCGCGCTGCACAAGCGTGCCCGCGCGCATGGGCGCAGCATCGAAGAGGAGCACCGCGACATCCTGCGCAACGCCTTGCGGCCGCTGCCGAAGCGCCCGCTCGACGATATTTTGCGCAACATGCCCGACGTGGGGCCGGATGTGGATTTCGCACACCGTTCCTGAGCTAGCATGGACGCTTACCTGGTCGATACGGATGTGATCGTTGCAGCGCGCAAGGGAGGCGCTGCACCGGCGGGCGTGAGCGCCTTTTTCGAGCGGGTGGCGCCTGAGGCGCGCTATGTGCCGGTACAGGTAATCGCGCAGTTGCGCGCAGGCTTACAGCGCAGCTGGCGGCGCGAAGCGGTGCTGGAAGCACTGGCGCTGGAAGGCTGGCTGGAAGCCGTGTTGGCAGAGTATGCGCCGCAGCTGCTGGAATTCGACCTCGATTGCGCGCTAGTGTGGGCGCTCCTGCATGCGCGCGGCCACACGCACGGCGTGGATGGACAGATCGCGGCGATGGGTATCGCCTATGGCTTGACGGTGGTCAGCGGCCGGCTCGACGGTTTCGTGGCGCAGGGGCTGCGCCTGGAAAATCCGTTTATCTGAGGATTACTGGGGCTTGTTGTCTTCGTCTGCGAGAGGATCTTCAAACGGATCGGCAGCGGGGATCGTGTATTTTTCTTCGGCCCAGGCACCCAGGTCGATTTGCTTGCAGCGTTCCGAGCAGAAGGGGCGGAATTTGTTGGCTTCAGTCCACTCGACTTTGGCGGCACAGGTAGGGCAGTTAACGACGGTCATGATGGGGAAAATAAGTAACAGTTAAAAATTACAGAGCGTCAGCTCGAACGGGACATCTTCTTCCAGTGGCTTGGGTTTCAAGTCGCCACCCTGGGTAGTGAAGCGTACCCACAGCATATATTTGTTGGCGGAAATTTCCGGGATGGCGCCGCTGTTTTCATCCAGGCTCAGTCGGAGCATCTGGTATACCTTGCCTTGCAGCATTTGCTGGTAGCTGCCGCCATTGGCGATCAGTTTAACGGGGCCGCCGGAATCGCGCAGCAGGCGCAATACCAGGGCCAGCGCATCGAACAGGGGCGCTAGCGGGGCAAACCAGGCATGGATATCGGTCAGGCGCTGCTCGGAACTGCGTTTTTGCCAGGCAAAGTAGGAAGGCAAGTCGAATTCGCAGGCGCCGCCGGGGATGATGGTGCGGCCGCGGATGCTCATCAGCCATTCATTGTCGCGGATATTCTGCCCCGTCTTGCCCTGCGCCGCTACCAGGGCACCGCTGACACTGTCGAGTTCACCGAGGATGGCGTCCAGGGTTTCCGGCTCCACATTCGGATTGCTGCGGTAGCCCAGCAGGCTTTGGCGCTGGCGCTCGAGTTCCTGCAGCAGGTCGGACTTCAGGTCGGCGCGGCCGGCCACTTCGAGCATGTCGAAAATGGTTGCCAAGGCAACATGGTGCTGCATTGCATGCTCTTGCTGGATGAAGAACTTGAATTTGTCGTACAGGTCTTCCAGCCGCAACAAGGTACGAATGCGTTCGTTGAAAGGGTATTCGTAGACAATCAAAATAATTCCCTTAAGTAAGGACCTGCAAACAATCCCGTGATTTTGAACCAAGCGTCGACAAATTACAAACGTTGCAGCCCGATTCCGGCCATTCTTTTTGAAAATGCCAGATATAAATCGTGCAACTGGGCAATCTGCGGCGCCAGGGCGGCCAAATCGCCATGGTTGTCGATCACATCGTCCGCCGCCGCCAGGCGCATGGCCCGCGTGGCTTGCGTGGCCATGATGGCTTTGACTTGTTCTTCCGATAAGCCATTGCGTGCCATCACGCGCGACACTTGCAGGCTTTCCAGGCAATCGATGACCAGCACGCGGTTGACGCGCTCCACCCATCCGCCGGACTCGACGAGCAGGGGCACGGCGAATATCACATAGCTGCCCGTCGCTTCGGCGGCCGCCGCCAGGGTGGCCTGGCGGATGCGCGGATGCAGGATGGCTTCCAGTCTGGCCTTGGCCTTGGCGTCGGAAAACACGAGCTTGCGCATTTTTGTACGGTCGAGGGCGCCGTGCGCATCGGCGTAGTCCGGGCCAAATTGCGCCACCAGGGCAGGCATGGCGGCGCCATTCGGCGCCGTCAGGCTGTGGGCGATCTGGTCGGTGTCGACGATGGAGGCGCCGCGCGCGGCGAACAGATCGGCCACGGTGCTCTTGCCGCAACCGATGCCGCCGGTGAGACCCACGCTGAAATAAGGGACGTTTTGTCGTTGCATGTGTTTTTCCATAAGGTGCGCGGTGCTGCGCCGGTCAGCCGGTCAGGCCCAGCGTGAGGCGCGCCAGGGGCGTGCCGTACAGCAGGGCGATCAGACCCGCCGCCGCCAGGTAGGGGCCGAACGGAATGGGTTTGTCGCGCCCTCGCTTGGCGAAGACGATCAGGCCGATGCCGACTACGGCGCCGACCAGCGACGACAACAATATGATCGTCGGCAACATGGTCCAGCCCAGCCAGGCACCCAGCGCCGCCAGCAATTTGAAGTCACCATAGCCCATTCCCTCCTTGCCTGTCGCCAGCTTGAAGGCCCAGTACACGGCCCACAAAGCCAGGTAGCCGGCGGCCGCGCCGATGACGGCGTCTTGCAGCGGCACGAAGGTGCCATTGATATTGACCAGCAAGCCCGCCCACAGCAGGGGGAAGGTGAGGTCGTCCGGCAGCATTTGCGTATCGGCATCGATGAAGGTCATGGCGATCAGCAGCCAGGCAAACACGAGCGTGGCCAGGCCCGTCCAGCCGCTGCCGAAGTGCCAGATCAAGATGGCCGATAGTGCAGCCGTCAGCAGCTCCACCAGCGGATAGCGCACGGAGATGGGCGCTTGGCAGGCACTGCACTTACCGCGCAGCAGCAGGTAGCTGATGACGGGAATGTTTTCCATGGCCGTGATGCGGTGGCCGCAAGCGGTGCAGTGCGAGTGCGGCAGCATCAGGTTGTAGCGGTCTGTGTGGGGCAAGGGCAAGCCGCTTTCTTGCGCCACATAATTATCGGATTCGCGCTGCATCATTTTCGGCACGCGGAGGATCACCACGTTGAGGAAGCTGCCGACGATCAGGCCGAACAGGGCGGCGACGAGGGCGACGGGCAGATTGCCGGGCGCGGCGAACAGCAGGGTATCTTGCAGCATGGTGGATTGGTCAGAGGTGGTGAATGTTGCCGCGCAAACATTGCCTGGCACTGCCGCAGTGTAAAACATCTGCCAGCGCATGGGAATGTTTTGCGCAGGGCGATCAGTCAAATCACGGCGCCCAGCTTGAAAATCGGCAGATACAAGGCGATCACGAGGGCGCCCACCAGCACGCCCAGCACCGCTATCAGCGCCGGTTCCAGCAGCGACGACAGGATGGTCACCGTGCTGTCTATCTTCGCTTCAATGATCTCGGCCGCGCGCGACAGCATGGCGTCGAGCGCGCCCGATTCCTCGCCGATCAGGGCCAGTTGCGTCAGCAGCGGGGGAAACACGGCGCTGTGCTCCATCGCCAGGGCCAGGCTGCCGCCGGCGCGGATTTCACGTTCGATGCGCGTCGTCGCTTCCTGGTATAGCGCGTGGCCGGAGGCGGCGCCCACCAGGCCGAGCGAGTCGAGCAGCGGCACGCCGGCGGCAAACATGGCGGCCAGGGTGCGCGTCCAGCGGGCAATCGCCGCCTTGCGCAGGAGCGGGCCGAACACGGGCAGGCGCAATGCCCGCAGTTGCATGTTGCGCCGCAAGGCCGGCCAGCGGCGCCAGGCCAGGTACGATAGCAGCCAGGCCAGCATGAGCGCCGCCAGCAAGGCCAGCCAGTAGCGCACGAGAAAGGCGGACACGCCCATGACGAGCAGGGTGGGCAGCGGCAAGGGCGCACCGAAGCTGTCGAATACCTGGCGGAAGGCGGGCACGACCACGCTCATGATGATGGCAGTGACAGCGATGGCGACGAGCACGATGGCCAGCGGATACATCAGCGCACCGCGCACCTGTCGCCGCAGGGCGATGGCTTTTTCCTGGTGCGTGGCCAGGCGCGCCAGCAAGTCCTGCACGATGCCGGCCTGCTCGCCGGCCGCCAGCAGTTTGCAATACAGCTCGTCAAACAGCAGGGGAAACTGGCGGAATGCCTGCTGCAGGCTGCTGCCCGCTTCGATGTCGTGGCGCAAGTCGCGCATCAGCTCGGTGACGGCGGGTTTGGCGTGGCCCTTGCCGGCGATGTCGAAGGCATGCAGCAGCGGTACGCCGGCCGCCATCATGGTCGACAGCTGGCGCGTGAACAGCGCGATATCCTTGTGCGCGATGGCCTTGCCGGGCGCCGCGCGCGCCGCCTGCACCCTGGTAGCTAGGATGCCCTGGCGCCGCAAGACCAGGCCGGCAGCGGCGGCATCGGCGGCGCGCAAGATGCCATCGACCGCCTTGCCATGGCGGTCCGTGCCCTTCCATGCAAACCGCCGCTCGGTTGCCATGCGCACCTCCTGCCGTCACGGTAGCAGTGTCAGGAAAAAGCACCAGCCGCGCTGGAGGCAAGCTTGATCTGGCTCAGCCTTTTGTGCTTTGTACTTCCGTCTGTACCAGGGCCTGGGCCTTCACGTCGGCTGCATCTTCCTCGTCGCTGTCGGTGCCCTTGCTGATGCTTTCGCCATCGTCGCGGCGCAAGGTCCAGAATGTCAGCGAGGACAGCACCGTCAGGGCGGCCAGGGTGAGGAAGGCGTGGTGCAGTGCGGTGCTGAGCATGCTGCGGTCCGACTGCGGCATGTCGCCCAGGTACCAGCCCGTGATCAGTGAACCGAAGGCCAGGCCAAAGCTCATCGACAGTTGCTGCATTGAGCTGGCGATGGTGCTGGCCATGCTGGAGTCGGCCTTGTCGACATCGGCATACGCGATGGTGTTCATGCTGGAAAATTGCAGCGAATTGAAAAAGCCCATGCACAGGCTGATGGCGACGATCACGTACAGGGACGTGCCCGCGCCCACCTGCGAAAACATGGCAATGGTGATGCCGATCAGCACAGTGTTGACGATCAGCACCTGGCGGTAGCCGAAGCGGGCCAGTACGCGGGCGGAAATGAATTTCATGCCCATGGCGGCGGCCGCCGACGGCATCATCAGCAAGCCCGATTGCCAGGCGGGCAAGCCCAGACCCAGCTGGTACAGCAGCGGCAGCAGGAAGGGCAGTCCGCCCACGCCCAGGCGTGTAACAAAGCCGCCCACCACGGAAACGCGGAAGGTACGGATCTTGAACAGGGTCAGACGCAGCAACGGGTGCAGCACTGCGCTCGAATGCCAGGCGTACGCGGCCAGCAGGCTGATGGAAATGAACAGCAGCACGGCCGCCGAGGTGGGGTCGATCTTGTGCTCGCCAAAAATTTCCAGCAGCCAGGATAGCAGCGCGATGCCCGTGCCGAACAGCACCAGGCCGATCAGGTCCAGCGGACGGGGTTTGTCGCCGTAGTAATCGGGCATGTAGCGGTGCGCCAGGTACAGCGCCGCCAGGCCCACGGGCACGTTGACAAAGAAAATCTCGCGCCAGGACAGCCAGTGCACGATCAAGCCTCCCACCGTGGGCCCCAGCAGGGGCCCGATCAGGGCGGGGATGATGACAAAATTCATGGCCGCCAGTAATTGCGATTTGGGAAACGTACGGATGATGGTGAGCCTGCCTACCGGCATCATCATGGCCGCGCCCACTCCTTGCAGCAGGCGCGCGGCCACCAGCATGGGGGCATTCACCGATAGGCCGCACAGGATGGAGGCGATGGTAAAGATGGCAACAGCGGCGGAAAACACGCGCCGCGTGCCGAAGCGGTCGGCCATCCAGCCGCTGATGGGGATGCACACGGCCAGGCTCAGAATATAGCTGGTGACGACGGCCTTCAGGCTGAGCGGCGTCACGTTGAGGCTGGCGGCCATGGCGGGGATGGCGGTGTTGACGATGGTGGAGTCGAGTTGCTCCATGAACAGGGCGGTGGCAACCACCCAGGGAAGGTAGCTTTTAATCGGGGAACTGGTCATGGGTGCGAGCCTGAGGAGGAGAAACGGAGCCGACAGTACGACGAATTGTCACATAAATGGCGTAGGCGTGCCGCCGGCGCCGTCCATTCTGGCAGCGTGCCGGGGGCAGAGTCCATGGAGCATTTGTTCCATGACAATAGATTGCGGGCAAGGCTAGCAGGTGTTTTCTGGCAGCTCCGGCCTCTTCTTTCTTCGAAAGTCACACCACATGAAAAATGCATTTACGTTTCGCGTGCTGTCGACACAGTTCGGCTTGAGCGACCGCAGCGGCACGTTCAGCGCGACCACTACCGGCAATTTCACCACCTACATGGCAACGGATTTCAGCGTCACCGTCGATGCGCGCACGCGTCTTCTGTCAGGCAATATCAAATTGGGTAATATTGTCTCGACCGTCAGCGGTACGGCTTATGCCGTCAGCGATGTAGCCAAGCTGGCCGGCAGCTATATTTTCCTGGGCGCCATGCGCAATGCAGCGAACGGTGCTGACCGTTTCCATCCGAAAGGCAGTCTCAAGATCGTCGCCGACGGAACGGCCCAACTGTGCCATGGCGGTGTTTTCGATGCCCAGGGCGCCTGTTCGGCCCTACCTGACCCTGATCAAGGATGCAAAGAATGGCTTGCTCGTATCCCGCCAGGGTGGCCAGGACTTCGGCATCGTGCATGTGCACGCGTGGGACCGTGGGCTGGCGCTGTTCATCGACCGCTACAGCCGCAACCAGGAAAACGTCATGCGCGTGGGCACCATCGTGGCGGCCAAACGTCGAGCATGGCGATCGAGTTTTCGACCGACCGGTCGTACATGGGCATGTGCCTGAAAAAATAGTCGCTAGCTTTTGATTTGCTCCAGGGCGGCCAGCAAGGGCAGCGCCGCGTCCGCGATGCGCTCCAGGCTGGCCTCGCGCAGGGCGGCGGTGTCCACCGTGTGTCCGGAGTCCAGCCCCGCCCAGCGCAGCAGCGCCGAACATGCGGCGGGCGTGTCGAACATGCCGTGCAAATAGCTGCCCAGGATTTGCCCGTCACCCGATACGGCCCCTTCCGGCCGTCCATCGATCATGAACGCCGGCTGCCGCAGGGCGGCGCCCTGCGAGACGCCCATGTGGATTTCATAGCCTGCCACGGGCGCATCGTCGGCGCCGGCAAACGCGCAGTGGCCGGCCACCTGTTGCAGGCGCTTTTTCGCCGTCAGTTCAGTCAGCATATCGAGCAGGCCGAGTGCCTTCGATTCTCCAGCACCCCCTTCCACGCCCAGCGGGTCGCACACGCTCAGGCCCAGCATCTGGAAGCCGCCGCAGATGCCCAGCACCTTGCCGCCATAGCGCAGGTGTTTCGCCAGGTAAGCGGGCCAGCCCTGCTGCTGCAGCCAGGCCAGGTCGCCGCGCGTGTTCTTGCTGCCGGGCAGGATCACCAGGTCCGCCGGCGGAATTGCTTGTCCCTGTTGGATGAATTGCAGGTCGATATCGGGGTGGGCGCGCAGCGCGTCGACATCCGTGTGGTTGCTGATGCGCGGCAGTTGCGGCACCAGCACCTTGAAGGCGCCGCGTTCTGCCTGCATGGCTTCCACGGCGTCTTCCGCATCGAGGAACAAGCCTTGCAGATAGGGCAGCACGGCCAGCACGGGCTTGCCCGTCTGCCGTTCCAGCCACTCGATGCCGGGTTGTAGCAGGGAGATATCGCCGCGGAAGCGGTTGATGACGAAGCCGAGGATGCGCGCACGCTCGCTGTCGGACAGGCAGGCCAGGGTGCCGATGATGTGCGCGAAGACGCCGCCCCGGTCGATGTCTGCCACCAGGATCACAGGGCAGTCGACGGCTTCGGCAAAGCCCATGTTGGCGATGTCGCGCGCGCGCAGATTGACTTCGGCGGGGCTGCCCGCGCCTTCGACGATGACGGCGGCGTATTGCTGGCGCAGGCGCGCATACGATTCGAGCACGGCGCCCATGGCGATGCTCTTGTATTGCTGGTAATCGCGCGCATCCATCTCGGCGCGCACCTTGCCCTGGATGATCACTTGCGCGCCCGTGTTCGATGAAGGCTTCAGCAGCACCGGATTCATGTCCGTGTGCGGCGCAATGCCGCAGGCCAGCGCCTGCAGGGCTTGCGCGCGGCCGATCTCGCCGCCGTCGCTCGTCACCGCGCTATTCAAGGCCATGTTTTGCGGCTTGAATGGCGCGACCGTCACGCCACGGCGCTTCAACAATCGGCACAGGGCCGCGACGACGGTGCTCTTGCCGGCGTCGGACGTCGTGCCCTGCACCATCAGGGCGGGGAAGGGAGGCTTCATGTCTGCTGCTCCTGCCAGGCTGAGATGATGTCGCTGATCTGGCGTAACCCCTCTGTGATGGCGGCCGGACCGGGCGAAAGAATGTCGGGCGACTTGATCTCGAACAGCATCTGGTTTTTCACGGCGGGAATCGCATTCCAGCCCGGGCGCGCCGCCAGTTGCGCCGGCTGGAATTTCTTGCCGCACCAGCTGGCGATGATGATGTCGGGCGCGCGTGCGACCACATCATGGGAATCGGCGATGATGCGTTCCTTCGCGCCCGGATGAACGGACAATTCCGGAAAGGCGTCCGTGCCGCCGGCGATGTCGATCAATTCCGCCGCCCAGCCGATGCCGCTCATCAGGGGATCATTCCACTTTTCAAAGTAAATCACGGGCTTGCGCGACCAGTCTGCGGCGCGGGCCCGCGCGGCTGCGATGTCCGCGCGCAGGCTGGCGATCAGTTCGCGGCCGGCGTCCTCGCGCTGCACCAGCGCGGCCAGTATGGCGATCATGCGCAGGATGCCCTCCACCGTGCGCTGGTTGAACTGGTGCACTTCGATGCCGGCCTTGACCAGGTCGCGGCAGATATCGGCCTGCATGTCGCAAAAGCCGATCACGAGGTCGGGCTGGACGACCAGGATGCGTGCCAGGTCAGCGGAGGAAAAACCGCTGATCTTGGTTTTTTCCTCGCGTGCCCGCGGCGGGCGCACGGTGAAGCCGGAAATGCCCGCGATGACGTCTTGCGCACCCAGCGCATACAGCGTTTCCACGGCTTCCGTTGACAAACAGGCGATGCGCTGGTAGTGACTCATAGCGCCGTCTTGGCTGTGGGAGCGCTGCGGCGCTGGCGGGCTACTTCAAGCTGTTCACACATGGCGGCCGTGCCTTCGATCATGCGCGGGCCGGCGCGGTTCAGCAGGTCGCCATTCAGGCGAAACAGATTATTCTTGCGCACGGCCGTCATCGACGGGAAGGCGCGCCACATGGCCAGGCCCCCTTCGCTGCGTGGATCGCTCTTTTCGCTGGTGCCGAAAATGACTTCCGGGTCTTCCTGCAGCACGCCTTCCGGCGTGACGACGGGCGCCACCACCTTCATCGCGGCAAAGATATTCTGCGCGCCGCACAGGCGCATGGAGTCGCTGATGATGCTCGCGCCGCTCAAGGTGTACAAGGGTTTATCCCACACCTGGTAAAACACGCGCACGGGCGGGCGCTGCGCATACTGAGCCGTCAGGCTGGCCAGTTTGGTGCGCAGCTGCGCGGCGGCCGGCTTGGCGACTTTTTCCGTGCCCATCAGCTGGCCCAGGCGCTCCATGCTGTCCGGGATGTCAGCCAGCTTGCGCGGCTCGCTGTGATAAATCGGCACCTTCAGCTGGCGCAGCATGGCGATCTGGCGCTCGGCGCTGCCATGCATCCACACGACGATCAGGTCCGGCTTCATGGCGATGATGCGCTCCATGTCGTACTGGCGGTTGTCGCCCACTTGCGGGATTTTTTTGGCCGCTTCCGGATAGTCGCTATAGCTGACGACACCGGCGATCCTGTCGCCGCCACCGGCTGCGAACAGCAGCTCCGTGACGTGCGGCGCCAGCGCCAGGATGCGCTGCGCCGGCTTGGCCACGGTGACGGTATTGCCGTCGTCATCGCGCACGGTGATGGCGGCATGCGCCTGCAGCGAGATCAAGCCGGCCAGCAGCAGTGCTGTTTTCAAGTGGTTCATAGCTTCTTCCATGTGGTGAGTGCCTGTTCCAGTTGGAGCCAGGCGTCTTCGTTCGGCGGCAAACCCAGGCGGATGCCGTAGGCGGCGTGGCGGAACAGGCGCACCCAGATGCCCTGCTGCGCCATGTGGTGCCAGAAGGCTTCGGCGTCTTCTTCCGGCCACCATTGAAACAGCGCGCAACCGCCGCTGGCGATGCCGTGGCTGGCGAGCAGCTGGCGCAGGCGTTCGCCTTCTACGCGCAGGCGCAGGCGCATCGCATCCTGCCAGCGCGCGTCGGTCAGCGCGGCTAGGGCCACTTGCTGCGCCGGGCCGCTGACGGTCCACGGCCCCAGCATGTCGGCCAGCCGGGCCAGTAGCGCGGGATGGGCGGCGACAAAGCCCAGGCGCAGTCCCGCCAGGCCGAAGAATTTGCCGACCGAGCGCAGCACGATCAGTCCCGGCTGCGCTGTGTGCGGAGCGAGGCTGGCGTGTGTTTCCGTGTCGCCAAACGCTTCATCGACTACCAGCCAGCCGCCGCGCGCTGCCAGCTGGCCTGCCCACTCCAGCAATATCTCGGGCGCGATGCGCTCGCCCGTGGGGTTGTTCGGGTTGCAGACGACCAGCACGTCGCACTGGTCGACGGCATCGGCCAATTGTGCATACGGCACTTGGCGTAGTGCGTGGCCGTGCTGGCCCCAGTGGTGCGCGTGTTCCGCATACGAGGGTGCGGCCACCACCACGCGCGACAGTGCGCGCAGCCGGGGCAGGGCCTGGATGGCCGCCTGCGTGCCTGCAACCGGCAGCATGGCCGGTGCGTTGTAGTAGGCGCAGGCAGCGGCCGCCAACGCGGGATCGGCTTCCGGTAGCCGGTGCCAGGCATTGGCGTCGGGTGCTGGCGCTGCATACCAGTGCGGGTTGATGCCCGTCGACAGGTCGATCCAGTCGGCCACGGGTCGTCCATACTCGCGCGCGGCGTCGCGCAGCTTGCCGCCATGTTCAAGCAAGATATTTCCCCCGCAGGTAGTACAGCCCGGCCAGCAGCGCCACCCAGATCAGCCACAGCACGGCCGTTTCGGCCACCAGGCGCCAGGCGCGGTCGATATCGCGCGCTTCGGCGGGACGGCCGGCGCCCAGAGGCGGGCGGCGTTCCAGCGCACCGTCGTAGATAGCGTCGCCACCCAAGGCCAGGCCCAGGGCGCCGGCGCCGCTGGCCATCACGGGCCCCGCGTTCGGGCTGCCCCAGTTTGGCGCCTGGCTGCGCCAGCAGTGCCAGGCGCGCCGCTTGTCGGCCATGGTCTTGCCCAGCAAGACATAGGACAGGGCCGTCAGGCGCGCCGGCAGGTAATTCAATAGGTCGTCGATGCGCGCGGCGCAGCAGCCGAACCAGTCATAGCGTGCATTGCGGTAGCCCCACATGGCGTCGAGCGTATTCGCCAGCCTGAATAGCACGGCGCCGGGGCCGCCCGCCACGGCAAACCAGAACAGGGTGCCGAAGACGGCGTCGTTGCCGTTTTCCAGCAGGGA
This sequence comes from Janthinobacterium sp. ROICE36, assembly GCF_002869965.1. Classification (GTDB taxonomy): domain Bacteria; phylum Pseudomonadota; class Gammaproteobacteria; order Burkholderiales; family Burkholderiaceae_D; genus Janthinobacterium. The sequence goes on from NZ_PEBS01000004.1 coordinate 137,125, forward strand.
TTCCGTGCTGGCCTTGGCCAGGCTGGCCGCATCGGCGTTGGCCGTGTCGCGGCTGACGATGCGTGCCGTCAGCAGGCGCGCGTTGTCCAGGTCATCCATGGCCAGGGCATCGGCGATCGGCTGATTGTGGTCGCGCAGGCTGCGCAAGCCCAGACATAGATACAGCAGGAAAACGTGGAGTGCGGCACCGGCCAGGCCGCACAGCCACCAGGCGGCATAGCTGATCGGCAGCACGGCCAGCGACCACGCCAGCGCCCCGCGCAGAAAACGCCCACGGCCCCGGTTCAGCAGGCGTTCGAGCGCGCTGGCGAGGCGGCCAAAGCCCACCAGCGGATGCCAGCGGCGCGTCTCGCCCAGGATCAGGTCGAGCAGTACGCCAGCCGTCATCAAGCCTGCCAGCAGGGGCAGCGACAAGCCGCTCAGCATGGAGCGCCTTTCAAGTATAGCGGCAGGCCGGCGGCGACAAACACGGCCCGGTCGCACACGGCCGCCACGGCCTGGTTCAGGCGTCCCGCTTCATCGGTGAAGCAGCGCGAGATGGCGCCGTACGGCACGATGCCCATGCCCACTTCGTTCGATACCAGCACGAGGTCACAAGCGGTATCGCCGATTTCTGCCAGCGCGTACAGCAGGTGCGCGCGTTCGCTGTGGAACAGTTCTGGCAGGGCGATGTCGCCCACGTCCGGATACGTCTCGCCGCTGGAAAACATCAGGTTCGTCAGCCATAAGGTCAGGCAGTCGACCAGCAGCAGGCGCCCGGGCCGTGCTTCCCGCAGGATGGCGTCGCCCAGGCGCAGCGCTTCTTCCAGTGTCGCCCACTCGGCCGGGCGCTGTACCCGGTGATGCGCGATGCGCGTGGCCATTTCGCCGTCGCCCGCCTGCGCGGTGGCGATGTAGACGATTTCCTTGCCCGACTCGCGGGCCAGCTTTTCCGCATGGGCGCTCTTGCCCGAACGGGCGCCGCCGAAGACCAGGGTGCGCGTCATGGCACTGTTACCACTCGGTGCCGAGTTGCGCCCCGATGCCGGCCGCATACGCATGCTTGACGACGGCCATTTCGGTGACGGTGTCGGCGATGGCGATCAATTCGTCCGGTGCGCCGCGGCCCGTGATGACCACGTGCTGCATGGCCGGGCGTTCCAGCAGGTCGGCGATGACTTGATGCACGTCGAGGTAGTTGTATTTGAGGGCGATATTGAGTTCGTCGAACAGCACCAGGCCGTAGCTGGGGTCGGCCAGGAAGGTTTTCGCCTGCTCCCATGCCAGTTCGGCTTTTTCGATGTTGCGTTCGCGGTTCTGCGTTTCCCAGGTATAGCCTTCGCCCATCGCATGAAAGCTGATTTCATCGGGGAAGCGGCGCAGGAATTTTTCTTCGCCCGTCGACATGGCGCCCTTGATGAACTGCACCACGCCCACCTTCATGCCGTGGCCCATGGCGCGGATGGCCATGCCGAAGCCGCTCGAACTCTTGCCTTTGCCGTTGCCCGTGTTGACGATGATGATGCCGATTTCCTTGTCGGCCTTGGCGATGGCCGCGTCGATGATGGCCTTCTTGCGCTCCATGCGCACGCGGTGGCGTTGATTTATAGCTGCGGTATTAGCGGCGGTGTCCGCGTTGATGTTATCGCTCATGTTTAATCCTCTTTGGGTATGAATATCTTGCGTTTGCCGTGGGCTATGATCTCGATCGGGTGGCCCAGGTAGTCGCCAAGGATGGATTCCTGCATCACCTCGGCCACGGAGCCGGCCAGCCAGCCGCCGTCGCCCATCAGCAGCAGCGCATGGGTCGAGACGCTGTGCGCCAGGTTCAGGTCATGGCCTACCATCACCACGGTTTTATTTTGTTCGCGGCACAGCTTCGACAGCAGGCCTATGACGCTGACCTGGTGCGCCAGGTCCAGCGCATTGGCCGGCTCGTCCAGCAGCAGCAGGGGCGTATCCTGCGCCAGCATGGCGGCGATCGCCACGCGCTGGCGCTCGCCGCCGGACAGGCTGCGCACGTCGCGCTCGGCCAGGTGCGCCACTTCCATCGAGGCCAGCGCCGCCAGGGCGATGCGCTGGTCGTCGCTGCCTTCCCAGTAATGGTTGTCGTGATATGGATGGCGCGCCGACAGCACCGTTTCGATGACGCGGTAGGAGAACGCGTCGTGGCGCGCCTGCGCCAGGAAGGCCCGTTCGCGTGCCAGTTCTTCGATTGGCCAGTCGACCAGGGCGCGGCCCTGTATCGTCACGTGGCCGGCATCCGGTTCGCGCAAGCCGGCCAGCACGCGCAGCAAGGTGCTCTTGCCCGCGCCATTGCGGCCGATCACGCTCCAGCATTCGCCATCCCTGATGTGCCAGATGAGGTTTTCCACGAGGGAGCGCGTGCCTGCTTTCAGGCCGAGTTGGTAAGTAAGTATCATGTGCGGCGTAATCGGTGCAGTTGGTACAGGAAGACGGGCGCGCCTATCATGGCCGTGACCACGCCGACGGGCAATTGCAAGGGCGCCAGCACGGTGCGCGCCAGGGTATCGGCCAGCACGAGGAAGGTGCCGCCGGCCAGCGCGGCAGCGGGTATCAGCAGGCGGTGATCGGGACCGCAGGCGAAACGCAGCGCATGCGGCACGATCAGGCCGACAAAACCCACGCTGCCGGCGCTGGTGACGGCGCTGGCCGTGAGCAGGCCGGAACAGAAGAACAGGCCCTTGCGCAGCGCGCCTACGCGCACGCCCAGGGTGCTGGCCGCTTCCGCGTGCAGGGCCATGACGTTCAGCGAACGCGCGCAGCGCAAGGCGAAGACCAGGGCGCCCGCCAGGACCAGCCAGGGCATCAGCCGCGCGGGCGCGCCGGCCAGGTCGCCGATCATCCAGAACACCATGCTGCGCAAGCGGCTCTCCGGCGCAATCGAGAGCATCAGGGTGACAATGGCCATGCAGGCCGAGGCCAGGATCACGCCCGTCAGCAGCAAGAGCGAGGCGCCGCCTTCGGCCGCCGTGCCGCCGCGCAGGTCGCGTCGGGCAAAGAAGTACAGCAGCATGGACACGCCGACGGCGCCGGCAAAGGCCGCCGCGTCGACCACCCACAGCGCGCACATGAACAGCAGCGCGGCCAGCGCGCCGACGGAAGCGCCGGCGGAAATGCCCAACACGTACGGGTCGGCCAACGGATTGCGCAACAGGGCCTGCATCATGACGCCGGCCAGCGACAGCGCCGCGCCGGTGACAAAGGCGGTCAGTGCGCGTCCCAGGCGCAGGTCGAGCAGGGTGGCGGCGAGGGTATCGGTCTTGCCTTGCAATACATGGAAGAGGGCGGAAGGCAGGTCGGCGAGCGGAATCGCGATCGAACCGATCATGCCGGAGAAAATCAAGCTGGCAATTGCGCACACGCTCAGCACCGTGAGGATCACGGTGGCGCGGTGGCGCATATTGCGGAAAAATGGGTGCATGTACTGCCTTAAAAACGGGGACTGCAGAACTGCATCTGCGGGCGAAGGCGGCATGCCATCGCCCGCAGCTTACATCATTACTACGTGCTTATTTCATGCCGTAGCGTACGCCAACGAAGACTTTCGAGCCTGGCGTGGCATAGAAACGGGCCAGTTCGTAGTTCTTGTTGGCGATGTTGTTCCAGCGGGCCAGCACCGACCACTCAGGAGCAAACTGGTAGGTGGCGTACAGATTGACCAGGCCATAGCCGCCAAGGATGTTCTTGTTGGCGGCATCGTCGTAGCGTTTGCCCGACAGCTGCCATTCGGCACCCGAGGTCAGCGCGCCCAGCGTGTAGTCAACGGCGACATTGGCGTGCTGCTTGGCACGACGCTGCAGCTGCTTGTCCTTGGTTTGATCGCGTGGGTCCTGCAGGTCGATATTGCCACTGACATTGAAGGCGCCGAACTTGCGGCTGGCCGCCAGAGTCACGCCTTCGAGCAGGGCTTTGTTGACGTTGTAGGCGCAACCATAGCTGCCGTTGAACAGCGGGTCCGGGCATGGCGTGGTATTGACCAGCAGGTCGGTGACCTTGTTATGGTAGTAGGTCGCGCTGGCTTGCGATACGCCGTCGTTGTAGTGCAGGCCGATTTCCGCGTTGCGGCCCGTTTCCGGCTTGTTCGATGCCAGGCCATACCCCGGGTAGTACAGTTCATTGAAGGTCGGTGCGCGGAAGCTGGTGCCGTAGCTGGCGTTGGCGCGCAGCGCATTACTGATGCGGTAGCCATAGGCGATGCTGCCCGTGTTGTGCGAGCCGAATGCCGAGTTGTCGTCGCGGCGGCCGCTGATATTGAACAGGTGCGCGCCGCGTACCATGTTGTATGCCGCTGCATAGGACTTGGTATTGCGTGCGCCCGTTACTTCCGGCGTGCTGCTCGACATGACGTCTTCATCGCGGTAGCTGGCCAGCAATTGCAGGTTGTCGCGGCCGATGCGGATGTCGTTTTGCCAGGTGATGTCGGTCTGCTTGGTGTCGATCTGGCTTTTGCCATACGATGCCGCGCTGCTGTCATCGCCCGACTTGTCGCGCGCTTCCGCGTAGCGCAGTTCGCTGGTCCACTTTGGCAGGAATTCATTCTTGGTGAAGATGGAGACGTTTTGCAGCTTCTGGTTGCTGCGTGCATCGTAGCCCGGGCCGGCGTCGTACTGGGATTTCAGTTCGCTATTCAGGAACACCAGGCCAACTTCATGGCCTTTGGCCATCTGGTAGCCGAACTGGCCGCTGACGTTTTCCTTGTCGTAGCCGTCCTTGTCCGGGTTGTAGGTGAACGAGGAGGCGCCCAGCTTGGATGCGGAGAAACCATCCGATTTTTCCTTGCCTGCCGCCAGCGCGTAGCTGAAGCTGTTCACGCCGCCCGTCGAACCGGCAACGCTGGCTTCCGCCTGACGCGTGTTGTTGCTGCCGTAACCGGCGAAAGCAGAGAAGCGCGTAGCGCCGTCGCCTTTCTTGGTGAAGATCTGGATCACGCCGCCGATGGCATCGGCGCCATACATGGTGCTCAGCGGACCGTAGACGATTTCAACGTGGTCGATGCTTGACAGGGGCAGGGCGCTCCAGTTGGCCGTGCCCAGGGTAGACGAGCCGATGCGCACGCCATCGACCAGTACGATATTCTGGTTGCTGTTCGCGCCGCGGATGAACACGCTGGCCGAGGTGCCTGCGCCGCCATTGCGGGTCACTTCGATACCGCGCTGCTTTTGCAGCAGGTCGATCAGCGTACCGGCGCCTGAGCGCGCGATGTCTTCCGAGCTGATGGTCTGCGTATCGCTCAATACTTCGCTCAGGTGCTGCGGGTAGCGGCTGGCGGTGACGACGATTGGATCGAAGGTATCTGGCGTGGCTTGAGCGAAAGCGGCAGGCGCGGCAATGGCTAGCGCGAGCGACGTGAGGGCCGCGTGGCGGGAAACAGCATGGGTCATGATAATTTTCAGTAAGTAATATGCAACCAGCCGACGTCCCCGTAGGCCAGATTGAACAGAAGTGGGAACTGAAGATGACGATCGAAGATGGCCATGGGCCATTCGGATCGCGAACATCCCCGTTCGCACACTTCCACCTGTCCTGGCCGGTATCCGGGCTGGCAAGTACGGCTATCCCACCTTCCCATGCTCGATGATTGCAAGCACAGTGGTTGTCAGAGATAGCTTGTCGTCCGCTTCCTGTCGGGAGGGGCGACACTTGCTTACCGTTGCGGGGGCAGCACACGTTCGCCGCAGGCGCGGCATCGTGTTTCCCGTTTAACTGCGCTCATGGACATGAGCGCGGGCACCAAAACCCCGCCATTATACGTGCAGCAGGCGTAGACTGAAATGGCTGGCTGGACGCTTTGATATCAGAAATCGACGACGACCGTCGCGCCGTAGGCGATTTTATGGGCGGAACGGGCGGCCAGCAGGGCGGTTTCCTCCAATGGCAGCCGGGCTTGCAGTGCCGACAGCAGGCGGATGGTGCCCGCGTGGCAGATGATGACTGCCGTTTCGTGTTGTTCACGCAACAGATCGCCTAAAAACGCATCCACGCGGGCGGCCATCGCCAACACATTCTCACCCCCGCCGGGACGGTACCAGGCCAGATCGGCGGCCCAGGCATCGATGTCCGCGCGTGCAATCGCGTGCCAGGGCTGCATTTCCCACGCGCCGAAATCCATCTCGGCCAGTCGCGCGTCGAAGTATAAGCCGCTGGAAGGCAAGTCTTGCGCCAATGCTGTCGCCAGGCCGGCGCAGCGACGCAACGGGCTGGCATACAGCGGCACGCCGGCCGGCAGCGTTGCTTGCAGGCTGGCGCGCGTCGAGGCCATTTCGTGCGACGCCACCGCCACGTCGCTGCGGCCATAGCAGGTGCCGCTGGTCACCTGCGGTGCGGGGTGGCGCACTAAAAGCAGTCGCATGTTAATAGAAGCGCACGGGAGGCTGGAAGCTGGACAAGATGGCCAGATAGATTGCCACTTCCGCTACTTGCTGTACGCCGCCCAGGCAGTCGCCTGTATAGCCTTGCAGGCGCTGCTGGCATTTGCGGCCCAGCCAGAAAGCGGCCGCCGCCGCTGCCACGACGGCAAAGACCAGCGTGGCCCAGTAAAATATCCCCAAGGCGCCGCACACGACGACGGGCAGCAGGCCGCCGGTAGCGGCGATGATGAATTCAGCGGTGCTCATTTCTTGCGCCATGGGCTTGGCCTTGCCTTCGTCGCGCGCATAGTCCATGAGCCAGATCAGCGAAACGGCGGCCAGGCGCGAGAGCGGGTGGGCGATGAATAATGTCGCCACCCCCGTGGCAGGCGGCAGCGAAGCGAGCGCCGTGCATTTGATGGCCAGCAGGCAGACAATGCCGATGGCGCCATATGCGCCGATGCGCGAATCCTTCATGATTTCCAGTACCCGCTCGCGCGTCAGCCCACCGCCAAAGCCGTCGCACATGTCGGCGAAGCCGTCTTCATGGAAGGCGCCCGTCAGATAAATGCCGGCGGCGACGGCCAGCAGCACGGCCACCGCCGAAGGCAGGAGCCAGCTGGCCAGCAGATACACGGCGCCCGAAATGGCCGCCACGACCACGCCGACCAGCGGAAAATAGCGCGAGGCGTGCTGCAGCCAGGCCGGCTCGAAACCCACCCAGCGCGGGATCGGCAGGCGCGTGAAGAACTGCAGCGCAATGAAGAACAAACGGCACTGACGGACTGCGGCGGAAACAGGATTGGTCATGGTCTTAGTCTGGCATGGACTTTTCGCTGACCTGGGCCGAGGCGAAGGTCGCCATCTCGCGCATGAAGTTGACGGCCGCGTGCAGCAGCGGCAAGGCCAGCGCCGAACCCGTGCCTTCGCCGAGGCGTAAATCGAGATGCAGCAGGGGGCGCGCACCCAGGCTGGCCAGCAACTGGCGGTGGCCGTTCTCATCGGAGCAGTGTGAAAACACGCAGTAATCGAGGATGGCCGGCTGCAAACGGGCCGCCACCAGCAGGGCGCTGCTGACGATGAAGCCATCGATCAGCAAGATCATGCGCCGTTCGGCCGCTTTGAGCATGGCGCCGGCCATCATGGCGATTTCGAAACCGCCGAAGGTGGCCAGCACCTCGAGTGGCTCATGGACTGTCGCATGATGCGCGACAGCCGTTTCGATCACCTGCTGCTTGTGCAATATGCCTTCCTTGGACAGGCCGGTACCGGCGCCGACGCAATCGGCGACGGGCGTACCTGTCAGCTTGTGCATCAGCGTGGCGGCGGCGGTGGTGTTACCGATACCCATTTCGCCAAAGCCCAGCACATTGCCATCGAGCGTGGCGGCCAGGTCCATCCCCGCCTGTATGGCGGCGCTGCACTGTTCCTTGCTCATGGCGGCTTCTTTGGCAAAGTTGCGGGTGCCGGGACCTTGCTTGCGGTCGAGCAAGCCGTCGCGTGGGCCGAAATCATGGTTCACGCCAGCATCTACTATATAGAGGGCGCAATCGGACTGACGGGCAAAGACATTGATGGCGGCGCCGTTGCCGAGGAAGTTTTCCACCATTTGCCAGGTCACGCTTTGTGGATAGGCAGAAATGCCTTCGGCGACGACGCCATGGTCGGCCGCAAAAACGATGATGGCAGGCTGGCGCAACGCCAGCTGTGTGCTTTGCTGGATCAGGCCGATCTGACGGGCCAGGATTTCCAGCATGCCGAGGCTGCCCAATGGCTTGGTCTTGCTATTGATGGCATGTTCAAGGGCACTGGCCAGGGAGGGATTGGCGGTGGGGGTAATGTGTGGGATAGGCATGGGCGTCAAGGTGGATGCGGCAGGATATTGCCAGCGCTACGATATCACACAGCAATATTTGCCCAACTGCAAATTAGCCCTTGCAGGGCGTGCGTGGCAGGGCTATAATTCGCCCCCTCGCTGAACGATGCATGCAAATGCTGAATGAGGCGGGGAAAAAAGAAGGGTGACGAAATGCTGAAAAAGCTTCATACTCTTCCTTCTTCGCAGCTGACAAACACAACGCTTTGTCCATAGCGCGAGAGCAGTAAATAAGCAGCACCGAATACCGTTCTTTAACAATTAACAGTCGATAAGTGTGGGCGTTTGATGTAAGTGCAGCAGCGATCTTCGGATTGCTGTAAAACTTAAAATATCAAATGTTCACAAGAAATAATGAAATAGGCGCTACGCAAGTAGTGGCCTGTCAGTTTTTTGAGTGAGCGACCCATCAGCAATGATGGTGCCTGTAAAAGGGCAAAGTAACAGAGATTAAACTGAAGAGTTTGATCCTGGCTCAGATTGAACGCTGGCGGCATGCCTTACACATGCAAGTCGAACGGCAGCACGGAGCTTGCTCTGGTGGCGAGTGGCGAACGGGTGAGTAATAT
>NZ_PEBS01000050.1 GCF_002869965.1 Janthinobacterium sp. ROICE36
AATACAGCGCCTGGAAATCATCGTTCATGTTGGCCAGGATGGCATCGACCAGTACTCGCAATTTGCGCAAGGGATGCGCATCCGGGATGCGTTCCTCCAACGAGCGGTAACTGTACAGAGAGTGCTGTGTGACGTCGGTCTTGCGCATGATGGCGGTGGGAAAGTGGGGCTGATGAAACAACGTTTACCGGCCCGTGATGGTTGACGGGCACGGCGATTAATTCAACACCCTGTTAGCGCTTGCCACTGTGCTGCTGGAATGCGGGACAGTCGACTTGCAGCAGCGAGCGGTCTTGCAGGCACACGGCGGACAGCTTCCCCCCCCAGACGCAGCCACTATCGAGGCCGATCAGGTGGGGTTGCAACTGCAGTCCCAGCGCCGACCAGTGTCCGAAGACGATGGTGTCGCCGGCGCTGCGCCGGCCCGGTACGTCGAACCAGGGCAGCAGGCCGGAGCCCGGCGGCGCGCTGCCGCTCTCCTTCATCTTGAAGTCCATCACGCCGCCCGGCGTGCAAAAGCGCAGCCGCGTCATGGCGTTGACGATGCAGCGCAGCCGGTCGGCGCCCTGCAGGTCGTCGTGCCAGGCGGCCGGCTCGTTGCCGTACATGTTGCGCAGGAACGCTACCCAGGCGTCGCTGCGTAGCATGGTGGACACTTCCTCGCCCAGGGACAGGGCCTGTGCCGCGCTCCATTGCGGCAGCAAGCCCGCATGCACGAGCACATGGCCCTGCTGCTGCAAGGCGAGCGGACGGTGGCGCAGCCAGGTGATCAACTCATCGCGATCAGGCGCGTCGAGGATCTCGGTCAGCGTATCGGACGCATGCTCCGGGCGGATGCCGTTGGCCACAGCCAGCAAGTGCAAGTCATGGTTGCCCAGGACGCTGTCGGCCAGTCCCTGCTGCGCCAGCGCATGCACATGGCGCAGGGTGGCCAGCGATGCCGGGCCACGATTGATCAGGTCGCCCGCGAACAGGAGCCGGTACGGGCCTTCTGCCGCCGTCTGGATCCGTTCGATCAGTTCGACGGTTTGTGCATGGCAGCCTTGCAGATCGCCGATAAAGTAAGTTTTCATAGGTGCCGAGGTGAAGTGAACTACGCGCTTGCATTATAAGCGTGGCTGCCCTTAATCGTCGGGTGCATTCCCGGCTGGTGCCTGATTGTGCGAATGGCCGGCTGGAAGGAAAAAACCGGGCGCGGCTTATTCTGTGTCGACATTTATTTTTTTCCAAATGTCCCGCTGTCTTATATCGATAATCATTTTCTGCTGCGCCGCTGGCATGGGCGGCTACACCAGGCAGTCTTTGCGAGCAAGATGCTCACCCATGCCGGAAGGCCAATCATCCATGTTTATTTATTTTCCACGCGCGGCTACGACATATTCTTCATTGAATCTTAATATTGAACAGGTAAATAAATTCAGGTCCGTGATTCCAGCGACGAGGGATTATGCACGGTGCGCAAATATTTATGCAATGTAGTATATTCCACGTGATTATATTAATTAACAATGCAAAGGATATACGGGATGGATCTGTCAACGATGAAGATGCTGGAATTGCGCAAGCTGGAAGATAATGTGAAGCTGGAATTGAACAGCCGCGAGCGTGAAGACTTGAACAAGGCGCGCGAACAAATCATGGCCATCGCGCAGCAAGCGGGCATTCCGCTGAAACAGCTGATACTCGACGGCTTGCATCCGCGCACGGGCAAAGTTGCGGTACGTTACCGCCATCCTGACAATGCCACTCTACAATGGACAGGCCGTGGCCGCCAGCCGCTGTGGGTCAAACAATGGGTGGAATCGGGCAAGTCCATCGATCTGCTGCGCGTATAATTCGGTATACTCTTGGCGCAGTGGCAAGCTGCCAGCCGCGCGCTGCACCTTGCCAGGCTCCCTATTGATACCCTTACTTATAGCGCCCATACCATGCTTCCATTGTCCAGAACGATCTTCAAAGCCTACGATATTCGCGGCATCATCGCTAAAACCCTCGATGCCAGCGTGGCCTATAAGATCGGTCAGGCATTTGGCCAGGCAGCCCTGGCCAAGGGTGATCAGCGGGTCGTGATCGGCCGCGATGGCCGCCTCTCGGGGCCTGAACTGACGGCGGCGCTGGCGCAGGGCTTGCAGGCCGCAGGCGTCGACGTGATCGACCTGGGCGTGGTTGCCACTCCGATGGTTTATTTCGGCACGAATGTGCTCGACACGCGCTCCGGCATCATGGTCACGGGCAGCCACAATCCACCCGATTACAACGGTTTCAAGATGGTGCTGGCGGGCGAAGCGATCCATGGTGTAGCGATCCAGGCTCTGTACCACAGCATCGTCGCCCACGACGGCAGCGCCAGCGCTAAGCCGGGAGCATATGCCACGCACGATATTCGTGCCGCCTACCTGGAGCGCATCCTGGGCGACGTCAAGCTGGCGCGCCCGATCAAGATTGCCGTCGACTGCGGCAATGGCGTGGCCGGCGCATTTGCCGGCGACCTGTTCCGCGGCATGGGCTGCGAGGTCATCGAATTGTTCTGCGACGTCGATGGCAATTTCCCTAACCACCATCCGGACCCGGCGCATCCGGAAAACCTGCAAGACCTGATCCGCTGCCTGGCCGAGACGGATGCGGAAATCGGCATCGCCTTCGACGGTGACGGCGACCGCCTGGGCGTGGTCACCAAGGATGGCCAGATCATCTACCCTGACCGCCAGATGATGTTGTTTGCTGCCGACGTGCTGACCCGCCATCCGGGCGCGCAGATTTTGTATGACGTCAAATGCACGCGCCACCTGGCACCGTGGATCAGCAAGCATGGCGGCGTGCCGCTGATGTACAAGACGGGCCACTCGCTGGTGAAAGCCAAGCTGCGTGAAACGGGTGCGCCGCTGGGCGGCGAAATGAGCGGCCATATCTTCTTCAAGGACCGCTGGTACGGTTTCGACGACGGCCTGTATTCGGCCGCGCGCCTGCTGGAAATCCTCACCCGCGAAGCCGATCCTTCGGCCCTGTTGAACTCTCTGCCGCAGTCCGACAGCACGCCGGAACTGCATCTGGAACTGAAGGAAGGCGAGAATGTCGCGTTGATGGACATGCTGCGCCGCGATGCCGTCTTCCCCGGCAATGAACAGATCATCACCATCGACGGCTTGCGCGTGGAATACGCGGACGGCTTTGGCCTGGCCCGCTCGTCGAACACCACGCCGGTGATCGTCATGCGCTTCGAAGCGGAAACGCCGCAAGCCCTGGCGCGCATCCAGGGACAGTTCAAGAGCGTGATATTGGCCGCCAAGCCTGACGCCGTTCTGCCCTTCTGACAGCATGGCCGGTCAATCTGGCGCACAGGCGCCCTTGAAAATCCTGCTGGTGCGGGTATCTTCGCTGGGCGACGTGCTGCATAACCTGCCGATGGTGGCAGACATCGCCCGCTATTATCCGGATGCGACCATCGACTGGGTGGTCGAGGAAGGCTACACCAGCCTGGTGCGCCTGAACCCCCGTGTGAATACCATCTTCCCGTTTGCACTGCGGCGCTGGCGCAAAAGCCTGGGCAAGAAGGAGACGCGCGCGGAAATCGCCGCCTTCTTCCGCAGCCTGCGCCAGACGCGCTACGATTATGTGTTCGATACCCAAGGCTTGCTCAAGACGGGCATCATCATGGGCGCAGCGCGCCTGGCGCCTGGCGGACAGAAGGTCGGCCTGGCGAACGGCAGCGAAGGTTCCGGCTACGAGGGCATTTCGCGCCTGTTTCATACCAAAAGCATTCCGCTCGACCCGCGTACGCATGCGGTAGCGCGTGGCCGCCTGGTGGCCGCCGCCGCACTCGGCTACACGGTCGATACGCCGGCCGATTTCGGCTTGCCGTCAGTGTCAGGCAGCGAGCCGCGCCCGGACTGGATGGGCGCTGCGCCGTTTTGCGTGTATTTCCACGGCACCGCGCGCGACGCCAAGAAATGGGCGCCGCAGAACTGGATCGCCCTCGGACACGCGCTCGCGCCCATGCCGATTTTGCTGCCCTGGGGTTCGTCCAAGGAAAAGGCGGAAGCCGAACAATTGGCGGCCAGCCTGCCGAACGCGCGCGTGCTGCCGAAACTGTCGATGGGCGACGCCACCTTGCTGGCACGCCATGCGGCGCTGGTGATCGGCGTCGATACGGGCCTGACGCATATCGCCGCCGCCTTCCTGCGTCCGACGGTGGAAATCTATGCCGATTCGCCGCTGTGGAAAACGGAAGGAAACTGGTCGCCGAACATCATCAACCTGGGCGACAAAGGCGCGCCGCCCGGCGTGCCGGAAGTGCTGGCCGCGGCGCAGCGCCTGCTGGCCGAGCATCCTCCCGCCTGACGTCAACGTTAAACAATCATGCGACTTCTTTATACACTTGCCTGGTGGCTGGCCTTGCCCCTGGTGCTGGCGCGGCTGTGGCTGCGCGGACGCCGGGAGCCCGGCTACCGCCAGCACTGGGGCGAGCGCCTGGGCTGCTACGGCCGCCAGGCAAAACCACTGATTCCCACGCTCTGGCTGCATGCCGTGTCCGTCGGCGAGACGCGCGCGGCCGAGCCGCTGATCGATGCGCTGCTGGCCGCATGGCCCGCATGCCGCATCGTCCTCACGCACATGACGCCGACGGGACGTGCGACCGGTAAAACCCTGTTCGCCAAGCACGGTGCGCGCCTGGTACAAAGCTACCTGCCATACGACACGGGCGCCATGCCGGCCAGTTTCATCCGCCATTTCGCGCCGCGCATCTGCATCCTGATGGAGACGGAAGTGTGGCCGAATTTGATCTACCAATGCAATCGCCACGGCGTGCCCGTGGTGCTGGCCAATGCGCGATTGTCGCAGCGTTCGCTGGGCAAGGCGCAGCGGCTGGGCAAGCTCATTACCGATGCGGCGCGCGGCATCACTCTGGTGGCGGCGCAGACGCAGGACGACGCCGATCGCGTGCGCCAGCTGGGCGTGCAGGACGTGGTCGTCACGGGCAGCATCAAGTTCGACGTCGTCGTGCCCGAGGCGGCCCTGGCGACGGGCGCCTGGCTGCTCGGTGCGATAGGTGCACGCGCCGTGCTGCTGTGCGCCAGCACGCGTGAAGGCGAAGAGCCATTGATTCTTGATGCCTTTGCCCGCGCCAGCCTGCCCGCCAACGTGCTGCTGCTGATCGTGCCGCGCCATCCGCAGCGCTTCGATGAGGTGGAAAAACTGGTGCTGGCGCACGGCCTGGCCGTGCAGCGCAGGTCCGCCCTGGCGCAGGATGATTTTGTGGCGGCGGACACGCAGGTGCTGCTGGGTGACTCGATGGGCGAGATGTTTGCGTATTACGCGGCCTGCGATTGCGCTTTTGTGGGCGGCAGCCTGCTGCCGCTGGGCGGGCAAAACCTGATCGAGCCGGCGGCCCTAGGCAAACCTGTGCTGATCGGCCCCCACACCTTCAATTTTGCGCTGGTGACCGAGCAAGCGATTGCCGCTGGCGGCGCCGCCCGGGTGGCCGATACCGACGCGTTGATGGCGCAGGCGTCAGTCTTGCTGCAAAACCCCGCGCAGCTGGCGTCGATGGGACAAAAGGCGCTGGCCTTCGCGGCGCAGCATCGGGGCGCCACGCCGCGCACGATTGCGGCCATCAAGACCCTGCTGCCCGTTTAATTGAACAAAACGGGGAGTTCCTGCGAGCGTTTTCTCAGCGCCTGCTTGGCGCCATCGTAATCGGGATAGATCGATTCCACGGTGGCCCAGAAGCGGGCGCTGTGGTTCATTTCCAGCAAGTGCGACAGTTCGTGCGCCACCACGTAGTCGATCAGCGGCAGGGCGAAGTGGATCAGGCGCCAGTTCAGGCGGATCTTGCGCTCGATGGTGCAGCTGCCCCAGCGCGTGCCGGCCGAGGATAGCGATAATGCATCGTAGCGCACGCCCAGCTTGTCCGCATACAGGTCCAGGCGCGCTTCGAACAGCTGGCGCGCTTCATGCTGGAACCAGCCCTTCACTTTTTCCTTCAACTGCTGTTCGCTGCCCGTGGGCGTGACCCATACGTGCAATTCATTCGTCTCGCGCTGGAAGCTGGCGCGGTGGCGCGGTGCCTGATGCAATCGCAAGGTGATTTCGCCACCGAGGTAGGGCAGCACGGCACCATCGACCCATGCCACGGGCGGGCGCTGCTGGCGCTGCACCTTGCGCTCTCCCCGTTCCAGCAGCTTCGAGACGATCCAGCCTTGCTTGGCGCGGATAGCATTGTCGATTTCGGCCAGGGTGACGCGCTTGGGTGCGGTCACGCGCAAGCCGTTATCGTCGATCATGAAGCCGATGGAACGGCGCGTTGAGCGGCGCAGGGCGAATTCGACCAGGTGGCTGCCCAGCTGCAACTGACGCAGTGGTGGGCCATCGGCAGGGCGTGGCGGGGAAGGCAGGGGAGGGGATGAAGGAAGAGCGACGGGTGGCACGGGCGCTACCGGCCACGCTGGAACGTGAAGCGGCGGCGCCACGGGCGGCGCTGGCGGTGCCGTGGGGCGCACCGCCGGGGGCGTGCTGGTCGAGACGTCGTGCGCGAACAGGTCCAGTTGCTGGTCGCCGACCTTGATGGTCTTCATCTGCTGGCGCAGGGTCGGCTCCTGGATGACCGCGCTGATGCCGTCTAGCCAGCGTTGTAGGCGTGAGGCGAAATGACGCGCATTTCTGATTCTATCCAATTTTCCACCTGTTGCATCATGCTGTCCGGGGTTTGCCCTTCCGGCGAAATCGGTTTGCCTATCGAGACGGTGATCAGTCCCGGGCGTTTGAGGAATGATTGCTTGGGCCAGCACTCGCCTGAATTATGCGCAATCGGCACCACCACGGCGCCCGTGGCGATTGCCAGGCGCGTGCCGCCGCTCTTGTACTTGCCCGCCTGGCCCACCGGAATGCGGGTGCCTTCGGGGAACATGATAATCCATTGGCCGTCGGCCAGGCGGCGTTTGCCATGCGCGACCACGCTTTTGAACGCATGCTTGCCCTGTTTGCGGTCAATGGGGATCATGCGCAGCAGCGCCATGGCCCAGCCGAAGAAGGGGATGTACAGGATCTCCTTCTTGAACACATACACCAGCGGACGGGGCAGGCTGGGCAGCAAGAAGATGGTTTCCCATGCCGACTGGTGCTTTGACAGCACGATGGCCGGCGCATCCGGGAAGTTCTCGGCACCCTTGACTTCATAGCGGATGCCGCAAATGACCTTGGCGCACCACAGGATAAACACGTTCCAGCGAGAAGTGACCCAATAGCGCTTGTTGTAGCTCAATGGCGCGGCAAAAAAGCACACGCAGGCCCAGACGATGGTGGCCACGATCATGATGGTCATGAACAGCAGGGATCGCAGGAACAGGGAAATATTACGCAATGCGGTTCTCCGAAAATTAGATACTGAATGCCACGGTGGGCGCTGGCGCCGCTGGCGCCTTGAGCAGGTGGCTGACCACGGCGGCCAGGTCGGGGAAGACTTGGGTGCCAGGCGGCAGGCCACCCGTTTCGCTGGTTTTTTCGCCCTTGCCCGTCAGGACCAGGTAGGGCACGCAGCCGCTGATGAAACCTGCCTGCAGGTCGCGCAGCGAATCGCCAACGGTGGGCACGCCTTTCAGGCTGGTGTTGTAGCGCTTCGAGATTTCATGGAACATGCCCGGTTTCGGCTTGCGGCAGTCGCAATTGTCCGCCCCCGCGTGCGGGCAAAAGAAGATGGCGTCGATATCGGCGCCCACTTGCTGCGCCAGAGTGTGCATCTTCTGGTGGATCGCGTTCAGCACCGTCATGTCGAAGTATTCGCGCGCGATCCCCGACTGGTTCGAGGCGACGATGACGCGATAACCAGCCTGGTTCAGGCGGGCGATCGCTTCGAGCGAACCGGGAATCGGCAGCCATTCGGCCGGCGACTTGATGAAGTCCGGCGAGTCATGATTAATGACGCCGTCGCGGTCGAGAATAATCAGTTTCAGCGCCGGAGTGCCCATTATGCCGCCAGCTTGGAAATGTCGGCCACGCGGTTCATCATGCCGTGCAGCGACGACAGCAAGGCCAGGCGGTTGTTGCGCAGGGCGACCTCCTCGGCCATTACCATCACGTCGTTGAAGAAGCCATCGACGTCGTCGCGCAGCTGCGCCAGCGTTTGCAGGGTGCTGGTGAAGTCGCCCTTGGCGAAGGCCGCGTCGACTTCCGGCTGCACGCGCGAGACGGCGGCGGCGAGTTTTTTCTCCGCTTCGTCCTGCAGCAGCGCCACGTTCACGCCACCGGCGGCGACCTGGTTGACGGCTTCCTCGTTCTTTTTCAGGATGTTCGTGATGCGCTTGTTGGCTGCCGCCAGCGAGGCGCTTTCCGGCAGGGCGGCAAACGCCTGCACGGCTTCCAGGCGCTGCACGATGTCGTCCAGGCGGTCCGGATTTTGCGCCACGACGGCTTCGATTTCATTCGGCGAGAAACCGCGTTCGCGCAGGATGCCGCGCAGGCGGTCCAGCATGAAGGTGGTGACGTCCGCCACCGGGTCCTTGAAGCCGGGGATGGCGGCAAATTGCGCAGCCGCGTCGCCCAGCAAGCTCTGGATCGACAGGGGCAAACGCTTTTCCAGCAGCATGCGCAGCACGCCCAGCGCATGGCGGCGCAGCGCGAACGGGTCCTTGTCGCCCGTCGGCGCCAGGCCGATAGCCCAGATGCCGACCAGGGTTTCCAGCTTGTCGGCCAGGGCCACGGCGGTGCCGGTGGCGGTGGACGGCAGGGCGTCGCCGGCAAAGCGCGGCTGGTAGTGTTCGGAAGCGGCCAACGCCACTTCTTCCGGCTCGCCGTCATGGCGCGCGTAATACGTGCCCATGATGCCTTGCAGTTCGGGGAATTCGCCCACCATGTCGGTCAGCAAATCGGCCTTGGCCAGCAGGGCACCGCGTTCGGCCAGGGCCACGTCGTATTTCAGCTTGGCGGCGATGGCGCCGGCCAGTGACTTGACGCGCTCTGTGCGGGCCGCTTGCGTGCCCAGCTTGTTGTGGTAGACCACGTTGGCCAGCAGCGGCAAACGCGATGCCAATGTTTTTTTCTTGTCTTGCTCGAAGAAGAACTTGGCGTCGGACAGGCGCGGGCGCACGACGCGCTCGTTGCCGCCGATGATGTGCTCCGGCGTGCTGGTTTCGATGTTGGAGACGATCAGGAAGCGCGAGCGCAGCTTGCCTTCGCTGTCGGTCAGCGCAAAATACTTCTGGTTCGTCTGCATGGTGAGGATCAGGCATTCCTGCGGCACGGCCAGGAACTCTTCCTCGAAGTGGCATTCATATACGACTGGCCATTCGACCAGGGCCGTCACTTCGTCGAGCAGCGCTTCGGGCATCAGCACCTGGTCGGCCCCGGCCTTGTCCAGCAACTGGGCGCGGATGCGCTCCTTGCGCTCCTCGTTGCTGGCGATGACGCTGGCGTTGAGGATCAGGGAGGCCGCATAGTTTTCCGCGTGCGCGATGGTGATCGGCGCGCCGTCGGTCAGGAAGCGGTGGCCCAGGGTCGTGCGGCCGGCGGTGAGTCCCAGCAAAGTCAAAGGCAGGATATTGATGCCATGCAGGGCGATCAGGCTGTGGGCCGGGCGCACGAATTGCACGGTCGTGCCGTCCGGACGCTGATAGCTCATCAGTTTTGGAATCGGCAGCTTGGCGGCCGATTCGCTCAGGGCAGCCTGCGCGCCGGTGGTGAGCTGGCTGCCTGGCGCCGTGTAGGTGTAGAAGAAGCTTTCGGCCTTGCCGTCGACGGCGCGTTCCAGCTCGGCCACCGTCAGTTCGGGGAAGCCCAGCGCGGCCAGTTTCTTGGCCAGCGGCGGCGTGCCGTTGCCGTTCGCGTCCAGCGCCACGGAGACGGGCAAGACTTTTTCACGGATGGATTTGTCGGGCGAGACTTCACGTACGTTGGTGATGGAGACGGCCAGGCGGCGCGGCGAGGCGTAGCTGGTGGCGACGCTGTCGGCTTCCAGGAAGTCGCGCGCTTTCAGGCCATTGACGATGCCGGCCGTGAAGGCGGCGCCCAGTTTGGCCAGCGCTTTCGGCGGCAGTTCTTCGGTCAGCAGTTCGATGAGCAGTGTTTGGTTCATGGTGTTCTTGTCTGGTACGGCGGTGTAGAGGCTCGAATGATGGAGGCTCGAATTAAGCGGCGGCGGCTTGGTCTGCGGCGGGCAGCATGGGGAAACCGAGGCGCTCGCGCGAGTCGTAATACGCTTGCGCCACCAGGCGCGACAGGGTGCGCACGCGGCCGATATAGGCGGCGCGTTCCGTCACCGAGATGGCGCCACGCGCGTCCAGCATATTGAAGCTGTGCGAAGCCTTCATGATTTTTTCGTAGGCAGGCAGGGTCAGTTGCAGCTCGATCAGGCGCTTCGCCTCCGCTTCGTAGTTGCTGAACTGTTCGAACAGCAGGTCCGTATTCGCGTGCTCGAAGTTGTAGGTCGATTGCTCCACTTCGTTCTGGTGGAAGACGTCGCCGTACGTCAGCTTCTTCGTCACACCGTTTTCTTCCCACTCGGTCCAGACCAGGTCATACACGTTTTCCACGCCTTGCAGATACATGGCCAGGCGTTCGATGCCGTAGGTGATCTCGCCCAGCACGGGCTTGCAATCGAGGCCGCCCACTTGCTGGAAGTAGGTAAATTGGGTCACTTCCATGCCGTTCAGCCAGACTTCCCAGCCCAGGCCCCAGGCGCCCAGGGTCGGACTTTCCCAGTCGTCTTCGACGAAGCGCACGTCATTCTGTTGCAGGTCCAGGCCCAGCGCGGCCAGCGAACCCAGATACAGGTCGAGGATGTTTTCCGGCGCCGGCTTCAAGACCACCTGGTACTGGTAGTAGTGCTGCATGCGGTTCGGGTTTTCGCCATAGCGGCCATCTTTCGGGCGGCGCGACGGCTGCACATACGCGGCGCGCCAGGGTTCCGGGCCAATCGCACGCAGGAAGGTGCCGGTGTGGAAGGTGCCGGCGCCGACTTCCATGTCGTAAGGCTGGAGCAGGGCGCAACCTTGCTTGTCCCAATAGGTTTGCAAGGTCAGGATAATTTGTTGAAATGTGAGCATCGTATGAGTTCGCCGCGCGGGAGGCTGCGCTTTGTTAAGGTTTGCTTGAAACCCGCACGCTGCTAACAAGCGCGTCCGGGCCGGAGTTTTGCTAATTTTAGCGGTTTTTACGGGCCCACTGTGACTCTTCGGGCGATATCGGCCGCTTATTGCTGCGCGATGCTGCCACGGCGGGCGGCGCGCGACAGCAGGAAGGCGGTCAGCAGGGCCAGCGCGGCCAGGGCCAGCACCAGTTTATTGCCATACAGAATGTATGGCGTCATGCCGCCCATGCCTTGCACCTTGGCTGCCAGCGTGGCTTGCTGTTCCGGCGGCAGCAGGCTTTGCACCACGCCTTTGCCGTCGATGACGGCGGTGGCGCCCGTGTTCGTCGAGCGCAGCATGGGGCGGCCCGTTTCCAGGCTGCGCATCTGCGAAATCTGCAGATGTTGCGGGATGGCGATCGAATCGCCAAACCAGGCCAGGTTCGAGATATTCAGCAGCACCGAGGCCGACTGCTTGCCATTGCGGTGGGCGCTGGCCAGCTGGCCGGCGATTTCCTCGCCAAACAGGTCTTCGTAGCAGATATTCGGCAGCACCAGCTGGTCGCGCACCTGCAGCGGCGCCTGCACGTCGGCGCCGCGGCCCATGTCGCCCAGCGGGATGGCCATCATGGCGACAAACCAGTGCAGGCCGGGCGGCACGAATTCGCCGAACGGCACCAAATGGTGCTTGCGGTACTGGTAGTAGGGGCCTGGCGCGCCTTGTGGCGTGATCCCCAGCGCCGCATTGTAAAAGCGTTGCTGTTCGTCGAGCACGGGCATGCCGACCAGGATCGTGCTGCCCGTCTGTTGCGAATAAGTCGCCAAGCTATCCAGATAGCCGGGCGGCAGCTGGTGCGGCAGCACGGTGACGGCCGTTTCCGGCGTGGCGATCAGATCGGCCGGCGCGCTGGTGATGGCGTTCTGGTACATCTGCAAGGCGCCCAGCACGAAGCCGGGATCGAATTTCTGCTGCTGCGGCACATTGCCCTGCAACAGGCGCACCGTGATCGGGCGTCCGACAGGATGGGTCCAGTTCACGTACTGTAAGCCGATGCCGGCCGCGTACAGCGCGATGACGCCGCCCAGTGCTGTCCAGCGCGTGCGGTGGGTCAGCAACAGCAGGGCGCCGGCGGACAGCGCCGCCAGCCAGCCCAGGCCGTACGCGCCGACGATGGGGGCATAGCCGGCCAGCGGGCCGACATTGTGGGCATAGCCCGTGGCCAGCCACGGAAAACCCGTAAACAGCCAGCCGCGCGTCCATTCGAACAGGGTCCACGTCGCAGGCAGCACCAGCAGGGTCATGGCGGGCAGGGACAGCACCCAGCGCTGGCGCAGCCAGGCGGCCGCCCCCATGGCCAGGGCCACGTAAATGGCCATCAAGAGGGCCAGCAGCGCCACGGCGATGGCCGCGAAAGGTACGGCCATGTCGCCATGGCGGTGCATGGAGATGTACAGCCAGTGCGTGCCGGCCGCGCACCAGCCGAAGCCATAGGCCCAGCCGATGAGCGCACCGTGCTTGACGTTCGCCGCGCGCAGTACCTGGTAGAACAGTACGCCCAGGCTGAGGATTTGCAGGGGCCAGTAGCCGAATGGGGCGAACGCCAGCACCGCAACGGCACCGGCAACGGCAGCCGTCAGCATGCGCGCCCAGGTGCTGCGGGGCGGTTTGGCGGGGGCGTTGGGATCTAAGCGTCTGAAACGCATTTACAGCACGCGCATGTCAGAGTTCCAGTTCCGGCACGTTGGGCAGGCGCTCGACGAGCAGCACGTGCACCTGGCGCGCGTCGGCGCGCAGCACCTCGAAGCGCAGATTGCCCAGGTCGAAAATATCGCCCTTGTGCGCCATGCGGCCCAAGTACTTGGAAACCAGGCCGCCGATGGTGTCGACGTCGTCGTCGACCAGGTGGCTGCCCACTTCTTCGTTGAACTGTTCGATCTCGGTCAGCGCCTTGACGCGCCAGCGGGGGCCGAACTGGCCTTCCTTGAGCGAGAGGATGTTGTCCTCGGCTTCGTCGAAGTCGTATTCGTCCTCGATATCGCCGACGATCTGTTCCAGCACGTCTTCGATGGTGATCAGGCCGGCGACGCCGCTGTATTCATCGACGACGATGGCCATGTGATTGTGGTTGGCGCGAAAATCGCGCAGCAGCACATTCAGGCGTTTCGATTCCGGGATGAAGATGGCGGGGCGCAGCATGTCGCGCACGTCGAAAGTTTCTTCTGCGTAATAACGCAGCAAGTCTTTCGCCAGCAGGATGCCGATGACCTTGTCGCGCTCGCCTTCGATCGCGGGGAAGCGCGAGTGGGCGGTCGACAGGACTTCCGGCATCCATTCCTCGATCGGCTTGCTGATGTCGATGACATCCATTTGCGAGCGGGGAATCATGATGTCGCGCGCGCAGAGATCCGATACCTGGAACACGCCTTCGATCATCGACAGGGCGTCGGCGTCGATCAGCTTGCGTTCATGCGCATCGTGTAGAACATCGAGCAATTCTGCACGGTTCTCTGGCTCGGGGGATATGAGTGCGGTCAGGCGTTCAAACAGTGACCGGTGGGGCTTGACGTCAGTTCTGACGCCACTAGGATGCTCGGGCATAGGAGGCGTGAGCCGTTGTTGCGAAGGGATATAGGATACACCAAAAGTGGGGCAATACCGGATTTCCCCGCTTTTGATGCAAATTTAATACGCTGAAGTGCGCCGTTGCCCGATGTTTCAGGCGTTCTGGCCCAGCACGCGTGTGCGCAAGTGCGCCACGTCCGCCAGCCAGTCGGCGCAATGCTCGCTGTCCTGCCACAGCTGGCGCAGTTCCGACGTTTCCGCCACGATCTTGTCCAGCGCCAGGCGCGCTTTTTCCAGCAGCGGCGGCGTGACTTTCTTCTTGCAGGCGGCCACCCATTCGTCCACTTCCGCCGTGGCCGGGTCATCCTCGCCCGGCTTGCCTTGCAGGCGCGCGATCACTTCCAGTGCGGCCAGCGCTTCGGCGGCGAACGGCGCTTCCAGCGCCGCCTCCGTGCTGTCGATGACGTTGTCGAGCGTCGTCTCGACCAGTTCCAGGGTTTTGTATTCGTGCAAATCCTGCGCCCAATCCATGGCGTAGTCGTTGCCGAAGGCGTGCAGTGCCCAGGTGCCCATAGTTGTCCTTGCGTAGTTGTGCGATGGTGCTATTGTGGCATGCCCTGGCTGCTGGCCACCACCTGTTCGCGCAGCCAGCGCAAACCCGCATCGTGCTCGCTGCGCGGATGCCAGGCCAGCGACAGATCCAGCGCCGGCACGCTCAATGGCAAATCAAACGTGTCGAGCTGGCCTTCAAAGCGCTCCAGGAAGCGTGACGGCAGCGTACAGACCAGGTCCGTGGCCACCAGCATCGGCGGCACCAGGTTGTACTGGGCCACGGCGATCGGTACGCTGCGCGTGCGGCCTTGCTGCGCCAGTTGTTCATCCATGAAGGCATGGAAGCTGCCATTGGTCGAGACGACGATATGGCGCAGCGCGCAATAGCTGTCCAGGTCCAGCGGCCCGGTGCCGCGCGGATGGCCCTTGCGCTGCGCCATGCGGTGTTCGACCAGCAGTACCGGGCTCTTGTCCAGGGTGGCGGGGACAAAGCGGCTGCCACCGACCAGCAGGTCGATCTCGCCGCGTTCCATCTGCCCGGCCAGCTGTGCCGGTTCGGGCGTGCGGAACGCCAGCTTCAAGCCTGGCCCGCCGAACGCCGCCACCTGCTGCACCACCGGCAGCATCAGCATCAGCACGGCGTTGTCGTTGCCGGCGATATGAAAGGTACGCTGGGCCGTGCGCGGATCGAACGGCGGCGCATCGCGGCGCACGGCTTGCCCCAACATCGCCAGCGCCGTACGTAGCGGCGCCTGCAATTGAAGCGCGCGCGGCGTGGCCAGCATGCCGCGCCCGGAATCGGCCGGCACCAGCAGGGCGTCGTCGAACAGTGCGCGCAGCCGGGCCAGCTGGGCCGACATGGCGGGCTGGCTCAGGTGCAGCCGGGCGGCCGCGCGCGTCACGTGTTTTTCTTCCAGCAGCACGTCGAGCGATACCAGCAGGGGCAGGTCGACACCGCGAATATCCAGCATTTGGATGGCTCCAATTCAAATAATCAATTTCATTTATGTGTCGGGAAGGAGTCTACTGCCGTATCACCATTTTTGAAAGAGATTCCATGTTTGCCATCAAACCCCTGGCCGCGCTGCTTGCCGGCCTGACGTTATCCCATGCGGCGCTGGCCGCCGCCCCAGTTGACCAGACGCCGGCACCCGGCATCTACCGCATGATGCTGGGCCAGTTCCAGGTCACGGCGCTGTCCGACGGCACCGTCACCATCCCGCTCGACAAGCTGCTGACCGAGATCAAGCCCGCCGCGCTGGCCGCCAGCCTGCGCGCGGCACATTTGCAGCCGATGACGGAAACCTCGATCAATGCCTTTCTGATCAATACCGGCAAGCAGCTGGTGCTGGTCGATACGGGCGCGGGCGACCTGTTTGGCCTGCCGATGGGCGCGCAGGCGGGCCGCTTGCAGCGCAGCCTGCGCAATGCCGGTTACGCACCCGAACAGATCGATGCGGTGCTGCTCACGCATATCCATGCCGACCATTCGGGCGGCCTGTCGCACGATGGCCAGCGGCTGTTCCCGAACGCGCAAGTGTATGTGGACCGTCAGGACAGCGACTTCTGGCTGAACCGGGCCAACCAGGCCAGTGTCGCCGAAGGCCAGCGCCACGGTTTTGACGAAGCACAGGCCATGCTGGCGCCGTATGTGGCGGCCGGCAAGCTGACCCCGTTCCAGGGCGGCGCCGAGATCGTGCCCGGCATCCGCGCGGTGGTCGCCCATGGCCACACGCCTGGCCACAGTTACTATGCGGTGGAAAGCGGCGGGCAAAAACTGCTGCTGCTGGGCGACATGCTGCATGCGGGCGCGGTGCAGTTTGCGCACCCGGGCACCACCATCCGTTTCGATGTCGATGCGGCCATGGCGAAAGCGCAGCGCGCCGGCGAGATGGCCGATGCGGCGAAAAACGGTTACTGGGTCGGCGCGGCGCATCTGAGTTTCCCCGGCATCGGCCATATCGCCAGGGATGAGAAGGGCGATGGCTACCGCTGGCTGCCTGCCAATTACAGCGCCTGGTGATGCCGTAAAAAAGCCGGCGCGTGCCGGCTTTGCGATTACTTCTGGTCCGCGTACGGGTCGCTGATGCCCAGCGTCGCCAGGATCTCGGTCTCCAGGCCTTCCATCTCGGTCGCTTCCTCGTCATCCATGTGATCGTAGCCTTGCGCATGCAGCACGCCGTGCACGATCAGGTGGGCGGTGTGCTCTTCCACGCTTTTCTGCTGCTCGGCCGCTTCCTTTTCCAGCACGTCCGTGCACAGGATGATGTCGGCGCGCGTCGGCTCGTCGTCGCCCAACTCTTCGCCTTCGTTGTAGGCGAACGTCAGCACGTTGGTGGCGTAATCCTTTTCGCGGTAGTCGTGGTTCAGGGTACGGCCTTCCTCGGCATCGACGAAGCGGATGGTCAATTCGGCCGGTGCGAACAGGGCCGCCTTGACCCAGCGGCGCACTTTCGGCCGCGTGATCAGGGTTTCCAGGCGAGTATCCGGATATTGCACGGACAGCGAGAGTTTATTTTTTTCGGACATTTTTGGCGGCAGCTGGTTTGATCAAGGGGGCGAGCAGGGCGGCATCGGTGCCGGCCGCTTGCGCCGTTTCATACGCATCGACGATGCGGGCGACAAGCGGATGGCGCACCACGTCGCTGCTGTTAAATTGCGTAAAGCCTATGCCGCGCACGTCTTTCAGCACGTGTACGGCGTCGATGAGGCCACTCTTCTGGCTCTTTTGCAGGTCGACCTGGGTCACGTCGCCCGTCACCACGGCCTTGCTGCCAAAGCCGATGCGCGTCAAAAACATCTTCATCTGTTCGACGGTGGTGTTTTGCGCCTCGTCGAGGATGACAAACGCATGATTCAGGGTGCGTCCGCGCATGTAGGCCAGCGGAGCGACCTCGATCACCTGTTTTTCAAACAGTTTTTGCGTGCGGTCAAAGCCCAGCAAATCGTACAGCGCATCGTACAGGGGACGCAGGTAAGGGTCGACCTTTTGCGCCAGGTCGCCCGGCAGGAAGCCCAGGCGTTCGCCCGCTTCGACGGCGGGGCGCGTGAGGATGATGCGCTTGACGGCGTCGCGTTCGAGCGCGTCGACGGCGCAGGCGACGGCCAAATAGGTCTTGCCCGTGCCGGCCGGACCCACGCCGAAGCTGATATCGTGTTCGAGGATGTCGCGCAGGTAGGCGATCTGGTGCGGCGTGCGCCCGCGCAGGTCGCTGCGCCGGGTTTTCAGCACGGGACTGGCGATATCCGGTTCCACGAAGGTGCTGACGGGTGCGTTGGCGTGGTGTTCCGAGGCGGCGGACAGGCCCGCGCGTTGTTCCACCAGGGCCAGTTGCACTTCTTCCAGCGGCACGACCTTGTTGGCGATGGCGTAGAACTGTTCGAGGATTTCCACGGCCCGTTCGGCATTGCTGCCGCCGACGATGAATTTCTCGCCGCGGCGGAAGATCGTCACGTCGAGGGCGGCGGAAATCTGGCGCAGGTTTTCATCGAGCGGCCCGCACAAATGCGCCAGGCGCGTGTTGTCCAGCGGCTCGGGGATGAAGTAATGCGGCTGTATCGGGGCTTTGGTTTTCAACTGGCTCTTTTCAATGCGGGTGCGCTGGCGACGAGTTCGCCGCGCAGGGTGTAGGAATGGCTTTCGGTGATGCGCACGTCGACCAGCTGGCCGACCAGTTGCAGCGCGTCCAGGCCGGCGTCGAAATTGACCACGCGGTTGTTTTCGGTGCGGCCTTGAAGTTCACTATCGTCCGTGTCCTTCTTCGAGCGGCCTTCGACGAGGATGGTTTGCACCGTGCCCACCATGGCCAGGCTGTACTTGCGCGTGTTGGCGTCGATGGCTGCCTGCAACTGCTGCAAACGGGCCAGTTTGACTGCATGCGGCGTGTCGTCTTCCAGGCTGGCGGCCGGCGTGCCGGGGCGCTTGCTGAAGATGAAGCTGTAGCTGTTGTCGAAGCCCACGTCCGCGATCAGCTTCATCATGGCGTCGAAATCGGCCTGGGTCTCGCCGGGGAAGCCCACGATGAAGTCAGACGAAATGGCCATGTTCGGGCGCACGGCGCGGATGCGGCGGATGATGGACTTGTATTCGAGGCCCGTGTAGCCGCGCTTCATGGCGCCGAGGATCTTGTCGGAACCGTGCTGCGCCGGCAGGTACAAATGGTCGACCAGCTGCGGGATCTTGGCGTAGGCGTCGATCAGGCGCTGCGTAAATTCCTTCGGGTGGCTGGTGACGAAGCGCATGCGGGCGATGCCGGGAATGTCGGCCACGTATTCGAGCAGCAGGGCGAAGTCGGCAATCTCACCCCCTTCCATCGCGCCGCGGTAGGCATTCACGTTCTGCCCCAGCAGGGTGATTTCCTTGACGCCCTGGGCGGCCAGCCCCGCCACTTCCGTCAGCACGTCCTCGAAGCGGCGCGACACTTCCTCGCCGCGCGTGTAGGGCACGACGCAGTAGCTGCAATATTTGCTGCAGCCTTCCATGATGGAGACAAACGCCGAGGCGCCGTCAACCTTGGCCGGCGGCATGTGGTCGAACTTTTCGATTTCCGGGAAGCTGATGTCGACCTGCGAGGCGCCGCTGGCGCGGCGCAGGGCTATCATTTGCGGCAGGCGGTGCAAGGTTTGCGGGCCGAAGACCATGTCGACGTACGGCGCGCGCTTGACGATGGCGTCGCCTTCCTGCGAGGCCACGCAGCCGCCCACGCCGATCAAGAGGTGCGGCTTGGCCAGTTTCAGCTCGCGCAGACGGCCCAGGTCGGAAAACACTTTTTCCTGTGCCTTTTCGCGCACGGAGCAGGTGTTGAGCAGGATCACATCGGCATCTTCCGGCGTGTCGGTACGCACCAGGCCGTCGGAAGCGCCCAGCACGTCGGCCATCTTGTCCGAGTCGTACTCGTTCATCTGGCAACCGAAGGTTTTAATGAATACTTTTTTCTGCATGGCGTCGGGTGCTTATCGGTAAATGTGGCGGCAAAATAAATGGGGCAAATAAGTGTGGCGGCAAGGGGGGCTTGCGCCGTGCGCCGCTCAGGGCGGGGACGGTGGATGACCGGCCGGGCGCTGCTGGCTGCCCGGTGGCAGGCCCGCTGCAAGTTCAGGCCATAGTTTAGCGTAAATCGCCGGGACGGGCCATGTCGTGCTGATCTTGCCGACAAGATTGCGGCCTGAATACGGCGCACGGCATGACGATGCTGAAAAGCATTTATTGCCGTGCGACACCATTGATTTGTAACAAGTTGCTGCAAAGCCTTGTGTGCGCCCGCTGGCATCCTAATGTGTTGAAATAGCATCGTTTCCAGGCCAAACAGCAGCTTGATTGATATTTAACAATCAGGAAGTTTGCGCGAGGCGCAGATGCGGCCTGTTTGGGCTAGTATATTGCCTTATATGCAATTCATTTTAGTGAGTTGCACGTGCTTTTACTCAGGCGGCAGATTGCATACGTTGGCTGGGCGTGGCTGTGCGAGTCCTGTGCAGGCAGTGCGAAAGGAGAGAGGGCTGAATCCGATGAAAAGACGTTTATTTGAACACTCTAAGCCAGCCTTAAGTTCGTATCGGCATTATTTTCTACATTCACCAGACGAGGAAAAATCATGGCACATCATGCATTAGCATCGCAAGAGAGTTACAACCCGAATCACCTGCTGGATATTCTGCTGAGCAAGATGCAGCTGAAAAACGACGCAGCTCTGTCGCGCTTACTTGAAGTGGCGCCACCCGTCATCAGCAAGATCCGCCACCACCGCTTGCCGGTCGGCGCCTCGCTGCTGATCCGCATGCACGAAGTGACGGGCATGAGCATCCGTGACCTGCGAGACTTGATGGGCGACCGCCGCACCAAGTATCGTCTGTCCGACGCCCAAGGCCGTCCAAAAGCGGAAGACCGCGGCGATGCGCAAGAATCGAATTACGCGCACTGATGTGCTTGCGCCCTGACTGTGCCGCTTGCGTAGCTGCTGGCGGCAACAGGCTGGCGTGGACCGGGCAGCATGGACACACCGCAGTCCCCATAACGGCTTTCGCTTCGCGGCGAGAGCCGTTGGCATTTGGTGCGGCGTTTAGCTCAGCAGTGCTGAAGTGATTTCGTCGTAGCGCAGCTCCGTTTCGCGGAACAGTTGCAGATACGTGTCTGCGCCCAGGCCCAGTGCATCCCAGGCCACCGGCGAGACGCGCGGCACCATGTCGTCGCCCGCCTGCGCCAGGTCGAGCGCGCAGACGATGGCATTGGCCACGTGGATCAGTCCTGCCAGGAAGCCGGCCCCCGGCGTTTCCGGCTGCAAATAGTTGGCCAGCGCCAGGCGCATGGTGTCGGAAAAATTCCAGTGCTCGGCCAATGCCACGCCTGCCTGCACGTGGTCCACGCCCAGCACCGCCTGCTCCGCTGCGAGCAGGCTGCAATCGTGCGCCGCCTGGTGCGCGATGACTTGCGCGTACTGCACTGGAAAGCTGCTGACCAGCACCAGGCGGCCTATGTTATGCAGCAAGCCGGCCGTGAAGGCGTAATCCTGGTTGAAACGGATCTGCCGCGCCAGGGCCTTGGCGCAGGCGGCCGTCGCCACCGAATGGCGCCAGAAGGCCTTGTCGTCGAAGCCGGGGCAGCGTCCTTCCGGGAAGCAGCCCGTGATGGCGGCCGAGGTGATCAGACTGCGCGTGGTCTGGAAGCCCAGATAGGTAATCGCCTGCTGGATGGTGGTGGCCTTCACTTGCAGGCCATATTGGGAAGAGTTGGCCAGGCGCAGGGTTTTTGCCGTCAGCGCCTGGTCGTATGACACTTTTTTCGCCAGCACGGAAATATCCACGTCGTCCTGGTCGATGCTGTTCAACAGTTCCATCACGACGGCGGGCAGCGAGGGCAGGTCATCGAGGTGGGCGACGATATCGTCGAGCGTCAGCTGGGTGCTCATGCCGCGCCTCCCGTACCCAGGCGGTAAGCCGTGACATAGTTGCGCAGCAAGGTGGTGGCCACGTCTTCGGGATCGTCCGGATCATGTTTGCGGAACAGGTAGGCCAGCCGTTCGCTATCGGCCGCTTGTTGCGCGGCCACTTCCTCGGGCGGCGGCGGCGGCGCCTGGATCGGCAGCATGTCGATGCCGTGGCGCGGCATCAGGGACAGCATGTTTGCCGTCAGTACCGCGCCTTGCGGCAACAGCACTTGTCCATGCGCGTCGAGCAAGACATCCGACAAGACCATGCCAGGATGCACTTGTTCAAGGGGGAGATGTTGATGCGTGACCGTCATGACGACTCCTTAGAGGGTTGCGCGATATTACCATTGCCATGACGCAATGTCTCAAGCTGTATCAATACCTTTGTGGAAAACGCCATTGCTGTAAATCTTGCCAATAAGCATGTCATACCGTACATTTGCTTCAGGCTGTTGTCCGCCGACGTATCTGCGCCCGCGCCGCGGGCCGGCGACTGGCCTGGCCCGGGGAGTGTTGAGCGATGGTGAGTATCCAAGTCCGGCTGACCTTGCTTTTTGTCGTGATCGTCACGTTGGTGCTGGGCATTTCCGGCAGCTATACCCAATATACCCTGAGCCAGGAACTCGAATCGGGCAGCGCGCGCCTGCGCAGCGGCGTGCTCACGCGCTTGCAGACCAGCTTGCCTTCTGCCCTGTGGGACCTCGATAAGTCCAAGGTCGACAGCATCGTCGCGGCCGAAATGTTGCCGCCGGAACTGGTCGGCATCCGCGTCTACGACGCTTCCGTGGGCCTGTTCGCGGGCGAAGTGCGCGAGGCGGCCGGCACCCTGGTGCCTTTGACCTCCGATGTGGCCATGGGCGGCACGCCCGTCGAGGCGCCACTGGTGTTCCGCGACGCCGTGGCGGCCACCACGGGTGGCAAGCCGGTGATCGTCGGCAAGGTCATCGTCAATTTCAGCCGCGCGCAGATCGATGCGGCCCTGCGCAGCGAAGTGCGGCGCAAGGTGCTGGAAGTGTTGCTGCTTGACATCATCCTGGTGGGGGCCCTGGCGCTGAGCCTGCGCATCGTCTTCGGGCCCTTGAAACAGTTGCGCGACGGCTTGATCGACCTGGCCACGCGCGGCAGCGAAGAGGTCGAGGAACTGCCGGAAAACCGGCGCGACGAACTGGGCGACGTGATCCGCGGCTTCAATGCCGTGCAGCGCAAGCTCAAGTCCATCATCGAGGGCAGCCGCGAGGCGGAAGACATGGCGCGCCGTTCGCAGCAGGAGACGGCGCAGGCCATGGACGAGCTGCGCCGCGCGCAGGAATCGTTGCTGCAGTCGGAACGCCTGGCCTCGCTGGGCAGCCTGGTGGCTGGCGTGGCGCATGAAATCAATACCCCGGTCGGCATCGCGCTGACCAGCGCCTCGGTGCTGAAGGAAGCCACCGATCACATCAGCGCAGCGGTGGCTGGCGGCAGCGTGAAGAAAACCGATATCCTGCGCTACCTGGAAACGGCCGGCGAAAGTGCGCGGCTGATCATGAACAATGCCTACCGCGCCGCGCATCTGATCCACAGCTTCAAGCAGATCGCCGTCGACCAGGTCAGCGAGGCGCGCCGTTTGTTCGAATTGCGCGACTATATCGGGGAAGTGATCTCGAGCCTGCAGCCGACCCTGAAAAAGACGCGCATCAGCATCGATATCGATTGCCCGCCTGACATCATGCTCGACAGCTATCCGGGCGCGCTGGCGCAGGTGCTGACCAACCTGGTCTTGAACTGTGTCGAGCACGCCTTCGATGCGGACACGGCTGGCAACATCCATATCGGTGTGCGCCGCGACGGCGAGTGGATCGCCATGCAGGTGCGCGACAATGGCCGCGGCATCGCGCCCGACATGCTCGACCGCGTGTTTGACCCGTTTGTCACCACGCGGCGCGGACAGGGCGGCACGGGCCTGGGCTTGAATATCGTGTTCAACTTGATTGCCAAACAGTTTGGCGGCACCATCACGGTCAGCAGCACGCTGGGGCAGGGCGCGACATTCCTGCTGCGCCTGCCCACGGTGACGCCGTTACCTGAAAGCACCAGCAGCCAGGCATAGGCAAGGAGAAGAGACATGGCACAGCTAGAAAATAGTCAGCATGTGGCGCTTTTGCGCGGGATCAATGTGGGCCGCGCCAAGCGCGTGGCCATGGCCGACCTGCGCAAGTTGTTGGGCGACCTGGGTTTTGCGCAGGTGCGCACCGTACTCAACAGCGGTAACGTCGTGTATGACGGGGGCACCGTGGCACCGGCCGAGGCCGCTGTCCGCATCGAAGAAGCGCTGGTACTGAAACTGGGCGTGGCGGCCAGGGTGACGGTGCTGTCGGCCAGCCAGTTTGCCGAACTGATCGAACAAAACAGCCTGGTGCCGACGGCCGATGCAGCTCGTCTGCTGACCTTGGTGTTGAACAAGCCGGCCGACGTGCAGCGCCTGGCGCCGTTATTGCAGCGGCCGTGGCAGCCGGAAGCGCTGGCGCTGGGGCGATGGGCCGCGTATGCCTGGTGTCACGATGGCGTGCTGGCCAGCAAGGTGGTGGCGGCACTCGGCGTACTGCTGGGCGATGGCGTCACCTCGCGCAACTGGGCCACCATGCAAAAATTACATGCGCTGCTGAACGGGCCCGATGCGGCAGCCACATCCTCATTTTCCAAGGAGCACTGATGCCTGCCATTGCAGGCGCATTCGACGTCACCATCGCCCCGGAAACCTTGTCGGACACGGCCGCGCAGTCGGGGCTGGGACGCTTGTCGCTAGCCAAGCGCTACCACGGCGCCCTCGACGCCAGCGCACAAGGCGAGATGCTCAGCGTGCGCCCTGAAGTCAGGCATCCCTGTGGGTAATTAGTGACAAGGGAAGAGGCCAAAAAAATTCCGCGCAAGACGGAATTTTTTTATGGCAGCGGTATGGGCCGCCGGAGTGGGGTCAGCTATCGAATTTTTCCTGTTTTTCACCATGCATGCTAAAGGCCAGCAAACCCAGTCCCACCAGTAACATCGAGACCATGCTCGCTTCAGGCACGGGAGGCGGCACGTTCGTTTGCTGCACGGCGTGGGCCGTGGCGGCTGCGGGCAGTGCGCCGTTGCGTGCACCGGCGCTGCGCCAGCGCGGGGCGGCATTCAGCGTCGGGGCCTGCGTCAGCAGGCGCGCATACGACAAGTCCCGTGTTTCCCCGCCAAGATTGTTGCTGATGTTGTTGAAATCGAGACTCTCCTCGCTCACGACCTGATCGCGTGCAGCGTGCGGGTTGCCCGGCATGCCAGCGCCCGTTGCCGCCGCATTGCCTGCAGTGGCCGACAGCGCCAGCATGGCTACGCATAGCGGCTGAAATATCTTCATCTTTGACTCCCTGGTTCACCGCGCGGTGCTGCCGAAACCGGCCTGCGCCTGGACGGACAATGCGCCTGTACGGAGGCGTATCACGATTTTTCTGATGAGGTGCTATTACAGCACAAATCGTGTCAATTTTGCTACATATATTTGCATTAAATTACGAATATTTATCATTTTGATAGCGCGAACACTATCGCTGCCGCACACTTGGGATGAGCACGCTATCGCTGAAAAACACTGTTGTTTTTTTGTGCGAATCACCAGCAGGAAAACAATATATTGATTAGTATATTGTTTATCGCACGATGTACAACATGACCGCCTGTGGGAGGGCAAGATGGAGACAGTTGCAACACAAGACGCCGAATACAAGCTCGATGTCATGCGCGGCTCGGCCTACAAAGCCAGCTCGCTGCTCAAGGCCATGGGCAATGCCGACCGCCTGATGCTGCTGTGCCAGCTTTCGCAGGGCGAGCATTGCGTCAGCGACCTCGAGCAAAAAGTGGGCATCGGCCAGCCGACCCTGTCGCAGCAACTGGGCGTGCTGCGCGAAGAAATGCTGGTGGCCACGCGGCGCGACGGCAAGCAGATCTATTACCGCGTCGCCAGCGCACCCGTGCTGGCCGTGCTGCAAGTGCTGTACGCGCAATTTTGCGCGCCGCACCCCCCGTTCAACGACGAAGCCGACTGAGGCCGATCATGACTATTGCTTGGCAGCACTTCACGCCGTGGGCCTCGCTGGCCGGCGGCATGCTGATCGGCCTGGCTGCTGCCCTGCTGATCTTGTTCAATGGCCGCATCGCCGGCATCAGCGGCATCCTCGGCGGCCTGCTGCGCCCGCGTCAGGGCGACCTGGGCTGGCGCATGGCCTTTCTTGCGGGCCTGATCGGCACGCCCCTGCTGTATTCGCTGTGGCAAGCTTTGCCGCCCGTACAGATCGAGGCGGGCACGTTGGCCCTGACTGTGGCGGGCTTGCTGGTGGGCGTGGGCGTGCGCTATGGCGCCGGCTGCACCAGCGGCCACGGCGTGTGCGGCCTGTCGCGCCTGTCACCGCGTTCGCTGGCGGCCACCATGGCCTTCATGGCGGCCGGTTTCCTCACCGTGTATCTGTTGCGCCACCTATGAGCAAGCTATTTCTTTCCCTGTTGAGCGGCCTCGTCTTTGGCCTGGGCCTGATCGTCTCCGGCATGGGCAACCCGGCCAAGGTACTCGGTTTCCTCGACCTGGCCGGCGCCTGGGACCCGTCGCTGGCGCTGGTGATGG
Organism: Janthinobacterium sp. ROICE36; assembly: GCF_002869965.1. GTDB lineage: Bacteria > Pseudomonadota > Gammaproteobacteria > Burkholderiales > Burkholderiaceae_D > Janthinobacterium. The sequence continues at coordinate 25,719 of NZ_PEBS01000050.1, forward strand.
GCGGCGCCATCGCCGTGGCCCTGCCTGCCTTCTGGCTGGCAGGACGGCGCAGCACGGCGCTGCTGGGCGAACCCATGCAATTGCCGGCGGCGCGGCGCATCGACCGGCGCTTGCTGCTGGGCAGCCTGGCCTTTGGCGTGGGCTGGGGCATCGCCGGTTTCTGTCCCGGTCCCGCCCTCGTCTCCCTGCTGGCGGGCCAGCCGAAGGCGTGGATTTTTGTCGGCGCGATGCTGGCCGGCATGGTCCTGTTTGAAGTGCTGGAGCGCCGAAAACTACCGGCACCTGCCTGAGACGGTACAATCTGGCGCATCGTTACTGAGGATAGCCATTGACATGAAGACCGTGATTTTCCGCGCCGGCGCGCGCGCCGCCCTGCTGTGCAGCGTGCTGGCGTTGGCCGCCTGCGGCAGCTTGCTGAAGAAGACAGCGCCACCCGCTCCCGCACCCGTGACCGACACCTTGCCCAATCCGCAAGTATTGCTGCTGGGTGAAGTGCATGACAATGCGCAAGGCCAGCGCCTGCGCGTCGAGGAGTTGCAGCGCCGCCTGGCGGCCGGCTGGCGTCCCGTGATTATCATGGAGCAGTTCGACCGCGAAAACCAGGCCTTGCTGACGCGCGCCGCGCGCGATTGCGCCGACCCCGACTGCATCATCCGCGTGATGGAACAGCCGCGCTGGGACTGGAGCTTGTACCGTCCCGTGCTGGACCTGGTGATCAGCTACCAACTGACGGTGGTGGCTGGCAATTTGTCGCCGGCCGATGCCTCGCGCATCGTGCGCGACGGTATCCAATGGGCCATGCCGCCCGCCATGCTGGCCACTTACCTGGCCGCGCCCGTGCCGGCCGACATCCTGGAAGGGCAACAGAAGGAAGTCCAGGCGGCCCGCTGCAATATGCTGCCCGACATGATGATCAAAGGTATCGTCAATGCCCAGGTGGCGCGCGATATCTGGATGGCCAAGCTGATCCGCGACCAGGCGCCGCGCGATGTGGTGCTGATCGCCGGCAATGAGCATGTACGCAAGGATATCGGCGTGCCGCGCTGGCTGAAACTGGCCGACCCGCAACTGAACGTGCGCAGCATCGGCTACCTGGAGCAGGGTAGCACTGGCTACAAGGGCACGTTTGACCTGACGCAAACGATGCCGGCGCAGCCGCGCCCGGACCCGTGCGCCAAGTTTAAGAAATAAGGTTCAAGAAATAAGCCTACTGCTGCACCCGCACCAGGGCGCTGACCCGGCTTGCCGTATCGAGCAGTTTCGGCAGGCTGTGTTCCAGCAAATGCGCCACGGACGGTCCCGCCGTCTGGCCGCTGACATTGATCGCCGCCACCACCTTGCCAGCCCGGTCGAACACGGGCGCGGCCAGGGCGATCAAGCCCTGTTCCAGCTCTTCCTGCACCAGGCACCAGCCCTGGCGCCGCACTTGCGCAATCTCTTCCATCAAGACCTCGATATCGACCTTGGTCGCCGGCGTGATTTTCAGCAGCGCCATCTTCGACAGCCGTTCGCGCAGCATGTCGGGCGTCAGGCCCGACAGCAAGACTCTGCCCATCGAAGTGCAATACGCGGGCAGGCGGCTGCCGATGCCCAGGTTGATCGACATGGTGCGGTGGGCGGACAGGCGCACGACATACACGATGTCGTCGCCGTCGAGCACAGTGGCCGAGCACGACTGGCGCAAGGTCTGCATCAGCTCTTCCAGCAGCGGCTGGGCCTGCGTCCACACGGGCAAGGATGACAGGTAGGCGTAACCGAGGTCGAGCACCTTGGGCGTCAGACGGAACAGCCGTCCGTCCGCTTCCACATAACCGAGATGCAGCAAGGTGAGCAGGATGCGCCGCGCGCCCGCGCGCGTCAGCTGCGCCCGCTCCGCCACTTCGCTCAGGGTCTGTTGCGGCGCCTCGGCGCCAAAGCTGCGCAAGACGGCCAGGCCGCGCGCGAACGATTGCACATAGCTGTCGCCGGGACGGGGCGCGCCATCGGCATCAGGGAGTTCTTCGGCGGAAACGGGCGTGCTGCGGCGGTCGGTCATGGCGATTCCAATGGGTCAAGATGGCAATTATAGCCATGGCGGTGGTGAAAACGGCAAATTGACAAGCGCCCCGATCCGGCATATTCTCACGATTAAGTTCTAAATACGAATATTTGTTCTAATTACGAACAAATGAACGATGGGTTTGATTTGGAGGAGGCAGGCAATGATCGACAAACTGCGTACCAGCGTTATTGATGCGCTGGCCGATATCCACGATGGCGCCACCGTCATGATTGGCGGCTTTGGCGGCGCGGGCCAGCCGGGTGAGCTGATCGACGGCTTGATCGCTCTGGGCGCGCGCGACCTCGTCATCGTCAATAACAATGCGGGCAATGGCGATACGGGCCTGGCCGCCTTGCTGAAAAACGGGCAAGTGCGCAAGATCATCTGCTCGTTCCCGCGTCAGGCCGATTCCCACGTCTTTGACGCGCTGTACCGCGCGGGCAAGCTGGAACTGGAACTGGTGCCGCAGGGCAATCTGGCCGAGCGCATTCGCGCCGCCGGCGCCGGCATCGGTGGCTTTTTCACGCCCACCGGCTATGGCACGGACTTGGCCAAGGGCAAGGAAACGCGCGAGATCGATGGCCGCATGCATGTGTTCGAGTCGCCCATCCACGCCGATTTCGCCCTGATCAAGGCGGAGCAAGGCGACCGCTGGGGCAACCTGACCTACCGCAAGACGGCACGCAACTTCGGTCCCATCATGGCCATGGCCGCGACAGTCAGCATTGCTTCCGTGCACGAGGTGCTTGACTTGGGCAGCATCGATCCCGAACACGTCATCACGCCGGGCCTGTTCGTGCAGCGCATCGTGCAAGTGCCGCGCACGGCCACCGGCCCCGCCGGCTTCAAAGCTGTTTGAGGAGTATCAAGTGAACAAATGGAATCGAGATCAGATGGCGGCGCGCGTGGCGGCCGACATCCATGAAGGCAGTGTCGTGAACTTGGGCATCGGCTTGCCGACCCTGGTGGCGAATCACTTGCCGGCTGGCGCAGAGATCATCCTGCACAGCGAAAACGGCGTCATCGGCATGGGTCCCGCACCGGCGCCCGGCGAGGAAGACTACGACCTGATCAACGCGGGCAAGCAGCCCGTCACCTTGCTGGCGGGCGGCAGCTATTTTCACCACGCCGACAGCTTCGCCATGATGCGCGGCGGCCACCTGGACATCTGCGTGCTGGGCGCGTTTCAAGTGTCCGCCACGGGCGACCTGGCCAACTGGCACACGGGCGCGCCCGACGCTATCCCTGCCGTGGGCGGGGCCATGGACCTGGCCATCGGCGCGAAAAAAACCTGGGTCATGATGGAATTGCTGACCAAGACGGGTGAAAGCAAGCTGGTGCAGGCTTGCACGTATCCGCTCACGGGCATCGCTTGCGTCAGCCGCATCTACAGTGACCTGGCCGTGCTCGACCTGTCACCCGCCGGCGCCACCGTCGTCGAACTGGTCGAAGGCGTGAGTTTTGAGCAACTGCAAGCGTTGACGGCCGTGCCGCTGACGGACGGACGTTAATTAAAACTACTTTCTTGGAGGAAAGAATATGAGCCACGCGTATATCTGCGACGGCCAGCGCACGCCCTTTGGCCGCTATGGCGGCAGCCTGTCCGGCGTGCGCGCCGACGACCTGGGCGCCGTGCCCATCCGTGCCTTGATGGCGCGCAATCCCGATGTGGATTGGAACGCCGTCACGGATGTGCTGTACGGCTGCGCCAACCAGGCGGGCGAAGACAACCGCAACGTGGCGCGCATGGCCGCCTTGCTGGCCGGCTTGCCCGACAGCGTGCCCGGCGCCACCCTGAACCGTTTGTGCGGCTCCGGCCTGGACGCCATCGGCAGCGCCGCGCGCTTCATCAAGAGCGGCGAAGCGGGCTTGCTGATCGCTGGCGGCGTGGAAAGCATGAGCCGCGCACCGTTTGTCATGGGCAAGGCCGATAGCGCCTTTGCGCGCGGCATGAAAATGCAAGACACGACCATCGGCTGGCGCTTCATCAACCCCCTCATGAAGGCGCAGTACGGCGTCGATTCGATGCCGGAAACGGCGGAAAACGTGGCCGCCGACTTCGGCATCAGCCGCGCGGACCAGGATGCGTTCGCCCTGGCCAGCCAGGTAAAAGCGCTGGCGGCGCAGCAGGCGGGCGTGTTCGACAGCGAAATCTGCCCCGTCAGCATCGCGCAGCGTGAACCCCTCGTCGTCAGTCGTGACGAGCATCCGCGCGCCACCACCCTGGAAACCTTGACGAAACTCAAGCCCGTCGTGCGCGCGGATGGCACGATTACCGCCGGCAACGCGTCCGGCGTCAACGATGGTGCGGCAGCCCTGCTGCTGGCCGACGAGGCGAACGCGGCCCGTTTTGGCCTGACGCCCCGCGCGCGCGTCGTGGCCATGGCGACGGCCGGCGTGGCGCCCCGCATCATGGGCATCGGCCCCGCGCCCGCCACCCTGAAAGTGCTGGCCATGACGGGTTTGAGCCTGGCCGACTTTGACGTCATCGAACTCAACGAAGCGTTTGCCGCGCAAGGGCTGGCCGTGCTGCGCCAACTGGGCTTGTCCGATGACGACCCGCGCGTCAACCCGAACGGCGGCGCGATTGCCCTCGGTCATCCGCTGGGCGCCTCGGGTGCACGCCTGGCCATGACGGCCGTCAACCAGCTGCACCGCACGGGCGGGCGCTATGCGCTCTGCACCATGTGCATCGGCGTGGGGCAGGGTATTGCGCTGGTGCTGGAACGGGTCTGATGCTGCGCCCGCAGGCGAAAAAAGTTGCCGGCGATACGTATTAACGCGTATGTCGGTCGCCTTTTTTGACCCTGATCAAGGGCGTATGATGTAAAACCAGCCCGGGCAACGGGGCTGGTGTTGGCTTTTTTACACGAACAAGAAGATTGATATGACATCCCACGCTACTCCGCATGACATTGCGCAGCTGACTTCCCAGCAGCGCATCAAGGCCATCATTGGCGCTTCCTCCGGTAACCTGGTCGAATGGTTCGACTTCTATATTTATTCCTTCTGCGCGCTGTATTTCTCGCACGCCTTTTTCCCTTCCGGTAACCCCACCACGCAGCTGCTGCAGACGGCCGGCATCTTTGCCGCCGGCTTCCTCATGCGTCCGGTGGGCGGCTGGCTGTTCGGCCGCATCGCCGACAAATACGGCCGCCGCCAGTCGATGATGATTTCCGTGCTGATGATGTGCGGCGGCTCGCTGATGATCGCCGTCATGCCGACCTATGACACCATCGGCGCTTTCGCCCCGTTCCTGCTGCTGGTGGCGCGTTTGTTCCAGGGACTGTCCGTGGGCGGTGAATACGGCACCAGCGCCACCTACATGAGCGAAGTGTCGGAATCGGGCAGGCGCGGCTTCTTTGCCTCGTTCCAGTACGTGACCCTGATCGGCGGCCAGCTGCTGGCATTGCTGGTGTTGGTGGTCTTGCAGCAACTCTTGACACTGGAAGAGTTGCGTGCCTGGGGCTGGCGCATTCCGTTTGTATTCGGCGCCCTGGCCGCATTGGTATCGCTGAACCTGCGTAAATCCCTGACGGAAACAACCACCGCCAGCGAGCGCAAGGATAAGGACGCGGGCAGCCTGCGCGGCTTGCTCAAGCACAAGCGCGCCTTCATCACCGTGCTGGGCTTTACGGCCGGCGGCTCGCTGGTGTTCTACACCTTCACCACCTACATGCAGAAATACCTGGTCAACACGGCCGGCATGGATACCAAGACGGCCAGCGCCGTCATGACCTGCGCCTTGCTGGTATATATGGTGCTGCAGCCCGTGTTCGGCGCGCTGTCCGACCGCATCGGCCGCCGTACCTCGATGCTGTTCTTCGGCGGCCTGGCCACGCTGTGCGTGCTGCCGATCATGCATACCTTGAAGGATATTTCCAGCCCGTACGCAGCGTTTGGCCTGATCATCATCGCGCTGGCCATCATCAGCTTCTACACGTCGATCAGCGGCTTGATCAAGGCGGAAATGTTCCCCGTCGAAGTGCGCGCGCTGGGCGTGGGCCTGTCGTATGCCTTGGCCAACGCCATGTTCGGCGGTTCGGCCGAATACGTGGCGCTGCAGTTCAAGGCCTGGCACGTGGAAGAGTATTTTTATTGGTACGTGAGCGTCATGTGCCTGATTTCCTTCATCGTTGCCATCCGCATGCCGGACCCGAGCCGCTCGGGCCTGCTGAAGTAACGTTGACGTAAAATGGGGGACACTGCGGTGTCCTTTTTTTATCGCCGCTTTTTCCATCGTGCCGATCAGGAGTCTTCATGTCGTATGTTATTCCCGCGCCCTTGCAAGCCAGCGTTCCCGTCACCGGCAGCGTTGATACTTTCCCTGTCCACCGCATTTATTGCGTGGGCCGCAACTATGTCGACCACGCCAAGGAAATGGGCCACACGGGCCGCGAGGCGCCGTTTTTCTTCATGAAACCAAACGATGCCGTGCTGCCCGTGCCAGGCGGCACGACGGGCGAGTTGCCGTACCCGGCGCAAACGCAGAATTTCCAGCACGAGATGGAGCTGGTGGTGGCCATCGGCAAGGGCGGCAGCGATATCGGCGTGGCCGATGCGCTGAGCCACGTGTGGGGTTATGCAATCGGCCTGGACATGACGCGCCGCGATGTGCAGGGCGCAGCGAAAAAGCAGGGTCGTCCGTGGGAAACAGGCAAGGCCTTCGAGTCCTCGGCGCCCATCGGCCCCATCACTCCGGCCGCGCTGGCGGGCGATGTCAGCCATGCCGCCATCACCCTGCACGTGAATGGTGAACTGCGTCAGGGCAGCAGCATCGACATGCTGATCTGGAACGTGGCGGAAACCATCGCCGACTTGTCGACTTATTTCACCTTGCAGCCGGGCGACCTGATTTACACGGGCACGCCGGCCGGCGTGGCGGCCGTGCAGCGCGGCGACGAGCTGCTGGGCGCCATCGATGGCCTGGGCACCTTGCGCATGAAAGTGGTCTAAGCTGTCAAGGAGACTGGCATGATGAACGACACCTATTCTGTAGCGCAAGCCACACGCGCCGAGATCGACGCCCTGGCGGGGCCGGCCCTGCTGGAATTTGGCACGGGCTGGTGCGGCCACTGCCGTGCCAGCCAGGCGCCGCTGGCCGCCGCGTTTGCGCAGTACCCCGGGGTGCCGCACCTGCGCGTGGAAGACGGCCCCGGCCGTGCTCTGGGGCGTCACTTCCGGGTGAAACTGTGGCCCACCTTGATCTTTCTCAAGGATGGCCAGGAAGTGGCGCGCCTCGTGCGCCCGCTCGACAGCGCGGAGATCGCCAGGGCGTTTGCGCTGATCGAGGCCTAACTGGCTTGCATTATCTTGCCGCAGTGCAGCACTGCGCGTATGATAAGCCGCTTACAGCAAGATCAACCGCATCCTTAGTGATGCAGCGCGATGATCGCCGGCCCGCTCCACCCGGAGGGGCCGCAGGCAAGGATTCACCACAAATGACCGATGCCGCGATGCCGACGCGCGGGTCTGGTAAGGAATGCCTGGCGATACGCCGGGCCTGATACACGTCGCCCATCCCCTGACGACCTTCCTGCCGTGCCCCGGGTAACCGGATGGCGCACGACCGTTGTTTCTCTAAATCAGCACTGATCACAGCGCGATAGCGCGCGTTGCTACTGCGTTGTCTGCCGTTAACAACGGCGTGTTGCGGCGTGGAATTTGTTTGCGAATTGAATAGCAAATTCGCAGCAAATACGTTTGCGCACAGCTATGATATGTGAACCGCGCGCCTAGACAACGTGCTGTGCTGCTGCCTGAAAAAACATCCAGAGAATGGCCTTTAGACACCCTCCCCAAGGAGCGCAGTAAATGAGTAAGCCCCGGAGCACCCCCCCCAAGAAAAATTCCCCCGGCACGGTGCTGTTCGCCAGCCTGATCGGCACCACCATCGAGTTCTTTGACTTTTACATCTACGCCACGGCCGCCGTGCTGGTGTTCCCGAAACTGTTTTTCCCCGCCGGCGATCCGTCGGCCGCCGTGCTGCAGTCGCTGGCCACGTTCGCCATCGCCTTCTTCGCTCGCCCCATCGGCTCGGCCGTGTTCGGCCACTTCGGCGACCGCGTCGGCCGCAAGGCCACCCTGGTAGCCGCCTTGCTGACCATGGGTATTTCCACCGTCATCATCGGCTTGCTGCCCACGTATGCTTCCATCGGTACCCTGGCGCCGTTGCTGCTGGCGCTGTGCCGTTTCGGCCAGGGCCTGGGCTTGGGCGGCGAGTGGGGCGGCGCGGTGCTGCTGGCCACGGAAAACGCGCCACCGGGCAAGCGCGCCTGGTACGGCATGTTCCCGCAACTGGGGGCACCGATCGGCTTCTTCCTGTCCGGCGGCATCTTCCTGCTGCTCAGCGAAACCCTGACCGATGCGCAATTCTTCAGCTATGGCTGGCGCATCCCCTTCCTGGCCAGCGCGCTGCTGGTCATCGTCGGCCTGTATGTGCGTCTGAAGATCACGGAAACGCCGGACTTCCAGAAAGTCATCGACAAGAACGAAGTCGTCAAACTGCCTGTCGCCACCGTGTTCCGCCAACATGGCCGCATGCTGTTCCTGGGCACCATCATCGCCCTGGCCACCTTCGTGCTGTTCTACCTGATGACGGTGTTTGCCTTGAGCTGGGGTACGACCAAACTGGGCTTCACGCGCAAGGAATTCCTCGTCGTGCAGCTGTTTGCCGTGCTGTTCTTTGCCCTGACGATTCCGTTTTCGGCCGTGCTGGCCGACCGCCGCGGTCGCCGCGCCACCCTGATCTGGGTTTCCGCCGCCATCGCCATCTTCGGCCTGGTGCTGGCGCCGATGTTCGGCTCCGGCGTGACCTGGGAAGTGACGCTCTTCATGGCGGTCGGCCTGGGCCTGATGGGCATGACTTACGGTCCGCTGGGCACCATGTTGTCCGAACTGTTCCCGCCCGAAGTGCGTTACACGGGCGCGTCGCTGACCTTCAACCTGGCGGGCATTCTGGGCGCCTCGCTGGCGCCGTACATCGCCACCTGGCTGGCCACCAACCATGGCTTGCAATACGTGGGCTATTACCTGTCGCTGGCAGCCGTGCTGACCCTGGGCGCGCTGTTGATGGTGGGCAAGCCACGCGCGGGCAAGGAAGCCTGGGAATAACCGCCCGCACTCGCTGCATCCCCCGAAAGCCGCCAGCTGCAACGCTGGCGGCTTTTTTTGTCGGTTAAACACCACGCCGCACGCCTGCCGAGATTCTTGTTGACAGTCAAAATCGGCTGGTGGTAAGGTATGCACACGTGTGCAATGCAGTGCAAGCCCATAAAAAGCACATCCCTGGACAGTGACACCGCAAGATAGCGGTGCGGTCTGAAGTACCACAACGACAACAAACTTGGAGTGAGACGATGAAGATGCGCAATGTTGCGATTGCTATAAGCCTGGCCCTGCCGATGACGGCCATGGCCGCCGAGGAACGCCTGTCCGTGCTGTGCTCGGCCGACATGGAATGGTGCCAGTTGATGAAGAACCGCTTCGAGGCGGAAAGCAAGATCAAGGTATCGATGATCAGGAAGAGCGCCGGCGAGGCATATGCGAAGATCCGCGCCGAAGCGTCGAACCCGAAATCGGACATCTGGTGGGGCGGCACGGGCGACCCGCACCTGCAAGCCGCCGCCGAAGGCTATACGGAAGAATACAAGTCGCCCACTTTGCCCAAGCTGCAGCCGTGGGCGCTGAAGCAGGCCGAGACGGCCAAGTACCGCACCGTCGGCATCTACATCGGCATCCTGGGCCTGGCCTACAACGAAAACGTGCTGAAGAAGAAAAACCTGCCGCCGCCGCAATGCTGGAAAGACCTCGTCAAGCCTGCCTACAAGGGCGAGATCGAGATGGCCAACCCGAATTCCTCGGGCGCTGCCTACAATGCGCTGGCCACCGTGGTGCAGCTGATGGGCGAAGACGAAGCCTTTGATTTCCTGGCGAAAATGGGCCAGAACGTCAGCAAATATCCGAACGCAGGCGTGGCGCCCGGCGAGGACGTGGGCCGCGGTGAAGCGGGCGTCGCCATCGGCTTCATGCATGACCTGATGAAACTCACCGTGGCCGGCTTTCCCGTGAAAGTCTTGCCGCCTTGCGAAGGCACGGGCTACGAGATCGGCTCCATGAGCATCGTCAAGGGCGCGAAAAACATGGAGCAGGCGAAGAAATTTTATGAATTCGCCCTGCGTCCAGACGTGCAGAGCGAGGCCGTGAAAGCGCTGGCCTTCCAGATTCCGTCCAACGTGGCCGCCACCATTCCTGCCGCCTCGCCGCGCCTGGAAAACATCAAGACCATCAACTACGACTTCGCCAAATATGGCGCGTCGGACACGCGCAAGCGCCTGCTGCAACGCTGGACCACGCAAATTTACTCTGCCGGAAATTAAGGCGTAAAGACTGTCATCGTACCGCGCCCGGCAGCACATGCCGCACAGGCCATGCTGGCGGGCGCCTTTAGCTGGATAGAGACCTCATGAAAAAGATATTTTACGGCTGGCTGCTGGCCGCCCTGGCAGCGTTGTGTCTGTTGCCCTGGCAGCAGCAGGAAGCTGGCCTGTTCGCCGGCGAATGGCTGCGCGACGGCCAGTTCTTCAGTGACCGTGGCGCACCGGCCTTGCTGCACCTGCTGTCGTTCGGCGCCTGGCCGCTGGGCGTGTTCTTCGCCCTGATCGCTGCCAGCGCCGCGCTGGTGGCCGGCAATCCCCACCGCAAGACCCTGGGCCTGGGCCAGATCTTCATCGGCGCCACCGGCTTGCTGTGGCTGGCATGGCTGGGCTGGGGGCCGCTGGCCGCCAGCACCGGCCTGGGCTTTGGCGCGCTGCTGCTGGCGCTGTGCCTGCTGTTCCTCCTCACCTCGGGTGCGGCCGCTTGCGGCGTGTGCCGTGGCGACGCCTTCGTGGCGGGTGCTATCGGCCTCATCATTTGTCTGATTTCCCTGTTCGTGCTGTTCCCCGTCGCGCTGATCCTGGTCAGCGCCGGCCAGCCCATGGAGGATGGCGGTACGGGCGCCGCCGCCCTGGCGCGACGCCTGGCGGACCCCGGCATCTGGAGCCTCAATTGCGTGGCTGGTCCCGGCCGCTGCGGCGTGGCCTGGAATACCCTGGCGCTGGCCTTGCTGACGGGCGTGTCGGCCACCTTCCTCGGGCTGGTGTTCGCCCTGCTGGTGACGCGCACCAACGGCCGCTGGGTACGCCCCATGCGCGCCATCACCATCTTGCCGATCGTCACGCCGCCCTTCGTGCTGGGCCTGGCCCTGATCCTGCTGTTCGGCCGTAACGGCGCCATCACGAGCATGGTCGGCGACCTGTTCGGCATCGAACAAAGCCGCTGGCTGTACGGCATGACGGGCGTGTGGCTGTCGCAGATGCTGGCTTTTGCGCCAATCGCCTTCATGACATTAATTGGTGTGGTGGAAGGCGTCAGTCCCTCGCTGGAAGAAGCCTCGGGCACCCTGGGCGCCAGCAGTTGGCAAACCTTCGTCAAGGTTTCCTTGCCACTGATGCGTCCCGGCATCGCCAACGCCTTCCTGCTGTGCTTTATCGAAAGCATGGCCGACTTCGGCAACCCGATGGTGCTGGGTGGCAATTTCCACGTGTTGTCGACGGAAATCTTCTTTTCCGTGGTGGGCGCCTCCAACGACCAAGGGCGCGCCGCCACCCTGGCCATCGTCCTGCTGACCTTTGCCGTGGGCGCCTTCTTCATCCAGAACCTGTGGCTGGGCAAGAAATCGTATGTGACGGTGACGGGCAAGGCCGACCATGGCGGTCACGCCTCGCTCAACCCGCGCCTGAAAACTACCTTGTGGAGCATCGCCCTGCCATGGTTCGCCTTCACGGCCCTGATCTACGGCACGGTGGTGGCGGGCGGCTTCGTGAACAACTGGGGCCAGGACAATGCTTTTACCTTGCGCCACTACATCGACGCCTTCGGCATCACGACGGGCGCTTCGGGCTGGCACTGGACGGGCCAGGCTTGGCCGTCGCTGTTTACTACGCTGACGATTTCGGCCATCGCCGCGCCCTTGACGGCCTTTGTCGGCATCCTCTCGGCCTGGCTGCTGGTGCGCCAGCAATTCGCCCTGAAAAGCGCGTTCGAGTTCGGCACCATGCTCAGCTTTGCCATTCCCGGCACCGTCATCGGCATCAGCTACATCCTGGCGTTCAACTCGGCGCCGATCGAGTTGACGGGCACGGCCACGATTTTGATCCTGTGCTTTGTCTTTCGCAACATGCCGATGGGTTTGCGCACGGGGATTGCCGCCATGCGCCAGCTCGACGGCAGCCTGGATGAAGCGTCGATCACCCTGGGCGCCAGTAGCTGGACCACCATGCGCAAGGTCATCTTGCCGCTGCTGCGCCCCGCCATTGCCTCGGCCCTCGTGTATGGCTTCGTGCGTTCGATCACCTCGATTTCGGCCGTCGTCTTCCTCGTCAGCGCCGATTACGACATGGCCACGTCCTACATCATTGGTCTGGTGTCGAACGGCAACTATGGCACGGCCATCGCCTACGCCACAGTGTTGATCGTCGTCATCCTGCTGTGCATCCAATTGATCCATTTGCTGGTCGGCAAGCGCCGTCTTCGCCGCGTCAGCGCCGAAAAAACGCTGCCGGCCGCCGTTCCCAACCTGGAAAAGAGCTACGCATGAACCACTTTACTACCCACGCAACAGAGATTGCCGCGCTGGAATTCGATGGCGTTACCAAGCGCTACGGCAAGGCGCTGGCCGTGAACGATGTGTCGTTCACGATCGCGCCCCGCACCATGGTCACCTTGCTGGGCCCCAGCGGCTGCGGCAAGACGTCCACCTTGCGCCTGATCGCCGGCCTGGAACGCGTCAGCGCCGGGTGCATCCTGCTGGCCGGCGAAGACGTCACATTGACCTCGGCTGCCGAGCGCGACGTCAGCATGGTGTTCCAGTCTTACGCGCTGTTTCCGCACATGACGGTGCTCGACAACGTGTGCTACGGCCTCATCGTGTCAGGCGAGACCAAGCCGCGCGCCGTGGAACGGGCGCAGGAAAGCCTGCGCCTGGTGGGCCTGGCCGACTTTGCCGCGCGCTTCCCGAACGAGTTGTCGGGTGGCCAGCAGCAGCGGGTGGCCGTGGCCCGTTCGCTGGTGCTGCAGCCCAAGGTGCTGCTGCTGGACGAGCCGCTGTCCAACCTCGATACGAAGTTGCGGCGCCGCGTGCGCGACGAGATCCGCGATATCCAGGTCAAGCTGGGCTTGACAGCCGTGTATGTCACGCATGACCAGGAAGAGGCGCTGGCCATTTCCGACCAGATCATCGTGATGAACCGGCAAGTAATCGCGCAAAAAGGCACGCCGCACGAGCTGTTCGAATCGCCGGCCGACAAGTTCGTCGCCGACTTCATCTGTAACGCGAATATCGTCGATGGCGTGATTGAATCGGTGGCTGACGGCAAGGCCGTCTGCGTCATGGGCCAGCTGCGCCTGCGCCTGCCATGCCGCAGCCAGCGCAGCGGCGAAGCGAGCTTTGCCGTGCGCCCGGAAGCCATCCTGCTGTCGCCCGCGCAGCCCGACAGCGCCATGGTGGTGCGCGTGGCGCGCGCCACCTACCTGGGACGCGAAATGCAATACACGCTAGCCACGCCGGTCGGCGAACTGTTTGCTGTCTCGCACGACTTGAGTCAGGTTTTCACGCAAGGCACATCGGTCGCCATGACCGTACACGAACATGGCGCAGCCATCATTGGAGGACAAGCATGACAGATATGACACAGGCAGCGGTACTGGCCGACGCGGCCACCCTGGAACGCTATGCCTACGCCCGGCACATCATCGGCCAGGCGGGCGAGATTGCGCTGGGCATGTTCCAGCGCCGCACGGAACTGGTGATCGAGGAAAAGGGCTTGCAGGACATGGTCAGCATCGCCGACCGCATGGTGGAGGATTTTCTGCGCGCGCAGATTGCCGAACGCTTCCCCGAAGACGCCGTGGTGGGCGAGGAGCGCGGCGGCGGCGCGTCCGATGCGCGCTGCGTGTGGGTCATCGATCCCATTGACGGCACGGCCTGTTTTGTCAACGGCATGCTGGCCTGGTGCGTATCGATAGGCGTGCTGGTCGATGGCCAGCCTGCCATCGGTGCCGTGTACGACCCGAATGCGGACGAGCTGTTCCACGCCTGCCTGGGGCAGGGAGCATACGTGGCGGGGAAGGCGGGCGAAACGCGGCTGCGCGTCAACGACGTGGCCAGCCTGCAGGGCGGCGTGCTGGGCGTGGGCTTTTCGCACCGCGTGGGCACCGATACCTTCTTGCCCTTCCTGCTCGACGTGCTGGAAGAGGGCGGCATGTTCATCCGCAACGGTTCCGGCGCCTTGATGATCGCCTACGTGGCGGCGGGACGCCTGATCGGCTATTTCGAGCCACACATCAATTCCTGGGATTGCCTGGCCGGCATCGTGCTCGTCAACGAGGCGGGCGGGCGCTGCAATGATTTCCTGGCCAATAACGGCCTGGAAAAGGGCAACCCCATCCTGGTAGGCGGTCCCCGTTTGTATCCGCAACTGGAAGCACTGGCATTGCCGCGCTGCCAATAAATCATCTTCTTTGAAAGGGAGGGCAAGGGCGGCCTGCGGTGGGCGCGCGTAGGGCAACACACTGTTGAGCATCATGAGTAATCCACCACCATAAAAACAAGCAGGAGACGGGATGAAAAACGAGATGAAAAACGAAATGCACACCAAGCAGTTGAACAAAATCGCCATGGCATTGTTGCTGGCCGCGCCAGGCTGCGTCCTGGCCGAATCGAGCGTCGTCGTGTACGGCCGCATTCATGCGGGCTTCGATCGTATCGAAACGTCGAGCTCGGCCACGGCGCCGAACGGCGAGTCGGTATCGCGCGTGTCGGACAATTCTTCGAAGATCGGTTTCCGGGGAAGAGAAGACTTGGGCAATGGCAACACGGCCTTCTTCCAGATCGAGGGCAATGCCAGGCTCGACGATGGCACGGGCGCCATCAATAGCAAGGATACCTTTGTCGGGCTGGAAAACCCCGCCTATGGCAGCATCACGCTGGGTCGCTTTTCAACACCGATTCGCCAGATCAACGGCTACACCAACCGTTTCGTGGGCCAAGGCATCCAGGACGACGCCAATATTTCGCAACTGGGCGGCGAAGGCTTCAACCGCCGCGCCTCGAACGCCGTCAGCTACCGTACGCCCGTAGTGCAGGGTTTCAGCGCCACGATTTACCGCGCCAGCGAAAACGAGGCGTCGAACGGCGATCGCCTCTATTCGGGTATCGTGCAATACGCGAACGGCCCCATCAAAGGGGCCATCGGCTACGAAAAGCACAAGGACTTGCGTCCCGGCTTCAGCGAAAAGATGTTTCGCGCCGTGGGCAATTACAACTTCGGTGGCGGCGACGTGGGCGTGGCCTGGAACCGCATGGTGTATGACGTGGCCGGCGGCGACTTGCAGCGCGACTACTTCACCATCACGGGCGCCTACAAGGCGGGCGGCGGTTCCTTCATCGGCCGTTTCGGCGTGGCAGGCGATGTGTCGGGCAGTGCGCCCAATGGCAGCAGCGTGACCATCAAGGCGACCAGCCTGGTGCGTGGCGACGACAGTGGCGCCAAGCAGGCGACCCTGGGCTACGAGTATTACCTGTCCAAGCGCAGCACCGTGTACGCCTACTACACACAAACCAATAACGACAAGAATGCCAACTACACGTTTGGCGGCAATGCTTTCGCCACCACCAAGAAGGGTGCCAAGCTCAGCGGTGTGATGCTGGGCGTCATCCACCTGTTTTAACCATTTTTTGCCCGGAATTGCACACGTGTGCATTCCGGGCAGCGTACTAGCGACTACCAAGGAGATGGAAATGATACAAGTGGCATTGTTCGGCGCCGGGCGCATCGGCCGCATTCACGCCGGCAATCTGGTGCGCCAGCCTGGCGTGCGCCTGAAATACGTGGTTGACGTGCATGCGGGCGCGGCGGCGGAAGTGGCGGCCCTGCATGGTGCCAGCGTCGCCAGCGTGGAGGCGGTGCTGGCCGACCCTGACGTCAAAGCCGTGCTGATCGCGTCGAGTACGGATACGCATGCGGACCTGATCGTGCGCGCGGCCGCTGCCGGCAAGGCCATTTTTTGCGAAAAACCCGTCGATCTGACCCTGGAGCGCGCGCGCGCCGCAGCGGTTGCCGTCAAGGATGCTGGCGTGCTATGCATGATCGGCTTCCAGCGCCGCTACGACCCCACGTTTGCCGCCGTCAAACAGCGCATCGCAGCGGGCGAGATCGGCACGCCGGAAGTACTTATCGTCACCAGCCGCGATCCGGGCCCGCCACCCGTCAGCTACATCAAGGTGTCGGGCGGCATCTTCAAGGATATGCTGATTCACGACTTCGACATCTTCCGCTGGATACTCGACGATGAGGCCGTCAGCGTGCACGCCACGGGCAGCTGCCTCGTCGACCCCGCCATCGGCGCGGCGGGCGACCTCGATTGCACGGCCGTGACCATCCGCACGGCAAAAGGCCGCTTGTGCCAGATCAACACGACGCGCCGCGCCGCTTACGGCTACGACCAGCGTTTCGAAGTGCTGGGCAGCGCCGGCATGCTACAGGCGGGCAATCACAAGCCGACGGAAGTGACGGCTTATGGCGCCATCAACGTCAGCGTGGACAAGCCGGAAGACTTTTTCCTGGAACGCTACCGCGCCGCCTACGCCAGCGAAATGGCGCACTTTTTCGAGGCCTTTGCCCACGGCGCGCCCCTGCGCACCACCGTCCATGATGGTTTGAAAGCCCTGGAAATGGCCGAAGCGGCCACCGTGTCGTGGCGCGAGCAGCGCATCGTGCAACTGTCTTAAGGAACGCATGTGATGAAGAATACGACTGAATTTGCGCAGGATCGCGCGTTGGACGTGATCTGCCTGGGCCGCCTGGCGGTGGACCTGTACGCGCAGCAAATCGGCAGCATCCTGGAAGACGCGACGAGTTTCGCCAAGTACCTGGGCGGCTCGTCGGCGAATATCGCCTTCGGCACGG
>NZ_PEBS01000051.1 GCF_002869965.1 Janthinobacterium sp. ROICE36
TCTACAACCACAACATTCCCCAGCGCGCCTTGGATAACGCAACACCGATTCAGGCGATGAAGAAATGGCAGGAGAAAAAGCCGGAATTATTCGTTAAACGCGTATATAACCAGGCCGGTCTTGACAGATAAGTTTATTACTAAACCGACGTGCAGTAGTGCTCTTAATATATTTCCTCTGTGCCAAAAATCGAAAAATTCAAGATTCCCCCCGAAACTGTTCGCTCCTGCATAGTTGCTCCAGCCCTTGCTGATCCCCAGCCGCCACAAAACACCGCGCCTGCCAGCGCTGCGTGCGCAGTGCCTGGGCAGATTCAGGCACACACCACGGCGGATACACGCGCAGCGCGCGCTTTCCGCCGACGCCGGCGCGCGACATCACGCCGCGTTCGATCAGTACGGCGCGGGAAAAGACAAAGAAGCCGTGCCGCGCGCCGTCGCCCACGGCGATGATGACGATATCGACGGGGTCCGCTTCGTCCAGTGGGGCGATCTCGGCATCGGGATGGGGGCGCTTCCAGACGGTAACGAACTGGCCGGTTTTCGTCGGCGTGGTTTTCGCCATGCGCAAGACCAGCCGCTTGCCGTCCAGTTCGGCACGGCAGGCGCCGTAGTCCGCGCTTTCCGCTTCCGGCACGGGCGCTTGCGGCAATCCCAGGAAGGCCCACGGACTGGCCTTCATTGCGCGCTGAACTCGGCTGCGGCCTTGGCCGCCCACAACGCCTCGGCGTGGCTGGCGAACGGGCTGTCATAGCCTTCGATCTTGCCATCTTCGTCGACAAAATATAACCACCAGCCATCGGCCTGCTCGCGGATAGCTATCTGACCCGGCGCGCAGTGGGCTACCACGTCCTGGGTCGATGCGAGGGTGGTGATGGTGATGCCGCGGTGAATAATATGCTCAGGTGTCATGGCAAAATCGCTAATGCAAAATAAATAATGGCGATAGTGTAGCCGCGCCGGCCCATCCTGGCCAGTGCGCTACCCGGTTCTTTCAAACGGAGGACAACATGGCATCGCAGCAAAGCACCGTGGATTTTTTGCTCGATCAACTGGCGGGCGCAGGCAGCGTCAATGCAAAGAAAAATTGGTTGGCGAGTACGGTTTGTATTGCGACGGCAAGATGTTTGCCATCGTCGCCGACGACCAGCTGTTCATCAAGCCGACGGACGCGGGCCGCGCCTGGATCAGCGCGCAAGGCACGCTGCAGGAAGCGCCGCCCTACCCGCAAGCCAAGCCGCCGCCCAAGCCAAAGAAACCGGCGTCAGCCAGCTAATACGCTGTTTTCACACGCCTTGTCCTGCAGGAAACATTGTAGGTTGTGATACGTGATGGCGGCGATCTCGCGCAGCGCTTCGATGGTGAAGAAGCCCTGGTGGCCCGTCACCAGCACGTTCGGGAACGTCATCAAACGCTGGAAGATGTCGTCGTCGATGATGTCGGACGAGCGGTCCTGGAAGAACAGATTGCTTTCTTGTTCGTACACATCGATGGCAAGCGAACCCAGCTGGCGCGATTTCAGCGCCTCGATGACGGCGCCCGTGTCGATCAGGCCGCCACGCGAGGTGTTCACCAGCATGGCGCCCTGCTTCATCAGCGGCAGCGTAGCTTCGCTGATCATGTGGCGCGTGCTCTCCATCAGGGGACAATGCAGGGAGACGATGTCGGATTCGGCCAGCAGCTGCGGCAGCGCCACCAGCGTGCCCAGTTCTGCGAACGCAGGCGCCGGATACCGGTCGTGGCCCAGCACCGTGCAGCCGAACCCCTTGAAAATGCGCGCCGTGGCCAGGCCGATCTTGCCCGTGCCGACGATGCCCACCGTCTTGCCATGCAAGGTGGCGCCCAGCAAGCCATCGAGAGAGAAATTGCCTTCGCGCACGCGGGCGTAGGCGCGGTGCGTGTGGCGGTTCAGGGTCTGCACCAGGGCCAAGGTGTATTCGGCCACGGCTTGCGGCGAATATGCGGGCACGCGGGCGACAAACAGGCCCAGGCGCCTGGCCGCTTCCAGGTCGAGGTTGTTGTAGCCGGCGCAGCGCAGCAGGATGGCGCGCACGCCGTAGCCGTGCAGCGATTCCAGCACTGGCGCGTCGAGCACGTCGTTGACGAAGACGCAAACGGCTTCGGCGCCTTGTGCCAGGACCACGGTTTCCTGGCTCAGCAAGGCGCTGTGGTAAACCAGTTCGATGCCGGCGGCGTCAGGCTGGGACGGCAAGCCTTCATCGAAGAAGCGGCGGTCGTAGGGCTGGCTGGCAAAGAAGGCGATTTTCATGGAAAGTCCTGGAACGTGCTGGATGACAAAACAACATCATAACGCAAGCGCCCTGCCCCACGGCGTACGCCTGCGCCCTTGGCAGCCTACTTGGGTTCGCGGGGCAAGGTCAAGACATGGCGCAGGTACGCCGTCTCGTCCGCGTGCTGCGCATGGTAGCGCTCGCGCGCGGCGCGCATCGCCGCCTGGTGGGCGACGATGCCGGTTTCCGTCAGCTCGACGCCGAAGTCCGCCGGCGGCCGTGGCGCGCCGCCGAACAGGCGCGCCAGGATGAAGTGGCCCACATTGTCGCGGTAGTGCGACGCTTCCCAGTAATAGCGCATGTCGCGCGCGCCCGACACTTGCGGGATAACCTCGCTGGTGATGCTATTGAAGCCTGAAAAGTCAATCACGCGCACGTCGCAGCCCTGGCGCCGGTAACGCCCGGCCATCTGCGCCAGGTCGCGCTGCCACTGTTGCATGGCGTCCCACTTGCCGCGCCAGTACAGGGCGGCTAGCGTCAGCGCATGCGTGGGATTGATGTACAGGCGCAAGCGCGTGCCACCCCGGCACAGGGTGCCGACGCTCGCATCGAAGGCGCGCAGCGCGGGTGCTGTCGGCCCCAGGCCGTCGCCGAATTCCTGCAGCCGCGGCGTGAACGCGCGCGCCGTGCCGGCCCAGCCATGGTTGCGGCTGGTGATACAGGACTGGTCGCGCTGGCCGTGCAGGGCCAGGCTGGACAGACAGGCGCCGTCATAGCTGCCGCTGAGGATGCGCCATGTGTCGCGCGTCATGTCCACCGTCAGGCCGCGCTTGATATTGAGCAAGGCGCGCCGCGCGAAAAACGCGGGGCCGCCGTCCGTCAGGCCAGGCTCCACGCCAGCCGAGCCCAGCTCCATGGAAAACGAGGGCGCGTGGATGCCCCACACCATGGTGTCGACATGGCTGACCCTGGCCGCGTGCTCGGCCAGCAAGATGGCGTCGCCGATCGAAGCGCCCGAGACGGCGCTGTTGAAGACGCTCTTGCCCTCGAACAAGGTGCGCATGCTGCTCGCCGGCAAGCCCATTTCCGTGCGCGAATTGCCGATGTAGACGACGGCGGGCCGGTAGCGCGCCACCGCATACGTCTTGCCCCAGACGGCCAGCTTTTCATACGTGGGACGCAGGCGCTGCACCAAGGGGCTGTCCCACTGGTGCAGCAAGTAGGGATCGACCTGGTAGTTCATGAACGAGACGGAGCCGAGCACCAGGCAGACGCAGGCGCAGAAGCAGATGAGGTAGCGGCGGGCCGGAGTGTCCATGTTCAGAATTGGAAGTAGAGAAATTCGGTGACCCGGTTCATGCCGAAGATGCAGGCGACGAACAGCGCGGCAAAGCTCACGCTCCAGCGCCGCGTGGGCCGCCAGCTGAGGGCCCAGCGTCCTATCGGTTGAAATATTCTTTCAATCGCGGGCGCGTAAAGAAAGAAAATTTCTTGCGTGTTCGGTGCCCTGAAGGCCAGCAGCATGGCGCCCAGCAGCACCGGCAAGCCCGGTCCCGCCAGTTCGATCCAGCGAATGCCGTCGAAGGCGGGATGCAGGCCCCACTGCGCCAGGCTGGCCGCATGGCTGGCCAGGCCGCGCGGCAGGCTCACGCCGTTCGCCCCCACCAGCGCGCCCGCGATATCCCAGGCCGTGGCCACGTCGGGCGCGCGGAAGAAGATCCAGGCCAGCATCACGGCAAGAAAGGTCAGGAAGGTTGACCACCAACCAGGCCACCAACGCGCCCGCGCCGCGCCAAAGAACCGCTGCCACGCCTGCTGCAGCACCAGGTACAAGCCATGCAAGCCGCCCCAGATGACAAAGGTCCAGCCGGCGCCATGCCACAGGCCGCCCAGCAGCATGGTCAGCATCAGGTTGCGGTAGCGCATGGCCTCGCCGTGGCGGCTGCCGCCCAGGGGAATATACAGATAGTCGCGCAGGAAACGCGACAAGGTCATGTGCCAGCGGCGCCAGAAGTCGGCGATATTGGCCGCCTTGTACGGCGAGTTGAAGTTCAGCGGCAATTTCACGCCAAACAAGCGCGACAGGCCGATGGCCAGGTCCGAATAACCGGAAAAGTCGAAATACAGCTGGAAAGTGTAGGCCAGCACGCCGATCCACGCTTCGATCAAAGTCGGTGTGGCGCCAGCGGCGAAGACGGGCATGGCCAGCGGCGACAGATTGTCGGCGATCAGCACCTTTTTCGCCAGGCCGATGGTGAAAATCGACAGGCCGATGGCGAAATTGGCTGCGCGCGGATGGGCGTTGGCCGGGTCGGCGAACTGCGGCATCATGTCGCGGTGGTGCAACACGGGGCCGGCGATCAGGTGCGGGAAATAGCTGACGAACAGCAGGTAATGGATGAAGCGGTATTCGCGCACCTCGCCCCGGTAGCAATCGACGAGGAAGGCGATCTGCGTGAAGGTAAAAAACGAGATGCCGATCGGCAGGATGATGGCGAGGCCAGACAGGGGCAGGCTGGCAGCGCCAGCACCGGAGGCGATGGCGTTCACGCTATCGATGAAGAAATTCGCATATTTGTAGTAGGCGAGCAGCCCCAGGTTCAGCGCCAGCGCCGCCAGCAGTGTGCGCTTGCGGGCCGCGCCCGCGCTGGCGCCAATCAGGCGCCCGGCGCCGTAATTGAGGCAAATGGATGCCAGCAACAGCGGCAAATAGCGCACATCCCACCAGGCATAGAAAAACAGCGAGGCGAGCGCCAGCCACACGGCCGGCGCCTGGCGCCAGTTGGCACTGGATCCCCAGCGGTCCAGCAGAAAATAGCCGGCCAGCACGATGGGCAGATAGCCGAACAGGAAGGCGAAGGAATTAAACAGCATGCTGCCTCCTGGCAGGCAAGGACTGGACCTGGTAGTAACAATCGGCAATCTGCGCGGCCACCCTTTCCCACGTAAAACGTTCCACCAGGGCTTGCACGCGGGAACGCTCGGGCGGCAGCGCCAGCAAGTCGAGGATGGCCTGGCGCTGCGCGGGGCCATCGTCCCAGGCCACCTTGCGCAGCGCAAACGCGGAATCGGGCAAGTCCAGCGCGCTTTGCGCCGTCATGACGACGGGCGTGCCGGCCGCCAGCGCTTCGAGCACGCTCAAGGGAAACACTTCGCCCTGGCTGGGCAAGGCCGCCACGGCCGCCGCATGGTAGGCGCTGGCCAGCAGCGGGTCGGCGTGGTCGAGCGCGCCCAGCCAGCTGACGTGCGGCAAGTCCAGCAACTGCTGCAAATACGTTTGCTGTTCGCGCGGCGCGGCGCCGATCAGCACCAGAGGCAAGCCGGCGCCCCCCAGCGCCTGCGCCAGTCCCAGCTGGTTTTTATACGCTGAAATACTGCCCGTCATCAGCACGAACGGCTCGGCGATACCCGTTTCGCGCAGGAACAGATCGCCATTGGCCGTGAAGAAATGCGGGTTGATCCCATTCGGCAAGACGCGGATGGCCTCGGCCCCCATGCCGAAACCTTGCACGATGGCATCGCGCTCGGCCTCGCCCAGGGCGATTACCATGTCGGCCAGCTGCAAGGCACGCCGCGTCTGCGCATAACTGGTTTGCACCATCCATTGCGTCAAGCATCCCGCCAGCCGGTCGGCCAGCCGCGCGCGCCAGGCGCCGGCCCGGCCCCAACCAGGCGACAGCAGCGGCGACAGCACCACGGGCACGCCTTGCTCGCTGGCCATTTCCATGATGCGATAAGTGCCATTGCTGGCCGAAAACACGGGCAGCACGTCGAAATCGGCCAGCCGCTGGTGGTTGGCGTCGACCAGTTGCACCTCCAGCGGGCGCGCCGGTAACTGGGGCAAGCGGTTCAGCGCGGCAATGGTTTCGCGTACCTGGATCTGCAAGCCGCCGTCGCGCTGGAACAGCATCGGGTAAGACAAGATACCGACACGCATGGTCATCCTTTCGTGCATTTGACTGCCAGCCAGCGGCCAGCCAGCTTGCGTTGCAACAACAAGAACTCACCGGCAAGTTCATGCTTCAACAGGAACAGACCGGCCAGCCAGCACAGCAAGGTGGCCAGCGCCGTACCCGTCAACGCCAGCAGCGCCGGTGTATCAAGCGGCAGCCACAGCAGCGCAGCGACGGGCGCCACGGCGCTGACGCCGCAGAGCAGCAGGCTTTTGCGCAAGGCCCGCGCCAGGATGCGCCAGTCGAGTGCGCTCAAGCGCCGCAGACAGCCGTAGTTCAGCCAGCTGCGCAGCACGTTGCTGAGCACCACGGCCCAGGCCACGGCCACCAGGCCGAACGGCGCCGCAGCCAGCAGCAGCGCCACTTTTATCAGGCCAGCGCAGGCATCGAGCCGCACCTGCGCATGCAGCTGGCCCGTCGCCACGAACAGGTAGCGGGCCATGCTGAACATGCTATACACGGCCGAGGACAGGCACATGATGCGTATCAAGGGCACACAGCCGATCCATTGCGCGCCGTACAACACCTTGACCAGGGGCAAGGCCATGCAGGCTAGGAAGAGGAAGAAGGGCCAGGCCAGCGCCGTCATGTAGCTGATCGTGCGCAGATACACGAGCTCAGCCCCGCCCTGCCCACCCTGTCCCCCTCCTTCGCGGGCGCGCACCGCGAACAGGGGAAACACCACGGGCGAAATGGCGCTGGTGATGGCTTGATTAAAAATATTCAGCATGCTTTGCGCCTTGCCGAACAGGGCCAGGCTTTCAATGCCGATCAGCTTGCCGATGATGAGGTCCGGCGCCGCCACGCCCGCCTCGTCGACCAGGCCGCCGCCCGTCGCATACGCGCCAAAGCGGGCGATATCGCCCATGCCGCGCCGTCCCGGCAGCCACGGCAGCGCGTCCGGCCGCACCAGCAAGCTCACCAGCAGCGAAGCGCAGGAACCGGCCAGCGCCGCCCACACCATGCTCATGTAACTGTAGCCCTGCAGCGCCAGCAGCACGGCCACCAGCAGGTTGACCACGCTATTGGCCGCGTTGATGGCGTAGATGGCACGAAAGCGCAGTTGGCGGCGCAGCATGGGTAAGGTCAATGCGCTGAATGGGATCAAGAGGAAATTGACCGACAGCAAACGCAGCACCAGGGTCAGCCGGGGCTCGCCATAGAACTGCGCCAGCGGCGCGCTGGCCAGCAGCACCATGCCTGCCAGCAGCCAGGCGACGAGCAGGCTGGTGGCCAGCGCGGCCCGCAGTTTCACGGCATCGAGCTGCTTTTCCTGGATCAGGTATTGGCCCACGCCAAAATCGCGCACCACTTGCGCCAGCGCCACCAGCACGGCGCCCAGCGAATACACGCCCACCTCGGCCGGCGTCAACAGGCGCGACAGCACCATGCTGGCGATGATGCCCAGCAGCAGCACCGTGTATTTTTCGGCGAAGGAAAAGAAAAACGAATGGCGGGTGGCGCTCATGCGGACCGCCCGCGCCTAGACCAGGCCCGCATAGAACTGCCGCAACTGGCGTTCCAGGCGCGGCATCGAATAGCGCTGCACGGTTTCCTCGCGCGCCAGCCGCCCCATGCGGGCGCGCCGGGGTTCATCGACCAGCAACTTAGCGACGGCCGCGCAGGCAGCGTGCTCGTCATCGAGCGGCAGCAGCAGTCCCCCGGCGCTATCGTGCAGGATATCGCGGGTGCCCGGCACATCCGTGCCCACGGCCGGCACGCCGCACGCCATGGCTTCGATGGTGGCGATGCCAAAGCCTTCATTTTTACTCAGCAGCACATGCAGGTCGAAGGCGGGCATCAACAGCTCGACGCGCTGCTGGAAGCCGGCAAACACCACGCGTTGCGCCAGTCCCGCCTGTTGAACCTGCAGCCGCAGCATGGCTTCCAGCGGTCCCGTGCCCACCAGCACCAAATATAGGTGGGGGAACTGCGGCGCCAGCCTGGCAAACAGGGCCAGCAGCGCCTGCGGGCGCTTTTGCGCGGACAGTCGCGCCACAGCCCCCAGCACCAGCGCGTCCGGCGGCAGCCCGAGTTGCTGCCGCGCCAGCACTTTCCGTGCGGGCGAGACAATAAAAGTATCCGTATCGACGCCATTGGGAATGACGGCCAGCCGCGTTTCTGGCGCCAGCATGTCGCGGTACAGGTCGAGGAAATGCCGCATGGCAGACGGCGACACGGCATACACGCCTTTGACGCTGCGAAACGCTTCCTGCAAGCGGGGCCGTTGCCATTCGCTGAAGGTTTCCAGGGGAAACGCATTGTGCACGCTGATCACGGCCGGCAAGCGGCACTGCCGCGCCAGCCACAGGATGGAAGCGCCATATGCCGTCCAGCAAAACGCCACATGGACCAGGTCGGGCCGCAGCCGCCGCAGCCGCCAGGCGCCCGTGACCCTGGCGCGCAGCCAATTCCAGCGCCGCCAGGCCCAGTGTTCGAGAAACAGCGGCGGTTCATACACGCGCACTTGCATCTGCCTTGCGCGCAAGTCTTGCGCCCAGGCAGTAAAACCGGGAAAGCGCCGCAGCGCCAGCACGCTGTCATAGCCGCTCGCGCCCAGCATTTTGGCCTCTTGCGCCATGCGCAGTTCCATGCCGCCCAGCTCGCCCGAATAACTGCTGATGACGATGCGCGGCAGGCGTTTGCGCCGTCCCCGCCACGCTTCATGGAAAAAACCGCGCAGCCAGGCCCGTTCCCACTGGCGCAGGAACAGCTCGGCCTGGTCGCGCCGCAACCAGGCCCGCAAGGCGCCCAGGGTATCGCGCACGTATCTGCCCAGCATCCAGCGAGGCACGCCCAGCAGCTCCACGCTGGGCGCGAGCGTGGCCAGCCGACATTGGCCCCGGCCGAACAGCATGGCGCGGCGCAGTATCCAGGCGCGCTGCACTTGCTGTGGGCGGATGATGTGCGCCACCCTCGCTTGCGGACAGAACCAGGAAGGATTGCCTGCCGCATGCATCTCCAGGTTGAGCCGGGTTTCGCTGCCCATGGCGTAATTGCTCCCTTGCGGGCCGATGCTTTCGTCATAGCGGGCGCCCGCCTCGAAGATGCGGCGGCGTATCGCCATATTGGCGCCCCACACCAGGCCCGGATAGATGGGCGCGTCGCGCAGCTCGGGGCTGGTAATGCCCCACGTCAAGCCAACGGGGGTCAGGCGCAGCAGCCAGTGCGCCGCTTGTTCCCGCCAGGCGGGCACGATGGCGCCGCCGAACAGGGCGTAGCCGGGGTGGCTGCGCGCGCTGCCCTGCAGACGGCACAACCAGTCGGGCGCGGGCATGGCGTCATCGTCGCCAAACACGAACAGCTCGTTGCCATCGCCGCCCTGGCGCAAAGCGTACTCGACGGCCCCGTTCAGGGCGGGACTGCGGCCGCGCCGCGCCACGTAGACGGAACTCAAGGGCAGTCGGCCGCGAAAGGAGGCGATCACCGTGGCCGTGGCGTCCGTGCTGCCATTGTCGGCGATGACCAGGCGCCAACCGCCCACGGGCGGGCGCAGCGCCATGTAGGCGCGCAATACCTGGGGCAAGGTGCCGGCGCCATTGTAGGTCGCCATGAGAACGGTCAACAAGGACATGCCGCCTTGGTCTTACCATGACAAAACTATGCATCCAGCAGTATTGATCCAGTGTACTGAGCCTGCCCGCCAGCCCGTTGACAGGCATCAATACCTTGCCAACCCGGCAAAAACCAGGAGCGTCCCCTTCATGCGCGACATCGTGATCAGCATCATCATCCTCGGTTCGCTGCCCTACATCCTGAAGGCGCCAGCCATTGGCGGCCTGATGTGGGTCTGGGTCAGCGTGATGAACCCGCATACGCAAGCCTGGGGCTTTGCCACCCAGATGCCGTTCGCCTTCATCATCGCCATCGTCACCATGCTCAGCCTAGCGATGACGCGCGAACCGAAAAATCTGCCACTCACGCCCGTCAGCGTACTGCTGCTGCTGTTCGTCGGCTGGATGAATGTCACGGCCCCGTTCGCGCTGCTGCCCGAAGCGTCGTGGGTGCAGTGGAACAAGGTCATGAAGATCATGCTGATGAGCTTTGTCATCATGATGGTGATACGCACGCGGCGCGACATCGTGCGCCTCGTGTGGGTGCTGGTGGGCTCGATCGGCTTTTACGGCGTGAAAGGCGGCATCTTCACCCTCCGCAGCGGCGGCACGGAGCGGGTCTGGGGGCCGGAGGAAACCTTTATCGGGGATAACAACTCGCTGGCCCTGGCGCTGATCATCACCATCCCCCTCATGTATTATTTGCAGCAAAACACGGACAAACGCTGGCTGAGCCACGGCCTGACGCTGGCAATGCTGCTGTCGGCGCTGGCCGCGCTGGGCTCGTATTCGCGCGGCGGGCTGCTGGCCATCGCCGCCATGGGCTTGTTCATGTGGCTGAAAAGCGAGCGCAAGCTGGTGCTGGGCGCGCTGCTCGGAGCGGTCGCACCGCTGCTGCTGGCCTTCATGCCCGAGCGCTGGGCAGAACGCATGGATACCATCAACACCTATCAGGACGATGTCTCTGCCATGGGCCGCCTGAATGCCTGGCGCATGGCCTGGAACCTGGCACGCGAGCGCTTTCTTGGCGGCGGCTTCGATGTGTCCGACGCCAGCATCTTCGCCCGCTACGCGCCCAACCCCATGGATGTACACGCGGCGCACAGCATCTATTTCCAGGCGCTGGGCGAACACGGCTTTGTCGGCTTGTTGATTTACCTGGCGCTGGGCATCGCCACCTGGCGCACGGCCGCCGCCATCATCCGCCGCACGCGGGGCAAGCCGGAGCTGCGCTGGGCGCACGGCCTGGCCACCATGAGCCAGGCCAGCCTGATCGGCTTTGCCGTGGGCGGCGCCTTCCTCAGCCTGCTGTATTTCGACATGCCCTACTACCTGATGGCCGCCCTGATCGCCACGCGCATCATCGTCGAGCAGCAGGCGCCCAGCCTCACCTCCCGCCAGGCCAGGGCCGCCATCGGGGAGCAGCCATGACGGCCACCTTGTCCATTTTGATTTACCACCGCGTGCTGGCGCGGCCCGACCCCTTGTTTCCCGGCGAAGTGGACGCCCGGCTGTTCGAGCGCCAGCTGCGCCTGCTGAAGCGCTTTTATGCACCGCTGTCCCTGTACGACGCCGTGCAGCGCTTGCAAGATGGCAGCTTGCCGCCGCGCGCCGCCTGCATCACCTTTGACGATGGCTATGCGGACAATGCACAAGTCGCCCTGCCGTTGCTGCAGCGCCATGGCTTGCACGCCACGTTTTTTATCGCCACGGCCTACCTGGACGGCGGACAGATGTGGAATGACACGCTGATCGAGGCCGTGCGCCAGGCATCCGGTCCCCAGCTGGACTTGCAGGAACATGGCCTGGGCTGCCTGCCCGTCGCCAGCCTGGCGCAGCGGCAAGCGGCCATCGCCACCTTGCTGGGCCAGCTCAAATACCTGCCGTTCGGCCGGCGCCAGCAGCTGGCCATGCAGATCCGCCGCCAAACGGGCGCCACGGCGGGCCAGGCGGCCATGCTGAGCACCGCGCAGCTGCGCCAGTTGCAATCGGCGGGCATGGGCCTGGGCGCGCACACGGCCAGCCACCCGATTCTGTCCACCTTGTCAGAGCGGGAGGCGCAGCTGGACATCGCCAACGGCAAGCGCCAGCTGGAAGACTTGATCCAGGCGCCCGTTTCCCTGTTTGCGTATCCGAACGGCAAGGCCGGGCGCGATTATGGCGCGCCGCATGTGGCAATGGTCCACAGCCTGGGTTTCAAGGCGGCCGTGGCCACGGACTGGGGCGTGGCGCGCCCCGGCGCGGGGCTGGACCTGTTGCAACTGCCCCGCTTTACGCCGTGGGATCGAGGACGGCTGGCATTTCTGTGGCGTTTGCGGCAAAACCGCCGGCAAGCGCACCCAGCGCGCCCGGATGCTGGCTGAGCCACTGTTCCAGCATCAGCAGCAGCCACACCATGGTGCCGTGATAGGCCGGATGTTCCACCAGCAAGCGCCCTTGCAAATCGTCGATGAAGGCGGGCCGCACGATGCCGCGCCCGCGCAACTGCGTCAGGTTGTCAAAAGCAAATTCGCGCAGCGGCGCGTGGCTGTGCAACCACTGGCCGAATGGCAAGCCGAAGCCGTGCTTTTTCTTGCGCACGATGGCCGGCGGCAGGATGTCCGCCAGCGCCCGCTTGAAGAAGGGCCGCAACTGCCTGCCATCGAGCTTGTCCCGCGGCGCCAGGCGCGCGGCAAACGCCACCATCGCATCGTGCAGCAAGGGAAAGGCCGCTTCCACGCCAGCCAGCTCGCACGCCTTGCGCACCTTGAACAGATCGTTGTCGGCCAAAGTAAAACGCATGTCCAGCGCCAGCAGTTCATTGATCTGGCTCAAACCCTGGCCTTGCCGCTCCCAATACGCGCCATTCACGCAGCCGGGCGCCATGCCCGGGGCTATGGTATCGATGAAGCCCGTTTCCAGCACCGTGCGGTAGCCATGGCGCAGCAGCAGGTTGTAGCTGTCGAGCCTAGCCGGTAGCGGCAAGCTCGCTTGCTCGATGTAGCGGCGCGCCTTGTCGCCCAGCCGCCACGACTTGCCCGTGCGTACACG
Organism: Janthinobacterium sp. ROICE36; assembly: GCF_002869965.1. Taxonomy (GTDB): domain Bacteria; phylum Pseudomonadota; class Gammaproteobacteria; order Burkholderiales; family Burkholderiaceae_D; genus Janthinobacterium. The sequence continues at coordinate 12,768 of NZ_PEBS01000051.1, forward strand.
GAACAGCAGCGGCTCGATGATGGCCTGGCGCAATATGCCAGGCAAGCGCGCGTACTGCGACAGCAAGGCCTGGTGCGCATAGCGCTCATTGCCGCCAAACAATTCATCGCCGCCATCGCCGCCCAGCAAACGCGTCACGCCATCCTCGCGCGCCATCTGCGCGCAGTAAAAGGCGGGAATGGCCGAGGCATTGCCGAAAGGCTGGTCGAAAATGGCCGCCATGGCGGGAATCGCGGCCAGCACGTCGTCAGGCGTCACGTAGCGTTCGTGGTGGATGCTGCCCGCGTGGCTGGCGGCCAGGCGCGCATACGCCATTTCGTCATAGCCGGGCGCATCAAAACCGATGGAATACGTGCGCGCGGGCCGGCCCGTCACCTGGCCCATGATGGCGGCCAGGGTGGAACTGTCCGTACCGCCGCTGAGAAACGCCCCCGTATCCGCCCCATCCGCCCCCAGGCTGCTTTCCACGACCTGGCGCAGCAGGCGCAGGAATTCCTGCTTGTTGCCGGCAAAGCTGGCCCGCTTGCGCGCCCCTGGCTCCTGGAAAGCCAGCTGCCAGTAACTGCCCTTGCATAGCTTGCCACCGCGCACCTCCAGGTATTCGCCAGGCAGCAAGCGCTGCTGGCCCAGGTACGCCGTGGCCGGGCCAGGCACCATGTGGAAGTACAGGTAGTGATACAGTGCTTGCGGATCGAGCGCACCCCGCACGGATGGATGGGCCAGCAAGGCGTCGTGCGAAGAGGCAAAGAACAGGCCCTGCGCATTGTTCGCATAGCTGAGCGGGTGCATGCCGGCGCGGTCCACGGCCAGCAGGGCCGAGCCGGAAAAAGCGTCGAGGATGGCCAGCGAGAATGGCCCGGACAGGCAGGCGCAGGCGGCCACGCCCCGGCTCAGCCACAGGGACGCGAGGCGGCTCGCCACGTCGTCCGCCGAATCGTCGAGCACGGGCCGGCCCCAGATGGCCACTTGCAAGCCATCTTGCTGGTGCACATGGCGACTGCCATCGAGGGCGGCCACGGCCACGCCGCCCACGTCGCTCACGCTGGCGGCCAGGAGCGCGCCATCGAAACGCGACAAGGGCGCGGCCATGCTGACCAGCGCGGCCTGCGCTGCGGTGCCAGTATCGGCCCCGTTCGCCGCCGCCAGCCAACCGCACAGGCCGCTCATACGAGCACCTCGACCGGCAAGGGGTGGCCGAGAAAGGCCGTCGGGCTGGCCGTCAAGCCATACGCGCCCGACTGGAACACCACCACCAGGTCGCCCTCCTCGGCACGCGCCATTTCCATCCGGTCGGCCAGTAAATCCAGCGGCGTACACAGCGGTCCCACGACGGACGCCACTTCGCGCGCCCCGCCCTGCAGGCGGTTGCCGATGGCGACCGGATAATTCTTGCGGATCAGCTGGCCGAAATTGCCGGAGGCCGCCAGATGGTGGTGCAAGCCGCCATCCGTGACGAGAAAGACCTGTCCATGCGACACCTTGCGTTCGAGCACCTTGCACACATAAATACCGGCCTCGGCCACCAGGTAGCGGCCCAATTCCAGGTTCAGGCGGGCGGCGGGCGCCGCCTGGGCCAGGATGTCGAGCTGCCGCTGCAAGCCGTCCGCCACGGGGGCCAGGTCGAGGGCCTGGTCGCCGGGGAAATACGGCACGCCGAAGCCGCCGCCGATATTCAGGGTGCGCAAGGGCGACGGCGCGCTGTCGGCCAGTTGCAGGGCCAGTTGCACGCTCAGCGCCTGCGCTTCGGCCAGGGCCGATGCCGACAGGTTTTGCGAGCCCGCATACAGGTGAAAGCCGTGGAAATCCAGCCCCAGCTGACCGACGCGGCTCAGCAGCGCCGGCACCTGGGCCGCATCGACGCCAAACGGCTGCGCGCCGCCGCCCATGCGCATGCCCGTGCGGCGCAAGGCGAAATCGGGATTCACGCGCACGGCCACCCTGGCCGTCACGCCCAGCCGTTCACTGGCCAGCGCCACCCTTTCCAGCTGGGCACCCGATTCCACATTGATCAGCACGCCTGCCGCCACGGCCCGCGCCAGTTCGCCATCGCTCTTGCCTGGTCCCGCAAAACTGATACGCGACGGCGCCATGGGCGTATCGAGCGCCGTCGCCAGTTCACCGCCCGAGGCCACATCGATGCCATCGACCAGGCCCGCCAGCCACTGCACCACGGCCGGCATGGGATTGGCCTTCATGGCGTAATGCACGAGCACCCCGGTGGGCAAGGCGGCGCGCAGTTCGGCCACGCGGCGCGTGATGTGCGCGCGTTCATACGCGTAGAACGGCGTGCTGCCCACCCTCTGGGCCAGCCGGCGCAAGGACATGCCGCCGATCTGCAGCATGTCGCCAGCCACGGCGAACTGGCGCAGGGGCGCGTGCGACGGCAGTTCCGGCCTATTCGGGCTTTCCGGTCCTTCCGGGCTTTCCGGGCTGTTCAAATGGCCGTCTTTGATGCCGGGACCGTTCATGCCGCATCTCCTGATTGGACCGCATACGCGCGCGCCAGTTCCCTGGCCAGCAATGGGCGGTCGATCTTGCCGTTCGGATTGCGCGGCAGCACGCCGTCGCGGATTTCCACCCACAGCGGCACCATATAGCTGGGCAGGCGCGCGCGGCAGGCGGCCAACACGCTGTCGCGCAACAATTCGGCACCTGGCGCGGGCGTGACGAGCAAGGCGATGGCCTGGCCCAACACGGCATGGGGCAGGCCCAGCGCGGCCGCCTCGCCCACCAGCCCGCTCGCATACGCGATTTCCTCGATCTCGGCCGGGCTGACCCGGTAGCCGGACGTCTTGATCATCTCGTCGCTGCGGCCCACGAAATACAGATAGCCATCCGCATCGCGGCGCACGGTGTCGCCCGACCAGACGGCCAATTCCGGCAGCACCAGGCCGCTCGCCTGCGGCGGCAGCGGCTTGAAGCGCTCGGCCGTGCGCGCTGCATCGTTCCAGTAGCCAAGCGCCACCAGCGCGCCACGGTGCACGAGCTCGCCCGGCTCGTCGGTGTCACACACGCTGCCGTCGGGGCGCAGCACCAGCACTTCCGCGTTGGGGATCGCTTGCCCGATGGAATCGGGACGCCGCTCCAGCTGTTCCGGTGCCAGATAGGTGGAACGGAACGCTTCCGTCAAGCCATACATCAGGTAGACCTGCGTGCGCGGCAGCGACTGGCGCAGCCGGTCGAGCGTACTGCGCTGCATCACGCCACCCGAATTGGTGATGTAGCGCAAAGGCGTGGACAGGGGCCAGCTCAGCTGCGACAGTTGCACCCACAGGGGCGGCACGGCGGCCAGGCCCGTGATGGCTTCCTGCTCCACGAGCTCGACAATGTCGCGCAGCAGCAGATAATTCATCAGCACGGCGCAGGCGCCGCTGGCAAAGGCCGTCGTCAGCTGGCTCAGGCCATAATCAAAACTGAGCGGCAGCACGCACAGAATACGGTCCTGCGGCGTGTTGCGCAGGTAGGACGACACGCTGAGCGCACCGGCCAGCATGTTCCGGTGCGACAACACCACGCCTTTCGGCCGCCCCGTGCTACCCGAGGTATACAAGATGGCGGCCATGTCCGTGTCGATCACCGCATGCCACAGGAGTGGGAGTGCGGGCGCGGGCGCGGGCGCGGCGGGTATGCCACTCCACGGCAGCAGTCGTACCTTGCCCAGGTGCGATGCCGTCTCCCTTTCGCCCGTCAGCAGCACCGTCTGCAAGTCCGGGCAGGCGGCCAGCGCGGGCGCCAGCTGCGCCAGGCGTTCGCGCGAGGTGACGAGGATGGTCACGTTGCAATCGGCCAGGATGTAGGCCACCTGGTCCGGCTTGAGCAGCGGATTGACGGGCACGAACACGCCGCCGGCCGCCGCCGCGCCAAACATGGCGCCGACGTTTTCCGGGCGTTTTTCCAGGTACACGGCCACGCGCGCGCCACGCCGCAAGTCCAGCGTCAGCAGGGTCGCGGCCGCCTCGCGCACGGACTGCGCCAGCGCGGCATAGCTGTGTTCCTCGCCCTGCCACGACAGGGCCGGCGCGTGCGGCGCGCGCTGCGCCGCGTCGAATATCAACTCGTGTATCAGTGTCGCCATCGTTTCGTCTCCGGGTTGCCATGATTGCCATGCATTCCCCTATGATTCAGACAAACGGCCACAGCGGTCTTGATTTTGATCAATTAACAGTTTCAGCAACACAGCTTGAGCCGGCGCAAGACCAGCGCCGGCCGCTGCGCTCTAATGGACAACATTGGCTGCATAGCCGCCCCATCCTTGACCGCCATGGCCAGCTTCGCCCGCTTCCTCCATTTGCCCCCCCTGCAACGGCTTGCCGCCAGCCTCCGCCAGCTGGGTTGGCGCGACAGCGCCTGGCTGGCCCTAGCGCGGCTGCTGGCAGCGATACCGGGCGGGCGCTGCGCGCTGCACCGCTACCAGTTCGTGGCGCAAGCCGTGGCGCCCGGTTCGCTGTGCCGCGGGCGCGGCCAGTCGATCACTGTCACGCCCTGCCTGGCGGAGGCGGACTTGCCGTCCGGCCCCGAACGCCGTCCCGGCGCGCTGCGCGAGCGTTACCGCCAGGGCGCGCAATGCCTGGTGGCGCGCAGCCGGCAAGACGCGGAAAAAGACGGCATGGCGGGCTGGATCTGGCTGCTGCGCCACGGTTGCCAGGAAGACGAGGTGCGCGCCAGCTATGCGCTGGCGTCGAAGCAGTCTTCGTGGGACCTGGACGTGTGGGTCCATCCGGCACAGCGGGGCGGCCTGGTCTTCGCCCGCCTGTGGGAAGAAGCCAACGCCGTGTTGTACGCGCAGGGCGTGCGCTGGTCGTGCAGCCGCATCTCGCGCTTCAACCGTGCCTCGCTGGGCGCCCATGCGCGCCTGGGCACGCAGGCGCTGGGCACGGCCACCTTCCTGCGCTGCGGGCGCTGGCAATGGATGGCCGCCAGCCTGCCGCCGTATCTGCACCTGTCGCGCCGCCCGGACGACATTGCCTGCCTGGCCTTCGATACCAGCCGCCTGCCACATTACCCTTCCCTGGAGCTGACATGCCGCATCTTGAAGCAGTAAAGCACATCCTCGACACCACCCTGGGCTTGAACGGGCGCGCGCTGGAAGCCCACACGCCGCTGCTGGGCAGCGTGCCGGAACTCGACTCGATGGCCGTGATCGGCGTGATCGCCGCGCTGGAAGACCATTTCGGCATCTTTGTCGCCGACGACGACATTCACGCGCGCCACTTCGCCACCGTGGGCAGCCTGCACGACTTCGTGTTTGCACAGCTGCGTCGATGAGCCATACCGCCACCGCGGCGCTGCCGCTGCTGCCCTTCTTCCTGCCCGCCAGCGGCGGCCAGCGCTACTGCCTGCTGCACCTGCCGCCGCCGGGCCGCAGCGTGCGCGGCGGCATCCTCTACGTGCATCCGTTCGCGGAAGAACTGAATAAAAGCCGCCACGTGGCCGCCGCGCAGGCGCGCGCCTTTGCCGCCGCCGGCTACAGCGTGCTGCAGATCGACCTGTTTGGCTGCGGCGACAGCAGCGGCGACTTCGGCGAGGCGCGCTGGGACATCTGGCACAACGACCTGCACCTGGCTTGCGCCTGGCTGGCGCAGCGCGTCGACGGCCCCTTGACCGTGTGGGGCGTGCGCCTGGGCGCCCTGCTGGCGCTCGATTTCGCCAGCCGCGCGCCGCTACCCCTGGCGCGTTTGCTGCTGTGGCAACCGGAAGCCGATGGACGGCGCAGCATCGACCGCTTCCTGCGCCTGCGCCTGGCCAGCAGCATGCTGGCCGGCGGCACGCAGGACGCACCCGGCCATGCGCGCGCCAGTCTGGCACAAGGCGAGCCCGTGGAAGTGGCCGGCTACCTGCTGGCGCCCGAGCTGGCGCACGCTATCGATGGCGTCAGCGCAGCGGCGCTGCTGCCTGCGGTGCCTGTCTACTGGCTCGATTACCAGGGTCCGGAGCAAACCGGCGCGCCCTTGCCGCCGCTGGCGCGCCACTGGCGTGAACGCGGCACCGCCGTGCACGTGGCCAGCTTCGGCGACGGCCCGTTCTGGCACAGCAGCGAGCTGCTGGCGTGTCCGCAACTGCTGGAGGCCACGCGGGCACTGTGCCGCGATTGGCTGGCCGAGTAAAGGACGCCGCCATGAAGCGCGACAGCAGTCAGCAGCACCTTGCTGCGCAAACCGTGCACCAGCTGGCGCTGCGCTTTCGCAGCGTGGCAAACGATCCAGGTGAAGACGGCGAGGCGCAGGCGCGCATGGTCGGCATCCTCAGCCTGCCCGCCGTGCCAGGGCCGCGCGGCGTCTTGATCGTCACGGGCGGCCCCCAGTACCGCGTCGGCAGCCACCGCCAGTTCGTCTTGCTGGCGCGCGCCCTGGCCGCGCAAGGCTGGCCCGTCCTGCGTTTCGACTTGCGTGGCATGGGCGACAGCGAAGGTAGCGCGCGCGATTACCGCGCCGCCGGCCCCGACATCGCCGGCGCGCTGGCGCAATTCTTCGACGCCGTGCCCTCGCTGCGCGAAGTGGTGCTGTGGGGCTTGTGCGACGGCGCCACGGCCGCCGCCTGCCATGCGCCGCTCGACGCGCGCGTGAATGCCCTGGTGCTGCTCAACCCGTGGGTGCGCAGCAGCGCCGGCCTGGCGCGCGCCACCCTGCGCCATTATTATCTGCCACGTTTGCTGCAAGGCGCGTTCTGGCGCAAGCTGGCTGGCGGCCGACTGCAGCTGGGCGCCAGCCTGGTTACGCTGCGGCAGGTGACGGCCGCCACGCAGGAACCACCAGCGCAGGAAGACGACGCGCCCGCGCCGGCCCTGCTGCGGGCGCTGACGCAATTCCAGGGCAAGGTCTTGCTGATCCTCAGCGGCGACGACCTGGGCGCGCGCGAGTGGCAAGCCCTGCTCGACGGCGATGCGGCGTGGCGCGCCGTCGCCGCGCGCGCACACTGGACGCAGGCGCAGGTCGATGGCGCCAACCACACGTTCGCCAGCGCCGCCTGGCGCGCCGAAGTCGAACAGCTGTGCGCACGGTGGCTGCAGTCATGCTAGGGCTTACACCAAAAAGGGTGCTGATGGTCGCCTACCATTTTCCGCCGCTGGCTGGCGGCAGCGGCATCCTGCGCACCCTGGGCTTCGCGCGCCATTTGCCCGACTGCGGCTGGCAGCCGCTGGTGCTCAGTCCCGCGCCGCTCGCGTATGCGCAGCGGGGCGATGCGCAGCTGGCGCAGATCGGCGCGCACGCCACCGTGCGGCGCACCCTGGCACTGGACGCGGCGCGCCACCTGGCCATCGCCGGACGCTACCCGCGCTGCCTGGCGCTGCCCGACCGCTGGAGTTCCTGGTGGCTGAGCGCCGTGCCGGCGGGCCTGCGCATGATCCGCCAGTACCGCCCCGACGCCATCTGGTCCACCTACCCGATCGCCACGGCGCACCTGATCGCGATGACCTTGCAAAAACTCAGCGGCCTGCCGTGGATCGCCGACCAGCGCGACCCGATGTTAGACGATAGCGATCCGCTGGCGCCGTATCCGCCCGAAGCGCGTTTGCACCGCATGCATGCGTGGATCGAACAGCGCATCGCGACGCGCAGCGCGGCCATCGTCTGCACCACCCCGGGCGCCATCGACGCGCACCAGCGGCGCCTGGCGCAGGTGGAGCGCGAGCGCTTCTGCCTGATCGAAAATGGCCATGATGATGACGATGATGGCGAGGGCGCCGCGCCGCGGGACGGACCGCAAGGCCACCGCAGCCGCTTCCAGCTGCTGCACAGCGGCGTGATCTACCCGTCCGAGCGCGATCCGCAAGCGCTGTTCGAGGCTCTGGCCAAGCTGCGCCACGACGGCGTGCTGCATGTGCGCAATTTCCAGCTGGTGCTGCGCGCCACGGGCCACGATGCATGGCTGGCCAGCCTGCTGGTGAAATACGGCATCCTGGACCTGGTGCGCCTGGAACCGTTGCAGCCGCACCATGCGGCGCTGCAGGAAATGCTGGCCGCCGACGGCTTGCTGCTGCTGCAGGCGGCCAATTGCAACGCGCAGATTCCCGCCAAGCTGTATGAATACCTGCGCTGCCGCCGGCCCATCCTGGCGCTGACCGACCTGGCCGGCGACAGCGCGGCCAAGCTGCGCCACTGCGGCATCGATACCCTCGGCCAACTGGCTTCCAGCGCCGACTGCGCGCGCGCCCTGCTGCGCTTCCTGGAACTGGCGCGCCAGGGCCGCGCGCCGCTGGCCAGCCCCGCAGCCATCGCCCTGCAATCGCGGCAAGCCCGCAGCAACGCCCTGGCCGACTTGCTGGACCAGGTCAGCCACAGGAGAACAGCATGAAACACCTGATACCTGCCTGCGCCCTGGCCGCCTGCTGCGCCCATGCCGCCGCCGAATGCCCGCCTTACGTGAAGCACACGCCGGGCGGCGACTATACGAGCGCGGAAGACCGCGACGGCCTGTCCGTGGTCGAGAAATTCCATTTTTCGCGCGCCGTGGAAACGCTCACGCAAGGCATGACGGGCAGCCTGGGCGGCGACATCAGCTACACGCTTGAACACTTTCCGAATCACCACCGGGCGCTGGCCTCGATGGCCAAGCTGGGCTTGCGCCTGAAAAGCGCGCAGCCCGTCGGCGCCCGCTATACGGTCGCCTGCTACTTCGAACGGGCCATCGCCTTCGCGCCGCACGACGTGACGGCGCGCATGGTGTATGGCAACTACCTGCTGGCCATGGGCCAGGATGCGATGGCGCTGGAACAGCTGGACTCTGCCAGCCGCCTGGCGCCCGAGCAGGCCACCATCCAGTACAACCTGGGCCTGATGTATGTCAAAAAAAAGGACTACGAGAAGGCCAGCGCGCATGCGCAAAAAGCCTATGCGCTGGGCTTTCCCTTACCGGGGCTGAAGAACAAGCTGAAGGCGGCGGGCAAGTGGCGCGAACCGGAGCCCGCCCCCGCCATCGTTGACACCAAGGAAGCGAAGACAGAAACGCCAGTACCCGCAGTGCCCGAGCCCGTGCAGCCGCCTAGCGGGGAGTGACGGCCGGCCGCTTGGCGACGCTCAGATGCCCCGTCGGCGAGGCGGCCAGCGCGGCGGCCAGGTCGCGCCGCGCTGGCGCCTTGTCTTCGGCCTCGCCGATGTGCGCCAGTTCGGCCGGCTGCAGCACGGTGGCGGTCAGCAGCATCACTTCGCCATATGGCGTGTCGAAAGACGGGGGAAGCGTGGCTGTACCCTGGGCCAGCAGCACGCCCACCTGTTCGTTTTCGTCTTCGAGGCCTGCTGGCGCATGCTGCACGTCCAGCGCCATCGAGACGCTGCCGTGGCGCTGCAGCAGCAAATCGATGGAGCCGTGGTCTGCCACGTTCTGGCTGACTTGATAAATCACGTCGAACAGCCACGATGCCTGCACGGGATGGCCGTCGAAGGCGGCCAGCGGCGCCTCGATGCACACTTCCAGCAAATGGCCGCGCGGGACAAAAACGTCGTCGTCATCTTCGAACGGATCGCTCAAGCCGTCGCTGGCAATGATGATCGAATCGGCACGGCGGATCACGCGCCAGGCCTGGCGCAACGATGGCCAGCGCGGACCGCCCATGAAGGCGGGATTGACGAGCGGCGCCAGCACGTCGGCGTCGACGGCGCCCAGGGTGGCATAGAAGGCGTCGCGCGCGGCGCAAGCCGTGGCCAGCATCTGCGCGCCCGCTTCCTTGCCGACGACGGCGTCGTCCGGTTGCGGTACTTGGGGGATAGCGTTTTCAGGCATGAGATTAGTCTTTGAATTCGTCGGCGGGCGGGAAATCGTGATAATTGCGTGGCAGATAGCCCCAGATGCGCGCTACCCGGTCACGCACCTCGAAATCGAAGCCGATGCGTTCCAGTTCCGGCACGATCCACACGCCATGGTCGATGATTTTCTTTGGCAGCAGCATGCCCACGTGTTCTTCCGAGGTCAGGCCGATGTCGAACCATTCCACGCCCATGAAGGGAAACGGCGGGTGGTAATCCCATTCCGTATCCCAGCGCGAGACGTAGCCGCTGACGGAGCCATAGCGGTATGACGGCAGCCATTCGGTCTGCCCGCGCATGAAGGCCAGCAGCTCGTTCCACTTGCAGTCGTTGGCGGCGCCGGCAAGGTTGCGCCGCGCGATGTGGCCGCGCAGCTTGCGCTTGATGTCGTCGCCGCCGGCGTCGGCCAGCGGCAGGCTGGGATCGACCATAATGCCCATCAACGCGCGACCGGTTTGACTTTCGAGGCGGCCAGCACGGCGCGCTGGCGGGCCGTGTCGATATCGTCGGCCGTGGCCAGCGCCACGCCCATGCGGCGGCGGGCGAACGATTCCGGCTTGCCGAACAGGCGCAAGTCCGCCCCCGGCACGCTCAAGGCGTCGGCCACGCCTTCGAAGGCGATGCCCTTCGCTTCCAGCTCGCCGTAGATGACGGCCGACGCGGCGGGCGAACGCAGGGCCACGTTGACGGGCAAGCCCAGGATGGCTTTCGCGTGCAATTCGAATTCGCTCTGCAGCTGGCTGGCCATGGTGACCATGCCCGTGTCGTGCGGACGGGGGCTCACTTCCGAAAACCACACCATGTCGCCCTTGACGAACAGCTCCACGCCGAACAGGCCCAGGCCGCCCAAGTTATCCGTCACCTTGCGGGCGATCTCGCGCGAACGCTCCAGGGCCAGGGGCGCCATGCGGGCCGGCTGCCACGATTCCACGTAGTCGCCCTGCACCTGCAAGTGGCCGATCGGCTCGCAAAACTGCGTTTCAATTTGTCCCGAAGCACCCACGGCACGCACCGTCAGCAGGGTGATTTCGTAATCGAAGTCGATGAAACCTTCAACGATGACCCGGCCCGTGTCGACCCGGCCGCTGCTGGCCGCATACGCCCACGCCGTTTCCACATCCTGCGGGCCATTGAGCTTGGACTGGCCCTTGCCCGACGACGACATCACGGGTTTCACGACGCAGGGAAAGCCGATTTCCTGGCACGCCAGTTGCAGCTCCTGCAGGCTGCTGGCGAAGCGGTATGGCGAGGTCGCCACGCCCAGCGTTTCGGCCGCCAGCGTACGGATGCCTTCGCGGTTCATCGTCAGCACGGCCGCGCGCGCGTTCGGGATGCAGGTAATCTGCCCCGCCGCTTCCAGCGCCGCCAGGGTATCGGTGGCGATGGCTTCGATTTCCGGCACGATCAGGTCCGGCTTTTCCAGATCGATCAGGGCTGCCAGGGCCACGCCGTCGTTCATGTCGATCACGTGCGAACGGTGCGCCACGGGGTGGCCCGGTGCATTCGGATAGCGATCGACGGCGATCACTTCCACGCCCAGGCGCTGCAGCGAGATGATCACTTCCTTGCCCAGTTCGCCCGAGCCCAGCAGCATGACTTTGATGGCAGTGGAAGACAGGGGCGTGCCGAAGGTGCGCGGCGCGATGGTGCTGCTGATGCTAGTGGTCATGGCAGGGTCTGTAGGCTTATGGAAAGATGGCTGGGACTATAACAAATGCCGGCCCTCTTGGACAGGGCGCGGCGCAGGCGTGCGGACTGCACGGCAGCGGGGGAGGCTGGCAATGCAGGACGAAGCGTATCAGGGCTATTTTCCAGCGGCGGCCTGCAAACGGCGCAAAGTGTCCATGCCGATGGTAAATGCGGCGCACACCTCGTCCTGGGCCAGGCCGGGCCGGACGGCCGCAAAAGCGGCCCAGGCAGGCGCGTGACGGGTCGCTTCGGCACTGCCGTTCCTGTTATCCAGATACAGGATCGCAGCCATGGCTTGCTCCTGATCAAAGTGCAGCTGCGGCTGGCGCAGGTAATGGTCAAGATAACGATGCAGATAATCGCGGCTGGCGGGCGTGTCGAAGGCGGCCAGCGCCAGGCAATAGGCGCTGCCCGCGAAACACACCTCGCTGGCCAGCAGCAAGCCGCCCAATGCGGCCGTAAAGTCATGACGCTGCGCCAATGCGGCCAGGTAAGCGCCCGCGGTGCGGCTGCGCCAGTCGAATTGCCCCAGCAGGCGCGCGATGACGGCATCGTCTGCCAGCGCCAACCGCTGCGCGCATTGCCGCGCCTGGGGCTGGTGCAGGCCCATGTACAGGGGCCGCACCCAGTCGTCGCGCAGTGCCGCCGTCAGCGCTTCCTGCGGTGGCAGGGGCACCCTGCTGAACGGGTGCACATGGCGCACGGTGGCCCCGGCCACGTGACGCTGCAGCGCGGCAAGGGGTTTGTCATCACTCACGGCAAGCCTCCAAAACGGCGCTCCTGGAAGTGTTCCACCAGGAAATCGATAAACACGTGCAGGCGCGGCGGCAAATGGCGGCTGGCCGGCCACAGCAGCCAGAATGCCGTGGTCGAAAAACTGCCGCTGTCGGCCACCTGCACGAATATGGCGATGCCGCCCAGGCTATCCATGTAATTCCCCCGTTGAAGACATTTGTGTCCGATATGTTAATCAGTTTATCCAATTTTTGTTCAATGGCGGGCGCGCCATACTCGCCGCTCTTTCCGCTTGCTGATACCCCTGTTGCTGGCAGCACTGCTGTCGCGCTGGGTCGCAGCAGGCATCCTGAGCGCGGCTGGGCTGCGACTGATCGCGGCGGGCCTGGCGCGGCAACTGCCCGCCGACCTGCCCCTGCTGGCCGCCGCCAACCGCGCCGCGCTCGGTGATCTGCAACAGGCAACACAACTGCTGAGTGGCCACGAAACACTGCTGCGCGCCAGCTATGACGCCGCCTTCCGCCAGTTGCTGAACGGCCTGGCAGTGCTGGCCGTGGCGCTGGCGGCGCTGCTGCCGTATTTGCTCAGGAAAGATAGCGCTCAGGCGTCGAGGCCGTAGAACACGGCCACGAGGAGGGCGATATTGTTGCAGGCGCGGGAAAATGTCGTTGTCGCAAAGGCAACGGCTACGCCGGGGCTGCGATAGCGCAGGTAGACAAAGCTGAACATGGCGCCCGAGCCCAGCGCGACGATGGCGTGCAGCAAACCGCCGCTGATGAAATGCACGATGGCCCACAGGATGGCGCCGATACCAATGCTCAGCTGTCGGCCGGCGCCCAGGCGCTTGAGGATTTCCAGCGGCAGCAGCTGGCCGAGGAAGGTTTCCAGGATGGGGGAATAGATGACGACCCAGAATACCAGCAGGGGCAGCGACATTTCGTGCTTGAACTTGGTCAAACCCGCGTGTGCGCCCCAGTATGCGGGCGGCAGCAGCCATTTGGTGAGGAACAGGATGGCAAAGCACAGCATGCAGGTGAGCAAGCCCCAGCCCAGGCCGGCGAGGGCCAGCTGCAGCACGGGCGGCGCCGGTTTGTCGTCGTCCGGGCTGGATAGATCATGGCTGCTGCGCACTTGCATGAGTAGTCCTGGCGGTGATCCTGCTCTCATTGTAGCGCGTAATATGACTATTGACGCATGACTATTGACGCATGGCTGTTGGCGCGCGGCGCATGGCGCGCCGCGCTGGTGCGCTATCTGCCTCAGGCCGCCAGGCGCAAAGGACCGTTGGCCGGCGCCGCCAGCTTGAAAATGCCCACTTCCTGCTCCAGCTGCGCCGCCTGCTGCTGCAACTCGTGCGCGGCGGCGGCCGCCTGCTCGACCAGGGCCGCGTTTTGCTGGGTGACGCGGTCCATGTCGACGATGGCGCGGTTGACTTGCTCGATGCCGGCGCCCTGCTCCTGCGTGGCGTGGCTGATCTCGGCCATGATGCCCGTCACCCTGCCGATGCCGGCCACTACCTCATGCATGGTGGCGCCCGCCTGCTCGACGAGCACCGTGCCCGTGCCCACCTTGCTGACGGAATCGTCGATCAAGGCCTTGATTTCGCGCGCGGCGGCGGCGGAGCGCTGCGCCAGGCTACGCACTTCGGTGGCGACCACGGCGAAACCGCGCCCCTGTTCACCGGCGCGCGCCGCTTCCACGGCCGCGTTCAAGGCCAGGATATTGGTCTGGAAGGCGATGCTGTCGATCACGCCGATGATGTCGACGATCTTGTTCGACGAGGCATTGATCAGGCCCATGGTGTGCACCACTTCGGCCACCGCCTTGCCGCCCTGCTCCGACACGGTCGACGCTTCGCGCGCCAAACGGTTCGCCTGCTGCGCGTTGTCCGCATTCTGGCGCACGGTGGAAATCAGTTCTTCCATCGACGAGGCCACTTCTTCCAGCGAGCCGGCCTGTTGCTCCGTGCGCTGCGACAGGTCGCGGTTGCCGGTAGCGATCTCGGTCGAGGCCGTGGCGATGCTTTCCGTACCGTGGCGCACCTTGCCGACGATGGCGGCCAGGTTGTCGCGCATGGTTTTGATGGCGAACAATAAACTGCTGTCGTCGCCGTGGCGCGTGTGCACGTCGATGGCCAGTTCGCCCAGCGCGATGCGCCCGGCAATCGTGGCCGCATACGCCGGTTCGCCGCCCAGCTGGCGCAGCAGGCCGCGCGTGATGACGGTGGCCACCGTAATGCAAATGAGCACGCTGAGCGCGGCCAGCACGCCGATCCAGCGCAGCGACTGGCCATAGATGGCGCGCGCGGCCACGCTGGCTTGCTCCGATTCGCGCTGCACGTTTTTCAGCACGGCATCGATATCGGCGACGATCTGGCGCCGCAACGGGCTGCACTCTTCGACGAGGAAGGTGCCATATTGCTCCATCTGTCCCGTGGCGCGGAACTGGCGCGGACGCTGCAGTTCCTGCGCCATGGCTTTCAGGCCCGTGCTGACTTTCTCGAATTGGGGATCACCGGCGAACTGTGGCGTCAGCCTGGCCAGCGCGTCCAGGTACAGCGCCTTCTGGCTATCGAGGATGGCCAGTTCTTTTTCGGCGGCGGCCTGGTCATGGAAGATATACGCGTTGCGGGCAGCCAGGCCCGTCTGGTCAAGCGCTTCGCGCGCCACGTACAGGGGGGCGAGTTTTTCCAGCTGTACCTTGTCCTGCGCGTCCATGGCGCCGGAGATGGCGGCTATGCGCAGCAGCGCGAAGGCGGCCAGCACCAGCATCAGCAAAACCAGCAGCCCGAAGCCTGCGCTCAGGCGCGCGCCTATCGTCAAACGATTGAATGACATCATTGTTGTTATTGCCCTGTAATAAAGTTGATTGTTTGCCGGCTCCGCTAGAGCCGGCGATCTGCTCGCCGTCACTTGCTGATATTGCGTTGGGAGCAATATCAGTATCTAACTGGCGTTTTTTGGGCAGTCAGCTTGTATTCCGGGCAATGTGTACGCGCGCGTAACGGAAAACTCCCGCGCGGGTACAACAACACACTGAATTATAAGCGAATAGCGCTCTGGATGATTCCACGCGTCCACTTTTGATGCTTTGATGCAAGTCAAGGAGCGTCGATGACGGCCATGGTGATGCGCGAGATGCAGCACAGTTTGCCGTCGTCGTCGACGATGCGGATTTCCCAGACCTGGCTGCTGCGACCCCGGTGTATCGGCGTGGCGCGCCCCGTCACATGGCCGCCGCGCACGCCGCGCACGTGGTTGGCGTTGATTTCCTGCCCCACGCTGATCTGGCGGGCCGCATCGAGGCAGGCATTCGCGGCCATGCTGCCCAGGGTTTCAGCCAGCAAGACGGAAGCGCCGCCATGCAGCAGCTTGAACGGCTGCATGGTGCGGTGGTCGACGGGCATGGTCGCTTCGATCCAGTCGGGACCGAAAGCCGTGAAGACGATGCCCAGGTGGCGCATGGCCGTGCCCTCGCTGGCGGCGTTGAGCGTGGCCAGGTCAAGCGGTGCGTGCCAGATTTCCATCGTTACCTCGTATCAGTGTGAAGGAAAGCCATTGTAGGACAGAGCGCCCGTCCGCGCCGCTTCATCTTTCCTTCACCGTGGCACGGGGTGGCGAGAGCAGTAACTGGTTATAATTGCCCCATTCTTTAAAAACGAGGTTGTGTATGAAGTGGGCCTTGCTGGGCATTTTTGTGTTTTCTGTTTTACATATTCATTTTCGTGGCAAGGTGCGCCTGCCGTTTCGCCGCCAGATCTTCGATCACTCCTCGTTCATGGCGCCGCTGAACCTGTTCATGCACACCTTTTCCAAGGTGCCGGCGACGCCCTATCTTTCCGTCGATCAATTTCCGGAACTGGCGCCGCTGCAGCAGAACTGGCAAATCATCCGCGATGAAGCGCTGCGCATGCAGGAAATGAAAAAGATCAAGGCGGCTGAAAAAAACAATGACGTGGGCTTCAATTCCTTCTTCAAGTATGGCTGGAAGCGTTTCTACCTGAAATGGTATGACGCGAATCATCCGTCGGCACAGCAAATGTGCCCGCAAACCTATGCGCTGCTGAAATCGATTCCTTCAATCAAGGCTGCCATGTTTGCGGAACTGCCGCAAGGCGGCAAACTCAACCCGCACCGCGATCCGTTCGCCGGCTCGCTGCGTTACCACCTGGGCTTGCAGACGCCGAACGACGACCGCTGCTTCATCGACGTCGATGGCGAACGCCACAGCTGGCGCGACGGCCAGGCCGTGATGTTCGATGAAACGTATATCCACTGGGCCCGCAACGATGCCGACAGCGACCGCATCATCCTGTTTTGCGACATCGAACGCCCGATGCGCTACCGCTGGGCGCAAGGCCTGAACCGCTGGTTGGGCCGCACCCTGATGACGGCCGCCGCCTCGCCCAACGAACTGGGCGACCAGGTGGGCGGCGTGAGCAAACTGTTCCAGATTTCCTGGACCATGGGCCAGTACCGCCGCCGCTTCAAGGCGTGGAACAAGACGGCCTACCAGCTCACCCGCGTGGCCCTGGTGGTGGGCGTGATCGCGCTGATCTACTTTATCTAGCAACGGTCCTTGCCTGTTTGGACAAAACCGCCTTCCGGGCGGTTTTTTTATAATGCGATGCCACTGAGCAGGAAAATGTTGAACAATGACTGAACGCGACCACCGATACGCTATCCAGATCGCCGATGATGCCTGGATCGAATGCATCGACATCGCAGGGCGCTACGAGCAGGCCATCGACATCGATGCCCTGCTCGATGGGCTGTGGCCGCTGATCTGCCGCCTGGAAACGCATTGCGACGCCGCCTGTTGCGGCATGGATGCCTACGATTTCACGCGCGACGGTGTCGCGACGGCGCTGCTGGAACTGAATCGCGCGCAACTACATGCCGCATGCTTGGCGGCCAAGGTGGCCGTGACGGCGGTGGCCAGCGATGTATTGACGAGCGCCACGATGAATCACTTTGCCGATAAACGCGTGTTTTTGCAATTGCTCGAGCATCTCGACGCCTGCATCGTCGGACAGGAGCGCGCAGGGGCTTGACCTTGCCAAGGCGGGAAGGTCCAAGGTGACGCTATTGAAGGATAACCGAGGAGAATCGCGCATGCCCAAGATCACCGTCCTGCCCCATCCCGAGCTGGCCCCCGATGGCGCCGTCTTCGACGCGCCGGAAACAATGAGCATTTGCGACGCCTTGCTGCTCAACAACATTGACATTGAACACGCCTGCGGCCAGGTGGGCGCCTGTTCCACCTGCCACGTGGTCGTGGTGCAGGGTTTCGATTCGCTCAACGAGTTGGGCGACAATGAAGAAGACATGCTCGACCAGGCCTGGGGCTTGCAGCCCCACTCGCGCCTGTCGTGCCAGGCGCGCGTAAGCCGCGAAGACCTGACCGTGGAGCTGCCCAGGTACACCCTCAACCACGCCAAGGAATAGTCCCGGGCGCGCTTGCCTGCTTACCTGACCATGCTTACCACATGATCACGCGCTGCCCGGGCGGCAGATACATCGGGTCGCCCGGCTTGATGCCGAACGCTTCGTAAAAGCCGGGCTGATTTTTGACCGTACCCTTGGCGCGGAATTCGCCCGGAGAATGCGGGTCGCTCTTGATCTGCGCGATCGCCGCCTCGGGACGCAATTTCGCGCGCCATTTCTGCGCGAAGCCGATGTACAGGCGCTGTTCGCCCGTCAAGCCATCGATGACTGGCGACGGCTTGCCACCGAGCGAACGCTGGTAAGCCTTGTAGGTGATCGACAGGCCGGAATTGTCGCCGATGTTTTCGCCCAGGGTCAGTTCGCCATTGATGTGATAGCCAGGCACGGGGCTGTAGGCGCCATATTGCTTGACGAGACCGGCGGCCAGGGCCTTGAAGGCCGTGCGGTCTTCCGCCGTCCACCAGTTGCGCAAGCGACCCTTGGCATCATATTGGCTACCCGAATCATCGAAGGCATGGCTGATTTCATGGCCGAAGGTGATGCCCAGCAAGCCGTAATTGACGGCATCTTCCGCTTTCACGTTGAAGAATGGCGGCTGCAAAATCGCGGCCGGAATGGTGATGGCATTCAGCGACGGGCTGTAGCTGGCGTTGACGGTTTGCGGCGTCATCGACCATTCGTCGCGGTCGACGGGTTTGCCCAGCTTGGCCAGGTTTTGCTGGCGGCTCCAGGCGCGCGCGGCGCGCACGTTGGCGATCAGGTCGTTCGGCTGCGTCTGCATGCTGCTGTAGTCGCGCCAGGTAGCGGGATACGCGATCTTCGGCTTCAAGGCGGCCAGCTTGAGCTGAGCTTCCTTCTTGGTTTCCGGGCCCATCCAGTCGAGCTGCTCGATGCCATCCTTGAACGAGGCGACGAAATTGTCGAACATGGCCATCACGCGGGGCCGGGTTTCCGGCGGCAAATACATGTCCACGTAACGCTTGCCGACGGCATCGCTGATGGCGTTATCCGTGAAGCGCAGCGCCAGTTGCCACTGCGGTTCGCTTTGCGGCGCGCCGCGCAGCACCGTGCCGTCGAAGGCGAAACGCTCCTTGAGCGTAGCGCTGTCCAGATAAGACGCATAGCTTTCGATGATGCGCCAGTTCAGATAGCTCTTCCACGATGCCAGCGGCACGGCGGCCACGGTCTCGGAAAAGCCTGTCATGAAGCTGGGCTGGCGTACCACGGCCGAGCTTTCCTTTTTCGCCAAGCCGGCGGCGGCAAAGTAGGCTTTCCAGTCGAAAGCGGGCGCCAGTGCCGCGAATTTATCGAAATCGACGCGGTTGTACGATTTGACGGGGTCGCGCATCTGCACGCGCGTCCACTGCACGGCCGCCAGACGCGTTTCGATGTCGAGGATTTGCGCCGCGTGCTCGGCGGCAGCCTGGTCGCCGCTCATGGCCAGCATGGTCTCGATATGCTTGAGGTATTTGGCGCGCACGGCTTGCAGCTTGGCGTCGTCGTCCTTCAGATAGTAATCGCGGTCGGGCAAGCCCAGGCCGGACTGGCTGATGTTGACCGTGTAGCGCTCCGGGTCTTGCGCATCGGGCGCCACATAGGCGGAAAACGGCGTGGCGATGCCATTGCCTTGCAGGTAAGCAAACAGCGCCGGCAAGTCTTTCTTGTCTTTCACGGCGGCGACGCGGGCCAGTTCGGCGCGCAGGGGCTTGAAGCCGGCCGCATCGCGCGCCTTGTCGTTCATGAAACTCGTGTACAGGTCGGCGATCTTGTGCGCCTCGCTGCCGGGCTTGCCGGGGTTCTTGACGGTGGCATCGATCAGGCCGCGCAGCTGGCCCTGCGCGATTTCACGCAATTCAATATATGTGCCCCAGACCGATTTGTCGGCCGGGATGTCCGTATTGCGGGTCCAGACGCCGTTGACGTAGCCGTAGAAATCATCGCGGGGGCTGACCGCCGGGTCCAGGGTTTTCAGGTCGATGCCCGATACGGGCGCTGGCTGGGCGTACAACGATGGCGAAGATAAGGCGAACAAGGCGCAGCAGGCGGCGCTGATGAGTGAACGTTTCACGAAGATTCCTTTAATTGTTTTCACTTCATGTTGGGGAACATGCTGTGTCCAGGCATGGGAGGCAGGATTATAGTCCGCCTGCCTGCGGGCAACAATGATGTTGGGACAATAGAAGAGGTGACGCCGCGCAATAACACGGCTACGTAAATCAGCTCTCCCGTGGTCGAGGCCTCGCCTATTTCACCGGCGCGAACGTCACCGTCAGCCCGTTGCCCGTGGTCCTGATTTGCGTCGGAACAAACTGCACGCCCGCATAGCGCAATTCGTCGGGCTTGAAGGTATAGATGGGCGTTTCATGCATGAGCTGGTCGGCCACCAGGCTGGCCACCTTGGCGAACTGGCGCTGCTGCGACTCGTCCATGCCCTCGATGCTGACCTTGTCCACGCTCGCTTCGCTCAGGTAGACGGCGTTGCGCTGGGCATCGAGCACCAAACGGCCCGACATGGCCAGGCTGCCGCGCCAGCTCTGGCGTATGAAGGGTGGCAAGACGCTGGCATCCACGCTCAGGGCGACTCTTTCGCGCTCGGGCTGCAAAGACAGTTGCGGGTGGGTCAGCTTGACGTCCAGCACGGACAACACGCGCTTGTCGATGGGAAAGCGGCGCTCCAGGCCTTGCTGCATCTTGCTCAGCGACACGTTCACGTCACGCGGGCCAATCAGGGTGGAACACGAGGCCAGCACAGTACAGGCAAAAGCGGCGATGGCGGCGGTTTTCAGCAAGGGGCGGATGGCGGTCACATTCATGGATAGTCTCGGTGGAAAGATGGCGCCATCTTACACATGCGCCAGCTTCAACACAAACGGCGCCCGGCTTGCGGCGGGCGCCGTTTGAGTACGTCAACGTCTTAATGCACGAACAGGGCGATCAGTATGACGATGGGCAATGGGATGCCCAGCAGCAGCAAGAGGATGGAACGCATGGCAGACTCCTAGATTGAAATGGATGAGTTAAATGGTCACATGGCGCAGCACGCGCTCGTGGTCGCGCTGGTGGCCGCCAAACGTTGCCGCCAGGCTGGCCACGAAGGCGCCCAGCAGCAAGGCGACGAACATCCACAGAGCCGTGTGGGCACCGGCCTTGCGGGCCGTTTCCGCCGCTTGCTGGGCGGCCGCTTTGGCATCGGCGGCGGCCTTGGCGGTGCGCGCGTAGACGGCGTCGACCCGCGCTTCCGCTTCAGCCTGCGTCAAGCCCGTGCGGCTGGCCACGACTTGGCCCAGGTAGGCGCGGTCATCGGCAGCCAGACTGCCCGTGGACAGGCTTGTTGCGAAGATCTTGCCGATTTCCACGCGCTGGTCGGCAAGCGTGCCACCCGCACCGGCCGCTGGTGCAGAGCGCAGCAGCATGTCCGAGAAATAATCGAGCGGATTGGCGCTACTGCCCTCGCCTTGCTTGGCGCCTGCAGCACCTGCGCCCGCTGCCGCTGCGGGTGCAACGGCAGCGGCCACGCCGCTGCCCGCTTCGATGGCGCCGCTGAGCACGGCGCGCGTACCGCCGGCCAGTACGGCCACGGTGATCAGGGTGGCCACGGCCCAGGCCAGCAAGCCGTGCGCCGTATCGCGGAAATGCACTTCATCCGTGTGGATGGAGCTCCATTTCACGCGCAGCCGACCCGCCAGGTAGCCGCCGATACCGGACGCGGCCAGTTGCATGAAGGCCAGCCAGGCGATGGTCGACACGCCGATGGCCGTGGCGTTGAACGACCACGGCGACACGGACGACAGGCCCAGCCCCACGCCGAGGATCAGCAGGATGAAGGACAAGGCGGCCGCAGCGGCAGCGCCCGCCAGCACGGCGCCCCAGGAAACACCCGGATTGTTCAGGTCCGACGCGGACAGTTGTGTAGCTTGCATGGAATACTCCCTTGGTTGATGATTTTTATGGTGCTCAGGCGGCGATGCCCGTCAGCTGCTTCTTGCGTGCGGCCATTTCCCGGCCCAGCGCGTCCAGGTCGACACCCGTATGGCGCACCTTGGGAAACATGTCGCCCTCTTCTTCCTTGACGTGGTGTTCGATCTGCTCGGACAGGACCTTGACCTTGGCGTCGTACAGGTCATCGGCGGGGTCCATCGATTCGATTTGCGCAATGAGTTCCTTGGCGCTCGCGTGCTCGACGATAGCTTCATCCATCAGGTCGCCATCGTGGATGGGGCGGCGCACGGCCGGATAGAAGATTTCTTCCTCCAGCTGCGTGTGCACGGTCAATTCCTGGCAAATCTGCTCGGCCAGCTTTTTCTTGGTGGCAAATGAGCGGTCGCTCAAGCCTTCATATTGGGCAAACAAGGCTTTGACTGCCTTGTGGTCCTGCATTAATAAACTGATCGCATTCATGGCGCCTCCTTGTTGTGGATGAGGCAAGGATGCGCCATAGCGGCGCCAGCGTATGTGCGGCGCCTTACACAATCTTGGTTTTTATACACTTGCTTGCTTCTGTGCTCACTTGATGCCGTGGTGGCCCATCAAGTCGTACAGGGTGGGCCGGCTCACGCCCAGCAGCTCGGCCGCGCGGGCGATATTGCCGTCGGCCCGCGCCAGCGCGCGCACCATGACCTTGTATTCGGCCGCTTCGCGCGCCTGGCGCAGGTTCAGCGGCGCATCCGGGGGCGCCGCCTGGGCGCTGGCGGGCAAGCCCAGGTCGTCGGCCGCGATCTGCGGTCCGTCGCACATGATGACGGCCCGCCTGATGCAGTTTTCCACCTCGCGCACATTGCCGGGCCAGCCGTAGTTTTCCACCAGCTGTAGCGCGCCTGCGCTGAAATGCAGGTTGCCGCGCCCTTCGCTGGCGCAGAACTTGTTCTTGAAATGGTGGGCCAGCAAGGCGCAATCGCCGGCCCGCTCGCGCAGGGGCGGAATGCGCAAGACGATTTCGCTGAGACGGTAAAACAGGTCTTCGCGGAAACGTCCCTGTTCCGCCAGCACCTTCAAGTCCTGGTGCGTGGCGCAGACGATGCGCACGTCGACGGCGATCTCGGCGCGCCCGCCCACGCGCTCGATGACCCGCTCCTGCAGGAAGCGCAGCAGTTTCGCCTGCAGCGCCATCGGCATGTCGCCGACCTCGTCGAGAAAGAAAGTACCGCCATGCGCCAGTTCGATCTTGCCCAGGGTTTGCCGCGCCGCGCCCGTAAAGGCCCCCCGCTCATAGCCGAAGAGCTCGCTTTCCAGCAGGTTTTCGGGTATCGCCGCGCAGTTGATGGCAATGAAGCGCTGCGCGTGGCGGCTGGACAGCGCATGCAAGCCCCGCGCAATCAGCTCCTTGCCGCTGCCCGAATCGCCCAGCAGCATCACGCTGGCCGACGAGGGCGCCACTTTTTCCACGTTGCGGCACAGTTTCAGCATGCCGGGGTCGCGGCTGACGATGCCGGCCAGGGGCGAGTCCGCCTGCGTCTGCAGCATGCGGCGGTTTTCCTGCTGCATGGCGTGCAGGTAGAACGCGCGGGCGATGACCAGGCCCAGCATGTCGGCCTCGAACGGTTTCTGGTGGAAATCGTAGGCCCCCAGGGCGATGGCCTTTAAGGCATGCGCGCGCTCCTGGTTGCCCGAGAGAATGATGACCTTGGTGTCCGGCGCCAGCGCCAGGATGTGCTGCAAGGTAGCCAGGCCTTCCGTGGCGCCGTCCGGATCGGGCGGCAAGCCCAGGTCCATCGTCACCACGGCCGGCTGGTGGCGCCGCACCAGCGCCAGCGCCGTTTCGCGCTCGCCCGCCAGCAAGACCTCATAGCCGTCAAAACTCCAGTGCAGCTGCTTTTGCAGGCCGGGATCGTCTTCGATGACCAGCAGTTTCTGTTTGCCCATGGCATTCCTTTGCTAGGCCGCGTGCAGCGGCAGGATCACGCGGAACGTGGTGCCCACTTGCGGCGCGCTGCGCACTTCCAGGCTGCCGCCCACTTCGCGCAGGTATTCGCGGCTTTCAAACACGCCGATGCCCATGCCCGCCGTCTTGGTCGTATCAAACGGTTTGAACAGGCGTTCGCGGATGAATTGCTCGCTCATGCCCTGCCCCGTATCGTCGAGTTCGACCACGGCCGTATGCTGCACCCGCCGCAACCGCACGGCCACCTTGCCATCGCTGGCCGTGGCCTCGATGGCGTTCTGGATCAAATGCCCGAGCACGCGCTCCAGCCGAGCGCGGTTAGCCAGCACCGTCAGCTCGCCATCGACGATTTCCAGCCGGGGCGCCGGCGCCAGGCTGGCCTTGGCGGCCACGGCCTGGCGCAGCAAGCCATCGAGCAGCAGCGGTGCCGGCGCTTCCGGCGCCTCGCCGCGCGCCAGCTTTTGCAGCAAGGTCTTCATTTTCTGCACGGAATGGTCGAGTGTGCCCAGCATGTCTTCCTGGAAGGCGGGATTGGCGCGGTGCTTTTCGGCATTGCTCAATAACAAGGACAGCTGGAACACCAGGTTTTTGAGGTCGTGCACGATAAAAGTGGACATGCGGTTGAAGGAATCGAACTGGCGCGCCACCGTCAGGGTGTCGAGCGATTCGCGGTGCGCCAGGTAGCTGGCGGCCTGGCTGCCGGCAATTTTCAGCACGTCGCGGATTTCCCAGTTCAAGCCGATACGCGTGCGGGGGCGCGCCAGCGCGACAAAGGCGAACAGCTGGCCATGCAGCATCAAGGGCACCAGCAGCCACACTTGCGGCAGCGCCAGCAGCGCCGGCGGCAGCAGCAAGCCGCCGTACTGGCGCGGGTTTTGCTCGCAGTCAGCCACATCGATCACCCAGTGGCGCGCTTCCAGAAACTGGCACAGGGGACCGGACGCCGGCTCGCTCCACGTGCCCGGCGGCCAGTTCCAGCTGGCGGCCGGGGCAAGCAGGCCAGGCTCGCGCAGTATCCACAGCGCGCCCGCGCGGCTTTCCACCAGCTGCGCCATGGCCTGTATCGTGCGTTCACCCAAGGCAGGGCCATCTTCGGACAGCGCCCGCGTAAACCGCAGCCATTCCTCGCGGTAATCAAAGATGGCCTTATAAAAATGCTTGTTGATCGTGACCTTGAGCTTGGCGCGCAGGCTGCCGGAAAACAGCACGCCCGCCAGCAGCAGAGCCGCGCCGCCCAGGTAAGCCATCTGCATCAAGGACCCCCAGGTGCCGCCGAAATAGCGCAAGTAATAAGCACTGGCCGCCATGGCCAGCAAATAGATGGCCGAGCCCAGCAAGGCGGCCGAGCGGTACAGCATCTGGCGCGAGACGGACAGGCCCAGCGCCCAGCCGGGATTGCGCGCGGCCGAGACGGCCAGCAGCGGCGCGCACAGGGCGTCGACGATGCCGCCCGCGGCCCAGATGTCGTCGTTGATCGCGCGAAACAGCAAGGCGTCGCTGTACAGATAAAAATCGTAGGCGAACAGCCCGCCCACGCCCAGGCAGGCGAACTTGATGCCCCAGCGTTTCAGGGGCGGCGTGTTGCGATACCACTGTTCCACCAGCAACATACCCAGCACGGCAAGCAGCAAACGGCTGAGGCTGGCGATGATGCGCGCCGGCAAAGGCAGTGCCAGCCAGGAAGAGGCCATCGAGAACAGCCAGGGCGCCAGCGCCGTGAGGACGATGCCCACCAGCACCAGGCGCAAGCGGGGACGCGACGGCTCGATCAGCAGTAGCAGGAAGACCAGCCAGGCCAGGGTGCGCAGCAGTTCCAGCGCATCGCCGGCCAGCGCGAGGCGCTGTCCCAGCAGCACGAGCACCACCGTGCCCGTGGCCCAGCCGCCCGTCGCCAGGCAAGCCACCAGCAAGGCGCGCACATTTTGCCGTGCGCGCCAGTTGCTGATGAGCAGCAGCGCCAGCACGAAGAATGCCAGCGACGCCAGGCCATGGCTGAGTGCCCCAGCGTCGGCCGCCGCCAGCCAGTCCGACCGCGCCCCCATCATCGGCTGCCCTTGCCAAACAGCACCACCTGCACCGTGTCGAGTAGGATCAGCAAGTCGAGGAACAGGCTATTGTTTTTCACATAATACAAATCGTATTGCAGCTTCTTCACGGCATCGTCGACAGAGGCGCCATACTGGTAGCGCACCTGCGCCAGGCCCGTGATGCCCGGCTTGATGTTGTGACGAATGTTGTAGTAAGGCACCTGCTGCTTCAGTTGCTCGACAAAGTGGGCGCGCTCGGGGCGTGGCCCGACAAAACTCATTTCGCCGCGAAACACATTGAGCACCTGCGGCAACTCGTCGATGCGCAGCTTGCGAATGACATTACCCACGCGCGTGATGCGCGCATCGTTGGCCAGCGCCCAGATGGGTTTGCCGTCGCGCTCGGCATCGCAGCGCATGCTGCGAAATTTCAACACCTTAAAAGGCAAGCCGTCGCGCCCCACCCGTTCCTGCTGGTAAAACACGGGGCCGCCGTCTTCCAGGCGGATGCAGATCGCCGTCACCAGCATCACGGGCAGCGCCGCCAGGCAGATGATGCTGCTGGCCGCCAGGTCGAACAAACGCTTCGAGGCGGCGCGAAAAAAACTCTGGTCGAAACCGCCGCCATAGATCAGATAGCTCGGTTGCAATGAATCGATGCGGATCTGGCACGCTTCGCGCTCGAAAAACGTGGCCGCATCGATCACCTTGACGCCGCCCAGCGCGCATTCCAGTAGTTGCTTGGCAGGAAACGCGCCATTGCGCCGGTCGCTGACGGAGACGACGATCTCATGCGCGGCATGGCGCTGGGCCATGGCCAGCAGCGACGGTTCGGCCGGCAGCAAGGCCGAGGCCGGCACGCAGCATTGCTCGCCAGCCACATCGATGCAGCCGACCACCGTAAACTGGTGGAAACCGATCTTGCTGGCCGCCAAGTCCATGCATTCGCGCGCCAGCGCACCGCCGCCCACCAGGATCAGCCGGCCTTCCATCAGCGCCGATTGCGAGGATTTGAACACCACCAGGCGCGCCAGCAGCACGCCGATGGCGCCCAGGCCGAAGATCAGCACGCTGCCGCGCCCGAAATGCAAGGACGGGACAAAACGGATCAACACGCTCAGCACGGCAAAACCCAGCGCGAACGAGGGCAGGATGCGCAATAAAGTGTTGCGGATGTCTTCGCGCGAGCGGTGCTGATACATGCCCAGCGCACTCATGCTGAACACGATGACCAGTGCAAAGATCACGGACGACAGATAGACCTCGCCCACCCGCAGGACGCGGCTGCCGTCCGCCAGCCACAGCATCGATGTCAGGGTGGCCGACAGCAGCAGGATCAGGATTTCCAGCAACAGCAGGATAAACGCTGTTTTCGAGACGTAATGGCTGAAGATGCGGATCATGGTTACTCCTGCGGCAAAAAGCATCCGGCCGCGCACAGGGCGGCTTGCTGCTGTCTTGCCATGATGGCGAACTGTTCCACGAAGACATTGATGCGCCACAAGCTACGGCCCCAGCGATCTTTCGCTGGCAGAATTTATCTCAACACATTACCGAATGAAGGGAAATGGCATATAGTATGCTTCCCCTAAAAGAGATAAATGTCATGAAATTTGATGTAGCGATTGTCGGCAGTGGCCTGGCGGGTTTATCGGTTGCACTGCATTTAGCTGAGACGCGCACTGTCGCGATCATTTCCAAACGCGCGCTGCTCGATGGCGCCAGCAACTGGGCGCAGGGCGGGATCGCGGCCGTGCTGGACTCGGGCGACAGCCACCAGCAGCATATCGAAGACACCCTGATCGCCGGCGGCGGCCTGTGCGACGAGAGCGCCACGCGCTATATCGTCGAGCACGGCCGCGAAGCCATTGAATGGCTGATCGAGCAAGGCGTGCCATTTACGCGCGACGCCACGGCCGAGCTGGGCTTCCACCTGACCCGCGAAGGCGGACACAGCCAGCGTCGCATCATCCACGCGGCCGACGCCACCGGGCACGCCGTGCAAGTGACCCTGGAAGAAAAGGTGCGCGCCCATCCGAACATCAGCCTGTTCGAACACCATTGCGCCATCGACCTGATCACCTCCGACAAGCTGGGCATGAAGCCCACCCAGCGCAATGCGCAACCGCATTGCCACGGCCTGTACGTACAGGATGAGCAAACGGGCAAGGTGCATACTTTTGCCGCCGAGCACACCGTGCTGGCCACGGGCGGCGCGGGAAAAGTATACTTATATACAACGAATCCCGACACGGCCAGCGGCGACGGCATCGCCATGGCCTGGCGCGCCGGCTGCCGCGTGTCGAACATGGAATTCATCCAGTTCCACCCCACGTGTTTGTACCACCCGTACGCGAAATCCTTCCTGATCACCGAAGCCATCCGTGGCGAAGGCGGCTTGCTGAAACTGCCGCCTGAAGCGGGCGCGGCAGCCGGCCAGCGCTTCATGCTGGCCCACGACGAGCGGGCCGAACTGGCGCCGCGCGACGTGGTGGCGCGCGCCATCGACTTCGAAATCAAGAAGCGGGGCCTCGACTACGTGCACCTGGACATCAGCCACAAGCCGGCAGAGTTCCTCATCGAACACTTCCCCACCATTTACGCGCGCTGTTTGGAACTGGGCATCGACATCACCAAGCAGCCGATCCCCATCGTGCCGGCCGCCCACTACACGTGCGGCGGCGTGGTGACGGACTTGGCGGGCCGCGCCGACTTGCCGGGCCTGTACGCGGTCGGCGAAACGGCGTGCACCGGCTTGCATGGCGCGAACCGCCTGGCGAGCAATTCCTTGCTGGAATGCATCGTCATCGGCCGCGCCTGCGCGCAAGATATCGAAAGCAAGGAAAAGCTGGGCACGCCGTACCTGCCCGACTGGGATGAAAGCCGCGTTACGGATGCGGATGAGGAAGTGGTGATTGCCCACAATTGGGACGAGCTGCGCCGCTTCATGTGGAATTACGTGGGCATTGTGCGCACCACCAAACGGCTGGAGCGGGCCCAGCACCGCATTGCCCTCTTGAAGGAAGAAATCGACGAGTACTACCGCAACTTCCGCATCACGCACGACTTATTGGAATTGCGCAATCTGGTCGACGTGGCCTCGATGATCGTCAACAGCGCCCTGTCGCGCCGCGAAAGCCGCGGCTTGCACTTCAGCCGCGATTATCCGGAAACATTGCCGAAGGCGATCGCCAGCGTGCTGACGCCGCCGCACAGGTAGACGACACACAAACCCGCCTTCCATCACTGAAAGCAGGCACATCGTGCGATGATACATGACGGTGTGCTGCTATCGGCCAGAAGCCGACGTTGCTAGCGACAATTTAAACTGTTGACCCACTCACTGACCGCCCTGATCGGCCCACACACCATGTTCTTCCGTCTCGCCTTCCTTGCCGCCACCCTGACGCTCGGCTTCGCCGATTCGGCCGTCGCCGATACCGCCGTCCTTGAAAAACTTACAGCTAGCCGGCTCGCTATCACCGTTGACAAAGGCACCCTATCGGGACCCGGTGCGGCCCTGCTGTTGCAGGCTTCGCGCCAGGCGCAGTACGTCCTCCTCGGCGAGGATCACGGTGTCGCCGAGATCGCCCAGTTCTCTTCCGCCTACTTCAATGCCTTGCCCCCGGCCGGCTTCACGACCCTGGTAACTGAAAACGGTCCAGCCGTGACAAGCGCGCTCGAAGCGATACTCAAGGGCCCCGACGCGGTTGCTGCTATCGCCAGATTCGACGCCACCTATCCGGACTCCATTGCTTTCTACACCATGCGCCAGGAAGCAGAGATGCTCGCCGGCTTTGCCCTGGCCGCAGGACCGCGCTTCGAGCACTGGGGCATCGATCAGGAATTCGTCGGTGCGGCCAAATACCTGATCACCCTGATGCTGGCCCAGCCGGTTAATCCGGCCGCCCGCGCGAAGCTCGAAGCCTTGCGTCAAATGGAAGCTGTCGCGTCTCAAAAGGCGGCAGCCACCGGCAATCCCTTCGAGTACTTTATGCTGTCGGCCTCAACCGAGGAAATGACCTCGTTGCGCCCGCTACTTGCCGGCCCCAAAGAACAAACCGCACTAGGCTTGCTCGATGCATTGCTGGCCACCCGCGCCATCTATCAGAAAAGCGCCTCGAAAGTGCCCGGCGATCGCGACCTATCTGTCAAGACCGGCCTGGTTATATACGCGTTTAACGAATAATTCCGGCTTTTTCTCCTGCCATTTCTTCATCGCCTGAATCGGTGTTGCGTTATCCAAGGCGCGCTGGGGAATGTTGTGGTTGTAGA
>NZ_PEBS01000052.1 GCF_002869965.1 Janthinobacterium sp. ROICE36
TAGCAAGAAGTGGACGATGCCAATACGGGACTGGAAAGCGGCACTGAACCGCTTCGCCATCCAGTTTGAAGACCGGGTACCGCAGACTTAAACGAAAAACCGTTTACACAGAATTCAGTACACCCCCATTTAGGCGAGGAAACCATGGAACGCTTTGTGGACAAGCTCGGCATGGACCTCGGACGCGCTGCGAGCGCTTGATGATCGACGCAGCAGCCGGCCTGGGGTAGGGACGCTGCCAACGACGGCAACCGGCCAATTCCGTTCCATTCCAGGCAGCGCCGCCTTTGTAAAAGGCCTGGCGCTGCTCCCATTCTGTTGTACAATCATTGAGAACGGTCGTGCTTTTTTGTGCGCTGAGCTTCCTTGCGTGCAGTCATCACGGCAACCGATAAGAACAAGGAGACAGACATGGACCTGCATTACACGGCCGAGGAGACGGCGTTCCGCGACACGCTGCGCGCCTTCCTCGACACCCATCTGCCGGCGGACTTGCAGCGCAAGGTGCGCCAGCATCTGCGTCTGAAGCGTGATGATTACGTGCGCTGGCATAAGATAGTCGCGCAGCAAGGCTGGGCCGCACCGGCCTGGCCCGTCGAACATGGCGGCACGGGCTGGACGGCCGTGCAGCGCCATATCTGGGAAGACGAGTGCGCGCGCGCCGCCACGCCGCCGATTTTGCCGTTCGGCATCAACATGGTGGCGCCCGTCATCATGGCCTTCGCCAACGCCGAACAAAAAGCCTATTACTTGCCGCGCATCCTGAACTGCGACGACTGGTGGTGCCAGGGCTATTCGGAGCCGGGCGCCGGTTCCGACCTTGCTTCCCTGAAAACCACGGCCCAGCGCGACGGCGAGCATTACATCGTGAATGGCCAGAAAACCTGGACCACCCTGGGCCAGCACGCGGACATGATCTTTTGCCTGGTGCGCACGGATAGCACGGTGCGCAAGCAGGAAGGCATCACCTTCTTGCTGATCGACATGAAAACGCCGGGTATCACCGTGCGCCCCATCATCATGCTCGATGAAGAACACGAAGTGAATGAAGTCTTTTTTGACAATGTGCGCGTGCCCGTCAGCAACCTGGTGGGCCAGGAAAACAAGGGCTGGACTTACGCCAAGTATCTGCTGGGGCACGAGCGCACGGGCATCGCCGCCGTGGGCCGCTCGAAGCGCGAGCTGACTTTCCTCAAGCAGCTGGCCATGCAGCAAACCAAGCGCGGCGCGCCGCTGCTGCACGATCCCGCCTTTGCCGCCAAGGTGGCCCACCTGGAAATCGAATTGATGGCGCTGGAAATGACGGTCTTGCGTGTCATCAGTGAAGAAGGCAAGGGGCCGGGACCGCAGGCCTCGATGCTGAAGGTGCGCGGCTCGGAGCTGCAGCAGCAGCTGACGGAACTGATGGTCGAAGCCATCGGCCCGCAAGCCTTGCCCTTCGATCCGGCATTTCTCGACGGCAGCGCGCCACACAGCGGAGGCGGCGAAGACCTGGCCGCGCCGCTGGCCGCGTACTACTTCAATTACCGCAAGACATCGATCTATGGCGGCTCGAATGAAATCCAGAAAAACATCATCACGCAGATGATCCTGGGCTTGTAAGCCAGAAGGAGACGATATGGACTTCCATTTTAATCAGGAACAGCAGCAATTTGCCGACGCGCTCAGGCGCTGGGTCGACAAAGATTACCCATTTGAAACGCGCAAGCAGATCGTCCACTCGGCCACGGGCGTCTCTAGCGCTGCCTGGGCCACCCTGGCCGAGCTGGGCATGACGGCCTTGCCGCTGCCGGCCGGCGCGGGCGGCTTCGACGGCACGGCCGTCGACATGCTGCTGGTGATGCAAGAACTGGGCCGTGGCCTGGTGGTCGAACCGTATCTGGCCACCGTGCTGGGGGCGCGCTTTCTGACGCTGGCCGGCGGCCACGATGGCGTGCTGGAACAGGTTGCCAGCGGCAGCCTGACGCTGGCCTGCGCGCTGGGCGAGCGGCAGTCGCGCCACGATATGCACGCTATCGCCACCACGGCCACCGCCAGCGGCGACGGTTTCGTGCTCGATGGCGAGAAAACCGTCGTCATCCATGGCGCGCAGGCGGGCGCCCTCATCGTCTCGGCGCGCAGCGGCGGCAGTCAGGATGAGACGGATGGCATTTCGCTGTTCCTCGTGCCCGCCGACGCGCCGGGCGTGAGCGTGCGCGACTACCGCACCATCGATGGCCAGCGCGCCGCCACCGTCACCCTGGTGCAAGTGGTGCTGGGGCATGACGCCCTGATTGGTCAGGCGGGGCAGGGCTGGCCCGTGCTCGATGCAGCGCTCGACTATGGCGCCGCCTTGTTGTGCGCGGAAGCTGTGGGCGCCATGGATGCGATCTTTGCCGCCACCCTCGAGTACCTGAAGACGCGCCAGCAGTTCGGCGCGCCGATCGGCAAATTCCAGGCCTTGCAGCACCGCATGGCCGACATGTTCATTCACCTGGAGCAGGCGCGTTCGATGGCCATGCTGGCCGCCGCCAAGGTCGATAGCGACGACGTGGCGGAGCGCCGTCGCACGGTGTCGGCCGCCAAGGCGAGAGTGGGACTGGCCGCCACCTTTGTCGGCCAGCAAGCCGTGCAATTGCATGGCGGCATGGGCGTCACCGATGAATTGCCTGCCGCCCATCATTTCAAGCGCCTCTCCATGATCGCCCTGACTCTGGGCGATGTGGAGCACCATATCGAGCGCTTTATCGCCCAGCCGGGCTTTTTGCCGACGGAGACCGCATGACCGCATTGACCGGAATCAAACCCAAGCACTGGTATTTCGAAGATTTTACGCAAGGACTGGAAATCGACCTGGGCCAGCGCCACGTGACGGAGGCGGAAATCATCGCCTTCGCCACGGATTTCGACCCGCAGCCCTTCCACGTCGACCATGCGGCCGCAGAAAAAACCATCTTCAAGGGCGTCATCGCCAGCGGCTGGCATACCTGCGGCATGATGATGCGCCTGGTGGTGGATAATCTGCTCAAGCATTCGTCCAGCATGGGTTCGCCCGGTCTGGACAGCATCCGCTGGCTCAAACCCGTGCGCGCGGGCGATACCCTGCACCTGACCTATGAGGTCAAGGAAGTGCGGCCATCGACGTCGAAACCGGACCGTGGCATCGTCATTTCCGTGTGGAGCGTGCGCAACCAGCATGGCGAGGTGGTGACCACCGTCGAAGGCATGGGCATGTTCGGCCGCCGTCCGGTGGAACCAGTGGAGCAGCGCCATGCGTGATATCGCCGGCATCGCCGGTTTTCAAGCGCTGGCGGGACAGCACGTGGCCGTTTCCGACTGGCTCACCATCACCCAGCAGCGCATCGATACCTTCGCCGACGCCACGGACGACCATCAATGGATACACGTCGATGTGGAGCGCTGCGCGCGCGAGTCGCCGTACGGTTGCACCGTGGCGCACGGTTTCCTGACCTTGTCGTTGCTGCCGGCCATGCTTGCGGGCGCCTTGCACATGGCCGGCATCCGCATGGCCATCAACTACGGCTTGAACAAGGTACGCTTTCCCGCGCCTGTGCCCGTCGGCAGCCGTTTGCGCGCGCGGCTCGACATTCTTTCCGTCGACGACCTGCCGGAAGGGGCACAAGTACACTGGGCCGTCACCATGGAGCGCGAGGGCGACACGAAACCCGTGTGCGTGGCGGAGTTTTTGATGCGTTGTTATCCTGGTACGAGTTCGAATGGTTAGTATCTTTTATTCTGACTGTTCAGCAGCTAAATGTTGCGTTGACGGGTTGATTCCGCCATCTTGGTCAGACCGAGGTTGATAGCGTTAGCCAGGATCGCCGACAGTAGCAAGGTCTTGTCCTGAGCCTGCGCACTGCTTTTGAGGGGCACGAAGTGGCGGGTGAAGCCGGTCCGTTCATCCACATCCACCAGCAGTTCGGTGATTTTGATGCGCGGCAGAAGACTGCCGGCCTGGTCGATGAGCAGGATGTGCGCATCCCCCTAGGCCCTTGGTCGGTGCGGAACGCTCTTAATCAGGTTTCTGGTGACCAGCGATCCCCACCCAGCCACGAAAGGAAAAGGCGGCATAGAACAAAGCGACATCTACAAAACCGGCCTCACGCAACAGCGCTTCTTCCTCGGGGGGAGCGAGTAGCGACAGGCGTTCAGTCATCATCCTGCCTGTGTCTGTGGCCCTCGTCCAATCGAAGCCGGCTCGATCGCCGAACGCAACAGAGAGCTTCATCCACCGGCTAGGGTCAGGGCCGGGGGCCGAGTGACCAGCAATCACGATGCTAGCGCCAGGTTTCAGACGGTGGCGGATTTCACGCAAGGTATTCAGCCGCTCGCTTCGGTCGATGTGGTGGAGTGTGAGCAGGCATACTGCGCCGTCGAAGGGGCAGGCCGGCGCCTGATCAACGGTCCCGTCCAACAGATCGATCCGGTCCGCGAATGGCATAACCGTCTGGCGCGCCAGGTTCAGCATAGCCGGTGAAGGATCCACACCGGTAAAACGCCAACCCGCTTGCGCTTCGGCCAATGCTTTGGTTTCCATTCCGCCTCCGGCGCCGACGACAAGAATATGTGCTGCATTGGGAGCTTGTTCGGCAAGAAGCAACATCGTCATGCGATGGAGATCTACCAGTCCTGGCACTTTGCGAGGAGCATCATCCGTATAGGACGCGATAGCGCCCGAGTTAGCATAGGGCGAAGGTTTGTCGGTCATTATATGTTCCCTCAAAAAATTAACGAGCGATGGATGGCCAGTGCGGCCATGACCCCGTCGGCGCACGCAAAAGTAACGGTGTGGCCCGAGCGTGTGATGTCGCCAGCGGCGAAGACGCCGGCGACATTTGTTGCTTTCATCTCGTCCACGGTGACACAGGGTCCCAACTGCCCAGCTTTGATTGCACAGCCGAGCTGTTCGGCGATGTCGCTGCTAAAGCGATACGGTGGGCCGATGAAGAGCGCGTCCAGCGGTTGCTCATTGCCGTTGCTGAGCCTGATTGCAAACGGCGCCGCATCCTCACCCACCAGACGTTCAATGGGCGCGGGTTCGATCGTGACACCCCGCCGCACGAGATCCGCAGCCGCGTCCTGCTCAATCGCGCCTCCATTGAGAAAGAAAGTCGTCGGCCCCCATTCAGGAATCAAAGAAGCCTGATGAACCGACATAGGCGAAAGGTTTAGCACGCCAAGCCGTTTCCCGTTGAATTCATAGCCATGGCAATAGGGGCAGTGAATCACGGATTTACCCCAGCGCTCGGCCACGCCTGGAAGATCGGGCAGGATGTCTGTAATCCCGAATGCAAGTAGCAGCGTGGTGCCCGACACGACCTCACCTTTCGTCAACGTGACGCTGAAAGCGTTGTTTTCATGCACCGCGCCCACGGCCGCCTCGTCGACGAAACGTACTGTCGGGTAGGCTGCCACCTGGGCGCGCATGGTCGCGAGCATGGTCATGGGATCGCTGCCATCCTGGGCAAACACACCGTGTGAAGCGCTGGCGAAGCGGTTGCGGGGCGCGCGCGTGTCAAGAACGCACACTGAACGGCTCGCGCGCCCAAGATAGAGGGCGGCCGACAGCCCAGCGAAACTGCCCCCGATGATGATCGTGTCGTATCGCACTATAATCTCCTATTTTATAATCTCTTGTTTCTGCGGTGCTGGATAGCAAGGCCTGAAGCGATGAAGAAGCAAGACCTAGATGACGCGTGGCAAGTCATGTATCTTTTAATGATACGTGTCGAGGCATTTCATGTCAACGTCCACCGTAGCAGAGCAAGCATAGTCAAATGAAAGGTCACACGATGAACAGAGACACGCGACTCTCTGACGTACTGCACGTCCTCCTGCACATGGACCAAGTCGACGAGCCGCTCACTTCCGAGGTGCTGGCGCGCAGCATGGGCACCAACCCGGCCGTGTTTCGGCGCACCATGGCAGGGCTGCGCGATGCGAACTTGGTTCGCTCCGGCAAGGGACATGGCGGCGGGTGGCAACTGGCGCGTCCGTTACACGAGATCACGCTGCTAGCTATCTATGAGGCCCTCGGCCGCCCCAAGCTTTTCGCTATAGGCAATCGCAGCCGCCATTCGGACTGTCTGGTGGAGAAGAACGTCAATGCCGTTATGGTGGCTACCATGGCTGATGCAGAAGCCGCTTTTGTCAAACGCTTTGGCGAGATTAAACTGGACGAGATCGCATCGCGACAGCCTGCCCCGGTGCATGCGCCGACATAAGGCCCAGCGGAGGCGTTTTTGCCTCAGCGTTCCCGTTGATGACACAGCGGGAAATTGCTTGGACCGGAAATGGGCTTTCCTCGACGCTTGATTTAGCACTTTCCGCCCCCTCTTGTTGGCGCACTGGGATACGCTGTCGCGTTCGACGGATTATTGAGTGCGTCCGCTCACTCCCCCTACGACGCGCAATACCTGTCTCGTCCCGTATGCTTGGCGCGGTACAGCAGGGCATCGGCGGCGCGGATCAGGACGCTGGGGTCCATGCCTTCGGTGGGCATGACGCTGGCCATGCCCAGGCTGACGGTGACGTGCGGGCCGACGCTGGACCTGGCGTGCGCGATGTGCAGGGCGCGCACTTCGTCCAGAATGCGCCGGGCCACCACTTCGGCCCCTTCGCGCGTTTCCTGCGGCAGCAGGATGATGAATTCCTCGCCGCCGTAGCGCGCCAGCAGGTCGGGCGGGCGCACGGCGCAGCGGCGCAGGGCGGCGCTCACCTGCTGCAGGCACAGGTCGCCCGCCTGGTGGCCATACGTATCGTTGTAATCCTTGAAATGGTCGATGTCGGCCATGATGAGGGCCATCGGCACGCCGTCGCGCGCGCAGCGCCGCCATTCGCTGTCCAGCGTGTCGTTGAAGCTGCGCCGGTTGGCCACGCCCGTCAGCGAGTCCGTTAGCGACAGTTCGCGCATGGCGTCGGCTTGCCGCTTGATGGTCAGCTGGCTGCGCACGCGGGCCCGTACGACAGCCGCGTTGAACGGCTTCGTGATGAAGTCGACGGCGCCCGCTTCCAGCGCCCGCGTCTCATCTTCGGGCTGGTTCAGGGCCGTGACGAAGATGACGGGAATGGCACAGAGGATGGCCGATTCGCGCAGCGCATTGCACATGGCATAGCCATCCATGCCGGGCATGACGGCGTCGAGCAGGATCAGGTCGGGCAGTTGATTATGTGCAATTTCCAGCGCTTTCTCGCCGCTCAGGGCGAACAGCACCTCGTGTTCCTCGCGCAGCAACTGGTGCAGAATCTGAATGTTTTCCATGGCGTCATCGACGATGAGGATGCGCCCGTTCATGGCAAGGTTGGTCCAGCTCACTTGTTTTCCTCTCGTTTCAGCTGATCGAGCACGAGTTTTTCCGCTACGGAAAAATGCAATGTCTCGATCGCGTTTGCCATCGCCAGGGCCGCTTCCCGGTCTGACTGTTGCAGGGTGGGGTGCAGGGCGTGAAATTGCGCCAGCACCTTCAGGTTATTGTTGCGGATCAAGACGAGCAGCTGGGCCAGGCCTGCGCGCAGGTCGACCGGTGCGCTGCCGGGCGCGGCCTCGGTCGGCTGGCTGCGCCGCAAGGGCGAGGGCAGGGTGCGCGCCGCTTCGATGACTTCGGCCATCGCTTGTTCGAGGCGACCCAGCAAGATGGCTATGGCGTGCGATTGCCCCGTTTTCAGCGCTTTTTCCGCTTCCCCGGCCAGGCTGGCGATATGCGTGGCGCCCAGGTTGGCCGCCACGCCGCAGACGCGGTGCAGCAGCTGCGCCGCCTGCTGCGTCTGGCCAGCGGCCAGCAAGCGCCGGGTTTCCTCGACGGCGTCGCCTTGCGAATTTTCAAAGCGCTTGAGCAGGGCCAGGAAGGCGCCGTAATCGCCGCCGAAGCGTTGCAGCGCCGCAGCCAGGTCGATGCCGGGCACCGCAGCCGGCACCTCCGGCATGGGCGCGACGACATGGCCAGCCCGGACGGCGCTGTCGCCGTCGCCCCGGGGCGCGGGCACCAGCCGGGTCAGGGTCTGGATCATGTCGTCGACATCGATGGGTTTGGCCACATGCGCATTCATGCCGCTGGCGATGGCGCGCAGGCGGTCCTCGTCCATGGCATTGGCCGTCATGGCGATGATGGGCAGGTCCCGCAAGCCCAGGGCGCGGATGGCCAGGGTGGCGTCATAGCCATTCATGACGGGCATTTGCAAATCCATCAGCACCGCGTCCCAGGCGTCTGGCGTGCTGGTGAGCAAGTCGACGGCCAGCCGGCCGTTGGCGGCCATGGCCACGCGCGCGCCCGCGTGCAGCAAAATGTACTGCGCCACTTCCTGGTTGATTTCATTGTCTTCCACCAGTAGCACGCGCATGCCTTCCAGCAAGCCCGACAGGGGCGTGGACACGGGCGGCGCGGAAGGGATGCTGCGCCCTTCGCGCACGGCCGTCACGGCCGCCAGCAGGCGCGCTGGCGTGGCCGGTTTCGAAACGATGCCGGCCAGCGTCAGGCTGTCGGCCAGGCGTTCGAGGTTTTCCCTATCCTGGTCGGCCACCAGCATGATCACGGGCGGCAGCGCGAGGAGCGCATCGGCGCGCGCCTCGGTAAGCATGGAAATGCCATCCATGCCGGGCATGGCGGCGTCGAGCAGTACCAGGTCCGCTGCCGGGCCGCCGCTGGCGTGGGTGAGCAGCAGGGCCAGGCCGGCCGCGCCGCTGTCGGCGCTGCGGCTGTGCCAGCCCTGCGCCGCGCACCAGTCTTCCAGCATGGCGCGCACGCTGGCATTGTCGTCGATGATCAGCAGCGACAGGATTCTGGGCGCACCCTTGGCGGGCGGCTCGGGCGGTGGCGCCACCTTGTCGAAGCGGCAACTGAAGCGGAAGTCGGAGCCTTCGCCCAGCACGCTTGTCACGCTGAGGGTGCCCCCCATCAATTCCACCATGCGCCGGCAGATGGCCAGCCCCAGTCCCGTGCCGCCGTATTTGCGGCTGGTGCCGCTGTCGCCCTGGGAAAACGCGTCGAAGATGTGTTCCTGCTCGGCCGCGGCTATGCCGATGCCCGTGTCGCGCACGGAAAACTCCAGCGTGACGCTGGCCGCATCCCTGGACACGTCGCGGATGGACAGCACCACTTCGCCCTGCTTGGTGAACTTGACGGCGTTGCGCACCAGGTTGATGAGGATCTGTTCCACCCGCAGGGCGTCGCCGATCAGTTCGTCCGGCACGCTGGGGTCGAGCACGAACACGGGCTCCACGCCGCGCGCCCAGGCGCTGCTGGCCAGCAACACGGCTACGCTGTCCAGCAGGCGTTCGAGCTGGAAACGGCGCTGTTCCAGCACCAGTTGTCCCGCCTCGATCTTGGAGAAATCGAGCACGTCATTGACGATATTGAGCAGCGACTGCGTGGCCATCTGGATCTTGCCCACATAGCTGCGCTCGCGCCGCTCCAGCGGCGACTCTTCCAGCAGGCGCGCCAGGCCGATGATGGCATTCATCGGCGTGCGGATTTCATGGCTCATGTTGGCGACAAATTCGCTCTTCGCCGTGCTGGCCGCCTCGGCCTTGTCGCGCGCGCGCACCATTTGCTCGTTCAGTTCGTGCAGGCGCAATTGCGTGCGCTTGAGTTCAGACACGTCCGAGGCCAGCACGAAGAAGCCGCGCACGCCGCCACTGTCGTCGACATCGGGGATGTAGTTGGTCCACGTATGGCACACCTGGCCGGCGGGATCGAGCAGGTCGCGCTCAAAGCTTTGCGGCCGGCCCGCCAGCACGCCTTCGACGTGGGGCGCATGCACGTCGAACAATTTTTGCCCCAGCAAGTCGCGCATGTGGATGCCGGCCAGTTAGGCGCTGCTGCGGCCAAACCATTCATTATAGAAATTATTTGCAAAGCGGCAACGCAAGTCGGCGTCCCAGTACGACACCATGCCGGGCAGGTTGTCGGTGACGGTGCGGATGAAGCGCTCACTTTGTTCCAGGCGCCAGGTAGTGGCGCGCAGCACCTCGGTGGCGCGTTTGCGTTCCGTGATATCGATCGACACCCCCAGCACGTGGCTGGCGCGCCCCGCATCGTCGCGCAAGACCACCTTGCGCGTGGTGAAGTGGCGCGTGGTGCCGTCGGCCGTGTTGACCGCTTCCTGTTCGATTTCCACCATTTGCCCCGTGGCCAGCAGCTTGCGGTCGGCGCTGACGAAGGCGGACGCCTGCTGTGGCGGGAAGAAGTCGTGGTCGGTCTTGCCCAGCAATTGCTCGCGCGAGCGTCCCAGGGTCAGTTCCGCGTGGCGGTTGACCATTTCAAAGCTCAGTTTGTCGGCGCGCTTGACGAAGACCATGGCCGGGATGTTTTCGATGATGGTGCCAAACAGATGTTTCGAGCGGCGAAATTCCGCTTCGCTACGGTGGCGCTCGCTAACGTCCAGCCACAGGCCCGATACGCCCAGCAATTGCTGTTCGGATCCGAAAATCGGGTGATAAGAGACGATCCAGTGGCTCAGCTGTTCACGCTGCTGCCCGCTATGGCCTTTCAACTCCCTGTCGACGATGGGCATGCCCGTCTCGATCACCTGGCGCACGCAGCGCTCCACGTCCGCGCGCACGGCGTCGTCGAACAGCATGGCACCCACGGGACGGCCCAGATGCTGCGTCACGCTGGTCCCGTTGATGGCGGCCAGGTAGTGGTTGATCATGACGATGCACAAGTCCAGGCCCACGAACAGCATGCCGATGGGCGCCGTCGCATACACGGTTTCCAGCAGGCGCGTGGATTTTTCCAGTGCCAGCGTGCGTTCGGTCACCAGGCTTTCAAGCTGTGTGCGGTGGCGCCGCAGGTCCTGTTCCAGCGCGCCCAGGGCGCTGGCCATGTCGGCCGATTCGCGGTCCGTGTGCTTGTTCAAAAGCAAGGGTTTGCCCTGCGCCAGCGCGTGGATCTGCGAGGTCAGTTCCTGCAAGGTGCTGGCCAGGCGGCCGCCCACGCGCCAGGCCAGGGCAAAGCCGGCACCCAGCAGCAGGGCCAGGATGAGCGAGCCCGTGACGACCGAACCCAACAGGGCTTCGGCCACCGTGCTGGTGCGCATGGTGACGGCCACTGTCCAGCTGCTGTCGGGGGCGCGGCGAAAGCCCGTATACACATCCAGGCCTTCCAGGGTGGCATGGCGCAGCACGCCTTCGCGCGCCTGGCGTATCTGTTCCAGCAGGGGCGCCGAGCTGCGTTGGCCCACATAGCGCTGTGGCGCCAGGGTGCGCGCCACGTTGATGCCGTCGGCATTGATGATGGCTGCGCCCAGATAGGCCGGCAGGTGCAGCTCGCGCAGCAGCACGGGCAGGTAGTCGGGCGGGGATAGCGCCGTCAATACATGGGCGGCCCCCTTGTCGCGAGGCAAGGGCAAGTTCAGGGCCAGCCGCGGCACCTCGTCCGGCGCCATGAGCAGGCTGGTCAGCTGCGGCTTGCCGTACGCGCGCGCGCGCTCCGTGCTGGCGGCCCATTTTTGCGGCAAGGGGGGCAGCGCAAAGTTGGCGGGCAGGGCCGTATTGATCCGCTGGCGTCCCTTGGCGTCGGAGACGATGAAGGCACTGACGGCCAGGTCCGGCTGCAACAGGCTGTCGGCCAGCATGCGCAGGGCGCCGATGTCGTCCGCTTGCATGGCCGGCGAGGCAGCGAGGATGCGCGCGGCCATCCGGGCGCCGCTCAGGTCGCGTTCGACGGTGGCGGCGACTGCCCGTGCCGCCTGCGCCGTTTCGCTGACGACATGGTCACGCTCGCGCGTGTAGCTGTGCGCCACGAGCAGGAGAAACACCAGCGCCGTCGGCATGACCCAGGCGAGCACCAGCCATGAAATTCGTGAGCGTATCGAAGGCAAACCTTGCACCCGGAAAGCTCCCAGAATGGATGAGTCGACAGGCAGGCTCACGCTGGCGCTGGCTGACCTTGAATGAAAAGATGCTAGACGAAATTGATTGCTCTGACAAGCCTAGTTTCTGGAGTAGAAAAACGCTTGTGCAAGGACTACAAATGCAGCGCCGCGCTGCGCCGATGGCAGGCGGGCGAGGTGCGCATCCCGCCATGGCGGCGGGATGGCAAGGAAGCTTACGGGACGACGGTCAGCACATCGACATCGATTTCTGGGCTTTCCATGAAGTCTTTTTCCACTTCGCCACGGATTTCCACCTGGGTCCTGGCGTCGATCTTGCGGTTCATGAAGACCTTGTCATCGATGTCCACGCGGATTTCCGCCGTGCCGTCGGAGAAGGTGTATTTCTCCTTGCCTACTTTGCGCAGCAAATGGCCGCGCAGCACGACGGCCTGGTCGTCGACGGGATTTTTCAAGATGGCAGCCACGCTGCTGGGCGCGGTCGGGCCGGCCGTCGGTCCCACGTATTGGGCTTGCGCACTGCCCGCCAGCAAGGCGCTGGCGGCGGCCAGGGAGACGATGAGTGTGCGGTGCAGTGACATGGTATTCCTTTGATAGTGACTGGCGGCTCAGAAAAAGACGGCGGTGCGGGGGATGATAGCACCGGCATTGCCATATGCCATGTTCGCCCGCACGCTGCCCGTGCTGGCCACGCCATCGTCGAGTTTGCTGTCGATCTGCTCGGCGTAGCTCTCGGGCAAGTTGTCGAAACGGATGCCATTGCCGGCGCGGCCGCCCACCTCATCGTTGTACAGGTAGACGGCGCCGCCCTGGGCGCTGGTCATGAATTGCGAGGTGCCGTTGTAGGAGCCCGTGATGAAGCCGCCCAGCGCCAGGTGTTGCGGCGCCAGGGTGAATTCGCGCGGCTGGCCGTCGCCGATCTGGCCATCGCCATTGCCATTGCCGGCCGAGTTGGGTACGTGGGTGGTGCCCTGGCTATCGTCGCCGGGCAGGGCGCGGAATTTGTCCTGGTAGGCGTTGACGGCGGCCGTCAGCGCATTCGATTGCTGGATGATGTTTTTCACCTTGGCGCTGTCGATCAAGCCTTGCCCCTTGAGCACGCCACCGAGCAGCAGGCCGATGATGACCAGGACGATGGCGATTTCTACGAGCGTAAAGCCGTGCTGGCGACGTGGGGGCATGGGGATTTCCTTGGAAAAAATTGCTAGAGCTTGGAATGGCAGTTTACTGCAAATGCTGCCGGACGCGCATGGGATTTCCGGCGGCGGCTCATGGCGCTGGCTTTGCTTTCTTCTTGGCAAGTTCCTCGAGACGGTGCGCCAGGAAAGCCAGCTCGTGCGGGTCGGTGATCTGGCCGCTGGCGATCAGGCCGCCGATCACCAGGTGGGCGCTGTCGAGCTGGTCCATGTCTTCCAGGATGAACGCTTCCATTTCGCGCACCCAGGCTGGCACTTGCGGCCCCGTCGCCAACTGGCGCAACTCGCGCGCATACGACAGGGCCAGCGGCAGGTCGTGCAACTGGTGCCTGGCCACCAGCACTGCCTGCGCCATGGCGGGCCAGCGACGGTCCGGGTCGGCCGCAAAGCTTGCGGCGACAAACGCCAGCATGCGCCGCGCGCGCTGCGGATCGGCCACGCCCGCGTACACCTCGCTGGCGGCCATCAGCGCGTACCGGCTGCGCGGATCGAGCGTTTGCGCCGTGTCCAGCCAGCTTGCCAGGCGGTCATAGTCGAGCTGTCGCCACGGCAAGCTGACGCCGGGCTGGTCCTCGAACGATTGCAGGTACAGCAGCATGGCCTTCGACATCGCCAGCGGCTCGCCCAGGCTGGCCAGGCGCGCCACGGCCGCCGGAGGTGGCGCAGGCAGGGGCTGCGCCTGGGCGGGAGCGTGCTGTTGCGCCAGGCGCCAGCCCAGCTGCAGCAGCAGGCAGGCGGCCAGCAGCCAGCACAGGGGGCGCGGCACGCTCGACCAGGGGCGTTGGGCGCTGTCCATCAGATGTTGCGGCGGTAAAAGTCGCACAGCGCGCAGCTGGCCAGCAAGCCGACATAGATGGCCGTTTGCGCCGCCACGCGGCCCAGGGCTGGCCAGTCGCCGCTCGCGTACAGCAGCCAATCCGTGCGCGTAAAGGCGTCGAGGCTGGGCAAGAGCAGGGCCAACACGTCGATGGCGCCGGCCGTGGTCCGTTGCAGCAGGGAATCGCCCGCGTGGGGAGCGTGCGCCAGCAATTGCAGGCTGCCCAGCATGCGCGCCAGCACATAGAAGCCGCCCGTGGCGGCCAGCGCGGGCAGGGCTTGTTGCAGGCTGGCCGCGCACAGCAGGCTGAAGGCGGCGACGATCCACAGTTCTCCCAGCAACGACAGCGCCCACAGCGCGCTGTGCACGGGTGCGGCGAACAGCGCCATCAACAGGCCGAACAGCAAGGCGGGCAGGGCCGCCAGCGCTGCGTAGCCCAGCAGTTTTCCCAGCAGGTAGGCGGCGCGCGGCATGGGCAGGGCCAGCAGCAATTCCAGGCCCCGGTCGGCCGCTTCGCGCGCCATGCTGGTGATGATGAACGTGGCCAGCAGGAAGACGCTGGCCAGGCGCAGGGTGGCGGCCAGCAGCGCCGTCTGTACGGCGCCGCTTTCCGTCAGCGCCAGTTGCTGCAGGAAGCCGGCCAGGCCGGCGGCAGCGCCGGCGGCCAGCACGAATAGCCACAGCAGGCGGCTGCGCAGCGCTTCGAGCAGCGTGTAGCGGGCGATGGTGAAGGCGGGCCGGAGCATGGACATGGGCATCGGCATCAGCGTGGCAGCCTTTGCGCCACCACCATGCGGTTGAACAGGATGTTCGGCGACAGCCAGGCGACGAG
This sequence comes from Janthinobacterium sp. ROICE36, assembly GCF_002869965.1. Classification (GTDB taxonomy): domain Bacteria; phylum Pseudomonadota; class Gammaproteobacteria; order Burkholderiales; family Burkholderiaceae_D; genus Janthinobacterium. The sequence goes on from NZ_PEBS01000052.1 coordinate 14,675, forward strand.
GTCGTCGAACTCGCCGCCGGGCTGCTGCGGGCCGCTGGCGGCGCGGCTGATGACGATGGTGGCATTCGATGCGTTGTTGCGCTCGTCGACATTGTTGCCAAAAGGCGCAGCCTGGCGCTGGCCCTGCACGCTGGTGGCGCCAAAGCCGTTCTTGCCGTGGGACATGATCATGGCGGGGATATCGTTCAGCGCCGTCGCCTGCAACAGTGCGCCGCCATTGCGCGTGACGATGCTGATGTCGCGCGGCGTGGACAGGTTGAAGAGCTGGCCGCTGTCGCTGAAGGCCGGCGTCACGCTGTAGCGGAACAGATTGTTCCAGCTGTCGCCCTGGCGCAGCCCCAGCGTGGCCCAGGGCAGGAAACCGGCGCGTTTTTCTCCATTGCAGCGGACGCCGCGCCGGTCTTCCAGGCCATTGCCGGCGGAGATGGCGGGACACGGCAGGTAGCCATAGCGCAGCGCGTAACCCGTCAGCGCCTCTTTCGCCTCGTCCAGCGCCTTTTGCGTCTCGGCCACCTTGCGCTGCTCCAGTTGCACCGTCAAGGGCGTGACCAGGCCGCCTATCATCAGGCCGACGATGACGAGCACGATGGCGATCTCGATCAGGGAAAAACCGCGCTGGCGGCGGTACGGCAGAGGGCGGGCGCTCATGGCAGGTTGCGCGCGGCGCGCATGCGTTGGTACAGGGTGGGCAAGGTAATCCAGCTCAGCATGTCGTCAAAGGCGCCGCCGGGCAGCGCGGCATAGTCGCTGGCGGGGCGGGCGATGAAGCTGCGGCTGGCGCTGTTGTTGGCCGCTGCATCGATATTGCCGCGCGACGTGTTGAGCTGCCGCACGCCGCTGGCGGCCGTGCCGTGATGATTCTTGCCTTGCGAGAACAGCACGACGGGCAGGCACTGGGCGCTGACGTCGCATTGTTCCTGTCCCGCTACGTAGACGAAGTCGCCGTGGCTGTTGCGCGTGAGGACGACACGGTTGGCGATGGCGGAAAACGAGACGATGGGCGCGCGCGCCATTTCCGGCGTGACGCTGTAGCGCAGCAGCTTGCCCCAGGCGTCGACGCCCGCCACGCCCAGCGCGACCCACGGCAAAAAGCCGCTGCACTCGGCGTCGTCGGCGCAGTCAGCGGCCCGCTCGCACCCGTCGAGGGCGGAGGCGGCCGGACGGGGCAGGCGGCCTTGCGTGGCGGCAAAGCCCAGCAAGGCTTCGCGCGCCTGCGCCAGGGTGGCCAGGGTGCGCTGCTGGCGCTGGGCCTCGCGCGTGTTGTGGCCGAAGGTGCTGATCAACAGGCTGGCCGCGCCCAGGCTCAGCACGGCCAGCAGCAACAGCAGGGCGGCGCCGCGCTGGCGATGCGCTTGCTTCGGCGTCATGGCTGCGTCTCCTGCGCCTCGGTGACCGTGCCGCTGGCCGGGTCGTAGCGCTGGCCGGGTTTCAGCAGCACCACCTGGCCGTTCGACAGGCGCAGGGTCAAGGTGCCGGGCTTGCCACGGGCAAGGCGGTTGTGCGGCTCGTTCTGCGCTTCCTGGTTCAGCCAGACGGTGGAGCGGCCGCTGCTGCGCAGTACCACGCCATTCAATTCCACGGGCGGGGCGGGTGGCGGCGGTGGCGCGGGCGGCGCCAGGGCGGTATCGGCCGGCGGCGGCCCGTAGCGCTGCGCATCGATCTGGGCACGTTGCTCGGGCGACAGGAACAATCGTCCCAGCTGCGGTGACTGTGTCTGTCCTTGGGCCGCGAGCGCGCTGCCAGCCAGCAGTGCGCACAGGACGAGGGTGCACTTCATGGCTGCCCCAGTTCGGGCACGGCCATGCTGCCCAGGGTCAGCCACAGCAGCTCGCATTCGGCGCCCAGGGCGGGCGCCATGGCGCCCGTGGCGATTGCGTTGCCTGTACCGGCCCCGGCCGTTGCCTGGCGCTTGAGCGTGCATTCCTGCACGGCGAAATAGCCGGCCTGGCGTAAATCGTCCAACAGGTTCAGCAAATCCATCTCGTGCAGCAAATCCATCTGCAGGCGCATGCGGCTGCCGCGCAGATGATATTGCCCCATCACCATGGGCAATGGCACTTGCAGTCCTTGCTGCGGGCTGATGTCATAGCTGATTGGCAATAATTTTCGCTGTTCCTGGCTGCGGCGGATGGCGTCGATCCAGGCCAGGCGGTTTTCCTCGCCGATCAGGCCGCGCTGGCGCAGGGCCAAAAATTGCGGTTCGTAGGCGCGGATTTCCTGCTTCTCCGCTTCCGCGTGGTTGAACAGGATGCTGGCCGCCGTGCGCGTGCGGCGCGCCATGTCCAGCTGCTGCGCTTCGCGTGCGCGATAGGCGGCGCTCAGGCTGAGCAGCACCACGCTGGCCAGCAGGGTCAGCGCAAAGCACAGCAGGGCGTTGCGCACCAGTTGCAGTTCTCCCAGCCAGGCGGGCAGGGTGCGCGCGGGCGTGCCGGCGCGCTGCATGCCGGGCAGGGGCGCTTGCTTGACGGGGCCGCTCATGGCTGCCACGCGAGCAAGAGGGTAAAGCGGGCCTGGCTGTCCGGCGACGTAGCGGCGCTCTTGCCGGACAGGGCCACGCTGGGGCGCAAGTCCAGCGGTGTTTCCTCGATTGTCACCTGCAAGCCAGGCTGGCGCGCCAGGGTTTGCGCGAAGGCCGTGATGGCGGCCAGCGCGGCGCGGTAGTCATTGTTCGGCACGGCCACGTCCGCTTCCAGGCGCAGCGCCTGCGGCGGTGCGACAGGAATGCCGGCCTGGGAGCTGCTGCCCGGCTGCTGCGCCGGCTGGCTGCCGGCCGCGCGCGCGGGCGCCTGGCCTGCATGCCAGTGCAGCTGGCTGAGCGCAACCTGCGGCGCCTGGTCCAGCGCGGCGCTCAGCATGCCCAGCAGGCGGCCCGGTTCCGGCGCATGACTGGCGATCATCTGGCCCAGGGTCACGGCCACTTTCATGTTCTGCGTCTTGGCCGGCGCAGGCGGCTGCGTCGACATGACGATGCGGTAGCGTTCCTGGTAGGACGCCGTTTCCTGCGCCAGGCCCTGCGTGCTGGCGTCGTCGGCTATGCCGCCGAGCAAGTGAATCGCGCACCACAGCGCGGCCGATCCGCCGATCAGCGCACTGGCGCCATACAGCGTGTTGCGCGCGCGCTGGAAGTGGTAATAACGGGCCAGCGCACCGGGCGGATAGTGACTGGGGGGCGGATGCTTGCCCAGCAAGGTCAGCAGCAATTCGTCGGCCAGCGCCGGCGTCTGGCGCAAACCCACCCGTTCGCCGGCCAGTTGCAGGTCGATGAAGTGGTAAGCCACTTCCACGCCGTTGTCGCATAGCAGTTCCAGCTTGGCGATTTGCGCGGCCGGCGCCAGGATGACGGTATTCAAGACGTCGCCGCGCGCCAGCATGCGCGTGCTGGTGAGAAATTGCCGCGTCTTTTCCGTTTCCAGCGCAATATTCACGGCCACGCCGTCGAGCGCGATGGCCAGGGTCTGGCGCGAAAAGCGCAGCTGGCCCTTTTCGTAATAACTTTGCCGCAAGCCGCCCGATTGCTGCGTCACCAGCAGCAAGTGTTCGTGCGCGACCGCCAGCTTTTTCACCAGGGCAATACTCAGCAGGCTGGTCGAATAGATGCCGGCCACGGGCACGCGCAAGTGATCGAGCGCTTCCGTCCACGGCTGCAGCAAGCTGGGGTTGGTCAGCGCAAAGAACAGCACCTGGTCGTCGTGGCGGCCCGTGTCTTCGCGGCCCAGCAGGGTGCTGCCCCGGTAGGGCGTGTCGCGGTGCAATTGCTGCTTGCGCCGCGCCAGCAAGGCGCGCCCCGCCTTGCCGCGCACGTGGGGCAGCAGCTGGCGCTGGAAATCTTCCTCGATCAGGTCCGTCAGCAGGTAGGCGGGCACGTCGAGCCGCTGTGCCTGCGGTTCTTCCAGCCATGCGGCGAAGTCGTCCAGCCCGGCTGCGCTGGCGGGGAAGGTCTGGCCCTGGCCCAGCACGCCTTGGTTCCAGTCGTAGGCGCACAGGGTGTCGCTGGTAATGTAGAGTAATTGTTTGCGGAACACGGCGGCCTCAGGTTTTGAGTGTGCTGATGGTATCGTAAATCGGTCCCAGCACTGACAGCATGATCCAGCCCAGCAGCAGGCCCAGGATGACCGTCATGGCCGGTTCGATCATGGCCTGCACTTTTTCGATCAATTCCTTCACTTCGCGGTTGTAAAAGTAACTGACATTGCGCAAGGCGGTGTCCAGCGAACCCGTCGCCTCGCCCACCTTCAGCATGCGGATCACCAGCGGCGGAAAGATGCCCGTGTGCTGGAATGCGGCAGTGACGCCGTAACCCTCGCTGATCAGCTGGGCGGCGCGGCGCAGGCCGGCCGCCACCACCTGGTTGCCGGCAATGCCTTCGGACAGGCGGATGCATTCCAGTATCGTGATGCCGGAAGCATACATCAGGGCGAAAAACGTGGCGAAGCGGGCCAGGATGATCTTGTGCAGCACGGGGCCGACCAGCCACAGCCGCAGTTTCAAACCATCCCAGGCATAACGGGCGGCCTCGCTGCGGCGCACGAGCGCGCGCAGGCCGAAAAACAGCAGCACTGGCAAGGCCAGCAGCAGATACCAGTAAGCGATGAAAACATTCGACACGGCTATCAAAACGCGCGTATGCAGCGGCAGCTCGCCGCCCATGTTGCGTATGAAGGCCGTCAGCTGGGGCACGAGATAAATCATCAGGAAAAACGTCACGGCCGCCACCACCACGGCCACGATGACGGGGTACATGACGATCTTGCGCGTCTGCGAGGCCAGTTCGTCCTGCCACTTCAAGCTTTCCGACAGGTTCTTGAATACCTCGGCGATCCTGCCGCTCTGTTCTCCCGCCAGGATCAGGCTGGTAAACGTGGCGTCGAAGATGTCGCCATGCTGGGCCAGCGCACCTGACAGGGGCAGGCCGCCCTCGATGCTTTCAATGAGATCCGTGACGACTTCGCGCAGGCGCGGGTGATCCGTGCTTTCGCGCAAGTCATTCAAGCCTTCCAGGATGGGCACGCCTGCGCCCGTCAATTGTTCCATGTGGAAACAGAAATTGATGAGGTCGCGGCGGTGGATGATGCGCTTGCCCAGCAGTACCAGATACTGGCCCGTGATCTTGCAATCGATCAAATCGAGCTGCATGCGGTGCAAGCGCGCTTCCAGGTCCGGCACATTGGCCGCCTCCATGCTGCCGGGAATCAAGCCGCCGGCCGCATCCATGGCGCGGTAGACATATTGCGCCATCAGGCCAGCCTTTCCGTCAGGTCGACCACGCGGCCCACTTCTTCCAGGGTCGTCAGGCCTTCCATGACGCGGCGCATGCCGTCGTCGACGAGACCTTTGAAGCCAGCCGCGCGCGCCGCGTTCTTCAATTCGCGGCTGCTGGCGCGGCGCGCCGTCAATTCATCGAGTTCGGCCGTCATCTTGAGGATTTCCATGATGGCCAGCCGGCCCTTGTAGCCCTGGTGCGCGCAGCGCTCGCAGCCGATGGCGCGGCAGATGGATACGGGTGCATCGTCCTTTGCCAGGCCCAGCAGACGGCGCTCGACGTCGTCGGCGATGACCGTTTCCTTGCAATGCGGACATAAACGGCGCACCAGGCGCTGCGCCACGATGCCGATGATGTTGCCGGCCATGATGTCGGGCAGGATGCCGATGTCGAGCAGGCGCGACACGGAACCGATGGCCGAGCTCGTATGCAGGGTGGAATACACCTGGTGGCCCGTCATGGCGGCGGCAAACGCCATTTCCGCCGTTTCGCGGTCGCGGATCTCGCCCACCAGGATGATGTCCGGGTCTTGCCGCATCATCGAGCGGATGCCGTCGGCAAAGCCCAGCTTGACCGATTCGTTGACGGAGGTCTGGCGTATCATGTTCATCGGATACTCGACCGGGTCCTCCAGCGTCATGATGTTGACGCTTTCCGTATTGATATGGTTGAGTATTGAATACAGGGTGGTGGTCTTGCCGCTGCCCGTCGGGCCCGTCACGAGGATCACGCCGTCGGGACGCGCGATCATCAATTTGAGCAAGTTCAATTCCGCCTCGGCCAGGCCCAGGGCGTCCAGCGGGACGATGCCTTTTTGCCGGTCCAGCACGCGCAGCACGACGTTTTCGCCATGCGTGGTGGGCTGCGCCGAGGCGCGGAAGTCGATTTGCCGCCCGGAAAACTTGATGCTGATGCGTCCATCCTGCGGCGCACGCGCCTCGGCGATATTCATGTGCGACATCACTTTCAGGCGCACCGCCATGGCGGGCCAGTACGATTTGTGCAGGCTGCGGATTTGCCGCAGGATGCCGTCGATGCGGTAGCGGATGCGCAGGAACGACTGTTCCGGTTCGAAATGGATGTCCGAGGCACCATTCTGCACGGCATCGGCCAGCAGCGCATCGATCAGGCGCACCATGGGCTGGCTGTATTCGTCCGACGGCGAAGCCATGCTTTGATAGCTGACTTCGCCCGTTTCGATTTCGTGCAGGATGCCGTCGATCGACAGCTCGAAGCCATAGTACTGGTCGATGGCGCGCGAAATGTCCGATTCGTTGACCAGCACGGTGGAAATCGTGATGCCCTTGACCAGCATGGCGCTGATCTGGTCGAGCGCCACGATGTTGCTGGTGTCGGCCATGGCCAGTATCAAATTGTCCGCTTGCCGCTCGTAGACGATGGGAAACACGCGGTAGCGCTTGGCCACGTCCTTCGGGATCAGTTTCAAGGCGATGGCGTCGACCACCAGGCTAGCCAGGTCCGCACTGACCTGTTTCAGGTTTTCGCTGAGCGCCTCGCGCACGGTTGCTTCCGTGACGAAGCCCAAGGTGATGAGCAGCTTGCCCAGCGGTTCGCTGCTGCGCCGCTGCTCGATCAGGGCGATGCGCAGCTGGTCCTCGCTGATCACGCCTTTCTGGATCAGCACTTTGCCCAGAGGAAGTTTTGCCTGTTCTGCCATGTAGTGCTTATTCCTGACGGGGTGTGATGATGGCCGGGTCGGCCAGTTCGCGCAAGCGCGTTTGCACCACAGCCTGGTCGAAGGCGGCGGGCGTGGTTTGCGCCAGGGTCAATGCGCGCTGGTAATACGTGGCGGCCAGCCTGGGCTGGTTCAGCCGGTCCAGGCCCACGGCCAGGTTGAAGGCATAATCGGGATTGCCGGGCGCGGCGCCGTAGGCGCGGAAAAATTGCTGCTGCGCTTCGTTCCAGCGGCGTTGCTTGGCATACACATTGCCTAGTGCAAACAGCACGGGGGCGCTGTCGGGGCTGCGGGCCAGGATGGCTTTCAGCTTGGCTTCACTGAGCACCACGTCGCCCTGGCGCAGGCCGATCAGCCCGGCCAGCGCCTCGCCATCGTCGGGATTGATTTCCAGCAAACGCACGTACAAGGCTGCCGCCTGCGCCCCCTGGTGCTCGCGCAGGGTCACGGCCGCCAGGCCCAGCAGCGCGTCGCGGTTGTTCGCATCTTGCCGCAACACCGCTTCATATTGTTGGCGAGCAAGGCCCAGCTGGCCGCCTTTGAATGCCTGGTAAGCTTGTTGCACGCCGGGGTCGATTTGCGGCGCGGCAACGCTGCGTTGTACCTGGATCTGGCTATTCTCGGGCGCGGCCACGGGCGGCAGGCTGGCGGGCGCGGGCGGCGCCATGTGCGCCAGCTGCGCCGCCACGGCGGCCTGGGCCGCCGCCTGTATCATGGCTTGCTGCTCTGCGGCGTCGGCTTGCTGGCGCGGCGCCTGCGCTAATTCCGGCGGCAAGGCTTGCGGCAGAGGCTGTTCAGGGGCCGTGGCCGCGCCTGGCATCACCACGATGGGCCCGGCAACCCCGAGCGTGCCGGGAGCATCCGTCAAAGGCATGGGCACGCCGGGCAGCTTGGCGCCCGCGCCGGGGCTGGTGCTGGCGCGCCAGTACCAATACGCCATGGAACCGGCCACCAGCAGCAGAATCGCCAGCAGGACGGCCAGGCGCACGGTGGCCGGGTCGACGCTGATCGGGCCTGCGGGGCCTTTCGGCGGCGTATTGCTGCGGCTGGCGCGTGGCCGGGCGGGTGGCGGTTCGGGGCGCGCGCGCGGCGGCTCGGGAGGTGGGCCTGGCTGCTGGTTTGGCGGTGAGCCCGGTTGGGCGCTCCTGGGCGTCGGCTGCGGCGCGGCTGCGTCCGGCAGCGGTTCCAGGCTCAAGGTGGTGGCCGGCTGCACGGGCGGCGCGGCAGCCGTGGGACGCAGCGGCAGGGCATCGGCCGGTGCCAGTTCCAGCACCTGGTCGTAGGCCTCGGACGGCTTTTCCAGTTCCTCGTCGGAAAGGCTGTTCTGTTTGGCTCGCTCGGCCTTCTTGAGCGCCTGCATCAGCAAGCTCATGGGAAGTCTCCCTGCAGGCGTGCCTGCGGCTGGGCGGCGGTCGCTGGCGGGCCATCCGTGTACGGCTGGCTGTTGAGCGGCGCCTGGCCGGGCAGCAGGTAGCGATAATCACGATAATCGCCGTTGACGCTGGCATCCTTGACCACCACAGGACGCAAGAAGATCACCAGTTCCGTCTTGCTGCTTGCTTCATTGCGATAGGTAAATAGATTGCCCACCAACGGCAGGCTGGACAGGCCCGGCACGCCATCCCTGGCGTTGTCGATGGAGTCCTGCATCAGGCCGCCCATCACGGCGATCTGGCCATTGCTGACTTTCATGATCGATTCCAGCTCGCGCGCCTGGATCACGGGCACGCGGCTTTGCACGCTGGCCGAGGTCAGGGCCGGATTCGGGTCTTGCACGTAGCCGACGATGCGCGTGATGGTGGGCCGCACGTTCAGGGTGACTTCATCGCTGTCGGAAATCTGCGGCGTGACGCTCATGACGAAGCCGACCGGCACCGTTTCCAGTTTTGACTCATAGGTGGCTGGCGTGGTGATGGTGCCCGTCGAGCTGATCACGGCGGGCGTCACCTTGATGGTAAAGAAGACATTGTTGTCGACCACCTTCAGCATGGCCGTTTGATTGTTGAGCACGCTGATCTTCGGGCTGGACAGCACTTTCACCTTGCCGAATGATTCGAGCAGCTGGATGGTGGTCCTGAAACTGTCCTTCAGATAATCGAGCACGAAGATGCCAGGCGTGATGCCTGGCGTGACGCCGCTGCTGAGCGCAGGAGTGCCGACTTGCTTCTGCGTCAGGCTCAGGCTGCCCGTCAGGCGCGACCAGTTGATGCCTTGCTGGTATTCATTGCTCAGGCGTACCTCGATGATGGTCGCCTCGATCAGCACTTGCCGCTTGGCGCTATGCAATACCGCGTCGAGGAATTCGGCGATTTTCTCGTGCTGGCGCCCCGTGGCCCGCACGGCGATCAGGCCGCCTTCCACGTTGACGACCACGGACGAGGGGCTGCCCTTGTTGGCCAGCTTCAGCAGCGGCATGCCGTTCGCGTCCAGCGCTTGGCCAGGATTCGCGTTCTGGCCAGTGCCTTGCTGGCCAGGCGCATTTTGACCGCTGTTCGGATTGCCATTCGCGCTGCCATACTGCATCGGCGGCTGGGCGCCGTACTGGCCAGTGGCGCCGGCGGCAGGGAAGTTGCCAGCCTGGTTCTGCTGCTGTCCCTGCTGGCCTTGCTGGCCGGGCATGTTTGTCAACTGCTGGTTCAGCTGCGCCAGTGGGTCCACCAGCACGTCGTTGAGCGTGCTCTCGCGCAGCAGGTCGCGGATATTCTTTTCCAGGCTGTACCAGAAATTATTTTCCGAACGATTCACTACCAGGGTGGTCGAATTGTTATTGCCACTGCCGCCGCTGCCCTGCGTACTGCCGACCGGATTGCTGGCGTTGTTCGACCCGCCGCCCGCCGTGGAGATTTGCGTGGCGATATTCACGCTGCTGTTGGTGCTGCGTGCCATGTTGACGTAATCGACCTTGTAATTGCGCCAGACGGGCGCGTCGGGTAGCACCGTCAGGTTCTTGCCATCGATTTCGTAGCGCATGTCGACTTGCCTGCCGATGCGCGCCAGCAGTTGCGGCAGGGTCTGGTTCAGCGCATTCAGGGTGACGCTACCCTCGATCTGCGGGTGGATGTCGATATTCATGCCTGCATCGCGCGCCAGCGCAAACAGCAGCGATTGCACGGGCACCTTGTGCACGGTGACGCTGTAGGTTTCCACTTTGGGCGCGGCCAGGGGCGCGGCCAGCGCGCTGCTTTGCTGCACCGGTTCGGGAATGACGCCGGCAGGGCGGGGCGGGGCATTGATGTGGCCAGGCGACAGCGGCGTTTGATGCGCGGCGCAGCCGGCCAGCATGGCGCTGCAGGCCAGGGCGACCCAGGAGGCCAGCACAGGAATAGGGTGTTGAATCATGAAAAGTTCGCCCTTGGAGTCGTGTTGTGCTTTTGCAATTTTAACCAGCATGATCGCCTAAAAGCAATCGGCTGTGCAGGATTGGGAGGCAATATGCAGAAATAAAGTCAGGGAGCCCTACGCCCTGCTTGTACCGGGGGGGTGGCTTTCATTTCCATGCGGATACTCTCCATGTTGCTCAGCAATATATTCTGCGGCGACACGGGGGCTATCCTGGCCCAAACGGCTTCGGCGCTGGCCCGGTCGGCAAAGCTGCCGTAGACGATGGTCAGGCGCGCGGCGGCGCTGGCGGGCGCCGGCGGTGGTGTCGCCTGCTGCCTGCCGGACGGCTTGCCTGGCGACGCACCGGCTGGCGTACTTGCTGGGGCTGTACCAGGCAGGCGAAAGACATGGATATCGCGCAGGCCGACAACTTGCTGCGCCTGCTGCAAAAAGGTTTCTGCCGCAGCTGTCTCGCTGGCAGGCAGGCTGGCGATCTGCAGCACCAGTTGCTGCGGCCCTTGTTGTGCCAGCCAGTCGCGCGATTCGGCCAGCTTGCTGTCGAGCAGCGTTGACGGCGCTGCGGCCCGGGCCTCGGCCTGCGCGATAGTGCTGGGTGGGTGGCTGGAGGGCGGCGCCATCCCCACCGCTGTCTGGCTTTGGCTGCTTGCCAGCCATTGCCACAGCAGCGCAGCGGCCAGCAGCAGCATCAGTGCGCTCAAGGCACCCGCCAGCAGTTTGCCCGCGTGCCATGGCGCGCGGTAAAAAGGGCTGTCGGCTATGGCCAGGTGCATATGGCGCGCGCTCACTTGCTGCGCATCATCCGCAAATGCTGCCAGCAAGGCTTTGTCGGCCAGGATGTTAATCCTGCGCACGATGCCGTGCGCGGCACGCGCCAGCAGGCGCAGCGCGTTCGGGGTAAAAACGAGGGGCGCCGTGCGGCCGGCAGCGGCCAGGCGGCACGCCAGATAATCGTTCAACAAGGCCTGCGGCAGGCACGGCACGGTAACACTGTGGGTGATGCGTTCCTTTAGCTGGCGGAACTGGGGCAAGTCCAGCGTCTGCTGCAATTCCGGCTGGCCAAACAGGACGATTTGCAGTAGCTTGTGGCTGGATGTTTCCAAATTTGTCAGCAGGCGCAGCGCTTCCAGCGTGGCACCCGGCATGGCTTGCGCCTCTTCTGCCAGCAACACCACCTGGCGCCCGGCCGCATGCCGGGCGATCAGCTCGCCGTGCAGGGCGCGCAGCACGGCATCGGCGCGGCAGCCGTCCAGTTCCAGGCCCAGTTCGGCGGCGATGGCGTGCAAGACTTCGTCCGGTTCCAGGTGGGGATTGAGCAGGTACACCACGTCGACATGGGACGGCAGGCGTTCGGCCAGCATGCGGCACAGCATGGTCTTGCCGCTGCCCACTTCGCCCGTCAGCTTGATGATGCCTTCGCCTTGCGTGACGGCATATAGCAGCGCGGCCAGCAGCTCGCCCCGTGTATTGCCGGAATAGAAGAAGGCCGGGTCCGGCGTGATGCCGAACGGTGCCGTGCGCAAGCCGAAATGGCGCAGATACATGCCGTGCGGGGACGGTGCGTAAGGCCGCTCGGACGGCGCCTGAAGCGTGGCGTGCGTGTCGGCGTTCATGCCGCGATGCAATTAAGGAAGGCTTGCTCCAGGCTGGCGCCTGCCACACCGCCATGGCGCGCGCGGCATTCGGCGGGTGTGCCCGCAAACACGATGCGGCCCCCATGCAGGATGGCCATGCGGTCGCACAATTCTTCCACGTCGGCCAGCGCATGCGAAGTGAGCAGGGCGCCGCGGCCCTGCGCGCGCGCTTGCTGCAGCACTTGCTTGAACTGCGCGCGCGCCTTCGGGTCGAGTCCGCTCATCGGCTCGTCCAGCACCAGTTGCGGCTTGCCAGACAGCAAGCAGGCGGCCAGCCCCAGTTTCTGCATCATGCCTTTCGAATAGTCGCGCGCGGGGCGCCGCAAGGCGTGCGGCGCCAGGTCCAGCGCGTCCAGGGCTTGCCGCAGCGCTTGCGCATCGGGACGCACATGGTGCAGGCGCGACAGGTAGCGCAGGAAGTCGTCGCCCGTCAGGTAGTAGGGCGCCTGGAAACGTTCCGGCAGAAAGGACAAGGGCTGGCGCGCCGCGCCGTGCCGGTGCGGCTGGCCGAAAATGGCAATGTCGCCCCGCTCGGGCGTGCAAAAGTCCAGCAGGCATTTCAGCAGGCTGGTCTTGCCCGCGCCATTCACGCCGACCAGGCCGAACAGTTCCCCCGCGCGTACTTGCAGGTCGACGCCGCGCAGCACGGCGCTGCCCGCCAGTTGCAGATGCACGTTGTGAAACTCGATGGCGCAGTCGTTCATAGGGGCAAGGGTCGGCAGGCAAGAGGGCGTACGACCGCCATTATTGCCATGGGCGAGGGCGGGCGGCAAGTGTTTCCTTCTAGCGTGCGCAAATGCGCGAAAATCAAGCCGCGTAATGTATTTTCTTTAAGAAACAACAGGTTCTGGAATAAAATACCTGCGCGCGCCGCTGGCGTGCATCGTCTGAAGAATTTGTCGAGGAGCAAGCATGGCAAGGCCAGAGAAAGTCCGGCTCGGTGAAATTTTGGTGCAGCAGGAGTTGCTGACGGAACAACAGTTGGGCCAGGCATTGACGGAACAGAAGCGTTCGGGGCGCAAGCTGGGCCGCGTTTTTGTCGAGCACGGCTTTGTCACGGAAGAGCAAATTTCGGGTGCGCTGGCACGCCAGCTCGACATTCCCTACATCAATCTGAAGTTTTTCAACATCAATCCCGAACTGGTGCGGTTGCTGCCGGAAACCCAGGCGCGGCGCTTTCGCGCGCTGGTGATGGAAGACCGGCGCGAGGGTTTGCTGGTCGGCATGTCCGATCCGACGGACCTGTTCGCCTACGATGAAATTTCGCGCCTGGTCAAGCGCCACATCGAATTGGCCGTGGTCAACGAAACGGAAGTGCTGCAGGCGATCGACCGCATCTACCGCCGCACGGAAGATATTTCCACCCTGACACGCGAGCTGGAGCAGGACCTGGGCGATGTGTCCGTCGACTTCGGCGCCCTGGCCGCCAATCCGGGCCTGGAAGAAGCGCCCATCGTCAAGCTGCTGCAATCGGTGTTCGAGGACGCCACGCAAGTGCGCGCCTCGGACATCCACATCGAACCGCAGGAAGGGCGGCTGCAAATCCGCTTCCGCATCGACGGCGTGCTGCACCTGCAGACGGAAGCGGACAGCAAGATCGCCAGTTCGCTGGCGCTGCGCCTGAAGCTGATGTCGGACCTCGATATTTCCGAAAAACGCTTGCCGCAGGATGGCCGCTTCGCCATCCGCGTGAAAAACCAGCGCATCGACGTGCGTATCTCCACCATGCCGACGCAATACGGCGAATCGGTGGTGATGCGGCTCTTGAACCAGGGCGGCACGACCCTGCGCCTGGACGCCATCGGCATGCCGCCTGCGCTGGTGGCGCAGTTCCGCGCCATCGTGAACCGTCCGAACGGCCTGGTGCTGGTGACGGGGCCGACCGGTAGCGGCAAGACGACGACCTTGTACTGCGCCTTGTCCGAGCTCAATTCCGTGGAAAAAAAGCTCATCACTGTGGAAGACCCTGTCGAATATCGCTTGCCCGGCATTAACCAGGTGCAAGTGAACGACAAGATCGAGCTCAATTTTGCCCGCGTGCTGCGCTCGGCCCTGCGGCAAGATCCCGATATCGTGCTCGTCGGCGAGATGCGCGACCAGGAAACGGCGCAGATCGGCTTGCGCGCCGCCATGACGGGTCACTTGGTGCTGTCGACCCTGCACACCAACGACGCCATCAGCACGCCGCTGCGCCTGATGGACATGGGCGTGCCCCGTTACATGGTGGGCAGCTCGCTGCAAGCCGTGCTGGCGCAGCGCCTGGTGCGCGTGATTTGCGAAAGCTGCAGCACGCCGTACCAGCCCACGCCCAACGAATACGAATGGCTGCGCCTGGAACTGGGCGAGCTGGTCGAGCGCAACCAGTATTTCCACGGCAAGGGCTGCTCGCATTGCAATGGCATGGGTTACCGGGGCCGCACGGGCGTGTACGAATTGCTGGAAATCACGCGCGCCGTGGCCGACGCCGCCAACCATGCCGATCCTTCCCACTTCATGAAGGTGGCGATGGCGCAGATGGCGGGCGAAACCTTGCGCCGCCACGCCGTGCAACTGGTAGTCCAGGGCCGCACGACGGTGATGGAAGCGATGCGCATCAGCAACCAGAGCGAGGATTGAGGTGCCATTTTTTGCTTACAAGGCGCGCAGTGCCGGCGGCGAGCTGCTGACCGGCGTGATGGAAGGGGCCGACAGCGGCGCCGTGGCTGATCAATTGATGGCGGGCGGCAGTACGCCCGTCGATATCAGCGCCACCAAACAGACGGTGACGGGCGCCGGCACCAGCAAGCTGAGCTGGTGGGACAAGCTGACCGAGAAAAAAGTCACGCCCATGGATGTGCAACTGTTCAGCCGCCAGCTGTACACCCTGCTGAAAGCGGGCGTGCCCATCATGCGCGGCCTGGCCGGCTTGCAGGAATCTGCCATCAGTCCCGCGTTCGGGCGCATCATCAAGGATGTGCGCGAGTCGCTCGATGCGGGGCGCGAACTGTCGGCCGCCATGGCGCGCCATCCCACGATCTTCACGCCGTTTTATCTGTCGATGGTGCGCGTGGGCGAAATGACGGGGCGCCTCGACGAAGTGTTTTTGCGCCTGTTCGACCACCTGGAATTCGACCGCGACATGCGCGCGCGCGTGAAAACGGCGACGCGCTACCCGACCTTCGTCGTCTTCGCCATGCTCGCCGCCATGGTGGTGGTGAATATCTTCGTCATCCCCCAGTTCGAGAAGGTGTTCGCGAGTTTTCATGCGGAACTGCCGCTGATGACGCGCATCCTGATCGGCACCTCGCGCTTTACGGTGGCTTACTGGCCCATTTTGCTGCTGCTGGGCGCGGGCGGCTTCTTCGGCTGGCGCGCCTGGCTGCGCACGAAAGAAGGGTTATACAAGTGGGACCGCGCCAAGCTGGGCCTGCCGATCGCCGGCAAGATCATCCTGAAGGGCACGATGGCCCGCTTTGCGCGCAGCTTTGCCCTGTCGAGCACGAGTGGCGTGCCCATCGTGCAGGCGCTGACGGTGGTGTCGCAAACGGTCGATAACACTTACCTGAGCACGCGCGTGGAGCAGATGCGCGACGGCGTCGAGCGGGGCGAAAGCATCTTGCGCACCTCGGTGGCGGCCGGCGTGTTTACGCCGGTGGTGCTGCAGATGATCGCCGTGGGCGAGGAATCCGGTTCCCTCGACGACCTGATGGACGAGATCGCCGACATGTACGAGCGCGAAGTCGATTATGAGCTGAAAACCCTGTCGGCGCAGATCGAACCGATTTTGATCGTCTTTCTCGGCGCCATGGTGCTGGTGCTGGCGCTGGGCATCTTCCTGCCGATCTGGGACCTGGGCCGGGCGGCCCTGCACTGATGGCACTGCCTGCCCGCCAGCGCGGTTTCAGCCTGTTCGAGCTGGCGGTCGTGGCGAGCGTGTTCGCCATCCTGATGGCAGTGTTCTTGAACAGGGTCAGCTATTACCAGCAGCAGGCGCAGCAGGTGGCCGTGGCGCAGATGCTCGGTGTCTTGCGCACCAGCTTGCGGGTGCAGGTGTTGCACCTTTACCTGGCGGACCGGCGCGACAAGCTGCCGCTGCTGGCGCGGCAAAACCCGTTCGACTGGCTGGAGGATAAGCCGGCCAATTACCTGGGCGAGTTTGCGCAGCCGGACCTTGCAAAATTACCTACAGGGAATTGGTTATACGACAAAAAAGAACAAAGAATCATCTATTTGTTTAGCAAAGGCAATATTTTTCCCAATTCAGGGTTTGAGGCAGCGAAATTTAAGGTAATCTTGCCAGGTGCAAACGCCGATCTTGACAAGCTCGCCCGGGAACCCGATATCGTGGTGTGGAAATCGTCGGACCCGGTAGCAAAGTGAGGCGTTTCCTGGTCCGCTGCAGCGACAGTTTCATGGTGTTGGTTTGGAAGTTTTTATTTGATTTTGGAGAGCAGGTATGAATAAGTCTTTACGTAGTATGAAAAGCGGCGCCCAGGCGGGTTTTACCCTGATTGAACTGATCGTCGTCATCGTGATCCTCGGCATCCTGGCAGCGACGGCGATTCCTAAATTCATCGACATGTCGACCGATGCGCGCGTGGCCAAGATGCATGCGGCCGCTGGCGCTATCAAGGCCGGAGCGGCCCTGTACCATGCGCAGTGGCTGGTCAATGCGGACCCGACCAAGACTGTAACGATGGAAGGAAACGCGGTTACCGGAGCAAATGGTTATCCTACGGCGGATGCCGCCGGGATTGGAATCGCCGCAGGCATTGCCAAGCCGGACTATGTGATATCTACGACCGGTTTTGTCGTGACCCCTGATGCAGTGGCATCGCGTTCGGGATGCTCTGTTACCTACACCGCCGCTACAGGTACTGCCCCTGCAAATACTGTCGATCTGGCATCATCTACCACGTGTAACTAATCTTTGAGCACTCTGCAAGGAACGCCCGGCCACATCCGGCCTTCCTTGCGCACCACCAGCCCAACCCCAGGCGTCAGCCCGTTGGGCTTTTTTACGGGCCATCCATTGCAGCAGCCACCGACCGTCTTTTCGCATCGCCCTGCAGGCCCGCCAGGCTCCCTGCGGCGCACGGCTGCGCGCGGTTTCACCCTGATCGAGCTGGTGGCGGTGATGGTGATCGCGGGCCTGCTGGCCACCTTTGCCGTCAACCGATTTTTCCAGCGCGATACGTTTGACGCGCGTACTGCCAGCGATCAGGTGGCCAGTATCGTGCGCTATGGGCAAAAACTGGCGGTGGCGCAAAATCGTGCCGTGTTTGTGCACATCGATGCCAACAGCGTGGCCCTTTGCTTTACCTCCGCCTGCGATACAGCTGCCAGCCGCAGCGTGCCGCCTGCCGGCAGCAACAGCGGCAGCAAGGAAACCCTGGCCGCCTGCGGCGGATGGCGCAACTGGCTGTGCGAGGGATGGCCCTCGTCCGTCAAGCTGTCGGGTGGCGCCAGCGGTTTTTACTTTGACCCGCTGGGGCGTCCATATTACGCGGCGTATGGCGATTTTTCCACGCTACTGGTGCTGGCCGTCACGGGCGGCGGGCAGCAATACCAGATCAAGGTATCACCGGAGACCGGCTATGTGTACCGCTAGCCGCCATGCCGCCAGGCGCGCCCAGGCTGGCGTGACCCTGATCGAACTGGCGCTCTTCATCGTCATCGTGGGCGTGGCGGTGGTGGGCATCCTTGGCGTGATGAGCTTGACGACGCGCAACAGCGTCGATCCGCAGCTGCGCAAGCAGGCGCTGGCCATTGCCGAAGGCATGCTGGACGAAATCGAGGGTGCGCGCTTCACGTATTGCGCAGTAGACGACCCGGCAGCCGAGACGGCCACTGGCGAGGCCGCTTGCGCCACCGGGGAAGCGTTTGGCATACAGGGAGGCGCCACGCAGCGGCCGTACGATAATGTGAATGATTACGTGGCCAAGGATGGCAGCGCCATAAGTTACACCACGGATGTGGCCGGCAATCCGTTTTCAGCGCTTGCCAACCAATATGCGGCGACGGTGAGCATGAATGCCGTTGTGCTCAACAACATCGCGGCACCCAATGTGCTGCATATCCGCGTCAGCGTTGCATATGGCGACAATCAGCAGGTCGTGCTTGACGGCTACCGCACGCGCTACGCGCCGAACAGCATCCCATGACGACTTACTTTCCCCGGTGCCGTGCGCGCGGCTTTACCCTGGTGGAGATGATCATCGTGATCGTCATTACCGGCATCATCGGCGGCATGGTGGCCATGTTCATCCGCCTGCCCGTGCAAGGGTATGTCGATGCGAATGCCCGCGCCGACCTGGCCGACATGGCCGATACGGCCGTGCGGCGCATCGCGCGCGACGTGCGCCTTGCGCTGCCGAATAGCGTGCGCGTCAGCACGGATGGGAAATACCTGGAACTGCTGCTGACGAAATCCGGCGGCCGCTATCTGTCCGAGGACGACGCGCCAGGCCTGGGGCCCGTGCTGGCTTTCAATCCCGTCGGTCCTGCTGCGGACGCCAATCAATTCACCGTCGTGGGGAACGCGCCGGCGATCACCGCTGGCGACTATATCGCCGTCTACAATATGGGCGAAAACTTGCCGGATGCCTACGGCTGCGCCGTCAACGCCAGCGTCTGCAATCTGGCGCAGGTCGCTTCTGTCAGCGCCACGGTGGTGACCCTGAAGAGCAATCCCTTCCTCGCGCAGTCGCCGCAGAAATTTCCTTCGCCCTCGCACCGTTTTCAGGTGGTGACGACGCCTGTCAGCTATGTTTGCGATCCGCAGGCCGGCACCCTGACGCGTTATTCCGGCTACACCATCCAGGCGGCGCAGCCGCTCGATGCGGCGGCAGCGCCCTTGGCAACTGCCCCTGTGCGTGCTTTGCTGGCGCAAAAAATCCTGAAAAACACGCTCGATCGGACTGGCGTCCCGGCTGGCGAAAAGACGGCTCCCGAAGGCTGCTTTACTTATGCGTTGCTGAAAAATGTGCCGCGCGGCTTGCTCGGCATCGTGCTGAGCCTTGGCGCGGAAAACAGCAATACGGGAACGCTGCGTCTGGCGCAGCAGGTACAGGTCACTAACACACCATGACACCATGAGCGCCATGAGCATATTTCCCTCGCGCCGCATGCGCGGTTTCAGCCTGGTCACGGCGATCTTCCTGCTGGTGGTGCTGGCGGGACTGGGTGCCGCGATGGTGCATGTGTTTACCCTGCAGCAGGTCGAGTCGGCACTGGACGTGCAGGGCGTGCGCGCCGAGCAAGCCGCGCGCGCCGGCATCGAGTGGGGCGTATACCGGCAATTGATCGATGGAAAGTGCGATTCCTCTACCTCGTTTGCCTTGCCGGCTGGCACATCGTTGTCCTCTTTTTCCGTCAGCGTGCAATGCAGCACGGCGACCGGACCAGGCACCCTGACCAGCCAGACCATCACGGCTACCGCTTGCAACCAGCCGGCCTCTGTCGAGCCGCGCTGTCCGAACGCGGGCAATAACGCCGATTACGTCCAGCGCCGCCTGCAAGCCGTGCTGTCGCAGTAAGGTCAACTGCGTGCAAAAAAGATCGCTAATTTATTGTTTTTACAGAATAAAATTGGTTTCATGAATTAAAATTGACTGGATGCATTATCTGCGCGACAAGCTCGGGCAGGCACTTACACTGGATAGTTCGCATGGGTTTATTCGCAAGAGCAAAGAAGTACGACGGCTGGCTGGCCACGGCGTTTGGCCGCGAAGGCGTCTGCGCTGTCGTTGTCGAGCGTCCCGCCGATGGCATGCCGCGCGTGCTGGGCGCCAGCTACCAGGCGGCTGCGCGGCCGGCACCGGCCGAAGTGCTGGAAAAACTGGGCAAGGATCAACAAGCGACAGCGCGCCACTGCACCACCGTGCTGGCCGGCGGCGAATACCAGCTGCTGTCGCTGGAAGCGCCAGCCGTGCCGCGCGAGGAACTCAAGACGGCCGTGGGCTGGCGCTTGAAGGACATGCTGGACTTCCCCCTGGCCGAAGCCACCATCGACGTGTTCGACATCCCCGGCGACCCGAACGGCACCCAGCGCGGCAGCAGCGTGTTTGCCGTCGCCGCGCGCAACAGCGCCGTGTCGCGCCGCCAGGCGCTGTACGCCGAATGCAAGATCGGCCTGTCCGTGATCGATATCCCGGAAATGGCGCAGCGCAATATCGCCACCTTGCTGGAAACGCCGGGACGCGGCATCGCCGTGCTGTTTTTCGATGGCGATGGCGGCTTGCTGACCATGAGTTTCAATGGCGAGCTGTACCAGGCACGCCGCATCGACGTGAGCTTGACGCAATTGCAGTCGCCCGACGCCAGCCAGTACTACGACCGCGTTACCCTGGAATTGCAGCGCTCGTTCGATCATTTCGACCGCCAGTTCCATTTCATTTCGCTGGCCCGTCTGATGCTGATGACGGGCGCCAGCGAGGGCTTGCACGCCTATCTTGCCGACAATCTCTACATGCCGGTCGAGCAACTGGACCTGGCCACGGTGCTGGACTTTTCGCAGGCCGCCGAACTGCGCGACCCGGCCATGCAGGCGCGCTACTTCCTGGCCATCGGCGCGGCCTTGCGCGAGCTTGGCCCGGGCCCGGGCAAGCACGAAGGGAAGGGCGCATGAGCCAGCAGATCAATCTGTTCAATCCCCAGTTTGAACTAAAAAAACACCATATGTCGGCGCGCACGGCCGGGCTGGCCCTGGGCGGCCTGGCGCTGGTCCTGCTGGCGCTTGGCGTGCTGGCCCAGCGTGCAATGGCCGGCCTGGAACAGCGCGAAGCGGGCGTCAAGGCGGCGCTGGCGCAAGGCGAGGCAAAGCGCGACCAGACCTTGCGCGATTTTCCGCCACGCAAGAAAGATCCGGCCCTGGCGCAGGAACTGGCAGCCGTCGAGGGGCAGCGCCAGTTGCTGCAGGATGCGTCAAACGTGCTGGAAAGCGGCAAGCTGGGCAATACCCTCGGCTATGCCGGCTACTTCCGCGCGTTGGCGCAAGCCAGGGTCGAGGGCGTATGGCTGACGGGCGTGGACATCGCCGGCGCCGGCAATGACTTCGGCTTGCAGGGCCGCGCCTTGCAAGCGTCGTTGCTGCCCGCTTATATCACGCGCCTGGGCCAGCAGGAAGTACTGAAAGGCAAGGCCTTTGCCAGCCTCGACATTGGCCAGCCCGAGCCGCCGGCCGTGGCCGAGGCGACCAGCTTGCCCTATGTGGCATTCAGCCTGCAGTCGGCCGACCGCGCCGCCCAGCCGCCAAAATCTGTTGCCGGAGGAACACGCTGATGCTGCCCTTGCTGAAAAAATGGGCCACCGCCTTCGACGCCCTCAGCCTGCGCGAGCGGCTGATGGTGTTTGGCGCCGGGGCGGCAGCGATCCTGTTCGTGTTTTATTTCATGAGCTTCAATCCCTTGCTGGCGAAACGCGCTGCGCTGGAAGCGAGCATTGCGCAAAAGCAAAGCCTCTTGAACGCCACCAACCAGGAAATCGTGCTGACCATGCTCGCCCATGCCACCGATCCCGACCAGGAAGAGCGCACGCGCCTGCTGGCCTTGCAGGCGGAAACTGCGGCCCTGGCGCAGGCGCTGCGCGAAAAGCAGCATGGCCTGGTGGCGCCCGAGCGCATGCTCACCTTGCTTGAACATTTGCTGCGCCGACATGCGGGACTGCGCGTGGTATCGCTGAAAACCTTGCCCGCCAGCGCCGTGGGCGTGCGCCAGGCCGATAGCGGGAACGGCGATGCGGCAGCCAAGGCACCGGCCCCGGCACCTCTGCTGCACCAGCATGGCGTGGAAGTGGTGCTGCAAGGCAGTTATGCCGACCTGGTGCAATACATGCAGGCGCTGCAAGCGATGCCGACGCGCGTCTTCTGGGGCGCCGCCCACCTCGAATCTGCCAGCTACCCTGGCGCCACCCTGACCCTGACCTTACATACCCTCAGCATGGACGATACATGGATCGCACTGTGACAAAAGTGAGCACCAGCCGCGTGCTGCCGGCGCTGGGTTTGGCGCTGGGTTTAGCGCTGAGCCTGGCATGGCCGGGCGCGCAGGCGCAGGCGCTCGATGATCCGACCCGTCCGCCGGCAGCCCTGTGGGCGCCCGCCAACGCCGCGCCCGTTGTGGCGGCCCGGCCGCAGCTGCAATCAGTGCTCATTTCCACCCGGCCGGGCGGACGCCGGCTGGCCGTCATCGATGGCCAGGTGGTCAGGGTCGGCAGCAAGGTGGGCAATGCCGTGGTGATGGAAATCCATGACACGACCGTGCTGCTGCGGCGTGGAAAATCACTGGAAACCTTCAAGCTGTATCCCAGCAGCAAGACCGACCGCAAGCAGGAGTAGAAGAAGTGGCCAAGCAACTCAATCAACACAAGGCGAGCATGTTCAAGATCAGTACGATGGCGGCTGTTATCAGCGTCAGCCTGGGCCTGGGCGGCTGCAATGTCGCGCCCGTCAAGCGCGACACCTACAATGCGATCAGCGATGCCGTCAAGGGCGCGGCAGCCACCACGACGCCAGCGGCCCAGTCCGACGCCGTGGACGCGGCGCTGCTGCCACCCGTGGCGGCCCTGGCCCAGCAACTGCCGAAGGCCCGCGCCGCGCTCGACGAGCGCTTCAACGTGGCCTTCAACAATGTGCCGGCGCGCCAGTTCTTCACCTCCATCGTGGCCGGCACGCGCTACAACATGCTGGTCCACCCTGACATCGGCGGCACGATTTCCGCCAATCTGAAGGATGTGACCCTGTTCCAGGCGCTCGACGCCGTGCGCGAACTGTACGGCTACGATTACAAGGTCGAGGGAACGCAGATATATATCAAGCCCCTGACCATGCAGACGCGCTTGTTCCACGTGAATTACCTGACCGGTGCGCGCCGGGGCAGTTCCAACCTGCGCGTCTCGTCGACGTCGGTCGGTTCGGTGGGCGCGACCAATTCTGGCGGCTCTGGCAATAGCGGCAATGGCAATCAGGGCAACAATAACGAGCAGACACAGCAAACAAATGGCGGCCAGGGCGGCCGTACCCTGGATAGCAGCAACTTGACGACCTCGTCCACGGCGGATTTCTGGCCGGAACTGAGAGCGGCGCTGGAAGCCATCGTCGGCAGTACCGAAGGGGGACGGCAAGTGGTGCTCAGCCCGCAGTCGGGGGTGATCGTCATCCGCGCCATGCCGGAAGAGTTGCGCAATGTCGACATGTATTTGAAGGCCACGCAGCTGTCCGTCGACCGCCAGGTGATCCTGGAAGCGAAGATCCTTGAAGTCGAGCTCAACAACAACACGCAGACGGGCATCAACTGGGCTTCGTTCGCCTCCATCAAGAGCGGCCACACGAACCGCATCTCGACCGGCTTCATCCAGCCGGGCGGCAGCCTGGCGCCACTGCCATTCAATGGCGGCCAGCCGCCCAACATGACGAATGGCAGCGGCTTGACGGCCAGCAGCGGCTTCGGCCTCAGTTCGGCGGCAAATGCGGCCGGCTCCATGTTCGGCCTGGCTTTCCAGACGACCAATTTTGCCGCCATGATTTCCTTCCTGGAATCGCAGGGCTCCGTGCACGTACTGTCGAGTCCGCGTATTGCCACCATGAACAACCAGAAGGCCGTGCTGAAGATAGGCACGGACGAGTTTTACGTGACGGGCGTGTCGACCACCACGAATACGACGGCTAGCGGCGCGACGACCAGCCCCAACGTGACCTTGCAACCGTTCTTTTCCGGCGTGGTGCTGGACGTGACGCCGCAGATCGATGCAGACGGCAACATCATCCTGCACGTGCACCCGTCCGTCAGCCAGGTGTCGACCATCAGCAAGGAAATCGACCTGGGCAGTGCCGGTTCGCTGAAATTGCCGCTGGCCGCTTCCAGCACCTCGGAAATGGACAGCATGGTGCGCAGCCAGGATGGCCGCATCGTCGCCATCGGCGGCCTGATGCGCCAGGCCACCACCGCCGACCGTTCGCAAGTGCCGGGCGCGGGCGACATTCCCGTGCTGGGTGCACTGTTCCGCAATACGGGGCAGGTGATCCAGAAGCGCGAACTGGTGGTGCTGATCAAGCCGACCATCGTCGATGG
The DNA here is from genome assembly GCF_002869965.1 of Janthinobacterium sp. ROICE36. Taxonomy (GTDB): domain Bacteria; phylum Pseudomonadota; class Gammaproteobacteria; order Burkholderiales; family Burkholderiaceae_D; genus Janthinobacterium. The sequence goes on from NZ_PEBS01000052.1 coordinate 38,651, forward strand.
CGCCAATAGCTGGAACGAGGACTTGCTCGATTCGGGCAAGCGCATCGAGGCGCTCGACCCGCGCCGTCCATCGGAGCGGCGCTAAATGTACCAGGCCCATTTCGGCTTGCGCGAGGCGCCGTTCGGCCTCACGCCCGATACCAGTTTCTTCTTCAACGGCCCGCAGTCGCAAAATGCGCTCAACACCTTGCTGGTGGCGGCGCGCAATGGCGAGGGCTTCATCAAGATCACTGGCGAAGTGGGCACCGGCAAGACTTTTCTTTGCCGCAAGTTCATGCAATCGCTGGGGCCGGACTTCGTCACGGCCTACATCCCGAATCCGAATCTGCCGCCCCGTTCGCTGATCCTGGCGTTGGCGGACGACCTTGACGTGCTGCTGGAGAAGGATGCTGACCAGCATCAGCTACTCAAGTCGCTCAACTTGCGCTTGCTCAACCTGGCGGCGCAGGGCAAGCGCGTGCTGCTGTGCCTGGATGAAGCACAGGCGATTCCCGTCGACAGCCTGGAAGCGCTGCGCCTGCTGACGAACCTGGAAACGGAAAAGCGCAAGCTGTTGCAAATCGTGCTGTTCGGTCAGCCCGAACTGGACGTCAAGCTGGCCCTGCCGGAAATCCGCCAACTGGCGCAGCGCATCACTTTTCACTACCACCTGGGACCCTTGTCGCGCGATGATGTGGATTTCTATGTGGCGCACCGCCTGCGCGTGGCCGGTTTCGATGGCGCGCGCCTGTTCAGTCGTGGCGGCGTGGGCAAGCTGTACAAGGCTTCCGGCGGTATCCCGCGCCTGATCAACATCATGGCGCACAAGGCGCTGATGGTGGCGTATGGTGAAGGGCGACAGCAGGTCAGCGGGCGCCACGTGGCGCTGGCCGCCAGCGATACCCTGGCCAGCAAGCCGCGCTTTTTGCGATGGCCGTGGCTGGCCGGCGCCGGCGTGCTGGCTGCCGCCTGCGCCGTGAGCTGGATCTTATTGAACCGATGACGAAGATGAGCCTGTAGATGAGCCTGATTAACAAGATGTTGCAAGACCTCGATGCGCGCGGCACTCCCGATGGACGCGGCGACGCGGCCGGTATCCGCTGCGTGCCAGAACGCGAGCGGGGCGTCGCGCGTGCACTGCTCTTCGGTGGCGCGGCCGGCATGCTGGCCGTTGCCATCGCCTTGGGCTGGGTGTACTGGAAGCGCCCGCCCGTGCTGGTCAGCGTGGCCAGTGCGCCGGCTTTGGCCGCAACCCCGGCCCCTGCGCCTGTTGTGGCAGCCGCGCCAGTGATGCCCGCTGCGGCGGCCCCCGAGCCCGTGTTCCAGACCGAGGAAGCCGCCCCCGCGCCCGCCAGGGCTTGGCCCGCCGAATTGCGCCGCATCACGGAAAAACCGGCCAGGCTTGCCGCCGTACCCGTCGTGAAGACGGCCGCGCCCGCCGCCAGTGAGCGCATCCTTGACGGAAAACAAGTTACTGCGCAGCAGCGTGTGGAGAATGAATACCGGCGCGCGCTGGCCCAGTTGCAGGATGGCCGCGTCTCCGACGCCATGCTGGCCTTGCAGCAGACCCTGCAGCTGGACCCGCGCCACCAGGGCGCGCGCGAAACCCTGGTGCGCCTGTTGCTCGAAGCGCAGCGCCCCGACGAGGCGGCACGCCAGTTGCAGCTGAGCCTGGCGCTGGACCCGAAACAGCCGGCGCAGGCGATGATGCTGGCCCGTTTGCAGCTGGACAAGACGAATGGCGGCACGGCCGCCCTCGATACGCTCTTGCGCAGCCTGCCGTACGCCAGCGACAACGGCGAATACCATGCCTTCCTGGCGGGCGTGTTGCAACGCGAGCAGCGCTATCGCGAAGCGTCGCAATATTATCAGTCGGCCCTGCAGACGGCGCCCGACAACAGCGTCTGGTGGATGGGCCTGGGGATAGCCTTGCAAGCCGACAACCACCCGGCCCAGGCGCGTCAGGCCTTCGAACGGGCCAAGGGCTTGCAAACCCTGTCGCCCCAGCTGCAGGCGTTTGTCGAGCGCAAGCTGGTGCAGCTGACGGCGGCGACGGCGAAGTAATTTTGTAACTGTTCAGCCGGGGGCTGGCTGAATCGGGTTTCCAGCGAAGGCGCGTTGCAAGACGGCGAGCATGCCATGGCCTTGTTTCCGTAGCGTGTCGAGGCAGGAGCGAATAACGCAGAAGTTTTGCG
>NZ_PEBS01000053.1 GCF_002869965.1 Janthinobacterium sp. ROICE36
TCGTGACCAGTGATTCCGGTCTGGCCCTCAAACTGGGCACGATAGACCGGAATGGGTGGGCGCGATGGACCGGAATGGCTGGGCACAATGGACCGGAATCGGTGGGCACGATGGACCGAAATACCCAGCCAAGGGCCCGTGCAAGATCCGTAGTCGACTTTCCGCTCACAAAACTGGCGATTGACAAGGCCTTAGAACTTTTGGATTGATCTGAAGGTGGAGGGAAATCGTCGTCGTACACTGCTGGCGCCTCCAGATTGGCGATGATGCTGCGTGTACTGTCACCAAAATGTTCGTCGCTGTCGATGGAAACAGCAAACGTGTGTGCGCCCAGCTGACGGAGCATTCTTTTCTCCAGGTGGCCAAATACGAACTGGCACAGGGTGCCTTTGGCTGGGTCAAATACCGGAGCTTTTTCCAGAATTATTTCGCGTCCTTCCTGGATGATGTCGTCCGGTGCCACGCCGTGTTTTGCTGCCTTGATTTTGACTTGGGCCGTGTGTCCCCAGGGGAACGTAATAGCAAGCTGCGCTATTTCGTTGGTGCTAAAAAACATGCCATCCTCCTTGATCCAATATGCATACAGGTATGAGTAAAACGTACCCACGGTTGTGTGCGAATAGACGAGGAACTGCTCTCATCTGCCCGGTCGCACCCGGGTACTGCATTGCATGCGGATCGACCTGATGGCTCTAGTCGTGAGCTGATCACGAAAGGTCCAGGCAGACGCAGAAGAGTTGAGGAGGGAATGGGGCGGAATAGGAATTGCCCAAGATGGCGATGCTGGGCGCGCCAGCGTTGGTGGAGCACAGGCGTATAGGTTCCTGCCCTGGTTGGCGTTGGGATTACGTTGCAGATGGTCGACCAAGATGACACATCGTGAAGATCACGAAACGTCAGGCGTATACACGAGAAGATTCAGGGATACGGTAATTACTGATATGCCAAGAGTTGCTGATGTTGAGCGTGTTCAGCCGAGCAATCGCCAAGCGTTTGCTGGAAGAAGCGTCAGAAGCTGACGATTTTGTGAACTGCTTTGTTGGTTACTTTTTACAGGGAATTGCATTTACAATATTGCCGCATGGCGACATCTAATAGTATCACTTCAATTTCTCTGTGGCAACGTCATTTTGATCGCAGCGTCTGCAGGGGGCAGGGACGGGTATCAATGCCTGAAGCTCATGATTGGAAACTTGTTGACAGGCAATATGTGTTGCTTCATGATGCTGATTCGCTCTGCGGAATGGCCAGGGATTTACTTCCTGAAAACTGAAATCTACCTCAACACACAATGCCCGCTATGGCGGGAATTGCTCTTCAAGTAACGCCAGTTTGAATGGCGCACCATTTCTATTTCGTCTCTTGACTGACCAACGAACTGCTTTCTACCTCGGTCCAGCAGAACAATGAGCGACGCATAGCAGGCGCCATCGACGTTTCACAAGCGGAGTATCGTCTCCAGTACCCGGCAAGCCTGTTTTTTTCATCCTGACGCTTCTCCTCATCAGCTTTAACTGGTCGTGTGTCGATCCAACACATTAACCAGGCCATTGGCCGGACTACGTTTGCCGTCCCCATCTCTGAATATGAAAAACCGGTGTGGCGCCACCAATGACCTGTCTCTTTTGCAGGTAGCGCGACGCGGGAGACCGCATGGCAGTTGCGCCCGGCGCCTGAAGCCGGGTGGGGGACAAGCGCCGAAAGGCGCTTGCGTATTGACTGCGCGTCAGGGGCGACGTCGATACGGAACAGTATTCTTGGGCTGGGGCCGTGCCCCGGCGTTGTCGGACATGTGCCGGACAATGTGACGCTGACCATTGAGGTTGGCCTGTTGTTCGGCGCTCAAATTTCGAGGCGATGAATGGATCAGCAACAACCGCGAGCAGTAGAACACCTGATGGCAGGTTCTCAATCTTGGCTTGGCTTTATGCCGCTTGACTTGGAACGGCGGACACATGTCGACACCGCATGTGCTGCTTACCACCTGGGGAGAAAACCGCAGACATTGCGGGTATGGGCGTCCGCCGAAAATGGACCTCTGCGACCGATTCGGGTGAACGGCCGGTTGGCCTGGCCGGTAGAGGGTATCCGGCGCGTTCTTGGTGCTTGAGAGAAGGGCGTCGCACCTGTGCATGCGATGTATTCGATAAGAGCCCTTTTGGGCTCTTTGATCTCCTATGCATGGTGCGACAGGCCGCTGGTTAATCCGGCTTGATTGATCAAGCCGGGTTACACAGGGGTTACATGGCGTCCAGAAAGCAAAAAGCCCAATCCTGAGCATTGGGCTAAGTGCTTGAATTTATTGGTGCCGACTGCCGGTTTCGAACTGGCCACCTGATGATTACAAATCAACTGCTCTACCAAATGAGCTAAGTCGGCAAAAACTGTGCGTTGCGAATTATACGCTATTTAATGCGCGTCAGGGTCGGGCGGCCGCCTTTTTTTGGTGGCTCGTCGTCGCCGGGCGTGGCGTTGTCGCGTTGTTCGGGGGAACTGGTTGGCACGGACGACAGGGCCGGGGCGCTGGAGACCGGGGCCAGTGCTGGCGGTGGCAGGTCGGCGGAGGCTGGGCTGTCGGTCGGTTGCGCGTCGGGGTCATCGTTGCCCAGCACGGGCTCGAAAGCCATGCCCTGGCCGTTTTCGTTGGCGTAGATGGCCATCACGTTGTCGACCGGCACGTAGATTTCGCGCGAGACGCCGCCAAAGCGGGCGTGGAAGCGGACGGCGTCGTTGTCCATCTTCAGGGCGCTGGTGGCGCCGAAGCTGATGTTGAGCACGATTTCGCCCTTTTTCACGTATTCCATCGGTACCGTGGTGCGCGAATCGACTTTGACCGCGAGATAAGGCGTGTAGCCGCTGTCGGTGCACCATTCGTAGATGGCGCGCAGCATATAAGGTTTGGTTGAGATTTCAGACATGATAGGCACTGTGAGGCGGGAGCGCCCCTCGTCAAGCTTGAGGCGGGCGCACCGGTAGTTCAAAAGACACAGATACCCCGGCAAGCGTGGCTTGCCGGGAATATCTTAACGGCGCATGACCTTTTCGGATGGCGTCAGCGCTTCGATGTAGGCAGGACGCGAGAAGATGCGTTCGGCGTATTTCATCAGCGGTGCAGCCGTCTTCGACAGTTCGATGCCGTAGTGGTCCAGGCGCCACAGCAGCGGCGCGACAGCCACGTCGAGCATCGAGAATTCGTCGCCCAGCATGTACTTGTTTTTCAGGAACAGCGGCGCCAGGGTCGTCAGGCGGTCGCGGATTTCCGCGCGTGCCTTGTCGTGGGCCTTGTCGTTGCTCTTGGCGCGTTCGCTTTCCAGCACGTGCACGTGCACGAACAGCTCTTTTTCGAAATTGAACAGCATCAGGCGCGCGCGGGCACGCATCAGCGGATCGGCCGGCATCAGTTGCGGATGCGGGAAGCGCTCATCGATGTACTCGTTGATGATGTTCGATTCATACAGGATCAGTTCGCGCTCGACCAGGATAGGCACCTGGCCATACGGGTTCATGGTCGAAATGTCTTCCGGTTTGTTGAACAGGTCGACGTCGCGCACTTCGAAGTCCATGCCTTTTTCAAACAGGACCAGGCGGCAACGTTGCGAAAATGGGCAGGTTGTACCCGAATAGAGAACCATCATTTTTTATAGTTCCTTAGAAACAAAGGGGGTGAAGCCGCGAACGGCTCACCCCAGGTCGCTTGTCCACTCATGCGGACAACGCAGAAACAGGCATAAACCGGCCTATGGCCGGCGCCTCACTTATTTGACTTCCTTCCAGAACGACGCGTTAAGGCGCCATGCCAGCAGAGCAAATACCGACAGGAACAGCAGCACCCACACGCCCAGGCGTTTGCGTGTTTGCTGTGCCGGTTCGGCCATCCACTCCATGTAGCCGACCAGGTCGGCTACCGCATTGTCATACTCGATCTTGTTCAACGTGCCGGGCTTGACCTGCTCGAAGCCGGCAAATTTGTGGATCTTCTTGCTTGGCTCGTGGGGATCCGTCTCTTCCACGAACTTGGCAGTCTGGACACCTTGCAATTCCCATAATACATGCGGCATGGCAACATTCGGCAAGACCATGTTGTTCCAGCCGGTCGGCCGAGTGTCGTCTTTATAGAACGTACGCAGGTAAGTATACAGGTAGTCGCCGCCTGTGCCAGCGGAAGATGATTTCGCGCGCGAAATTACCGACAAATCCGGCGGTACGACGCCAAAGAACGCCTTGGCGTCCTGCGGTGCCAGGGCCGTGGTCATCAAGTCGCCTACTTTATCGCCGGAGAACAACAGATTCTGCTTGATCTGGTCTTCCGTCAAGCCCAGGTCGCGCAGGCGGTTGTAGCGCATCGACACGGCGGCGTGGCAATTCAGGCAATAATTGACGAACAATTTGGCGCCATGTTGCAGCGCTGCCATGTTGGTCTGGCGGTCAGGCGCCTTATCCAGCGGAAAGCCGCCTTCGCTGGCGAGAGCCATGGCGGGCACGAAGGCCAGGATGGCGAGCAGTTTTTTTGAAAATTTCATGTAAGGTCCTTTGAGCGTGGCGTGAGAGCGGCTTAGTGCGGGTGAAACGTCACACGCGACGGCACGGTCTTGAACTTGCCCATTGCACTCCACCATGGCATCAGCAGGAAGAAGCTGAAGTAAATCAGTGTGCACACTTGCGACACGATGGTTTTCGTATCCGTTGGCGCCTGGGTACCGAGGTAGCCGAGGATCAGGAACGACAGGCCGAAGATGGCGTACACATATTTGTGCCAGTTCGGACGGTAGCGTATCGATTTCACTGGGGAATGGTCGAGCCATGGCAGGAAGGCCAGGATCACGACGGAACCGCCAAAGAACACCACGCCCCAGAATTTCGCGTCCAGCACCTGCGGCAGCATGCCGATGATGGCGACGATGGCGATGCCGGCGATGGCCGACTTGATCGTCGTCGACAGGCGCGACTTGAGCCAGATGAATACCACGTAGGCCGCCACGACACCCATCAGCACGTACATGAAGTCGGCCGTGGTGGCACGCAGCACCGAGTAGAACGGCGTGAAGTACCAGGTTGGCGCGATGTGCAGCGGGGTTTTCAGCGAATCGCCAGGCAGGAAGTTGTTGTATTCCAGGAAATAGCCGCCCATTTCCGGCGCGAAGAACACGACGGCGCTGAAAATGACGAGGAAGATCGACACGCCAAACAGGTCATGCACGGTGTAGTACGGATGCGAAGGAATCGAATCGAGCGGGTGGCCATCGGCGCCCAGGTTTTCCTTCACTTCGATGCCGTCCGGGTTGCTGGAGCCCACTTCATGCAGGGCGATCAAGTGTGCTGCAACCAAGCCCAGCAGTACCAGCGGGATGGCGATCACGTGGAAGGCGAAGAAGCGGTTCAGGGTCGCGTCGGACACAACGTAGTCGCCGCGGATCCACAAGGACAGGTCAGGGCCGATGAACGGGATGGCGCCAAACAGGTTGACGATCACTTGTGCGCCCCAGTACGACATCTGGCCCCATGGCAACAGGTAGCCGAAGAACGCTTCGGCCATCAGGCACAGGAAGATGGCGAAACCGAACAGCCAGATCAGTTCACGCGGCTTGCGGTACGAGCCGTACAGCAGGGCGCGCGTCATGTGCAGGTAGACGATAATGAAGAAGGCCGAGGCGCCCGTCGAGTGCATGTAGCGCACCAGCCAGCCCCACGGTACTTCGCGCATGATGTACTCGACGGAATTGAAGGCCAGCGCCGCATCCGGTTTGTAGTGCATCGTCAGGAAGATGCCGGTGACGATCTGCAAGACCAGCACCAGCATGGCCAGTGAGCCGAAGATGTACCAGAAATTGAAGTTTTTCGGGGCGTAGTACTTGCCCCATTGGTCATTCCACAGCTTGGTCAGGGGAAAGCGGTCATCGACCCAGCCCAGCGCTTTTTCGGCGACGGGAGCGTCGGCCGGGAATTTCGTTTCTTTAAAAGCAGCCATGATCAAGCCTCGCCTTTCTCGTCTTTACCTATCAGCAATTTGGTGTCGCTCAGGTACATATGGCGCGGCACTTGCAGGTTGTCCGGCGCAGGCTTGTTCTTGAACACGCGGCCTGCCATGTCAAAGGTGGAGCCATGGCAAGGGCACAGGAAGCCGCCTTCCCAGTCATCGGGCAGCGACGGTTGCGGGCCGGGGGTAAATTTTGAGGAAGGGGAGCAGCCCAGGTGGGTGCAGATGCCGACGGCGATGAGAATTTCAGGCTTGATCGAGCGCCATTCGTTCATGCAGTAGTCAGGCGTGAATTCGGCGGGATTGCGTTGGGAATTGGCATCGGCGACTTTGCCATCGGTTTGTTTGAGCGACGCGATCATTTCTGGCGTGCGCTTGATGATCCAGACCGGCTTGCCGCGCCATTCGACGGTGCGCATTTCGCCGGCTTGCAAGGTGGTGATGTCTACTTCAACCGGCGCGCCAGCCGCTTTCGCGCGCTCCGACGGCTGGAAGGTGCTTACCAAGGCTCCCGCGGTTGCCAATCCAACTACACTGCCCGCCGCGCACGTGGCGACGAGCAAGCCGCGACGGCCTGAATCGACCTGCTTTTCGTTACTCATGCAAACCCCAATCAGTCAAAATGCGAATCTTTATTATGAGTGGCAGCCGCGAAAAACCCGTCGCCGAAGCTCTTTCCCACCGATTGCCGCAACCCGCATCTTTGCGCGGTAAAGTGGCAACATCCCTGCGGAACTTCGGCCAATGGCGCAGCCCGTGCCAGTTTCTTGTTGATTATCCGGAAGTGAAAAAGCCACTTCTGGCAACCGCAAATTATAAGTGAAGCAAACAACGAATAAAACAAAAACGTTGCTTGTACCATAATTTATATACTTTTGCAGGAGGTGGCTAGTTCTTTCGAACTAGATACGCCCCGCTGTGCCCGAATTGGTCTTGACGACAACCACAAGTTGGTGGCACCGGGAATCAATAGTATGATCGACATGTTTTTATACCTATCCGAAGGAGTAGCCATGGCAATGATGAAGGAATTTAAAGAATTTGCAATGAAAGGCAACGTTGTCGACTTGGCGGTCGGTGTCATCATCGGCGGCGCCTTCGGCAAGATTGTCGATTCCCTGGTGCAAGACGTGATCATGCCACCCATCGGGCGCATTTTCGGCGGCCTTGATTTCGCCAATTACTATTTGCCTCTGAACGGCCAGGCCACGACGATGACCCTGGTGGAAGCGAAAAAGGCGGGCGCCGTGCTGGCCTACGGCAACTTCCTGACCATTTTGCTCAATTTTGTCATTCTTGCCTTCATCATCTTCCAGATGGTGCGCCTGATGAACAAGGCCCGCCGCAGCGAAGCGGCCTCGCCGGTCCCGACGCCGGACGCCGTCACGTCGGAAGACATCGTGTTGCTGCGTGAAATCCGCGACTCCCTGCAGCAGAACGCACGCAACAGCAACAATCTGGCAAAATAAGGCGTTCCGGCACCGGCCGGCTGACCTGGGCAGAGAACTCTATGCGACGATTCTGGTTATTGTTTGCGCAAACCGTGACCATCGCGTTGGCGCTGTACTTTGTGTACGGCGCGCTGCGCCCGGCCAGCCGGGTACAGCAGCTGGGCTCTGCTGCAAAACCGGTGCCCGTGGTGGAAACGGCATCGAGCAGCCTGTCGCCCGGTTCCTACCGCGACGCGGCGGCGCGCGCCATGCCCGCCGTTGTCAATATCCTCACCCTGCAAGTACCCAAGCGCGGCGCCCATCCGCTGGCGCGCGATCCCTTTTTTAAACGTTTCTTCGGCGACCGCGCCCCGGACGGCGAGGATGACGAGGACTTGAAAAACAGCCTCGGTTCGGGCGTCATCGTCAGCCATGAAGGCTATGTTCTCACCAACAACCATGTGGTGGAAGGCGCCGATGAAATCGAAGTCGTGCTCACCGACGGGCGCAAGGCGCCGGCCAAGGTAGTGGGCCTGGATCCGGAAACGGACCTGGCCGTGATCAAGATCGACCTCGACAAACTGCCCGTCATCGTGCTGGGCCAGTCGGAACTGGCACGCGTGGGCGACGTGGTGCTGGCCATCGGCAACCCGTTCGGCGTGGGCCAGACGGTGACCATGGGCATCATCTCCGCCTTGGGCCGCAACAATCTGCACATCAACAGCTTTGAAAACTTCATCCAGACGGATGCGGCCATCAACTTCGGCAACTCGGGCGGCGCCCTGGTCGATACGCGCGGCAACCTGATCGGCATCAATACGGCCATCTATTCGCAAAGCGGCGGCTCGGTCGGCATCGGCTTCGCCATACCCGTCTCGACGGCCAAGACGGTGATGGAAGCCATCATCAAGGATGGCCATGTGGTGCGCGGCTGGATCGGCGTGGAAACGCAGGACATCACGCCCGAGTTGGCGCAAAGCTTTGGTCTGCAGCGTACCAGCGGCGCCATCATCGCCGGCGTGGTGCGCAACGGTCCGGCCGACAAGGCGGGCATCGTGCCCGGCGACATCCTGCTGACGGTGGATGGCAAGCCCGTCGGCGATACGACGGAAATGCTCAACCTGATCGCCCAACTGCCACCCGGCGGAAAAGCTAAAATGACGGTGCTGCGCAAGAATCGCGAAGCGGCGCTCGACGTGATGGTGGGCAAGCGCCCTCTACCGAAAGAGCTTTCCAAATAGTTGCTGATCGGAATTTGACACATGCATGTGCGTGATTTGACCCAATTTTTACGTGAACTGAGCGAGAATAACAACCGTCCCTGGTTTGTCATGAACAAGCCCCGCTACGACATCCTGCGCGAGGAATTCCTCGCCCTGGTGACTAGCCTGATCGGTGAGCTGGGCAAGTTTGACCCGGCCGTGAAGTACTGCAATCCGAAGAAGGCCTTGTTCCGCATCAACCGCGACGTGCGTTTCGCGCACGACAAGAGCCCGTACAAGACGCGGTTTTCGGCCGCCATCGCGCCAAACGACATGCGCCGCCCCAGCAAGGCGGGCGGCCCCACGTATTATCTGCAGATCGATGGCCAGAGCAAGCTATTGTTCGGTGCCGGCGAATACATGCCGCCACCCGGCCGCCTGAAGGCGCTGCGCGAACACATGGTCAACGACGCGCCAGGTTTTTCCAAAGTACTGAAAAATAAGCGCTTGAAGGCGCGTTTCGGCAGCATCCAGAACGAGGGCAAGTTGCAGCGCCCGCCCAAGGGTTTCGAGGCGGACGCCGAACATATCGAATTCATCAAGCTGAAGAGCTTTTTTGTCTGGAGCGAAGTGCCGCTGCCCGTGAACGAACCGGAAAAACTGCTGTCGACCCTGGCGCAAGGCTTGCAGGATGCGTGGCCGCTGGTCGAATGGATGCGCGGCGCGAAAGAGCCGGACGAAGTCCCCGAGTAATTGCTGAAGGAGCACATGATGGCACTGGAGCACGCAAGTTCAGGACAGGTGATCGAGGTGCTGCGCAGGGACGGTGACGACCTGTCGCAGTTTTCCGCCATCGCGCTGGCCAAGACGGAGGAGCTGGAATTGATCCGCATGTGCATGCCCAAGGGCAAGACCATGCCCGAGCATCATGTCCCCGGTGAAATCACCTTGCTGTGCCTGCAAGGGCAGGTGGCGGTGGATGCGCATGGCAAGGAGCACCTGCTGGGGCCGGGGCAGATGCTGTACTTGCACGGCGGCCAGGCGCATGCGCTGGCCGCGCGCGAAGACAGTCTGGTGCTGCTGACGATATTGATGGTCAAGGTGGGGCGCTAATTCCCCTAGCGATTCAGGCCGCCTCAGCGCGCGGATCGCGCGACAGCAGTTGCTGCACCATCAGGTGCGGCAAATCGCCATCGAACAACACGCCGGCTACCGCGTTGGTGATCGGCATGTCGACGCCCATGCGGCGCGCCAGTTCGCGCACGGCATTGGCGCAGGGCACGCCTTCGGCCACGTGACCGAGTTCGGCCACGATGGTGGCCAGCGCCTTGCCTTGCGCCAGGCCCAGGCCGACCCGGCGGTTGCGCGACAGGTCGCCCGTGCAGGTCAAAATCAAATCACCCATGCCCGTCAAGCCCATGAATGTTTCCGTCTGGCCACCCAGGGCCGTGCCCAGGCGCGTGATTTCCGCCAGGCCGCGCGTGATCAGTGCGGCGCGCGCATTCAAGCCCAGGCCCAGGCCGTCGGCCACGCCGGTGGCAATCGCCAGCACGTTCTTGACGGCGCCGCCCACTTCCACGCCCACCAGGTCTTCGCTGGCATACACGCGGATGGTGCCGCCATGCAAGGCCGAGACGACGGCGCCGCGCAAGGCGACACTGTGCGAAGCGATGGTCAGCGCGCACGGCAAGCCGCGTGCCACTTCCTGCGCGAACGAGGGCCCGGACAGGGCGCCGCCGGGGATGTTGTCGCCCAGCACTTTCTGCACGATCTGGTGCGGCAGCAGGCCCGTGCCGCCTTCAAAGCCCTTGCATAGCCACACCAGCTTGCCGATGGCCTTGTCTTTCAATTGCAGCAGCAGGGGCCGCAAGCCGGCCACGGGACAGGCGGCGATCAAGAGGCCCTGTTCGCCACCGGCGTGCGCCACGGCGGCGTCGAAATCGGCGCTTATGCGCAATTGCGGCGGCAAAGGGAAGCCCGGTAAATAGCTGTTTTCGCCGCTGGCGGCCATGGCGGCCATGGCGTCGCCGTTGCGGCCCCACAGCAGCACGTCGTGGCGGCCTGCCAGGGCCATGGCCACAGCCGTGCCCCAGGCGCCGGCGCCCAGCACGGTAATGCGGCGTGGGGCAGCTGTGGTGCTGGTATCGGGAGTGTTTTCAGGGGAAACTTGCATGCAACCTCAGTCTGGCAGGGGGAAGGGCACGGCGCGGCTGGCCGTTGCCCGGATGAATCTGGCGGTGCTTACGATGCTTACAGGCCCCACACTTCGCTGGTCTTGACGTAGCCGCTCTGGCCGTCCTTGTGGCGCACCTTGACCCAGCCGGAGCTGGCTTGCTCGCTCATTTCCAGCAGCACGCCCTTGTCGACGAGGATGATGGGCGAGGCGGTATCGTCGGGGCTGGCGCGAACCTTGAGGTTCGCGGCGCGCGCCACGACGTTGCGCTTGGCCGACAGGCCTTTGGCTTCGGTCCAGGCCATTTCGCCGCTGGCGTCGCGCACCTTGACCCATTCGCCGTAGCTGAGCACGACTTCCAGCGGCATGCCGCGTGGCGCCACGTACAGCTTGCCGCCCTTGGCGGATGGCGCGTCGTACAGGATCACGGGGCTTGCTCCCACCGTTTTGAAATCGACGGCGTGGCTGGCGGCGGAGGCCAGCAGCAGCACGGCGCCGGCTATCCAGCGGAACTTGCTCAAGAGCGCACTTTTCAACATGATATTTTTTGAACCTTAACGAAACACGGCGGCCAGGCCGCCGTGTCAGGCCAACCTTGACGGCTGGCGGGGTCTTGCAAGAGCTTAGTGCGTTTCGCTGGCTGCTGGCGCTGCGGCAGCAGCGTCAGCAATAGCTTGCAGACGTTGTTGGTAGAACACTTCGAAGTTGATCTCGGCCAGGTGCACTGGCGGGAAGCCGGCACGGGTGATCACGTCGGCGATGTTGGCGCGCAGGTAAGGGTAGATGATGTTCGGGCAGCCGATTCCCAGCAGCGGATCGAGTTGATCGGCAGGAATGTTGCGTGCTTCGAAGATACCAGCTTGCTTGCCTTCGACCAGGAAAGCGACTTTATCGCCGACTTTGGCGGTCACGGTGATGGTCACGGTGGCTTCAAAGATGCCGTCGGCCAGAGGCGCAGCGCCCACGTCCAAAGCTACTTCGATCGCTGGTGCTTCTTGTTCCAGGAAAATAGCTGGGGAATTTGGTTGTTCGAGCGACATGTCTTTCAGGTAGACGCGTTGGATTTGGAAGACTGGTTGCAGATTTTCGTCAGACATGGAACGCTTTCGTTGTAGAGGACAAGAACGGCACACCGTTCAAATATGGTGCTTGCGGTATGTAAACCGTGCCGGGTAGGCACGGCCAGATCAGGTGCGAGGGCAATTGTATCAAAACAATACGACAAAAAACCAAGCAATTTCTCGAACCCGCTTTATATCAGGCTGCCGTCCCATTTAACAAGGGGTCCAGCTTGCCGGCTTGATCGAGCGCATACAAATCGTCGAATCCGCCCACGTGGGTGTCGCCCACATAGATTTGCGGCACCGTGCGGCGGCCCGTGCGTTCCATCATCTTGATGCGCTCTTCCGGGTCGAGGTCGACGCGGATCTTTTGCACGCTCACGCCCTTGGCTTCCAACAGGCGTTCGGCGCGCACGCAATACGGGCACACGGCGGTGCTATACACAATTACTGGGACACTCATGATGACTCCTTATGTTAATGCTGGCGCAGGCTTACTTGGCCAGCGACAAGGTTTTCAATGGCAAACCTTGCTTTTTCCATTCGTCGAGGCCGCCTTCCAGGCTCGTTGCCTCGGCGAAACCGGCTTTGCCCAGCAGGCCGACGGCCGTTGCCGAACGCGAACCTTTCTGGCAAACCACTACAATGGGGCGCGTTTTGAATTTTTCCAGCTCGCCCAGGCGTTTTGCCAGTTCCGGCAGCGGCATGTTTTTCGCGTCAGGCAAGTGGCCCGTGGCGAATTCTTCCGCGCTGCGCACGTCGATGATGATGGTCTTGCCTCGGTTGATCAGTTGCGTGACTTCCAGCACGGTCGCGCGTTTGCCGCGCATCGACAGCAGTGGCCAGAGGAGGGCGCCGCCGGAAATAATGACGATGGCAAACAGAAAAATGTGGTCGATAATGAATTTCACGTAGGGTCCAATGGTTTAAGTCAATCCGCGCATTATAAAATAGAAGCTGGACGAGGTCTTTTTACGTTTTGCTTTTTTGATTTGAACCCCTTGAGAAGATAGAACTATGTACAAAATCGTTTTCATGCGTCACGGCGAGTCCACCTGGAACCTCGATAACCGCTTCACCGGCTGGACCGACGTCGATCTGACGGAAAAGGGCGTCAACGAAGCCAAGGCCGCCGGCCAGATCCTCAAGCAGGAAGGGTTTACGTTCGACGTAGCTTACACTTCGGTCTTGAAGCGCGCCATCCGTACCCTGTGGCTGGCGCTCGACGAGATGGACATGATGTATTTGCCAATCAAGAATGACTGGCGTTTGAACGAACGCCACTATGGCGCCCTGCAAGGCCTGGACAAGGGCGAGACGGCCGCCAAGTATGGCGACGAGCAAGTACTGGTATGGCGCCGCAGCTATGACACGCCGCCGCCGCCGCTGGAAGCTGACGATGACCGCGCCTCGTTCAACGATCCGCGCTATGCCGGCTTGCCGAAGGCCTCGATTCCCCTGACGGAATGCCTGAAAGACACCGTGGCGCGCGTGATGCCGTCTTGGGACGAAGAAATCGCCCCGGCCATCCGCGCCGGCAAGAAAATCATCATTTCGGCCCACGGCAACAGCCTGCGCGCGCTGATCAAGATGCTGGACGGCATCAGCGACAGCGACATCGTGGGCCTGAACATTCCGAACGGCCAGCCGCTCGTGTATGAACTGGACGCCGACCTGAAACCGATCCGTCACTACTACCTGGGCGACCCGGCAGCGATTGCGGCAGCGCAAGCGGCCGTGGCGAACCAAGGGAAGGCCAAGTAACTTGTTGTCTTTCTTCCGCGGCACAGCGATCGCCCCCTCTGCTGAACGACCCCTGCCGGCGTGGCGCGCCGGTGCCATGCTGTGCGCAGCGCTGCTGTTGTCGAGCGGCGCCGTACAGGGTGCCAAGCCCACCGAACGCAGCAAGCAGAAAGTGGCCGCGGAAGCACAACGTGCTGGATTGCAACAAAAGCTGACGGCGCTCAAGCGCGACATCAGCCGCACGGAAAGCGCCAAGGATGACGCGGCCGATACCCTGGCCGAGTCGGAAGAGGCCATTTCCAACGCCAACCGCGCCTTGCGCGACCTGGCGCAGGAGCAAAGCGCGACGGGCGTGAAACTCAATGTGCTGGGGCAGGAGCACCAGCAACTGACGGCCACCGTCGAGAAACAAAAAGCGCAGCTGTCCAAATTGCTGCGTAAACAATATGTCGCCGGCAACGAAGACCGCATCAAGCTGCTCTTGTCGGGCGACAATCCGAACCGCATCAACCGCGATTTGCAACTGATGGCCTATGTGTCGCAGGCGCAGGCACGCTTGCTGGAAGCCTTGCGCGTCAACTTGCTGGCGGTGGAGAAAAATCAGGCGGATGTGCAGAACGCCAAGGATGAACTGGAAGAAATCGCGCAGGAAGAGCGCGACCAGAAGGCCCTGCTGGTGCAGGAAAAGGCGCGCCGCGCCGCCTTGCTGACGAGCTTGTCGCAACGCCTGGTGGCGCAGCGCAAGGAAGTGGGCAATGTCGAGCGCGACGAGCAGCGCATGGGCAACCTGGTCGGCAAGCTGGCGAAACTGATCGAAGAGCAGGCCGCCGCCGCTGCGGCCGAAAAGAAACGCCAGCAATTGCTGGCCGAGCAGCGCGCCGCCGCCAAAGCGGCCGCCGACGCCAAGATTGCGGCGGAAAAACGCGAACGCCTGCTGGCCGCGCGCGCCAAGGCCGCCCAGGCGCAGGCCGAACGCGAGCGCATTGCGAAAGAGCAACAAAACAAGTCGGGCAAGATCAAGCCGCAGACGCCGCCACCGCCGCCTGTGAAACTGGAACCGATCGATGACGACGAGCCGCCGCAAGTGGCCAAGGTGGCGACCAAGCCCGAGCCGAAGGAACCTGAGCCGGAACGCCCGAGCCTGGGCCCGGCCGCGCCGGCCGGCGCCTTTGCCAGCATGAAAGGGCAGTTGCGCTCGCCCGTGGCGGGCAAGATCGCCGCCCGCTTCGGCAGTAAGCGCGGTGACGGCCCCAGCTGGAAGGGCGTGTTCATCCGCACGGGCGAAGGCAGCGAGGTCCACGCCATCGCCGGCGGCCGCGTGGTATTTTCCGACTGGCTGCGCGGTTTCGGCAATTTGATCATCGTCGACCATGGCGGCCAGTACATGAGTATTTATGGCAATAACCAATCCTTGCTGAAACGCGTGGGCGATGCCGTCAAGGGCGGCGACGCCATTGCCAGCGCGGGCAACAGCGGCGGCAACGAGGAATCAGGGCTATACTTTGAATTGCGCCATCAGGGCCGCGCCTTCGACCCCGCCACCTGGGTGAAGTTTTAAGTTCCCCACCATTGCTGCGGCAGCGAATTTGTAGATTGCGAAGAATACATGGGTATCAAAGTCAAAAGTATCGGCCTGATCGGTCTGGGCGTATTGGCCGGCATCGGCATGTCGCTGCAGTTCCCGGCCGTGGCGCAGAAAATCACGAATGCCCCGCTGCCGCTCGACGAGCTGCGCCAGCTGTCCGATGTGTTCGGCCTGATCAAGTCGGATTATGTCGAGAAGGTGGAAGACAAGAAACTCTTGACGGAAGCCATTTCCGGCATGGTGTCGTCGCTGGACCCGCATTCTGTCTACCTCGACAAGAATGCCTTCAAGGAAATGCGCGAAAGCGTGCAGGGCAAGTTTGTCGGCATCGGCATCGAAGTGAGCATGGAAGACGGCTACGTGAAAGTCGTCTCGCCCATCGAAGACAGCCCTGCCGCCAAGGCCGGCATCCTGGCGGGCGACCTGATCACCCGTCTCGACAATATCCCGCTGAAAGGCTTGCAGCTGGAGGAAGTCATCAAGAAGATGCGCGGCCAGCCTGGCACCAAGCTGGTGCTGACGATGTCGCGCAAGGGCGAAAGCCGCCCGCTGGTGTTCCCCATCGTGCGCGAGGAAATTCGCGTGCAAAGCGTGAAGGCCAAGATGGTCGCGCCCGGCTATGCCTGGCTTCGCATCGCCCAGTTCCAGGAACCGACCGTCGATGACATGGTCAAAAAAATCAACGCGTTGTATGCGCAAGACCCCAAGCTCAAGGGCCTGGTGCTGGACTTGCGCAACGATCCCGGTGGCGTGGTGCCGGGCGCCATCGGCGTGGCGACAGCATTTCTTCCGGGTAACTCCGTGATTGTCTCCACCAAGGGCCAGTTGCCCGAGTCGAAACAGGTGTTTTATGGCCGCCGCGAATTCTATGCGCCACCGGGCACCAAGGCCGACCCGCTGGCCAAGCTGCCGGCCGCGCTGAAAACCGTGCCGCTGGTGGTGCTGGTCAATGCCGGTTCCGCGTCCGCCTCGGAAATCGTCGCCGGCGCCTTGCAGGATTACCAGCGTGCCACCGTCATGGGCACACAGACCTTCGGCAAGGGTTCCGTGCAAACCTTGCGCCAGATCACGGCCGATACGGCCGTCAAGCTGACGACGGCCCGCTACTACACGCCGAAAGGCCGCGCCATCCAGGCGCGCGGCATCGTGCCCGACTTGCTGGTCGATGAAACGGCCGAAGGCGATGGCTGGAACAGCCTGCGCGTGCGCGAGGCGGACCTGGAAAAGCACTTGAGCAGCGATGATGGCAAGCCGGAAGCGGCCAAGCCAACCATGGAAGGCATGCAAGATCAATTGGAAGAAGAGCAGCGCCTGATTGCCACGGCGAAAAAGCGCAAGCCGCTCGAATACGGCGCCAAGGATGATTTCCAGCTGCAACAAGCCTTGAACCACTTCCAGGGCTTGCCGGTGCAGCTGGCCAAGGGCGAGAAAATCAGCGCCAAGCCGGAAATCGCTTCCGACATCAAGGCGGACGACAAGAAAATCCCTGTGCAAAAACCGTAGTTGCCGCCATGAACGACCATCAGCTGCTGCGCTATTCGCGCCACATCCTGTTAGACGAGATCGGTATTGAAGGCCAGCAAGCCTTGCTCGATGCGCATGTGCTGGTGGTCGGTGCGGGCGGGCTCGGCTCGCCGGCCGCCATGTACCTGGCCGCCAGCGGTGTCGGCAAGCTGACCCTGGTCGATGACGACACGGTCGACCTGACCAATCTGCAGCGCCAGATCGCCCACACGACGGCCCGCGTGGGCCAGCCGAAAGTGCTGTCGGCGCGCGAAACCTTGACCGGCATCAATCCCGAGATAGACATCGTTGCATTGCAAGAGCGCCTCGACGGCGCGCGCCTGGCCGAACTGGTCTTGTCCGCCACGGTGGTGCTCGATTGCACGGACAACTTCGCCACGCGCCATGCCGTCAACCGCGCCTGCGTGGCGGGCAGGGTGCCGCTGGTGTCGGGCGCCGTGATCCGTTTCGACGGGCAAGTGAGCGTGTTCGACCCGCGCACGGGCACCCAGCCATGTTATTCCTGCCTGTTTCCGCAGGAACAGCAGTTCACGGACGAGGCGTGTTCGAGCATGGGCGTGTTCGCGCCGCTGGTGGGTGTGGTGGGCGCCATGCAGGCGGCCGAGGCGCTGAAACTGGTGATGGGCGTGGGGCAATCACTGGCCGGGCGCCTGCTGCTGCTTGACGGTTTGCACATGGAATGGAGCAGCATGCAGGTCGCGCGCGACCCCGGCTGCGCCGTTTGCGGTGGAGTGGTCTTGCCGCTCTGAGTCGCCGCGCACAAATTTTTCCCCATATGACAGGCTTTGTCATATTTCCGCTTTATACTCTGCACTCATTACTCACCTTCTTCTCTCTTTCTTATGCAAAACGCAGCAAACCATCCGACCCGCCAGCGCCGCGCGCGCGGCTTCACCTTGATCGAAATCATGGTCGTGGTGGTGATCATGGGCATCCTCGCTTCGCTGGTGGTGCCCAAGCTGATCGCCCGCACGGGCGAGTCGAAAGTGGCGGCGGCGAAAGTCGACATCGCCACCGTGATGCAAGCATTGAAACTGTATCGCTTGGACAACCAGCGCTACCCGACCACCGAGCAGGGCTTGCAGGCGCTGATCGAGAAACCCACCACGGGACCGGCCGCGAATGGCTGGAAGGCGGGCGGCTACCTGGAAAAGATGCCGAAGGATCCGTGGGGCAATCCCTACCA
Organism: Janthinobacterium sp. ROICE36; assembly: GCF_002869965.1. GTDB lineage: Bacteria > Pseudomonadota > Gammaproteobacteria > Burkholderiales > Burkholderiaceae_D > Janthinobacterium. Next base: position 17,879 of record NZ_PEBS01000053.1, read on the forward strand.
GTTCCTGTCGCCGGGCGTGAAAGGCGAAGTCGACCTGATTTCGCTGGGCGCCGACGGCCAGCCTGGCGGTAGCGGCGACGATGCCGATATCGGCTCCTGGGAACTGTAAGTTTTCCATTGCATGCCTGCCATGACCACCGGTCGCGCACCGCCCCGGCCACGCGCCAGCGGCTTCACGCTGATCGAATTGCTGGTGGTGATGGTCATCATTGGCGTCACCCTGGGCCTGGTGTCGCTGAACGCCATGCCGAATGGCCAGCAAGCGCTGCAGAAGGAAGCCGAGCGCATCGCGCTGCTGCTGCAACTGGCGCGCGATGAAGCCATCGTGCGCAGCCGGCAAGTGGCATTCGAGGCTGACGAAAATCAATACCGTTTCCTGGTCCTCAATGAAAAGCTGTGGCAACCCGTGACGCAGGACGATTTGCTGCGCGAGCGGGCATTTGCCAACACGCCCATGCTGCTCAGCGTGCAGCCATCGAACAGCGTGGCCCAGCCGCTGCGCATCATCTTCGGCCGCGAACCGGTCGACAAGCCTTTCGTGCTGACCCTGGCCAGCGGCGAACGCAGCGTGGCCATCCGCGCCGACGGCATCGGCCATTTTACGGTCGAACAATGATGCGGCGCTCATTTCGCCGCCACCCGCGCGGCTTCACTTTGCTGGAAGTATTGGTCGCCCTGGTCATCGTCGGCACGGCCCTGGGCGCCTCGCTGCGCGCCGTCGGCAGCCTGACGCAAAATAGCGACGGCTTGCGCAGCGCCATGATGGCCACCTGGTCGGCCGAAAACCACCTGGTGCGGCTGCGCCTGGCGAAAACCTTCCCGCAGACGGGCAAGCGCACGGTCGACTGCCCGCAGGGCGATTTAAAACTCATCTGCGAAGAGGAAGTGGTGGCCACGCCGAATCCCCGCATCCGGCAAGTGCGCGTGAATGTGTACGATGTGCAATACCCGGCCCGGCGCATCGTGCGCCTGGTCTTGCTGGCGTTCAACGACTGATGGCGCGCCGTAATCACTCCGCCGCAGGTTTCACCTTGATCGAGCTGCTCGTGGCGATCGGCATCCTGGCCATGGTCGCCGTGCTGGGCTGGCGCGGCCTGGACAGCATCATGCGCTCGCGCGAAGTGCTCACCAGCCAGTTGGAGCAGGCGCGCGGCATGCAGCTGGCGTTTGCCCAGATGCAAAGTGATTGTGACCACCTGGCCGGTGCCGGCCAGAACAATACCTTGCTGAATGGCCGCACCAACCTGAGCGCCGAGACCGACCGCCTGACCCTGGTGCGCCTGGCCGCGTCGGAGCAGGAGCCGCAGCAGTTGCAAGTGGTCACTTACCGTCTGCGCGGCGGCGTGCTGACGCGGCGCGAGTCGAACGGCACGCGCGACCTGGCCGTGCTCGACACCCTGTGGCAGGCGGCGCGCGACGATACCGATACCTCCAACGCCGACGTGGCCTTGATGCATGGCGTCGACAGCATGGTCATGCGCGGCTGGAGCAATGGCGCCTGGAACGTGCTGACGGCGGGCGCCGCCATTTCCAAGCAAGTGCCGGGCCTGGAAGTGACCTTGCAAATGCCGGGCCAGGATGCGGGCCTGTCCAAAGTCTTTTTATTGGGACCGGGATGAAGACGTTTATCCGCCCCGGCCGCCAGCGCGGCGTGGCCGTCATCACGGCCTTGCTGCTGACGGCGCTGGCCATCACCGTCGTCGCCAGCCTGTTCTGGCAGCAGCAAGTGCAGGTGCGCTCGATGGAAAACCAGCGCTTGCGCCTGCAGACGCAGTGGGCCATGCGCGGCATGGTCGACTTCGCCCGCTTCTGGTTGCGCCAGGACAATCCCTCGCTGACGGCGCTGGACGGCGTGTGGGCCACGCCCATCGAGGAAGCGCGGCTCGACGATTATGTGGACCGCGAAAAGGTCGACACGGAAAAATTCGAAGCCACCGTGTCGGGCCGCGCACTCGATGCGCAGGCGCGGTTTAATATTAGCAACCTGGTCGCCGCCACGGGCGGCATCAATCCGAAGCAGGTGCTGGCCTACCAGCGTTTGCTGTCGAACCTGCGGCTCGACAGCGGCCTGGCGCAGGCGACGGCCGAAGTCGTGCTGCGTACGATGCCGAAACCGCGCACTGTGGACAGCGGCAGCGACGGCAAGACGCCCGCCGCCGCGCCCGCATCGGGCGGCAGCAGCGAGCCGGTGGCGTTCACACAGGTCGAGGATTTGCTGGCTGTGTCCGGCTATACGCCGCAGATCATCGAGAAACTGCGCGACTTCATCATCGTGCTGCCGAAACTGAATGCGGGCGACGTGACGGCGGTGAACGTGAATACGGCCCCGGCCGAGGTGCTGGCAGCCGTGACGATGATGTCGCTGTCCGAGGCCAGCGCCCTAACCTTGAGCAATCCGCGTAAAAAGTTTGTTGATTTGGCAAACTTCAAGAATAATATTGATAGCAAGCAAGTGATTGAAGGCGTGGAACTCGATGTGAAGAGTCGCTACTTCCTGACCGTCATCCGCGTGCGGCTGGATCGCGCCGCCCTCGATGCCGTGGCCCTCATTTATCGACAACCAGACCGGGAGCGGGCAACCCGTCTGGTCTGGTTGCGGGAAAATTAACCCCTGAAAGCGAGTCACTTTGACAATATTGTATATCCGTCACCCGGCCAAGGCGTCCACCGACAGCGCGCCTGCCTGCTCCTTCGTGCTGGCCGGCGACGGCGGCGCCTTGCTGCAACAGGGCAGTGCGCCGCTGGGTAGCCTGGGTCAGCTGATTGCCGGCGCGAAGCAGGTGGTATTGCTGCTGGCGGCGGCCGACGTGACCCTGCTGCGCCTGAAAACCCCGCCGCTGGCCGGCGCCCGTTTGCGCGCGGCCTTGCCTGGCCTGGTGGAAGAACATATCCTCGGTGACACTCAGGATTGCCTGCTGGCCGCCGGTGCGCCCGATGGGGCGGGCATGCGCACGGTCGCTGTGGCGCAGCGCGCCTGGGCCGAGGTACTGGTCAAGGCCTTGCTGGTGCAGGGCGCGCACAAGGTGCGGCTGCTGCCATCGCAGCTGTGCCTGCCCTTGCAGCCTGGCAGTGTGACGGCTTCCTTGCACGCGGCCGGCGACGGCCTGGAACTGGCCTTGCGCCAGGCGCCGCAAGAGGGTTTGGGCCTGGTCTTGCCGGCTCAGCCGCAGCAGGCGCTGCTGACGACGCGCGCGTTTGCCGGCGATGTGCCCCTGACGGTCTACGTGGCGCAGGCCGAGTTGGCGCAATATCAACAGCTGGCTGCCGGCATGGAGGGCGTGACGCTGGAGAGCGATCATTGGGCGCATTGGATCGCCGGTGCCCGCGCAACGTCGCTGGACCTGGCGCCCGCACTGGGCACGGCCACGGGATCGGCCACCGAATGGCGCCGCTGGCGCTGGCCGCTGCGCCTGGGGCTGCTGGCCGTGATCGTCAATCTGGCCGGCATGAATATCGAATGGATGCGCCTGAAGCGCGAGGCCGCCACCGTGCGCACCTCGATGCAGCAAACCTTCAAGGCCGCGTATCCGAACGAAGCGCCCGTGTATGGGCTGGAAGCGGAGCAGATGCGGCGCAATATCGCTGCTGCCCGTCTGCAGGGCGGACAAGCCAGCATGGATGACTTCACCAGCATGAGCGCGGCGCTGGGCGAGGCGCTGGGCGGCCTGGCCGGGCGCGGTGTGGTGGCCTCGCTGGAATACCGCGAGCGCGCCCTGATCGTCAAGCTGAAGCCGGACATGGTCGACGCCAGCGCCCAGGCGCAGGTGCGCGACGGCCTGGCCGCGCGCAAGCTGGCCTTGAATGAAACGGCGCCGGGCGTGTGGAAGATCACGCCGGCCACGGGAGTAAAAGCATGAGTGCAGCCGTAAACAAGATACGCGCGGCCCTGACGGGGCAGGAGCAGAACCTGCAAACGTTCTGGGCGGAGCGCACGCAGCAGGAGCGCAAGCTGCTGGCCATCGGCGGCGTGGTGGCGGGCCTGGCGTTCGTCTACGCGGTGTTTTTCGAGCCTGCCTGGACGGGCCGCATCGCCTTGCAAAAGAGCTTGCCCGAGCTGCGCCAGAACGCGGCCCAGCTGCAGGCGCTGGCGCGCGAAGCGGGCGAACTGGCGCGTCAGGCACCCGTGCAGGTCGCGCCCATGGGCCGCGCAAGCCTCGATGCCTCGTTGAAAGCGCGCGGCTTGACACCGCAATCGCTGTCGATGACGGGCGAATACGCGCGCGTGCAGCTCAACGGCGTGCCATTTGCCAGCGTCATGCTGTGGCTGGACGGCTTGCGCCGCGAAGGCCGCGTGGCGGTGCAGGAAGCGAAGATCACGGCGCAGGGCAAGGCAGGGCTGGTCGATGCCAGCCTGACCCTGCACCAGAGCCCGGGCGCGGCACGATGAGGCGCTTGCTTGGCTGGCTGCTGGCCATCATCGTCAGCGTTTGCCTCACCCTGCTGGTATTTTTCCCGGCCGGCTGGGTTGCCGGCATCGTGGAAAAGCAGACGGGTGGACGTTTGACCTTGGGCGACGCGCAAGGTACCCTGTGGCGCGGTTCGGCCTTCATCGGCGGGGCGGCCAGCGCGAACGGCGCCGTGACGCCCCTGCTGCCGGGGCGTTTCAGCTGGCGTATTTCGCCCTCGGTGCTGTGGGGATCGGCGGACGTGGAATTGCAAAACCCGCAGGCGCTGTCGCAGCCGGTGAACTTGCGCGGTTCGTGGTCGCACTGGCAGGTCAGCCCGGCGGCCCTGCTGCTGCCGGCCGATGGTCTCGGTGGCCTGGGCGCGCCGTTAAATACCGTGGCGCCGACGGGCAGCATGCGATTGTCGTGGAGCACCTTGGAGCTGGCCCTGGAGCAGCGGCAGTTTTCCGCCGTCGGCCGCACCACCTTGCAGATGACGGACATGGCCTCGCGCCTGTCGTCCTTGCGTCCGCTGGGCAGCTACGAGCTTGATTTCGATTGGCAGGGGCAGCAGGCGACGTTGACCTTGCGCTCCATCAAGGGACCGCTGCTGCTCGATGGCAGCGGCAGCCTGCAACAGGGGCGCATGCAGTTTTCCGGCCAGGCCCAGGCCGCAGCAGGATATGAAGAGACCTTGGCGAGTTTGTTGAATTTGCTGGGACAGCGCCGTAGCAATAGCGAAAAAAACATCATCGCCTTAGAGTTCAGACAATGAAAAAACCATCCGTGAGCCCCCATACTTTCTCCTTCTCGCTGCGCCGCCTGTCGGCCGCCGCCTTGCTGTGCTGTTCCGTGGCCGGCATGCCGGCACCCGCCTGGGCCGCGCCCGGCGATGAAGCGGCGCTCAATTTCGTCGGCGCCGACATCGAATCGGTGATCAAGGCCGTGGGCCATTACACCAACATCAATTTCGTCATCGACCCGCGCGTCAAGGGCACGATCACCCTGGTGTCGGAAAAATCGATCAGCAAGACGCAAGCCTTCGGGCTGCTGGCCTCGGCCTTGCGCCTGCAAGGCTATGCGGTGGTCTCCGGCGACGGCTACGCGAAAGTGGTGCCGGAAGCGGACGCCAAGCTGCAGTCCGTGCCGACCCAGGTGGGCAACGGCGCCAGCCAGGTGAAGGGCGACCAGATCGCCACCCAGGTGTTTTACCTGAACTACGAATCGTCGGCCAACCTGCTGGCCGTGCTGCGGCCCCTGATTTCGCCGAACAACACGATCAACGCCAACCCGGGCAACAACTCGCTGGTAATCACCGATTACGCGGATAACCTCAAGCGCCTGGCGAAGATCATCGCCGCGCTCGACGTGCCCGCCTCGACGGACCTCGACGTGATCCCCGTGCGCTATGCCATCGCTTCCGACCTGGCTTCGATGGTCAACAAGCTGATGGAAGGCGGCAATGCGGGCGCCGGCGCGGCCGCCGACACGGGCAAGGTCTCCGTGCTGGCCGACCCGCGCACCAATTCGCTGGTGCTGCGCGCGCCATCGGCGGCGCGCGCCAACCTGGCCAAGTCGCTCATCTCGAAGCTGGACCAGCCCACCACGCAGCTGGGCAATGTGCACGTGGTGTATCTGAAGAATGCGGACGCCACCAAGCTGGCGCAGACCCTGCGCTCGGTGGTGACGTCGGACGGCTCGGCCGCCACGGCGCAGCAGGGCACCAGCAACCTCGCCACCAACAACCCGATCAGCCAGAACAACAGCGGCATGAATAGCACCGGCCTGGGCGGCAATACGCAAAATCGCAGCTCGGGCGGCGCTTCGCTGAACAATGCTCCGCAGCAGTTGTCGTCGGGCGGCACGGCCGGCTTCATCCAGGCCGACGCATCGACGAATACCCTGATCCTGACCTGCAACGAAGCCGTCTACCGCAACCTGCGCGCCGTGATCGACCAGCTCGACGTGCGCCGCGCCCAGGTCTACATCGAGGCGCTGATCGTCGAAGTGACGTCGTCCAAGGCGTCCGAGTTCGGCGTGCAGTGGCTGGGCCTGTCGGGCGACAGTGGCAGCAACTACCGCGTGGGGGCGCTGCAGTCGTTCGCTTCCGGCACCAGCAACAATATCGGCGCCATCGCCACGGGCGGCGGCAAGGTCTTGCCGACGGGCGGCCTGACGGTGGGTATCTTCAAGCAGATCAACGGCGCGCTGGGCCTGGGCGCCGTGGCGCATGCGCTGGAATCGGACGGCAACGCGAACATCCTGTCGACGCCGAACTTGATCACCCTGGACAATGAACTGGCGACCATCAAGGTGGGCCAGAACGTGCCCATCCTGACGGGCCAGTACACCAGCACGGCCGGCACCAACACCAACCCGTTCCAGACCATCGACCGCAAGGAAGTGGGCCTGACCCTGAAGGTGCGCCCGCAGATTTCGGAAGGCGGCACCATCAAGCTGGGCATCTATCACGAGACGTCGAGCGTGGACAAGTCCACGGCGTCGGCCGTCAGCGGCATCACCATCAACAACCGCGTGATCGAAAACAATGTGCTGGCCGACGATGGCCAGATCATCGTGCTCGGTGGCCTGATCGAGGACAGCACGGGCGACAATGCCGAGAAAGTGCGCGGCCTGGGCGATATCCCCCTGATCGGCAACCTGTTCAAGTACCAGACGCGCGAGCGCAAGAAAACCAATCTGATGATCTTCCTGCGCCCGGTCATCGTGCGCAACAAGGAGCAGAGCGGCAGCCTGGCCGCCGACCGCTACGACTACATGCGTTCGGCCGAGACGGCCGCCGTGCCGGCGATGGGCAATCTGATGCTGAAAGACCTGGGCACGCCCGTCTTGCCGGCCCTGCAAGATGGCCAGCCGGTGGGCGGCAATATGGTGACGCGCCCCGTGCCGCCGGCGCCGACGCCGCCGCCAGGCGCGCCGGCCAACGCGGCCACGCCGCCGCAGCCGCTGCTGCAGCAATACCAGCAGCAGTCACAGCCGCAGCAGCAGAAGTGACGGGACAGCCATGAGTAATCTGCTTCCCTACGCCTACGCGCGCGATTTCGGCTTGCTGGCCCGGCCCGGCGCCGTCGATGGCGCCCCGGTCGAGGTGCTGGTGGCCGCATCGACGGCGCCGGCGGCGATTGCCGAAGTGTCGCGCCGCTTCGGCCAGATTCAATTGACGGTGCTGCCGCGCGGCGAACTCGATGCGGCCATTGCCGGCGCCTACGCGGGCGGTGGCGGCGATGCGTCGCAGATGGCCGATGAGTTCGACGCCGACCTGGACTTGACGAAGCTGCTGCAGGATGTGCCGGCCATCGAGGACTTGCTCGAATCGTCCGACGACGCGCCCGTCATCCGCATGATCAACGCCTTGCTCACGCAGGCGCTGCGCGAAGGCGCGTCCGATATCCACATCGAGCCGTTCGAGCAGACGTCCGTCGTGCGCTTTCGCATCGATGGCAGCCTGCGCGACGTGGTGCGCCCGCGCAAGGCCATCCACGGTTCGCTCATTTCGCGCATCAAGATCATGGCGCAGCTCGACATCGCCGAAAAACGCTTGCCGCAGGATGGCCGCATCACCCTGCGCGTGGGCGGCAAACCCGTCGATGTGCGCGTCTCGACCCTGCCAACCGGGCATGGCGAACGGGCCGTGCTGCGCTTGCTGGACAAAGAAGCGGGCCGCCTCGACTTGCAGCACCTGGGCATGAGCGCGCCCATGCTGAAGCAGTTCGATGGCCTGATCACGCAGCCGCACGGCATCGTGCTCGTCACGGGACCCACCGGCTCGGGCAAGACCACCACTCTGTACGCGGCGCTGTCGATGCTCAATGCCACCACCACGAACATCCTGACGGTGGAAGACCCGATCGAGTACGATCTGGCCGGCGTGGGTCAGACGCAGGTCAATCCGCGCATCGACATGACCTTTGCCAAGGCGCTGCGGGCGATTTTGCGGCAAGATCCCGATGTAATCATGATCGGCGAGATCCGCGACCTGGAAACGGCGCAGATCGCCGTGCAGGCTTCGCTGACGGGCCACCTGGTGCTGGCAACCCTGCACACCAACGATGCCTCGGCGGCCGTCACGCGCCTGCTGGACATGGGCATCGAACCGTTCCTGCTGTCGTCGTCGCTCTTGGGTGTGCTGGCGCAGCGCCTGGTGCGCAAATTGTGCGGCGCTTGCAAGACCTTCGATGGGCAATACTGGCAGGCGGTCGGTTGCGAGCAGTGCGGCCAGACGGGTTACCAGGGCCGCGTCGGCGTATACGAGCTGCTGCGCACGACGGAGCAGATCCGCGCGCAAATCCACAACCGCGCCTCGGAAGCGGACGTGCGCGCCGTCGCCCTGCAGGATGGCATGACGAACATGCGCGATGACGGCGAACGCTGGCTGCGCGACGGCACCACCACGCAAGCTGAATTGCTGCGCGTGACCAAAGACTAGGCCCGCCACCATGCCCGCATTCCGTTATGAAGCCGTCGACGCCCAGGGCGCCACCCGCAAGGGCGTGCTTAATGCCGACAGTCCCCGTTCCGCGCGCGCCGAGTTGCGCGTGCAAGGCCTGGTGCCGCTGGCCGTCGAGCCGATCACTGCGCAGGTCGACGCCGCCGGCGTCACCAAGCGGCGCGGCTTCGGCGAGCGTTTGTCCAGCACCGAGCTGGCCCTGTTTACGCGCCAGCTGGCCAGCCTGCTGGAAGCGGGCCTGCCGCTGGAACAGGCCTTTTCCGCCCTGCTGGAACAGGCCGAGCGGCCGTATCTGCGCGACCTGATCGCCTCGATCCGTTCGGAAGTGATCGGCGGTGCCGCGTTTTCCGACGTGCTGGCGCGCCATCCGCGCGATTTCGCGGAAATTTACCGGGCGCTGGTGGCATCCGGCGAGCAGATCGGCCATTTGTCGCGCGTGCTGTCGCGCCTGGCCGACTATATCGAACGGCGCAATGCACTGGTGCAGAAGGTCAAGCTGGCGTTTACCTATCCGGCCATCGTCACGGTGGTGGCGTTTTCCATCGTGATTTTCCTGCTCACCTACGTGGTGCCGCAGATCGTTTCCGTGTTTGCCAATACCAAGCAGAAGCTGCCCCTGCTGACCGTGATCATGCTGGCGCTGTCGGACTTCGTGCGCCATTACGGCATCGTCGTGGCGATTGCCCTCGCCGGCGCCTGGGTCGCCTGGCGCCGCGCGCTGCAGCAGCCGGCCTTGAAACGGCGCTGGCATACCTGGCTGCTGACGGCGCCGCTGTACGGCAAGTTCGAGCGCAGCCTGAATACGGCGCGTTTCGCCAGCACCCTGGCCATTACCACGGGGTCCGGCGTGCCGATCCTGCGCGCGCTCGACACCAGCCGCGATACGCTGACCAATGTGGCGATGCAGGAACTGGTGGAAGAAGCCAGCGGCGCCGTGCGCGAGGGCGTCAGCCTGGCGCGCGCGCTGTCGGCGCAGAAGCATTTCCCGCCCATGCTGATCCACATGATACGCGCCGGCGAAATCACGGGCGAGCTGCCGGCCATGCTGGAACGCGCCGCCAGCGCGCAGGAGCAGGACCTGGAACGCCGCACCCTGACCATCGCCGGCTTGCTGGAGCCGGCCCTGATCCTGGCCATGGGCGTGGTGGTGCTGCTGATCGTGCTGGCCGTGCTGATGCCGATTATCGAAATCAATCAGCTCGTCAGATAAGAAACTCAAGGAAGCCATGAAGCGTTTGCCTCAATTTACAAGTTTGCTCGCCGTCGTGGCGCTGTCCGTGTCGCTGGCCTACTGGGCCATGCAGCTGTTCAAGGCACCGCAACGCCCCATCAATCCACCCGCCGTGCCGGTGGTGCAGGATGCCAGCGTGGAGGCGGGCGCCTCGCTGTTCGGCGGCCAGGTCAGTGTGGCCACGGCCAGCAACTATCAGCTCAAGGGCGTGGTAGCGGCCGCGAATGGCCGCGGCAGCGTGGCCATCATCTCGACCGATGGCAAGCCGTCCGTGGCCCTGCCCGAAGGCGCCGAGGTGGTGCCCGGCGTGACCGTGCTGGAAGTGCATGCGCGCCATGTATTGCTGCGCGATGGCGGCGTGAGCAAGCGTATCGACCTGGTGGCCGACGACAAGGCGCTGGCCCTGCCGGCGCAAGTGTCTGCCACCCCGACGCCGGCTGCCGCGCCCGTCACGAACCTGGTGCCGCCGCCGCTGCCGATGGAGCAGCAGCGTCCGGCAACCATGATGCCGGCGCCGCAAGTGAGCACCACCAGCACGCCGCCGTCGCATTAACGCTGTTTTTATCGTATTTTTCCGATGGTGCCGTGCCGCCATCGCCACAGGAGTCTTCATGTTCTTGATCCGTGCCGTCCTGGCAGGCTGCGTGGCGGCGCTATGCGCCTTGCCGCAAGCTGGCGCCGCCACCACCGCTTCCCCGGCAGCCGCTCAGACGGCGCCCGTACCGGCGCGTCCGCGCATCGCCCTGGTACTGTCGGGCGGCGGCGCGCGCGGCCTGGCGCATATCGGCGTATTGAAAGTGCTGCAGGAGCTGCATGTGCCGATCGACATGGTGGTGGGCACCAGCATGGGTGGCGTGGTGGGCGGCGCCTATGCGGCCGGCGCTTCCGTGGCCGACCTGGAAAAGATGGCGCGCGAGACCAACTGGGCGCGCGTGGTGGCCGACCGGCCGCCGCGCGATGAACTGGCGTTCCGCCGCCGCGAGGAAGATTTATTGCTGCCGTCGCGCATCGAGTTTGGCCTCAGTCGTAACGGCATTTCCACGCCGCCGGCGGCGGCCAGCAATGCGGCGCTGGAAATAGCCTTGAACCGGCTGCTGCCCGCCGGCATGCGCGACCGTCCCGCCAGCCAGTTGCCGCTGCCCTTCCGTTCCGTGGCATCGGACCTGGTCAATGGCGAGCTGGTGGAGCTGGTCGACACGCCGCTGTTCCTGTCGATGCGCGCCTCGCTGGCCGTGCCGGGCGTGTTTGCGCCCGTGCGCGTGAACAACCGCCTGGTGGTCGATGGGGGGCTGGTGCGCAACCTGCCCGTCGACATGGCGCGCGCCATGGGCGCTGACATCATCATCGCCGTCAACGTGGGCACGCCGCTGGCGCCGGAAAAAGAGCTGGGCAGCGCCATCGGCGTGGCGCAGCAGATGCTGCAGATCCTCACGGAGCAAAACGTGCAGCGCTCGCTCAAGGAATTGCGTCCACAGGATATTCTCATGGCGCCGGACCTGACGGGCGTGAGTTTCCTCGACTTTGAAAACTATGCGCGCGCCATGCGCGCCGGCGAGCAGGCGGCGCAGGCCCTGGCCGCCCGCCTGGCGCCGCTGGCCCTGCCGCCGGAACAGTACGCGGCGCGCGAGCAGCTGCGCCTGGCCGCGCCGGCCTTGCTGGACGTGGCCCTGCCGCTCACGCGCCTGGCCGTGGAGAGCGAAGGCGATATCAATCCGCGCATCCTGCAAGCCCAGTCCGGGCTGGTGGAAGGCCAGCTCGTCACCCAGGAAGACGTGATCAAGGCTGCCGGCAAGCTGTATGGCCGCGGCGACGTGGCGCGCGTGGAGAGCGAAGTGGTCGACGCGGGCGACCAGCGCACGGTCAGCATCAAGGCCGTGGAGGCGCCGTGGGCCAGCAACCGTCTGCGCGTGGGCCTGGAGCTGTCCAGCGATTTCAGGGATAGCAACAGCTTCGCCTTGAAGCTGCTGCATGTGCATTCGAACCTGAACAGCTGGGGCGGCGAGTTGCGCAGCACAGCGCAGATCGGCAATGCGCGCGGTTATGGCGTGCAATTCTGGCAGCCGCTGGGCGCGGGCAACCCGTGGTATATCGCGCCGCAACTGCAATACACCTCCTCGGCGATGGATGTCTTCGACCAGGGCCGGCGCAGCGCACGCCTGACGTATAACGGCCAGACGGCGGCGCTGGTGCTGGGACGCGAGTTCGGTACCTGGGGCGATCTGCAGTTCGGTGTCACGCGCACGGAGATCAAGGGCAAGCTGGCGATACCGGCCGATCCCACGCTGCCAGAGTCGCGTGCGCTGGGCACTACGCAGTTCGTGCAGTTCCGCGTCGATACGCTCGATTCGCCCGGCTTTCCCACGCGCGGTGCGCTGCTCGACGCCACCTGGACGCGCGCTTCGACCACGGGTTCGGGCGAAGCGGCGCTGGGCCGTTCTTCGCTGACGGCATTGAAGGCTTTCGGTTATGGCAACTGGGCTGGCCACGTGTATGGCGAATGGGCGCGCGCGCAGCGCGGCGAGGCGCCGCTCAGCCTGGGCGGCTTCCTGCGCCTGTCCGGCACGGACTTTGCATCGGTGAGCGGGCGCAGCATCGCCCTGGCGCGGGTCGTGATGGCGCGCCGCATCGCTTCCCTGCCCAGTACCCTCGGTGGCGCCGTGCGGGCCGGCTTTTCGCTGGAAATGGGCGGCGGCTTCGATCAGAATGAACGCTGGAAGAGCAGCAAGTTCACGCAGGCCAGCAGCGCCTTCCTCTCCGTCGATACGCGCTTCGGTCCCGTGTATGTGGCCTCGGGCGCATCGAAGGGGGGCGAGAGCACCTTCTATCTGTTCCTGGGACCCGTCTGGTAGTTGGCGGTCGGCGCAGCGGGAAGGGCGGCGGCCGAACTGCGGCGCAGGGCCGTGAAGGCGGCAAATTCCCATGAGCGAAAGCCCAGCAGCAGGGTAAAGCCATCGCGCTCGGTGGGCGCCAGGCGCCGGTCGTTCTGGTGCAGGCGCGCCAGTTCCTCGGCCAGCTGGCGGATTTTTTGCACCAGCTCTTGCGCGCTCGACAGCGACAGGCGCGCCGGAATGCACATCAGGGTTTCGCCGGCGCCATCGAAATGCCCACTGAAATAATCGGCCACCACGTGTTCGCGGAAGTACTGCTGCACGGGACCGTCGGCCAGCCAGTGGAAGGCGTTCGAGACGCGCAGGCTGTAGCGGTTCAGCGGTTTGAGTTCGATCAAGCCCAGCCGGTCCAGCTCTGCCAGGCAGCCTATGCATTCGGCCTGCGTCAGCGCATACGTTTCCACCACCTGCTCCAGGCTCCAGTGGCCCAGGCAGCAGATTGCCACCAGCAGCAAGCGCGGATGCGCCACCAGCGACTTTTCCTGCACCAGGGTGAGTGTGTCGGCGTGCGGCGTGATGTCGGCCGCGCCGCGCAGCACGTCTTCCATGGCGATGCCCGAGGCCTTGCAGATCAGGGCCAGGCGCGACAGCGACATATCGTGCTGGCCAAACATGCGCTTGACGCTCGACTCGCTCATGGCGATGCGCTCGGCCAAGACCTTGTACGTGATGCCGGCGGCGCGCAATTGGGTGCGCAGCACGCGCAAAACCAGTTCAGGTGAACTCACGAGATATCCTTTTTTGCAAGTTTGGTAGCGGATGACGGTACCGAATGTAGCCGCAAATGGCACTTTGCACAAGGTGATAGTACTTCTCCGCAAAAGAGATGACACTCCCGCTTGTGGCTCGCGCAGCGCGCTACAACCAGGCAATCCATCCACTTGTAGAGGTTATCCATGTTCCCATCTTTCCGTTTCCCCGCAGCGCTGCTGGCGCTGGCCAGCATCGCTCCCCTGCATGCCGTAGCTGCCGAGCCTGCACCGGGTCCCGTCTACGCGGGCGCCAGCTACGGCTTTCGCGCCAATACCGGCCTCGATTGCCTGCCAGGACAAGGCGATTGCGATAAAAGCAGCAAGCGCAATGGCAAGGCCTACGTGGGTTACAGTTTCGACGCGCTGCCGTTTCAGGGCGGCGTGGCCCTGCCTTCGCTTGAGCTGGTGGGGTATCTGGGCGGAGAGGTCAAGTCCGGCTTCGACACGGGCGCGGGCAAGCGCGCCGGCCGCGGCAAGTTCACCGGCGCCGGCGTGCAGGGCGTGCTCGGCTACCAGTTCGATGCCTTCACTCTGAGCGGGCGCGCCGGCGTGGCCTACACGCAAGGCAAGGTCGATTATCTGGCCGGTGGTTCGGACAAGAAGAACAAGGCTGGCCTGATCTACGGCATCGGCACGGCATATGCGCTGAACCAGAACTGGTCGCTGCACCTCGACTGGGATCGCGTGCCCGTCAAGTACAACGACAAGCAAACCACCAAGGTCGACATGTTTTCGCTGGGCGCGTCCTACCGTTTTTAAAGGGATGTTGCTGCGGCAGAGAGTGGCTTGATGGCGGACGCCCCGATGGGGGTGTCCGCGGGCGGCCTATTTGTCCGTCGCCACCTTCAACAGCAATGTCGCCAGCTGGCGTTTTTCCTGCTGGCGCTGGCCAGACACGGTTTTCACGTGCGGCCCGGCGGCGCGCTGCAAGGCGGCCGTGGCGACCGGATTGCGCGGTTTTTGCGAAGGTTCGACGCGCAATTGCATTTTCTGCCGTGTCGCCAATGCCTTGTTTGCCATCGCTTCCCCTCCCTGACTACAGCACGTAGCGCGACAGGTCCTCGTTGACCGACAGCGCTTCCAGGCGTTCGTTGACATACGCGGCATCGATTACCAGCAGGTTTTCCGTGCTGCTGCTGCCTTCGCTGGCTGTAAACGACACTTCTTCCAGCAGTTTTTCCATCACCGTGTACAGCCGGCGCGCGCCGATGTTTTCCGTGCGCTCATTGACCGAATAGGCGATTTCCGCCAGGCGCGTGATGCCTTCCGGCGCGAATTTCAAGGTCAGGTTTTCCGTCGCCAGCAAAGCTTCGTACTGCATCGTCAGGCAGGCGTCGGTGCTGGTCAAAATACGCTCGAAGTCCGAAATCGACAGCGATTCCAGTTCCACGCGGATGGGGAAACGTCCCTGCAGTTCAGGAATCAGGTCCGACGGCTTAGCCAGGTGGAAGGCGCCCGAGGCGATGAACAGGATGTGGTCCGTGCGTATCATGCCGTACTTGGTGTTGACGGTCGTGCCTTCGACCAGCGGCAGCAGGTCGCGCTGCACGCCCGCACGCGAGACGTCGGCGCCGCCGGACTCCGAGCGCGAGGCGATCTTGTCGATTTCATCCAGAAAGACGATGCCGTTCTGCTCGACGTTCTGGATGGCCTTCTGTTTCAGCTCATCTTCGTTGACCAGCTTGGCCGCTTCTTCCTCGACCAGCAGTTTGAGTGCTTCGCGGATCTTGACCTTGCGCGCCTTCTTGCGCTGCCCGCCCACGCCCGAGAACATGGACTTGATCTGCTCCGTCATTTCTTCCATGCCCGGCGGCGCCATGATTTCCATCTGCGGGCCCGCTTCGGCCAGCTCGATCTCGATTTCCTTGTCATCGAGCTCCCCCTGGCGCAATCGCTTGCGGAAGGTCTGGCGCGTGCTGTCGCCGCTGCCGCTGCCGCTGTCCGCGGCCGCTGGCGTATTCGGCGTGAAGCCGAAGTCGCGTGCCGGCGGCACGAGGATGTCGATGACGCGGTCTTCGGCTGCATCTTCGGCGCGTGCGCGCACTTTCTTCATTTCCAGCGCGCGCGTCTGCTTGATGCCGATGTCGATCAGGTCGCGGATGATGGTGTCGACGTCGCGCCCTACATAGCCCACTTCCGTGAACTTGGTCGCTTCGATCTTGATGAACGGGGCCTCGGCCAGCTTGGCCAGGCGGCGCGCGATTTCCGTCTTGCCTACGCCCGTGGGGCCGATCATGAGGATATTCTTGGGCGTGATTTCATGGCGCAGGGGCTCGGCCACCTGCTGGCGGCGCCAGCGGTTGCGCAGGGCGATGGCAACGGCGCGCTTGGCCTTGGCCTGGCCCACCACGTGTTTGTCGAGTTCGGTAACGATTTCCGACGGGGTCATGTTCATGATCATAATGGCTTTCTGTATTCTGAGCTCGGGGACGTTTAGTCCAGCGTCTCGATGATGTGCGACATATTGGTATAGATGCACAGCTCGGCGGCGATGGTCAGCGATTTCTTGACCACTTCGGCCGGCGACAAGTCTGTGTTTTCCTGCAGCGCCTTGGCGGCCGACTGGGCGAAGGTGCCACCCGAGCCGATGGCGCCGATGCCGTCTTCCGGTTCCAGCACGTCGCCATTGCCCGTGATGACCAGGGTCGACTCACTGTCGGCTACCAGCAGCATCGCTTCCAGGCGGCGCAGCACGCGGTCGGTGCGCCAGTCCTTGGCCAATTCGACGGAGGCACGCAGCAGATTGCCCTGGTGCTTTTCCAGCTTGCCTTCAAAACGGTCTAGCAGGGTGAAGGCGTCGGCCGTACCGCCGGCAAAGCCGACCAGGACCTTGCCCTGATATAACTTACGCACCTTGCGGGCCGTGCCCTTCATGACGATGTTACCCAAAGTTACCTGGCCATCGCCGCCCAGGGCGACTTGCTTGCCACGCCGGACGCAGAGGATGGTGGTGCCGTGAAATTGTTCCATAGTGACCTCAAAAGATTCATGCCGATGCGTGCAGCGTCATGTGCCTGCGCGCCCATGGCTCAAAAGTGGGGATGGAAAAGGCAATTGCAAGCGGCCGTGCCTGCTTCAGTGTAGTCGGCGCAGGACGAAAAAAAAGCACGCAACGCCGGTTGTGTGCTTTTTTTTCGGCCTTGCGGAGCCACCGGAGCGGCCGCGCAAGGGGAGGGGTGATCAGTCGCCGTACAGCTTTTGCTTCAGTTCGCGCCGTTGCTGGGCTTCCAGCGACAGGGTGGCGGTCGGACGGGCGATCAGGCGCGGTATGCCGATAGGCTCGCCCGTTTCTTCGCACCAGCCATAGTCGCCGGCGTCGATGCTGGCGATCGATTGCTGCACTTTCTTCAGCAATTTGCGTTCGCGGTCGCGCGTGCGCAGTTCCAGCGCATGCTCTTCCTCGATGGTGGCGCGGTCGGCAGGATCCGGGACCAGCACGGTTTCACGCAAGTGTTCCGTGGTTTCGCCGGCGTTTTTCAGCAGGTCTTTCTCGAGCTGCTGCAGGCGCGCCTTGAAGAATGCCAGTTGTGCCGGATTCATGTAGTCATCTTCGCTCATGGCACGAATTTGGTCTTCGCTGATGAGAGGGATGTCTTGGTTGGCGGCCGGGGTCGATTTATTAGTTTTGGTCATAACTTCGCTTACCTTCGATACGACAGAGTTTTCAAATTGATCAGTTGATGCGGCGATGCCGAGCAACTGTACAGGTTCCGCTTGGCATTGCTGTCCCGCTGTACTGCTTGCGACCTTGGCTTGCCGGCGAAAGCCAGGATTACCGGCAGGCTATGGTGCCATGTTGATAACTTTTTACCGCTCTATGCCAGTCGCGCTATGCGCGCGACAAGGGCGTGTTGGGTGGATCGCTTGCATGCCTGGCATGTGGCCAGCGGCAGTTTGCCAGCATTTCATGACAGGCTAACGACATGGGCCGTTTTCGTCGCTGATTTTGGCATGCTTTGCCTTATATTGCCATCCCGATTTGTTGCCTAGCCGATCAGAAACGGCTACTTGTTGGTTTATACCAGCAAGATGGGTGTCGGACAGCGGGAAAGCGTGCTTAACTTTCCCTTTTGTTTCTGTTTTGCAAAGAATACTTTGCAAAACCCGGCTAGTTTATACCAAACATTGTTCGAGTCCGCGAATAAAAATGTCTTTTGGTAGATTCTTGCCAATAAACACCATTTTGCTGCCGCGTACTTCATTCTCGCCCCATTTGGCACCCAGGTCGCTACCCATCAACTGGTGCACGCCCTGGAATACCACCTTGCGTTCGGCACCCTGCATCAGCAGCACGCCCTTGTAGCGCAGCATGCGCGGGCCATACACTTGCACCAGGCCGCCGAGGAACTCGTCAAGCTTGGCGCTGTCGAACGGTTGCGTGCTCTTGAAAACAAAAGCGGCGATATCATCGCTGTGCTGCGCATGGTGGTGGTCAACATGGCCGCAATCGGTGGCGCAGGCGTCGCTGTGCTCGTGCGCATGCGCATGATCGTGGCCGTGCACATCTGCGTGCACATCTGCATGGTCATGCGCTTTATCATGATCATGCACGTGCGCCGTTTCGGTGGCCAGGAAATCCGGGTCCAGTTCCAGCTTTTCATTCAGGTTGAAGCCGCGGATGTCGAGCACCTCGGCCAGCGGCGCGCGGCCGAAATCGACCTTGGCGATGGGCGCACGGGGATTGATGCGCATCAGGCGGCGCGTCAGCGTGGCCACGTCTTCTTCACTGACGAGGTCGGTTTTTGACAGCAGCAGCTTGTCGGCAAAGCCCACTTGCCGCTGGGCTTCCTCGTATTCATCGAGTTGCTTCATGGCATGACGGGCATCGACCACCGTGATAATGGCGTCGAGCATGTAGTGGCTGCCCACTTCTTCGTCGACAAAGAAGGTTTGCGCCACGGGGCCGGGATTGGCCAGGCCCGTCGTTTCGATGACGACGCGGTCAAACGCCAGCAGGCCGGCGTCGCGCTTGCGCGCCAGTTCCGTCAGGCCCACGATCAGGTCGCCGCGCACGGTGCAGCAGATGCAGCCGTTGTTCATCTCGATGATGTGTTCGTTGCTATCTTGTACCAGGATGTCATTGTCGATGTTTTCCTGGCCAAACTCGTTTTCGATCACGGCGATGCGCATGCCATGGTCTTCCTGCAGTATGCGGTTGAGCAAGGTGGTTTTGCCTGCGCCCAGGAAACCGGTGAGGATGGTGGTTGGAATCAGTGCCATGAGAGATGCCTATGCTGTAATCGATGGTGCCACCGCGCAAGCGGAAGAATGCGGACGATTATGCCGGAATTTTGCAAATGCTTGCAAATGCGCGCCCATCTACTTGATATGGATCAGGCTGCTCAACGGGCGCGGCTGCCTACTTGAGCTTGGCGCGCGGGTGCGCCTGGTCATACACGTGCGCCAGATGCTGGAAATCGAGGGCCGTGTAGACCTGGGTCGAGGTGATGCTGGAATGACCCAGCATTTCCTGCACGGCGCGCAAGTCGCCCGACGATTGCAGCACATGCGAGGCAAACGAGTGGCGCAGCACGTGCGGGTGCACGTTGGCGGGAATGTCGGTGGCCAGCGCATGCGCCTTCAGGCGAAACTGCAATACGCGCGGCGAGATGCGCGTGTTGCGCGTGCTTAAAAACATGGCGGCGCTGCCATCCCTGGCGGGCGGGCGCACGGCCAGCCAGCTGGCCAGCGCGACGAGGGCTGCCTTGCCGACGGGCACCTTGCGCATCTTGCTGCCCTTGCCCGTGACGATGACTTCGAAGCTGGCCATGTCAAGCCAGCCCAGCGAGGCGGGCTGGCCGCCCTCGGCCTTGCAGTAATGGGTGTCCAGGCTGGTCAGTTCGGAGACGCGCAAGCCGCTCGAATACAGCAGCTCGAACATGGCGCGGTTACACAATTGCTCCGGCTCGGCGCTACCCTGCTGGTGTTGCGCGGGCGCCACGAGTCGCACGGCATCGTCCACCGACAGGGCTTTGGGCAAGGTTTTGGCCCGCTTGGGCGCGCGGATGCCGTCGACAGGGTTGGCGTCAAGCTGGGTCTCGCCACTGAGCCAGTTGAAAAAGCCCCGCCACGACGACAGCTTGCGGGCGATCGAACGCGGGTCGAGGCCGCTAGCGTGCAGTTTGGCCGTGTAGCGGCGTATTTCGTTGTGCGCGAGGGCCGTCCAGGGCGTATTGCCGCTCAGTTCCAGCAAGGCGCGCAGGTCGCGCCCGTAGGCGTCCAGCGTATGCGGCGACAGCTTGCGCTGCGTGGCCAGCTGCGCCAGGTAGCTGGCCAGCCACTCGGCCTTGCTGCGCGCCGCATGCATGGCGTTCTCAGGCGCGTAGCGCGGCCAGGGCGGCGCTGGCCGTGGCGCCGATGTGCACGAGGAAGTCCGTGCCCATGCTGGAGGTAAAGCGTTCGCCGTCGGGCGAGCCGAGCACCAGCAAACCGAAGGTGCCCGTGGTGCCGGGGGCGCGCAGGGCGATCATGACGGTCGAGGCGATTTTATCGGCCTGCAGCCAGTGCACGGCTTCGAAATCGCGGTTGCTGCCGCAATACGGCGCTTGCAGGCTGTTGGCGAACATGCGTATATCGGCCGTCACATCTTCCGTGAACCAGTCGCTGGCGTGTTCCGGCAGCACTTGCCACAGGCGCAGGCTGACATAGGGCACGTCGAAATTGCTTTGCAAGGCATCGACCAGCACGCGCGGCATGGCGGCATCGCTGCGCACTTGCAGCATGGCCTGGTTCCAGCCGTGGAATTTGCTGGCGATGTCGCCATTTTCCTCAGCCAGTCGGCTCAGCTTGGACATGCGCAGTTCGAGCGCCTTGTATTTGTCACGCATCACTTCCATCTGCCGCTCCTGCAGCGAGATGGTGCGTCCCGTCAGCGGGCTGCTCAGCTTGACCTCGCCGAGCAGCGCGGTATGCTCTTCGAAGAAAGACGGATGCTCGCTCAGGTACTGGGCGACGGTGCTGGAATCGAGTGTGGCGGTCATTGAAAATATCTGTCAGTGAAGGATGAACGCTTCATTCTAACCGAGAGTGCGCCGGCATAGGCGCAAAGGGGGCGGCACCGATGCATTTTCCGCGCACCCATGAAAAAAGCGGCATGGTTGCCTATGCCGCCTTGCATTCCTTGCTCAGCAATCACCCTTGGAGGGTGATGTGCGGGGCATTAGAAGTTGTGGTGTACGCCCAGACCGATGTAGCTGACCGAGGTGGTGTTGTTGTAGTTTGCGGCGCTGGCCGATTTCTTGTTCGAAATATCTGCGTACAGATAGGTACGCTTCGACAGATTGTAGTCATAGCCCAGCGATGCCTGCTTGGTCTTGGCGACGCCATCCGGTGTTTTCTGACCGTAGCCAGCGCGGATCTTGCCTGGGCCGACGTCATAGTTGGCGCCCAGCACCCACGATTTGGTGTCGGTATTGATGATTTTGAAATTGCCGTCATCCTGGTGCTGGTACGAGGCCATCAGTTTCAGTTCCGCTACCGGATTGAACGATGCGGCAACCGACCACAGCTTCGCTTGCAGGCCATTGCGCTCGTAGGCAGCCATGGCGGCGAACTGACCGTTGTTGTACGTGCCCGACATCGAGTACGGGTTCGATGCTGGCGCCACATTGGCTGCCAAGGCGAAGTTGCCGGAGGCGTTCGTTGTCGTGTTGGCTACGGTGGCGCCAACGGCGGCATTGGTATTTGCTTCCTTGGCGGCCACGGTGGCGTTGAACTGGAAGCCATTGAACACTGGCGAGTTGTAGAACACGGCGTTCGAGAAGCGGTTACGCGAGTTGCCAGCCGGGCTCAGTGGATCGCTGGTGTAGCCGGCTACGGTCAGGTCGGTCTGGAAACCGGCTTGCGTAGGCATGCCCGACCATGGTTCGAACATGGTGCTCACTTCCTGGTATGCGGTCAGGCCACGGCCCAGACGCACGGTACCGAAGTCGCCTTGCAGGCCGACGCGGCTTTGACCCTGGAACAATGGACGGGCGCCATTGCTTTCCAGCGTGCCCGTATCGGATTCATAGCGAATTTCCAGTTGGAAAATAGCTTTCAAGCCATTGCCCAGATCTTCCGTGCCTTTGAAGCCCAGTTTGTTGTTGTCGCGCTTGGTGACGGCGGTGGTCGCATTCGATGCTTTGCCCAGACCAGCGTCGATCGTGCCGTAGATTTGGACGGACGACTGCGCTTGTGCGGTTGCGGCAAAGGCGCCGAAGAGTGCGAGGGCAACGAGTGATTTTTTCATGTCTTATTCCCTATTAAAAGTGAGTTCCGTCCGAGATCCGAGCAGATTGAAATGCGCTGACTGCCGCGTTTCGATGAATGAACCTTAGTTCGTCGGCGCGCAAGACGTGCGGGATTGGTCAAATATGCGTGAAAAAATTGGTGAAAAGCGTCATAAATGTACGGCCCTGTTGTATTTTTGTAACGCGCGGTTTCTGCCAATCCTGCGCCGATGGCCAGCGTTCCCCCCATCGCCACCGTGGCGGCGCCTTGCCATCTTGGCCTGTTCTGGCCAGAACATTGTTGCGTTGAATCAAGTTCTTAAGCTGGCTTAGTCGGATTTGTGACACAAGGACGTTACACTAACAGGGTGTTGAATTAATCGCCGTGCCCGTCAACCATCACGGGCCGGTAAACGTTGTTTCATCAGCCCCACTTTCCCACCGCCATCATGCGCAAGACCGACGTCACCCAGCACTCTCTGTACAGTTACCGCTCGTTGGAGGAACGCATCCCGGATGCGCATCCCTTGCGCAAATTGCGAGTACTGGTCGATGCCATCCTGGCCAACATGAACGATGATTTCCAGGCGCTGTATT
>NZ_PEBS01000054.1 GCF_002869965.1 Janthinobacterium sp. ROICE36
TTTACTGAAAAACGAAAAGACAACCAAGGCCGGCATCGCTACCAAACGCTTAAAAGCTGGCTGGAATGCCGACTATCTCGCCAAGGTCTTGGGCTTGCCGACCTGATGCTTCATGCAATCGCCCTGGCGGCCTGTCCAGGGCGCTTGCAGGATCTGTTCGACCAGCACGCCCAGCGGCTGGCGGATATCGAGCACGATGCCGGCCTCGTCCGGCAGCAAAGGCTGCAGGGTGGCCAGCTGGCTGTCGAGCAGGCTGGCCGGCATGAAATGGCCGGGGCGCTGCATGCGGCGCTCCAGCACGTCGCGCGGGCCGTCCAGGTGGGCAAAGCGCAGGGCCGGGTCGCCTTCGCGCAACAGGTCGCGGTAAGCGCGTTTCAGGGCAGAACAGGACACCACCAGGCCGCTGCCCTGCGCACTGGCCGTGGCGATGCGCTCGCGCAGGGCGGCCAGCCAGCCGGCCCGGTCGGCATCGTCAAGCGCGATGCCGGCCGCCATCTTGGCCACGTTTTCCGGCGGATGCACATCGTCGCCTTCCACGTAGGGCACGCCCAGCGCGTTGGCCAGCAGCTTGCCGACGGCGCTCTTGCCGCAGCCGGACACGCCCATCACGACCCAGCGCACGACGGGAGCGCCCACCTCAAGGCGCCGAAACGATCACGGTGACGCGGCGGTTTTCCGCCTTGCCCGTCTTGCTGGCGTTCGAGGCCACGGGTTTGCGCATGCCCAGGCCCTTGACGGCGATGTTGTCACGTGGAATGCCCGATGCGCTCATGGCGTCGGCCACCACGTTGGCGCGCGCCAGCGACAGCTTGTTGTTGTACGCTTCCGTGCCTTCGTTATCCGTATGGCCTTCCACGCGCATGTGGGTGATGCCCACTTTCAGCAGGGCGGCGCTGATTTTCTGGATGGCGTTGCGGCTCGGCGGCGTCAGCTTGGCGGCGTCGAATTCGAACAGCAGCTTGTCGGTAAAGCTCAGTTCCCAGCCTTCGTCGGTCTGCTTGAAGCCTTGTTCCTTCAAGGTGGCGACTTGCTCGGCGTTGAACAGCGGTTTTGCCTCTGGCGTGCTGTGGCAGGCGGCCAGCAGGCCCAGCATGAACAGGCCGAGTAAGCCGAGGCGTAATTGCTTGTAGATGAATTGCATGGTGTTGCTCCTTGGTTCAGGGGTGAGTGTGGAGTTGCTGCAGGCGCGCCACCTGGCGCGTGCCGCGCTGCGCCTGTTTGGCGCGGTACATGGCATCGTCCGCCGCGCCGACCAGCGAGGCGGCGTCGATGGCGTGATCGGGGAAGACGGCCACGCCGATGGTCAGCGAGCTGACGATGCTGTTGCCGGTAGGCAGTTCAATGGCTTGCGCCATGGCGGTGATGATGTTGTCGGCGATGTGCATGGCGTCGCTGCTGTTGCGCAGCGGCTTGAGCAGGATGGCGAATTCGTCGCCGCCCAGGCGGGCCACCAGGTCGCCTTCGCGCAATTGCTGCTTGATGCGCGCGGCGATCGTCACCAGCACGCGGTCGCCCGAGGCATGGCCGAAGGTATCGTTGATGTATTTGAAGCGGTCGCTGTCGAGGAACAGCACGGCCACCTTGCCATTGCCGACGCGCGCTTCGAGGATGGCGCGTTCCAGCTCCGCTTCCATGAAGGCGCGGTTCGACAGGCCCGTCAGGCTGTCGTGGTTGGCGCGGTGCGACAGCGAGGCGTGTTCCTTTTGCAGATGGCTTTGCCACGCTTCCAGTTCGTCGAGCAGGGCGTTGAAGTCGTCATTGAGCTGGTTCAGTTCGGCAATATTGGCCGGTGGCACGCGCAATTCGAACGAGCGGTCGCGACGCACACGGTGGGCCGTTTCCGCCAGGTGGCGCAGAGGCGAGGTGATTTCCGTTTCCATGCGGCGCGACAGGCGCACGGCGACGGCCAGGCTCAGCACGAGGCAAGCCAGCAGACAGGAGAGGCCGCTCAGCAGGAAGGGCAGCAGGCTGCGGCTGTGCGGCACCAGCTTGATGCTGCCGATGGCTTGCTCATTGCGCATGATGGGGAAGGTCAGCGAATCGGGCAGCATCCAGCCCGTCAGCGCGCGTTCGATGTAGTAGCGGGTGCCGTGCTGACCCCGTTCCCAGCGGGCCAGCACCTTGCCGGCCGTGTCGCTCACCTGCGCCTGGTCAATATCTTCATTGACGCCGATCAAGGCCAGTGCTTCTTTGGCGGCCAAGGAGTCGCCAAAGACGACGGCCCCTTCCACCGTGTAGCTCATCGAGCGGGCTACCAGGCGCAGGTTCTGGTCCGAATACACGCGCAGGGCCAGCAGCGCCACGGCTGTCAGGGTCAGGCCGGCCGCCAGCACGGCGATCAGCGACACGCTCAGGTGGGCGCGCCGCAGCACGCTGTCGAGCGTGGGGCGGGGCTTGCGCGTCAGTCGGGGAGGCATGCCGGCGCTCATGGCGGCGGTGCCTTGCGACGTGCAATCTGCAAGGCGTTCGGATGCACGCGCAGGCCGCTGCGGGCGATGGCGTCGAGGTTGACGTCAAAACCGATCTGCGCCTCGGAGAGGCGCAGGCAGAACATGGTGCCCACGCTGCAGGACGTGCGGGGTTCGGCGACCGATAAAATTGGCTTGCCGATGATCTGCGCCAACAGAAGCTCGCGTTCGACATCGGGCAGGCTGCCCAGATAAATGACGTCGCATTCGGCGGCTGCGGCGGCTGCCGCCGGAATTTTCACGCGGATGCGCTGGCCCACGCTGGAGGCGGGCGTGTCGACGATGGCCGCGCCATAGCGGGGCGCGCCGAGCATGCAGACGCGCACTTCCGGGCGCGCCACGGGCCAGCGCACATAACTGATGATGCCAAACAAGACCTGGGCCACTTCGGCCGGTCGCCTGGCGTCGGCCTCCGCGCCCGTCTGCGCCCATGCCGCAGACGGCGCCAGCGCGGCCAGTAGCGAGGTCAGCAGCACGGCGAGCAGGGCAGGCAGCGCGCAGCACTGCCGGTGGCGAAGGGAGGAGGGCACGGCGTCGGTGTCTTTATGCAGGTCGGGTGGCTATTCAAATTCTTACGCTACAACACAGACTCTACGGAAGTCCTTGCTGAAAGTAAATCACGGCGCTACGCCATAAACCTTGCATTATAAACACGAATGTGAAAACTTGCATTCTTTACCATGAAAATTACTTGTCAACACTGCCGTGTCACGCCAAAGTGTTGCTATTCTTCCAGTGTCGCTTCCAGCAAGTCGATTTCGCGCAGCAGGCGCAAATGGATGGTGTCGTCGAGTTCGCCCGAGATGCGGCGGCGGAACAGTTCATCGCGCTCCGCATTCAACGCTTCCAGGCGCAGCGCGCGCTCGGCCTTGGCCAGTTCCTGCAGCCGCATTGCCTCGTCATTGCTGCTTTCGCCATACGCGAGACGGCGCCGGTAGGCTTCGATCAGGCGGTTGGCCGCCTCGGTGACGACTTGCTGCTTGTCATTCTTGTCGATGCCTTCGCAGACTTTTTCCAGCCGCGCGATGGCCGCTTCGGCAGCAGCGGCGCGGGCATTGCGCTCTTCCGTCGAGCGGCGCGCGGGCGGCGCGAACACCAGGCCCTTGGTCAGCAGGGGCAGGGTGACGCTGGCCAGCAGCAGCGACAGCAAAATCACCCCCATGGACAGGAAGATGACGAGGTCGCGCGCGGGAAAACGCGTGCCGTCAGGCAAGAACAAGGGCAGGGTCAGGATGCCGGCCAGGGTCAGCGCGCCGCGCACGCCCGCAAACGACGCCACCAGCAGCAGGCGCAGGCTGGGACGCGCCAGCAGCGCGGCATCCTTCGATTCGCCCGCCATTTTCTTGTGGTGCTTGAACAGGGTCAGTTTCATGGAAATGAAGACCCAGATGAAGCGCATGAAGGTCAGCCCCACCGTGATGGCGATGACGAACAGCGGCAGTTTCCAGGCGCTGCCGGCGCCCACTTCCATGGACGCGGCGGGCAAGCCGGCCACGGTGGTGGGCAGCTGCGCGCCCAGCATGACGAAGATTACGCCATTCAAGACCAGTTGCACGGTATCCCACACGGCCTTGCGCTGGGTGCGCGTGGCGGCCAGCGGACGGCCGATCAGGTCGGCGTAATGCATGGACACGCCCGCCGTGGCGGCGGCCAGGATGCCCGAGCCGTGGATTTGCTCGGCGCCCAGGTAGGCGGCAAACGGAATCAGGATGCTGATGAGGATCTGCAGGCCCGGCTCTTCGCCAACCTTGCTCACCAGCCATTTATTCGCCAGCCCCACGCCCCACGAGATGGCCAGGCCGATGAGGATGCCGCCGCCCGCTTCCTGCAGAAAGCTCAGCGAGGCGGCGCCGATGGAAAAGCCGCCCGTCATCATGGCGCCCACGGCAAACGTGAAGCAGACCAGGCCTGAGGCGTCGTTCAGCAGGGATTCGCCTTCGAGTATGTGCATCAGGCGCGGCGGGATGGGGTTGCCGGCCGCGATTGCCGATACGGCCACGGGGTCGGTGGGCGAGAGGATGGCGCCCAGCGCGAAGGCCACGGCCAGCGGCACGCTGGGGATCAGCCAGTCGATGAAGAAACCCATGCCCAGCACGGTAAACAGCACCAGGCCGATGGCCAGCATCAGGATCGAGCGCGCATCGGAAAAGAAGGCGCCCTTGGGAATGCGCCAGCCGTCGAGAAACAGCAGCGGCGGAATGAAGAGCAGGAAGAAAATATCGGGATCGAGCGGCACTTGCACGCCAAACAGGGCCAATCCCGTGCCGCCGGCGATCTGGATCAGGGGCAGCGGCAGCTTGACCCAGCGCGAGCGGGCGAGAAAGCCGCACAGGACGACGCTAAGGACGAGGATGAGGATGATGGTAACGGTATGCATGAAGGAGCGGCGGCGTGCTGAAACGCTGATTATAAGGCGCAGCCCGCGCATGGCGTTGCCTGCGTGTCATTGCGTACATACAGCAAGTCACAATCGCGGTAAGATTGTCATAGTGGCCCTTTTACCGGCGCGCCTTGTTTTCACTCTGACTGGTTCCTGTTTTGTTCAAAAAGATTTTCACCGGCTTGCTGCTGTCGCTGGCCCTGCTCATCGTCGCGGCCCTGGCCGCCTACTTGTATTACTGGCGCCCCGCGCTGGCGCCCATCGATCCGCCTGCCGCCACGGCGTTTTCCCCGCAAGTGGTGGAGAAGGGCCGCATCCTGGCCGGCATGGGCAATTGCGCCGCCTGCCATACGGCCAGTGGCGGTGCCGATTATGCGGGCGGCCATGGCCTGGCCACGCCGTTCGGCACGATCTACGCGACGAATATCACGCCCGACAGGCAAACGGGCATCGGCCGCTGGTCGCTGGCCGCCTTCCAGCGGGCCATGCGCGAAGGCGTGGGCCGCGATGGCGCGCATTTGTATCCGGTCTTTCCATACACCCACTTCACGCTCGTCTCGGACGCCGACCTGACGGCTTTGTACGCGTATTTCATGACGCGCCCGCCCGTGTATGCGGTCGCGCCCGCCAACAGCGTGCCTTTCCCATTGAACCTGCGCCCCTTGCAGGCGGGCTGGAAGCTGTTGTTTTTCAAGCCTGCCAGCTTTCAACTTGATGCCGCGCAAGGGCTGGACTGGAACCGGGGCCGCTATCTGGCCGAGGGACTGGCCCATTGCGCCGCCTGCCACACGCCGCGCAATGCGCTGGGCGCCGAGCTGGCCGGTTCAGCGTATCTGGGCGCGTCCATCGATCACTGGTATGCGCCGGCCTTGACCAGCGCCAACACGGCACCGCTGCCGTGGACGCAGGATGAACTGTATGCCTTCCTGCGCACGGGGGCGACGGCCCTGCACGGCGTGGCGGCCGGACCCATGTCGGCCGTCGTGCACGAAGGCATGGGCGCATCGCCCGATGGCGATATCCGCGCGCTGGCCACGTATTTTGCCGGCGTGGCTGGCATCGGGCAACGCCAGGTCGATACCGATACCGTGCTGAAAGCCGGCCTCGCCCGTTCGCAGCGCGTCAGCCTGGTCGACAACGACCGTGGCGCCAGCCTGTACGTGGCCGCCTGCGCGTCTTGCCACTCGAACAGCGATGGCCGGCCCGTGGCCCTGCGTCCGGAACTGAGCCTCAACAGCGCCGTCAGCGCGCCCGATCCTGCCAACCTGATCCAGGTGATATTGCACGGCTTGAGCAAGGATGAGGCCATGCCTGGCGTGCTGATGCCCGGCTTTGCCGCCGCGCTGACGGACAACGACGTGGCCCAACTGGCCGCCTATTTGCGCCGCAGCCGCAGTCACCAGCCGGCCTGGATGAATCTGGAAGCAACGGTGGCACGCACGCGCGCCGGCAAGTAATTCTTGAAAGTATCTTATGTATAACATTACCGTCAATGGCCAGGCCTTCGGCACCGAGGTCGACGCCGAAACGCCTCTGCTGTGGGTGCTGCGCGACGAGGCCCATCTGAAAGGCACCAAGTTTGGCTGCGGCATCGGCATGTGCGGCGCCTGTACCGTGCATGTGGATGGCCGCGCCATGCGTTCGTGCATCACGCCCATCGCCGCCGTCACCGGTTGCGCCATCACCACCATCGAAGGCCTCTCGCACGATGGCACGCATCCTCTGCAGCGGGCCTGGGTCGCCACGCAGGCGCCCCAGTGCGGTTATTGCCAGTCGGGCCAGATCATGCAGGCGGCCACCTTGCTGCGCGACTATCCGCAGCCGACGGATGCGAATATCGATGCCGTCATGAGCGGCAACCTGTGCCGTTGCATGGCATATGTGCGCATCCGCAAGGCGATCAAGCTGGCGGCCGGCATGCAGGAGGCACCCGGTGTTTAAGTTGCTAAAAGAAACTACCAGTGTCCGTCCCCCTGCATTGGGGCGGCGCGGTTTCCTGATCGCCGCCGCCGGCACGGGTTTTACCCTGGCGTTCTTGCGCGCCGACAGCTCTTTGGCCGCCGGCAAGGTGGCGCCCGTGCCGCCCGTCAAAGCCAGCGCACCCGTATTCGATCCCAGCATCTGGTTGCAGATCGAGCGTGACGGCATCGTCACCGTCAATATCGCCAAGGCGGAAATGGGTCAGCATATCGGCACCGCCCTGGCGCGCATCGTGGCCGAGGAGCTGGAAGCGGACTGGAGCAAGGTACGCCTGCATTACGTGGATACGGACCCGAAATGGGGCTTGATGGTGACGGGCGGTAGCTGGTCCGTCTGGCAGAATTTCGACCCGCTCAGCCGTGCCGGCGCGGCCGGGCGCCTCGCGCTGATCGAGGAGGGCGCGCGCCTGCTGCGCGTACCCATGTCCGCCTGCCACGCCAGGCTCGGTGTCGTGCATGGCCGCGGGCGCTCGATCAGCTATGGCGACATCGTGCGCCGTGGCAAGCTGGCGCGCCAGTACACGCCGGAGCAATTGAAGTCCATCGTGCTGAAGACGCCGCAGCAGCGCAGCCTGATCGGCCAGCAGGTGCAGGCGCTGGACATTCCATCGAAGACGAATGGCACGGCCGTGTACGGCATCGATGCGCAGGTGGAGGGCATGCTGTATGCGCGCCCGAAGATCCCGCCCACGCGCTACGGTTCAAAAGTCGTGTCTATCGATGATACGGCGGCGAAAAAGGTGAAGGGCTACTTGCGCTCGGTGGCCTTGCAAGACCCCAGCGGCACGGTACCCGGCTGGGTCATGGTGGTAGCCGACACGTATGCGGCCGCCATGCGCGCTGCCGACCTGGTGCAGGTGACATGGCGGGCCGGTGCGGCCGCCCACGTGTCGGAACAGGATATCGTCAACTATGCGGGCAAGCAGCTGGCCGATGCCAGCCTGGGCGCCCGCGTGGTCGATGACGATGGCGTGGAGCAAGCATTCAAGGATGCCAGCCTGCAACTGGAACGCCACTACACGACCAGCACCGTGCTGCATTTCCAGCTGGAACCGGTGAATGCGCTGGCGCAGGAAATCGACGGCGTCTGGCATATCCATGCAGGCAACCAGTGGCAATCGTTGATCCTGCCCGTGCTGGCGCAAGCGTTGCAGGTGCCGGAGAGCAAGGTCATGCTGCATACCTATCTGCTCGGTGGCGGCTTCGGGCGGCGCTTGAATGGCGATTATTGCGTGCCGGCCGCGCTGGCCGCGCAAGCCGTGGGGCGCCCCGTCAAGATGATTTGCACGCGGCCCGACGATGCGCGTTTCGATTCGCCCCGTTCGCCGTCCATGCAGCATGTGCGCATGGCCTTCGATGCTGACGGCAAGGTCTCGGCGATGGTGCACGAAGCGAGCGCGGGCTGGCCCACGCAAGCCATGATACCCGCCTTCCTGTCCAAGGATAAGCAGGGCCATCCTTATGACCCCTTCGCCATCGCCGGCGCCGACCACTGGTACACGGTGGGCGCGCAGCGCGTGCGGGCAGTGTCGAACGACCTGGCCAACAGCAGTTTCCGCCCCGGCTGGCTGCGTTCCGTGGGCCCGGGCTGGACGAATTGGGCTGTGGAAAGTTTCATGGACGAGGCGGCGCAGGCGGCCAAGGTCGATCCGCTGGCGTTCCGTTTGTCGCTGCTGCAGGCGACGGGCCGCAACGCGGGCAGTGCGCCGAACGCCGTCGGTGGCGCCGCGCGCCTGGCCCACGTGCTGCAGCGGGTGGCGGACAAGGCGGGCTGGGGCACGGCGATGCCGCCCGACACGGGCCTGGGCATCGCCGCCACGTTCGGCCAGGAGCGCGACATGCCCACCTGGACGGCCTGCATTGCCCGGGTGAAAGTGGACCGCAACACTTGCATGGTGAAAGTGGAAAAACTGTTCATGGTGATCGACGCGGGCAGCATCGTCGATCCCGATGGCGCGCTGGCGCAGGCGGAAGGGGGCGCACTGTGGGGCGTGAGCATGGCCTTGCATGAGGGCACGGCTTTCCTCAGCGGCGAAGTGAAGGATACCAACCTGAATACCTACACGCCCCTGCGCATGGCCGACGTGCCCGAGCTCGATATCGAATTTGTTGCTAGCACGGCAACTTCAACGGGCATGGGCGAGCCGCCCACGACGGCCGTGGCGCCCGCCATTGGCAACGCCATCTTCGCCGCCGTGGCGTCACGCGTGCGGCATTTGCCGATCCGCCCGGAAGCCGTGCTGAAGGGGCTGGACCGGCACGGTGCCGTCTGACGCCGGCGCGTGGCAAATTTGCCGCGCGCCGCGCGTGAACGCACGCAGGCTGCTACACTGAGGCTTGCGGCTCAGGGCGTGCAGGCGGCGCACTGCCCGGCACAATCAGCGCAATAGCATTGTGATGTCAGCTCGATAGCGGAGGCAATCATGCAAGAACAATTTGTCAGCATCACGGCCGATGAACTTCAAATGGACGGCGTGCTTGAAATGCCCGAGCGGCCGGTGGGCATCGTCCTGTTTGCCCACGGCGCGGGCGCCGACAGCGACTACCTTGGCGCCTCCAGTCACGCCACTTCCCAGGATTTTTTGCGGGCGGGCATCGCCACCTTGCGCTTCGACCAGGGCGGTGTCGAGCCTGGCGGCGGCAGCAATGGCCATGCGTATTTCGTGCGCAGCGATATCGTGCTGCTGGCGCGTCAACTGGAAAAAGCCCTGGGCTGGCTGCAAATGGACCCATCCACGCGGCGCTTGCCCTGCGGCCTGTATGGCTATGGCACCAGCGCCGCCGTGGTGATGCAGCTGGCGGCCTGGCGCAGCGCGGAAATCGCTGCCCTGGCCGTCTGCGATGGCCAGGTGGAAATGGCGGGCAAGGCGGCGCTGGAAAACGTGCGCGTGCCATCCTTGCTGATCGTGGGCGGGCGCGACCCCGATGTGGCTGGCCTGAACCGCATGGCGTTTGCCACCTTGCGCTGCGACAAGCAACTGGAACAGATCGCCGCGCCTGGCGGCCCCGACACGCGCCACCAGGCGGCCTTGCTGGCTACGGACTGGTATACGCGCCATTTCAACGGGCATACCAGTACGGCGCAGTAGGGCAGTTGGTCAGGCGGCGCGCAGGTTTTTCGCATGGAAGCGCACATGCTCTTCCATGAAGCTGGCGATGAAGTAATAACCGTGGTCATAGCCGGCATGGCGGCGCAGCCGTAATGGCTGGCCGGCGTCGCGGCACGCCGCTTCGAACACCTCGGGGTGCAGTTGCTCGGGCAGGAACTTGTCGGCCAGACCCTGGTCGATCAAGATGCCGTCGGGAAATGGTGCCGGCTGGCCTTGCAGGCCGCGCATCAGTGCGCTGGCGTCGTAGTGCTGCCAGCTGGCAGCGTCGCTGCCCAGGTAGCCCGTAAACGCTTTCTTGCCCCACGGACATTGACTCGGCGCGGCGATGGGGGCGAAGGCGGACACGGAGCGGAACAGGTCAGGATTGCGCAAGGCCAGCACCAGCGCGCCATGGCCGCCCATCGAGTGGCCGAAAATACCCGTGCGTTGCGCATCGATCGCCAGTTCCTGTTCCAGCAGCGCGCGCAGTTCCAGGAGGTAGCTGTACATGCGGTAGTGCGTGCTCCAGGGCGCTTCGGTGGCGTCCACGTAAAAGCCTGCGCCCACGCCGAAATCCCAGGCATCCGTTTCGCCCGCGATGTTGGCGCCACGGGGGCTGGTGTCGGGCGCGATC
Source organism: Janthinobacterium sp. ROICE36 (assembly GCF_002869965.1). Lineage (GTDB taxonomy): Bacteria > Pseudomonadota > Gammaproteobacteria > Burkholderiales > Burkholderiaceae_D > Janthinobacterium. The sequence continues at coordinate 10,551 of NZ_PEBS01000054.1, forward strand.
AGGATCAAGCCTTCCTCGGCCGCCACGCGCTGCGCGCCACCCTTGATCATGAACGTTTCTTCCGTGCAAGTCAGGCCAGCCAGGTAAAACAGGGCGGGGCGTTTGGTGCTGACCACGCTGCCTGGCGGCGTGTCGGGAATGAAGGCCGAGAAACGCATGGGCAAGCCGACGGCGTGCGCCTCGTGGCGATAAAAGCGTTGTACGCCGCCAAAACAAACGTGTTCACTCAACAGTTCCAGCATGAATTCTCCTCGTCAATCCCACAGTATAGCCAGAGTGGCGCACCGCTGAGGCCCGATCAGCCCAGCATGGCCGCTAATGCTGGCAAGATGTCTTGTGCCGGCGCATCGGTCTTGAATGCCAGCAAATGGTCGGCGCGCGTCTTGCCCAGGTTGATGGCGGCCACGGGCTTGCCCGTTTCGGCCGCCAGGCGGCACAGGCGAAAGCTCGAATACACCATCACGGACGAGCCCACCACCAGCAGGGCGCTGGCGGCCTGCATCTTGCGCTCGGCCTCAGCCGCGCAGGCGGCGGGTACGCCATCGCCAAAAAACACCACGTCGGGCTGCAGGGTGCCGCCGCAGCGGGGACAGACGGGCAGGTGGAAGGTGGCCAGCCGGGACGGTTCCAGCAAGGCGTCGCCATCGGGCGCCGGGGTGGCCGTGGCGCCCAGCATCTGCGGATTGTCGCGCTCCAGCATGTCCTGGATCAGGCGGCGCGTGTGACGGGTCCGGCAATCGAGGCAGACCACGCCATGTATGCTGCCATGCAACTCCGTGACGGCAGCGCTGCCGGCCTGCTGATGCAGTCCATCCACGTTTTGCGTGACCAGGCCGCCAATGTGCTGGCGCTGTGCCAGTCGCGCGATGGCCAGGTGACCGGCATTCGGCGTGGCGCGCGCGAGGGTGGGCCAGCCCACCATGCTGCGCGCCCAGTAGCGGCGGCGCACGGCTTCCTGGCGGCGAAAATCGGGGCCTTGCACGGGGGCGTTGCCGTGTCGTACGCCCTCATTGTCGCGGTAAGCGGGAATGCCGGACGCCGTGCTGATGCCGGCGCCCGTCAGCAGCAGTACGTCGGGATGGCGCTGCAGGAACTGCGCCAGCTGCTCCAGGGCGGCATCGTCGTTGGCGGCTTGCAGGCTGGCTGAGGGGAAGTTTTGCATGATGCGCCATGCTAACCGAAAAGCACGGCGCCGTTGCGAAGGGGGGGTGTTTACTCCAGCTTCATGCCGAAACGCTGCAGCCGCGGCTGCCAATGGTCTTGGATATTGGCCGACACGAGGATGCGCTCGGCCTTGCCGATCAGCAATGCGCGTGGCACGAAGCCGAAATAGCGCGAGTCGGCGCTGTTGTCGCGGTTATCGCCCAGCATCATGAAGTGGTCGGCCGGCACCGTCACGGGGGCAAAGCTGCGCGCCGCGCCCGCGATTTGCGGCAAGACCTGGATGCGGTGCTGCTCGGTCGCGTTGCGCTCGCTGATACGCTGCGCCGTCAGCTGGCCCACATGGGCGATGGTTTCAGGCGCCGTGTCGAGCGCCGTGTAGCGGGCGGGCTGGCCATTGATGACCAGCTCTTCATTGCGCATTTCTACCTGGTCGCCGGGCAGGGCGATGATGCGCTTGATCAATCGCGTGCCGTCTTTCGGCGAGGAAAAGGTGACGATATCGCCCCGCTGCGGTTCGCCCAGGCGCTGCAGCACGATATCGGTGAGCGGTACTTTCAGGTTGAAGGCGAGGCGGTTGACGAAGACCACGTCGCCTTCGAGCAGGTTGGGGCGCATGGATGCAGACGGTATGGGATTCCAGTCCGCCACGGCCGTGCGGAAGACGCCGAACAGCAGCAGAAACATCAAAAAACCTTTGTTGGCGCGCATCCATGTTTTCATGTTGGCTCTTTCGCCGGGCCGTGCCCGTGCGTGTGAGGGAAGGCGCCATTGCTGCTGGCGCCCTATCCACGATGCACGACCGGCAGCGCGGCCTTTGTTGCGTGCAAGCGTCAGCAACGAGGTTATTTGAACGCCTTGATGACGGCATCGAGCTTGACCTTGAACGACTTGTCGTGCGCGTGGATGGCCGGCACTTCGCGTTGCACGCCGAGCAACTGGTAGACGGCCGTCTGCGCTGCGCGCACCGAATATTCCACGGTGAAGACGACATCGTCGGCGAGCTCCACGAACTGGCTGACGAAGGCCAGGTTGACGGAGTTGGCCGGCACGGGCAGCGGGCGGTCGCTCTTCGCGCGGGGCATGAACATGCTGGTGATGTAGGGCATGCGGCAGGGAATGCAATTGGCCGTGGTCATGATGTCGAGGTCGAAGTTCAGGTGGCCACACAGCTCGCGCAGGATTTCCGCGCCGCTGCATTCGGACATGGGCTTGGCGACGAAGTTGCCGATGCGGTCGGGGTGCAGCGCATAGCCCCAGAATACTTGCACGCCCTCGGGCTGGCCGGCGAAATGGGGCTGGTGCGCCAGCACGACGGACATGAACCAGTTGCTGTCCTTGAAGGTGACGAGGCCGCCCGTGCCCGCGCTGTTGCCCGTGAATTGCTCCATCCTGTCAAAGAAGGCGCTGTCCTTCAAGGTGACCGTGTACGAGGCCCAGTACGATTCGGCGATGCTGCTGTTGAAGGCGGCTGGACGGCCCAGTTCCGGGCGGCCCTCGGCCAGCTTTTCCCACAGGCGCCAGCCCTGGCTGTCGTTTTTCGTGCGCTTGGCCGGCGCGCTGTGCAAGCTGCCATAGCTGGAGGCATCCGTCATCGAGGCATTCTGGAAGAACACCAGGTCCCCGGCGGCAACGGGGATCACGTCGGCCAGGCCGTGTCGCTGGCAGTGCAGGGCGGTGGCAGTCAGGCGGCCTTCGGATTCTTGCACCTCGATATCGGTCACCGTGCAATCCATGATGATGTTCACGCCTTGCTCCTGCAGCCACGCGACCAGCGGGCGCACCAGGGAATCGTACTGGTTGTAGACGGTGCGCTTGACGCCAGCCAGGGTTTCGATGCGCGAAAACTCCATCATGAAACGGTGCAGGTAACGCTTGAATTCGACGGCGCTATGCCAGGGCTGGAAGGCAAACGTGGTGGCCCACATGTACCAGAACTTGGTGTCGAAGAATTCGGGCGAGAGCCAGTCCGTGATGGCGCTGCTGCCCAGCGTGTCTTCGTCGGCTTCCGTCAGTTTCAGCAATTCCAGCCTGTCCTGCATGGAAAAACCCATGCTGCTGACATCGACCTTGAAGCGGTTGCGGTCGACCAGGCGCGCGCGCGAGTGGGGAATGTGCTGTTCGTTGAAGGCGATGGTTTCATCGTAGACGCTTTGGCCCGCATGTTCGAGCGAAGGGATGCTCTTGAACAAGTCCCAGGTGCACTCGTAATTATCGGTGGTCAGCATGCGCCCGCCGCGCAAGGTGTAGCCATCCCCGGCATTGCCGCCGCCATCGAGGCTGCCCCCCGTCACGGGCGATGCTTCGAAGATGGTGATGTTGCTGCCTTGCATGCCGCCGTCGCGTAGCATGAAGGCGGCTGCGGACAGCGAGGCGATGCCGCCGCCGACGAGATAGGCTTTTTTATTCGTATTGCTCATGGTTTTTCCCTGGGTGTGTGCACATCCGCGTGCGCGAAAGGCTGGCAAGCGGCACGGCCGATGCCGTACCCTATTTATCTATTTTATAACGCCAGGGCAGAATGGGCCGCGCAATAGAGCAATTGCTCGGTTTTTTCGGGCGCCGTCGCTTCCGCCCGCCACAGGTCCCGTGCGCCGATATGGAATGGAGTCGGAAAGGGCTGCGCCATTACAATCAGCTGGCGCATTTCGCCGCACACCCGTTTGCATTCATGAAGGAGCAGCATGCTGTCCCATATTTGCCGCGCCCCCATGATCACGCCCATTACGATGGCGCTTACTTCCGCGACCTCGATGGCAACAGGCTGTGCGTCTGCTGCCACGCCGAGGAATCACTCAGCGCTCCCCCCAGACATCGTCTTCCGTCCAGCCCAGCTCCAGGAAATCCTGCGCCCGCTCACCCGCTTCGCCGGCGCAATAGAATTCGTCGAGCTGGGGCGCTTCGATGCGCGTGCCGGACAGCATGGCGTGCACTTGTCCCCGGTGGTGGATCTGGTGCTGGAGCAAATGCGCCAGCATGCGCTGGCGCGTGTCGACTTGCGGCGTCTCGCGCAGTATCGTCACGGGCCGCGCCAGGTCCGCATCGCACAAGCTGCGGCAATGGGCGATCAGGCGCAGGTCCGATGCGCGCTGCGCCGTCTGCAGGGCCGCGCAATCGGTGAATGGTTCGTCCTGTTCAAAAAAGACATGGCAATCGGGATGGGGCGCTACGCCGCGCAGCTCGCGTTCGAGCGCGTCGAGATAAAACCAGTCGCACGTCAGGATGTGGTTCAGGGTGAACTGGATGGTGGGGAAAAAACTGACGCGCGTGGCCTGGAATTCGGCCTGTGTCAGCTGTCCGCAAGCCTTCAGCAGGCGGTGGTTGGCCCAGGCGTTGTTATACGCCTGGCTGGTGATGTAGTGCGCAAGTGGATTGTTCATATTGGATCGCTGGTCGAGCAGGGCAGGGTTCATGTCGTGCCACTTTAGCATGTTGCGGCAGGTGGACAAAGCGCTCACGCCAGCCGCACCAGCGCTGCTGTCATCAAGTAAAATCACGGAGCGAACTTCGCGATAATGATGCATACAGGGCTTGGGATAGCAAAATGGGCTGGATAGGAAAATTACTGAACGGCGGCGACGACAAAAACAAGCCTGCGCCCCTCACGGCAGCGGCGGCGCCCGAGGAAACGCGGCAGCCAGCCAGCATCACCGAAATCGATGCCATGTACTACCGCTGGCTGGCGGCTGCCGGTTCGGCGCAGGCTCCGGAGCAGACCGAACAGCAGATTCTGGACGAATTGGTGCGCCTGGCCCGTGAACCGATCGCTGGCGCTGCGCTGGTGCCGCGCATTCCAGCCATCATTCCGCAGCTGATGCGTACCTTGCAAGATGAAAACATGAGCGCGGCCAAGCTGTCGGCCCAGTTGGCCCAGGATGTGCTGCTGGTCGCCGAGGTCTACCGCGAAGCGAACCGGCCCTGCTACCAGTCGCGCTACAACGCCAGCCCGTCGATCAACAACATGGAAGGCGCCATCATGCTGCTCGGGCAAAACGGCATGCGCATGCTGCTCGCCCGCGTCGCTTTCCGTCCCATCGTCAGCATGCAAAGCGGCGGGCTGACCGTGCGCACGGCGCCGCTGATCTGGCGCCAGTCCGAAAAATGTGCGCTGGCGGCCAGCCTGGTCGCGCCGACGATGCATGCCAACGCCTTCGATGCCTATCTCGCGGGGCTGATGGCCAATGTGGGCCTGGTGGTGGCGTTCCGGCTGATCGACCAGATGCATGCGCCCGATGTTTTTCCGCAATCGGACGCCTTCATTGCGCAAGTGTTTGCGCACGCGCGCATCTTGTCGGTACGGATCGCCGAATTGTGGGAGTTTCCCCAGTCCGTGACCCGCGCGATCGGGCTGGCGGGCGTCGATGCCAACGCCGATGCCGATCCGCAGGCGCAGGCGTTGGCGCTGGGCGAGCGCTTGAGCAAGCTGCGCATGCTGGCCGATAGCGGCCGCTTTCCTGCCGACGATCCCTTCGTGACGGCCGGCCTCGGCAAGAGTGAGCTGCAGGTGTTCGATAAACTGGCCGACGACGACGAGTGAGGCCGGCCGCGTACGGCCGATATCGCTCAGCGCGCGAAATAGAGTTCGTGCAGATGATCGAGATCGACCTCGGAGGCCGTTTGCGACAGCGCCACTTTGCCGCTTTGCATCAGGTATACATGATCGGCCACGCCCACGGCGCGCGCCGTGTTCTGCTCGACGAGGATGATGGTGCGCTTCCCGTCGTTCAGGCGCGCGAGGATCTCGAACAGTTCGTTGACCACCAGCGGCGCCAGGCCCAGCGACGGCTCGTCGATAATCAATAACGACGGGTCCGACATCAAGCCGCGCGCCATGGCCAGCATCTGCGCCTCGCCGCCCGACAAGGAACCGGCGAATTGCTTGCGGCGCTCCTGCAGGCGCGGGAACATGGCGTAGGCTTCGGCCAGGCGCGCCGGCATATGGCTGCGGTGCTCTTTCGGGAAGGCGCCCATGATCAGGTTTTCTTCCACGCTCATGTCGCGAAACGTCATGCGGCCTTCGGGGATCATGGTGACCCTCGCGTCGCTCATCTTCCAGGTGGGGGTGCCGTTGATGGACAAGCCGTCGAGCGCGATGCTGCCCGCGCCCACGGGAAGTAAACCCATGATGGCGCGCAGCAGCGTCGTCTTGCCGGCCCCGTTCGGGCCGATGATGGTGGTCAGCTTGCCCTTCTGGATCGAGAGCGACACATCCCACAGCACATTGATGGCACCATAGCCGGCGCGCAGATTACGTATTTCAAGCATGGTTTCAAGCATGGGCGGCTCCCGTATAGCTTTCGATGACGGCCGGATCGCGGAAGACGGCGTCGGGCGTGCCGTCGGCGATCAGCTGGCCAAAATTGAGCACGGCCACGCGCTGGCACAGATTGCTGATGGTTTCGATGTCGTGCTCGATCATGACGATGCCCACGCCAAAGGCGGCATGCAAGTCCTTCAGCATGCCCATGAAGCGGCGCTTGCCGTTCGTTTCCAGACCGGCCAGCACTTCATCGAGCAGCAGCAGCTTCGGATTGGTGGCCAGCGCCTTGGCCACTTCCAGCGCTTTCAGTTCCGTCAGCGCCAGTTCGCTGGCCGCGTCGCGCCCGGCCTTGTCCGTCAGGCTGGTGAAATCGAGGATTTCATCGATCTTGCGCATGTCCACCTTGCCGGTGCCGAAGCGTTGCGCCACGACGAGGTTTTCGCGCACCGTCAATTCATGCATGGGCTGTGGAATCTGGAAGGTGCGTCCCAATCCCAGGCGGGCGCGCTGGTACATGGGCGTGGTCATGATGTCGCGTCCTTCGAAGCGGATGCTGCCACTGGTGGGACGCACCAGGCCGGAAATCGCATTGAACAGCGTGGTCTTGCCGGCGCCGTTCGCGCCCACCAGGCCGATCACGTCGTGGCTGCCGACGTTCAGGGTGACGGAATCAACTGCCGTCAGGCCGCCGAAGCGCACGGACACATTATCGAGTTCAAGCATGTGCTTTCTCCTTCGCTTTATCCTTGCTCAGCGCTTTTTTCAGCCATTTTTGCAGCAGCGGCAGCAAGCCGTTCGGGCTGAAGACGATCATCGCCACCAGCAGCACGCCCAGCACCAGTTGGTGGCCAGTGGGGATCAGTGACTTGAAAATGAGCTGGTCGACCAGGTAGACCACCACGGCGCCCAGCACGGGGCCGAGTATCGTGCGGTAGCCGCCGAAGATGGCCGCCACGATCGGTAACGTCACCCACAGGCTGTTGAAGGCGTAATCGGGTTCCAGGAAGTTGATGTAATGGGCGTTGAAGGCGCCGAACAGGCCCGCCATGAAGGCGGACACCAGCAGCATCGCGCCTTTCAGCAAGGTGCTGTTGACGCCGACGACGCGCGTGGCGTCTTCGCTGTCGTGCATGGCGCGCAGAGCGATGCCGTAGTGGCTGGCGCGGATGCGGCTGTAGGCAAAGGCGCATGCCACCACCAGTGTCAGCACCACCAGGTAGGCGCCCGTCTTGCTGGCCAAATCGAAGCCGAAGACGCTGGGCAAGCTCGGAATATTGTTGACGCCACCGGCGCCGCCCGTGACGCTACTCCATTCCGTGGCCAGGATGCGGAAGATGTGGGCATAGGCGAGGATGGCCAGCGCAAAATACGGACCGCGCAGGCGCAGCACGGGCAGCATGATGACGGCGGCGACGGACGCGCCGACGCCACCCAGCAGCATGGCGGCAAACACGGGCAAGCCCAGTTTCACGGTGGTCAGCGCGGAGACATACGCGCCCACGCCAAAGAAGGCGGCATGGCCGAAGCTGACCATGCCCCCCAGATTGCCGAGCAGGGCCCAGGACATGGCCACGCCGCCGATGATCAGGGCCGCCACCACCATGCTCATCACATACTGGTTGCCGCCCAGGGCCAGCGGCACGGCGATATACGCGGTCAGCAGCAAAGCGGCCGTTGAAATCAGTGTTGAGCGCTTCATCCGCGCCTCCGTTGTGCGCCGAACAGGCCGTTCGGCATGATGAACAGCACCAGCAGGAACAGCACCATGCCGGACAATTCCTGCAGCGCGGAGCTGGCCAGGGTGACGGTCAACGCTTCGGCCACACCCAGCAGCACGGCGGCCAGCAGCACGCCGGGGATCGAGCCGATGCCGGCGAGGACCGTGATGATGAAGGCTTTCACCGTCAGCGCGCCGCCGTAGGCAGGCTGGATCACGCCATAGCTGAACAGGGCGACACCGGCGAAGGCAGCCAGGATGCCGGCGACTAAAAAGGAGACCAGTTCCGTGCGGCCCGGGTCGATGCCCATCAGCTTGGCCGCATCGCGGTTGCTGGAGACGGCGCGCACGGCGCGGCCATACCAGCTGGTGGCCAGCCAGCGCCACAGGGCCGCCATCAGTACCAGGCTGACGCCAAAGAAAATCACTTCGCTGCGCATGCTGAAGAAGGGGCCGATTTCAAAACCTTCCTGCAGCCAGCTCGATGAGGTCGAGCGGATGTCGGCCTTCCACACCAGCAGGATGAAATTGGTGAGAATGACGCCGATGCCGTAGGTGAGGATCAGCGAATTGATTTCGCGGTCCTTCTTGATGCGGCTGACGATCAGGTACACGCCGACGGACGTCAGGCTGACGATCACCAGCGCGATGGGAATGGCGAACATGGGACCGAGTCCAAGTCCCGATTCCACGCTGTAGGCGATGTAAGCGGCCAGCAGTACCAGTTCGCCGTGCGCCAGGTTGATCACTTTCATGGTGCCGAAGACCAGCGCCAGTCCCAGGGCGATCAGGGCGTAGGAGCCGCCCTGCAGCAAGCCTGAATACAGGGCTTGCAAGATTAATTCTGTCATGTCGTCATCCCGTCAGGCATCCCTGACGCAGCGCGAAGGATGCGTCAGGGATACCGTTCATCGGTGCACGCCCGGCGGGCGTGCGCGTGTGCAGGGGGCGGCTGCCGTTTACCAGGGCAGGGCTGGATAGGCCAGCTTGCCCGTGGCGTGTTCCTTCGGCCAGACGATCACCACTTTCTTGTCCTGGTGCTGCGCCATGCGGTGCACGAAGTTCTGGTTGTCGCCATTGGCGGCGAACTGCACCCGGCCGATCAGGGTTTCGCGGTCCGTCTTGCGCATTTCCTCGGCCACGCCGCCTTTCTTGAGCGTGCCCTTGTCGGCCGCGCGCGCGATGGCTTCGAACAGCAGCATCGATTGCACATAGCCGAACTGGCCCAGGTAGTCCGGTTCTTTCTTGTACAGCAGCTTGTAGGCGTCGCTGAAGGCCTTGCCGTCGGCTGTCTTGAATTCCGTGGGGAAGGGCAGCAGGGCCGTGCCGAACACGTTCGGCATCAGGTCGGGGAAGTCGGCCGCCATTTTCGGCGTGGCCAGCGACCACACGCCCACCATGGCCTTGATTTTTGGTTTGAGCACGCGGGCGGCGCGGATGATGCCCACGTAGTCGTTTTCGTAGCCGACCATGGCCACCACTTCGGATTTATCCTGCAGCTTGATCTTGTTGATGATGGGCTTGAAGTCGGTAATGGCCGGGTCGAACGAGTGCGTCGTCACTTTCACGCCCTTGGCCGTCAGGGCTTTTTCCACGTCTTTCGCCAGGCCGGTGGTGGCATCCTTGGTCGAATACACGATAGAGACGGACTTGGCGCCCACGTCCTGCAACAGTCCCAGCATGGCTTTTTCGTAGCCGGCCGTGTTATTGATGCGGAAAAAATTCTTGCGTCCGCTCGCTACCAGGCTGTCGTCCACGCCGCCAGAAGTGATGTAGACCAGGCCCAGTTTGTTCGCCGTGTCCGAGGCGGGCGAGATATTGTTCGAGCCGTAGCCGCCCGTGATGGCCACCACGCCCTGGCTGGCCAGCTTTTCCACGGCGGCAATGGCCTTGGCGGGCGCCGATTCGTCGTCGACGGTGACGATCTTGACGGTGTGCTTGCCGTTGGTCTTGTTGAATACCTCGGCTGCCACCATGATGCCTTCCTGCATGCCGGCGCCGACCCTGGCCAGGTTGCCTGTCAGCGGGATTTCCGCGCCGACCAGGAATTCGTCGGCGCTGGCCTGCGCCATCAAGGCGCTGGCAACCAGCGCTGCCATGGCGATGCGTGTGTAGGTGCGTTTCATCGTGTCTCCTCCGGTGATGTGGCTTGGTTTTATTCTCGGGTCTGGTACAACATGGTCAACTTATTGGGCATTCTGCGCCATTTGCCGCAGCTGCCCCTTTAATATCTTGCCCGTGGCGGCCGCCGGCAGCGTTTCCATGACGATGATGGCGGACGGGCACTTGTACGGTGACAGGGTCTGCGCCAGCCAGGCCTGCAATTGTGCCACGCTGGCGGGCTGGCGCGGGTCCAGCTCTACATAGGCGATGACGTCTTCGTTGCCATCTTCCAGGGTGCGCCCCACAACAGCCGACTGCACCACGGAAGCATGGGCGTTGAGCGCCGTTTCCACTTCCAGCGGATACACATTGAAGCCGGAGCGGATGATCAGCTCCTTGGTGCGCCCGACGATGAACAGCGCGCCGTCGGTTTCCTGGCGCGCCATGTCGCCCGTGTTGAGCCAGCCGCCGTCGCGCATGGTCGCCGCCGTCATGGCCGGTTCGCGGTAATAGCCGGCCATGACGTTCGGCCCGCGTATCCATAATTCCCCCGGCTCGCCCGACGCCACATCGAGGCCGCCCACGTCCACCACGCGCACTTCGACGCCCGGTATCGGCGTGCCGACCGAATCGTCGCCGCGCGGCGCTTCCAGGCGGGTCTGGCTGATGGTGGGCGCGCTTTCCGTCATGCCGTAGCCGTTGTGCAGCGCGGTGCCCAGCAGCTTTTCCACGTCGCGCTTGAGCGATGGCGCCAGCGGCGAGCCGCCAGCATACGCAAAGCGCAGCCGCGTGGGCAGCGGCGTGTCCGGGCCGCCCAGGGTTTGCAGCAGCTTGGCGTACATGGCGGGCACGCCCTGGACGATGGTCAGTCCGTCGTCTTTCAGCGCGGCCAGCAGACCATCGATGGAAAAGCGCGGCACCAGGTACAGGGCGGCGCCCGCATACAGGGTGCCCAGGGCCACCGAGGCCAGGCCATACACGTGCGAAATCGGCAGCACGCCATAGGCGCGGTCGCTGCGCGTCAAACCCCGCAAGGTGCTGGAGACGGCGGCGATGAACAGCAGGTTGCGGTGCGTCAGCATCACGCCCTTCGATTGTCCCGTGGTACCCGTCGTGTAGATCAGCGCGGCCACCTGTTCGTTGCCGGGCACGCAGGCTTCCGCGACGCTGGCCTCGTTCAAGCCGCCCGCCAGCAGATCTCCCATGCCATCGACCTGGCATGGCGTTGCGCCGCGCCGCGCCGCATGCGCAGCCGCCTCCGGCGAGGCACCGGCCAGGAACAGCAGCCGCCGCGCGCGGGAATGCTCGGCGATGGTGTCGATCTCGCGCGCCGACAGGCGCGCATTGACATTGACGATCCACGCATCGATGCTGGCCGCCGCGAAGATCAGCGCCACCTGCAGCGCGCCATTCTCGCCCACCACCATCAAGCGGTCGCCGGGGCGCACCTGCAAGTCGCGCAGCAGTTGCGCGGCGCTTTCCACACTCTGCTGCAGCTGCGCGTAGGTCCAGTGCCGCCCGCCTTCATGCAGCGCGGGCGCGTCGGGTGCGCGCGCCGCCCAGTAGCCAGGGATGGCCGACAGGCGCGCCGGCAAGCCGGCCAGCAGGGCGGGAATGTCCATCGCGGTGTGCCTCACTTTTGCGCTGCCTTGATCATGTTGCGGGCGATGACGATCTGCTGGATCTGCGTCGTGCCCTCGTAGATGCGGAACAGGCGCACGTCGCGGTAAAAGCGTTCGGCCGCGTATTCGCTGATGTAGCCGGCGCCGCCGTGGATCTGCACGGAGCGGTCGGCCACGCGACCGCACATTTCGGAGGCGAACAGCTTGCAGCACGACGCTTCCGTCGAAATGTCTTCTTTGTTGTCGCGCCGGCGCGCGCAATCGAGCACCATGCTGCGCGCCGCGTAAATCTCGGCCTTGCTGTCGGCCAGCATGGCCTGGATCAGCTGGAATTCCGCGATCGGCTGGCCGAACTGCTGGCGCTCCATGGCATACGCCAGGGCATCGCCCAGCATGCGTTCGGCCGCGCCCACGCAGACGGCGGCGATGTGCAGCCGCCCCTTGTCGAGCACCTTCATGGCCGTCTTGAAACCCACGCCTTCCTTGCCGCCGATGATGTTCGCGGCCGGCACACGGCAGTTTTCGAAGATCACGTCGCAGGTATGCGCGCCTTGCTGGCCCATCTTTTTATCGATTTTTCCCAGCGAGAGGCCCGGCGTATCCTTTTCCACGATGAAGGCGGAAATGGCCGAGGCGCCCCGCTTGACGGGGTCCGTGCGCGCCATGACGGTAAAGATGCCCGCTTCGGGCGCGTTGGTGATATAGCGCTTGCTGCCGTTGAGGATATAGAAGTCGCCGTCGCGCACGGCGCTCGTGCGCAGCGATGCCGCATCGGACCCGGAACCGGCTTCCGTCAGGGCGAACGAGCCGATGATCTCGCCGGCTGCCAGTTTCGGCAGGTAGTGCTGTTTCTGCGCTTGCGTGCCGTCGATGACGATGCCTTGCGAGCCTATGCCGTTGTTGGTGCCGATCAGCGAGCGGAAGGCGGGCGAAGTGCGGGCGATTTCAAACGCGACCCTGACTTCCTCTTCCATGCTCAGTTCCAGGCCGCCATAGGCTTCCGGGATGGACAGGCCGAACAGGCCCAGTTCGCGCATCTGCGCCACGATGGCGGGTGGTATCGTATCCGTTTCGGCCACCAGCGCCTCATTCGGTACCAGTACTTCGCGCACGAAACGGGCGATGCTGTCGAGCAGGATGTTCAGGGTTTCTTCGTCGCGTATCATCGGGGTCCTCGGAGGCGATGTTGATAGGGGGCGCGCAGTCTAGCCGCGGCCCAGGTTTTTTTCCACTGTCTTAACCAGGGCGACCAGGCGCGGTCCCAGGTCGGATTCGAGTTTTTCGCGCGAGAGCAGAAAGGCGGGGCCGCCGCAATTGAAGGCCATCACCTGTTCTCCATCGGCACCCAGCATGGGCACCCCCACCGCATGCACGTCGTTCTGCCACTCGCCGGCGGAGATGCAAAAGCCGCGGTCCTGGTAATCCTTGAAGCCTTGCTCGATGCCTGCCTTGATGCGCGGCCAGCGTTCCGTCTTGTGCACGCGCGCATGGTCCATCAGGTAGTCGCGTTCGGCCTGCGGCAGGATGCACAGCAGGGCCTTGCCCATGGCCGTCGTCATCAAGGGAATGCGCGAGCCGACGTCGAGGCGCAGGGTGACGTTGGCGCTGCTGCGGCAGGTTTCCACGTAGACCATGCTGAGACGGTCGCGCGTGCCCAGCGACACGGAGGCCTGCGCATGTTCGGCCAGTTCTTCCATCAGCGGGCGCGCCATCTTGCGCACATCGAGGTTCGACAGCATGCGGTAGCCAAGGGCCAGTACGCCGGCGCCCAGCTGATACTTGCCCAGGCTGTCCGAGTAATTCAGGTAGCCCAGTTTGGTGAGGGTGTAGGTGAGGCGCGAAATCGTGGGTTTCGGTATGCCCGTGCGCTTGGCCATGTCCGCGTTCGAGAGGAACACTTCGCCGGGGCGGAAGCACCGGAGCACTTCCAGGCCGCGCGCCAGTGCGTTGACGAACTGGCGATCCTTGCCTTCCTCGTCATCGCTGAAAACGATGAGTTCCGGATCGGCTGCAGCCTGAATATTTGTCATATTTACATTCATTTTCTGACTCCCTGAAAATCAGTTTGCCTAGCCGAATCTCGCATGTCAACCGTTTTATGAAACATTCGTTCGCACAGCGAAATGCTGCGCTGCATGAAAAAAGCCTGAAATTTGACCTGCGCAGGTGTTTCCGGCCTTGTCGCTTGAGCATCGCTATATGCGCCTGTATATTGCGCTGTTGGGTGACGGCCGCTGCAGGCGTGGCCGTCTTTTGAGTATCGCTATATAAGACGATATATAACGACAGTGGAAAGAACAAGACGATGTTGAAACAGGTAATGGCAGGCGCCGTGATGCTGGCGCTGGCGCAGCAGGCCTCTGGCAAGGAGGACGCGGATGCGGCGGCGCCGTTCGTGCTGGGCACGGTGACGGTGATCGGCCAGCGCGACCAGTTGGGGCAGGTGGCGCAGTTGGATGGGCAGCGAGTGGCTTCGCAAGTGAGCCGCGCCGAAATGCGCCGCTTTAACCGCGACAACGTGGGCGACGCCCTCAATCTGCTATCGGGCGTGTCGCTGTCGACCAATTCGCGCAACGAAAAAACCGTCGCCATCCGCGGTTTCGATGCGCGCCAGGTGCCGCTGTATATCGATGGTATCCCCGTCTACGTGCCGTATGACGGCTATGTCGATTTCAACCGCTTCACGACGGCCGACCTGGCCGCCATCCAGGTGGCCAAGGGCTACAGCTCCGTGGCGTATGGCGCCAATACCCTGGGCGGCGCCATCAATCTGATCTCGCGCAAACCCGCAGCGCGCCTTGAGGGAGATACCTCCATCGGTTTCGGCTCGGGCAGCGAGCGCCAGGTAGCGGCCAACGTGGGCACCAACCAGGGCCTGTGGTATCTGCAGGCGGGCGTGTCGTATATCGACAGCGACGGTTTCCCCCTGTCGTCCGACTTCCGCCCGACAGCCACGGAAGACGGCGGCACGCGCAACAATGCCTACCGCAAGGACCATAAACTGTCGTTCAAGGTGGGTTATACGCCCGTGGGTGGTGATGAATATGCGCTCAGCTACTACAAGCAGCATGGCGAAAAGGGCCAGCCGCCATCGATTAATCCCGTCGGCGCGCGCTACTGGCAATGGCCGTACTGGGACAAGGAAAGCGTGTATTTCGTCTCGCAGACGCGCCTGGGCGAGGCCGAGCGGCTGAAACTGCGGCTGTACCACGATAGCTATGACAATGAAATCACCTCGTTCACCAATGGCAGCTACGCGACCCTGAAGATCAGCGGCCAGGGCAGCGTCAGCGGCGGGCGCAGCATCTATAACGACCGCACGAACGGCGGCGCGGTGGAGCTTGAATCGTTCCGCCTGGCCGCTCACAGCCTGCGCTTCGTCGCCAGCGTCAAGGCCGACGAGCACCAGGAACTGGACGCCAAGGGCGTGCGCAATACCTGGTACAAGGATGCCCTGTGGACCCTGGGTGCGGAAGACAGCATCGCCCTCAACGCGGCGACGGAACTGTCGCTGGGCGTGTCGCGCAATGCACTGCGCCCGGACACCGTCTACAGCGCCGGCAATGCGTATACCTTGCCGGATAATCAATCGGCCACCGACCTGCAGGCTGGCCTGTTCCGCAAGGTCGGCGCCGAGGCGCGCGTGTACGCCAGCGTGGCGCGCAAGTCGCGCCTGCCGACCCTGAAGGATCGCTACTCGCAGCGCCTTGGCACATATATCGAAAACCCGGCCTTGCGCGCGGAAGAGGCGATGAACTATGAGCTGGGGTATCAAGGCGATGCGCAAGGCCTGGCGCTGGAAGCGGCGCTGTTCTACAGCGATGTGAAGGACAAGATCCAGAGCGTGGCGAACGTCTCGGGCGTGCGCGCGCAGATGCGCAACGCGGGCCGGGCGCACATCAGCGGCGTGGAACTGGGCTTGCGCGGTCGCGCAGGCGCCTGGCTGGACTTCGGCGGCAATTACACCTACACGCAGATGAAGAACGTCAGCGACCGCGCCATCCGCCTGACGGACGTGCCGCGCCACAAGCTGACGGCGCACGCCGTGCTGCATGCGGCGCGCCAGGTCGACGTGGTGGCCATCGCGGAATCGAACAGCGGGCGCTGGGTCTCGAACATTTTGGAACTTGGTGGTTTTACGACGCTGAACCTGAAGGCCGTGTACCGCCCCTTGCCGGCATTGAGCCTGGAAGCGGGCGTGGCGAACCTGGGTGACCGCAATTACGCGCTGGCCGAGGGTTTTCCCAGCGCGGGCCGGACCTGGCTGGCCAATGCACAGGTCCAGTTCTGATTTTTTGACTGTTTCATGAAAGGACATAGCATGTTCAAGAAAATATTTGCTGCTTGTACCGTGGCGGCGTTGCTGGCGGCGGCACCGGCCGCGTGGTCGGCACCCGCTGCCGCGCGCGACAACATGAGCCACGCCCTCGCCGTGACGGGCATGGTGGAAACGCCTTTGATACTGACAGTGGCCGATTTGCGCCAGCTGCCGTCCGCAAATGGCGGGGAAATTGCCGTCACGCGTCATGACGGCGACAAGGCCGAGACCATCGCCAGCTACAAGGGTGTGCGCCTGCGCGACATTCTCGACAAGGCGGTGCTCGATGCGCCGGGCCATAACGACGTCAAGAAACTCGCCATCATCGCCACGGCGACCGATGGCTATGCAGTGGTATTTTCCTGGGGCGAGCTGTATAACGCGCCGGCCGGCGAGGGCGTGATCGTCTACTACGAAAAAAATGGCAAGGCGCTCGACGACAACGATGGTGAAATCGCCCTCATCTCGGCAAAAGACATTCGCACGGGTCCGCGCCACGTGAAATGGCTGAATGGCATCGAGGTGCGCAAGCTGGTGAACTGATAGGCGCCAGCGATGAAGCATCCCGCCACGCAGCGCGCCGCCACGCCGTCATCGCACAAACGCCGCACATACGCCGTGCCTTCGTCATGCAGCGGATCGAATTCGCACACCAGCACGGTCGCCGGCGGCAAGTCTTTGAGCGACGCGGCCCGCAGGGGCGCCGCGTAGGGCTGCGCGCGTCAGTGAATGGCCCTCCGCACCAGCCGGCATGTAGGCGCGCACGGTCAGCGCATGTTCGCCCGGCAGCACGTAATCCTTGATCGAGGCGGGCGGCGGTGCATGGTTTGCCTGTGCCAGGAAAGCCGCTACTTGCGGGTCCAGGCTCATGCCGGCGCTCCCTCCAGGAAGGGCAGCAGGTGGGCGATGAACGCTTCCGGCTGTTCTTCCATGATGAAGTGCCCGCATTCGGCGACGATGGCGCCTTGCAAAATGTCGGCCTTGCCCTGCATGGTCAGCAGGGGTGCGTCATTCGTCGCGTGGTCGGCGCCGATGGCCAGCACGGGCATCGCCAGGCTGTGTTTTGCCCGCTCCAGGTTTTGCCGGATGGTTTCGGGAATGGCTCGGTAGTAAGCGAAGCCCGCGCGCAGGGCGCCTGGCGTGGAATACGCTTCCGCATACACGTCGACGGCCACCTTGTCGCGGCGGTACGACCAGCGGTCGAAAATGAAGCGGATGTACTCGCGCTCCTTGCCCGCCGTGAGCATTTCCGGCAAATCGAGCACCTGGTTGAACATGAAGTGCCACAGGAAGATGTTGTCGGAAGGCGCCACGAAGATGGGCGGCGCCGGTGCCAGGCCAGGAATGACGGCTTCCGTCAGCGCCAGTTTCGTCACGGCCTGCGGGAAATCGCTGGCCAGCGCATAGCCCACCCACATGCCGATGTCGTGACCCACCACATCGTACTGCGCGTGGCCCAGGGCCAGCATGGCGCGGTGCAGGGCGGCGGCGATGGCGCCCGTATCGTAGCCATCGGCCGGGCGGCTGGAGTGGCCGCTGCCCGGCGGGTCGATGGCGATGGCCTGGTAGCCATTGGCCGCCAGGGCTGCCATCACGTGGCGCCAGGCATACCAGGTCTGTGGCCAGCCGGGAATCAGCAGCACGGGTTTGCCTTCGCCGGCAATCACGCAATGCAGGCGCTGGCCGTCGATGCGGACGTAGTCGTGTGTGAAATCGTTCATAGGTTTGTTTCCTTGATTAGTTATGCTGGATGCCCAGCAATTGATGGATATGTTGCGCGCTGACGGGGGCGCCGGCGAAGTCGTCGAAGATCTTGCTGGTCACGGGAATGATGTGGGCATCGATGAAAGCCACGCCTTCGCGCGCACCCACCTCCGGGTCCTTCAGGCAGCATTCCCATTCCAGCGTGGCCCAGCCTGCGTAGTCGTTTTGCGCCATCTTCGAAAAGATCGCCTTGAAATCGACCTGGCCATCGCCCAGCGAACGGAAACGCCCGGCGCGGTTTTCCCACGACTGGTAGCCGCCGTAGATGCCTTGCCGTCCGGTCGGATTGAATTCCGCATCCTTCACATGGAACATGCGGATGTGGTCCTTGTAGATATCGATGAATTCCAGGTAGTTCAGCTGCTGCAGCACGAAGTGGCTGGGATCGAACAGCATCTTGCAGCGCGGATGGCGGCCCACGCGTTCATAAAACATCTCGAAGCTGATGCCGTCATGCAGGTCTTCGCTGGGGTGGATTTCGTAGCACAGGTTGACTCCCTGTTCCTCGCACACGTCGAGGATGGGTAGCCAGCGGCGCGCCAGTTCGTCGAAGGCCGTTTCGATCAGGCCGGGCGGGCGCTGCGGGAACGGGAACAGATATGGCCAGGCGAACGAGCCGGAAAACGTGCCCATTTCCGTCAGGCCCAGGCGCTTCGAGGCCATGGCCGCCAACTTGACCTGCTCGATGGCCCATGCCGTGCGTGCTGCCGGCTGGCCATGCAGGTGTTCCGGCGCGAAGCTGTCGCACAGCGCGTCGTAGGCCGGATGCACGGCTACCAGCTGGCCGAAGATGTGCGTCGTCAGTTCGCTGATGACCAGGCCATGGCCCGCCAGCATGACGACCAGCTCGTCGCAATATTGCTGGCTGCGCGCGGCTTGCGCCACGTCGAACAGGCGCGCATCCCAGGCGGGAATCTGCAAAGCCTTGAAGCCCATGCCGGCCGCCCACTCGGCGATGGCAGGCAGGGTGTTGAAGGGCGCCGTATCGGCGACGAATTGTGCCAGGTGCAGGCTGGGTCCTTGGATGGTTTTCATATCGGCTCCTATTATTTGTCAATCGACAAAGAATAGGTGAAATTTTTTGCGCGGTCAAGGCGTAACTGCAAAATAAATCGCAAATACAGTGGCATGCCAGGCGTTATACTGGCCGCCAGTTTGCAAGCAGAGGATCAACATGGCAGGAAGACCGAGGGAATTTGACCGCGCGCTGGCGCTGGCAAAAGCGCGCGACGCATTCTGGACGCGCGGCTACGAGGGTGTGTCGATGGCCGACCTGGTGGCAGCGCTGGGCATCGCCTCAGCGCGCATTTATGCGGCGTTCGGCTCGAAGGAACAGCTGTTCCGCGAAGCCGTGGAGCTGTACGAGTCGGGCGAGGGCGCATTTGCCGTGCATGCGCTGGCGGCCAGCCTGAATGTGCGCGACGCGGTGGCGCGCATGCTGGAAGAAGCCGTGCTGCTGTACACGCGCAGCGGCCAGCCGCAAGGCTGCATGGTGGTGACGGCCGCCACGAATACGAGTGCGGAAAACGCCGGCATCGCCGACTGGCTGGCGCAGCACCGCCGCGCGCGCACACAAGCCGTCATCGAGCGCTTGCACGCGGCGCAGCTGGCGGGAGAGTTAACAGGGGACGCGGACGTGCAGGCGCTGGGTGATTATTATGCGGCGCTGCTGCATGGCCTGTCGGTGCAGGCGCGTGACGGCATTCCGGCTGAACGGCTGCTGGCGCTGATCCAGCCTGCCATGGCGCCGCTGGCGCTGGCTATGATGTAGATAGTCTCAGGCCTTCAAGTCTGGACATCGATCAGGCTGCCCAAGGCCTGGTCGGCCGCCTTGACGACATTCGCCGACAGGTTGAAACCGGCCTTGTAGACCAGGTTATCCGTCAGTTCGGACGCCAGGCCCACGCCGTTCGGCCGGCTTTGCGCCGCCTTGGCCGCATTCGCATTGGCGCCGCTGACGCTTTCGCTGGCAGCCAGCTTGCGCCCTTCGACGGAGAGCGTGACGCCTGTGCCGGCGGGGCTGGCTTCCTGGAAGTTGGCCGATTGCGGCTGGAAGCCCGGCGTGGTCGCATTCGCGATATTGTTGGCGGCCACATCCAGCGCGCGCTGGTTGGCGGTCAGTCCCGTGGTAGCGGTAGTGAGGGCGGATATGGACATGGCGACTCCTTCAGAATGTGCCTATGTTACACCTGTCAGCGGGGAAAATCACGCTGTGCGTGCGCTGGCCTCTTGCCAGCTATATGCGCTCGATGAACGCCTCGTTTGGCCGGTCGCGAATGCCGCCGGCGGCGCACAATAGGCTGCCGCGCACGATAGTTGTCGCCGAAACGGGGGATGGGCGAATATACTAGGGGAAAAGGGAGGCGTTGCGCTTCCCGTCCGCCCTTATCATCAGCGAGAATTCATCCTTATGGCGTCATCCCCAGAAAACCTCAGCATGGCCGTGTTTTGCGACTTCGAGAACGTCGCGCTTGGCGTGCGAGATGCAAATTACGAAAAATTCGATATCAAGCCCATTCTCGAACGCTTGTTGCTCAAGGGCAGCATCGTTGTCAAGAAGGCATATTGCGATTGGGACCGTTATAAAAGTTTCAAGGGCACCATGCATGAGGCGAACTTCGAGCTGATCGAAATTCCCCACGTGCGCCAGTCCGGCAAGAATTCGGCCGACATCCGCCTGGTGGTCGATGCCCTGGACCTGTGCTACACCAAGGCCCACGTGAACACCTTTGTCATCATCAGCGGCGATTCCGATTTTTCGCCGCTGGTGTCGAAGCTGCGCGAAAACGCCAAGCAGGTGATTGGCGTGGGCGTCAAACAGTCGACTTCCGACCTGCTGGTGGCGAACTGCGACGAATTCATTTTCTACGACGACCTGGTGCGCGAGAGCCGCCGCACGGCCGCCAAGCGCGACGCGCGCGAAAGCCCGGCTGCGGCCGCCAAGCGTTCGCCCGATGAAGAACTGCGCCGCAAGGAAAAATACGAGTCGCGCAAGACGGAAGCGATCGAAATGGCCGTCGAAACCTTCGACGCGCTGGTTTCCGAACGGGGCGACAGCGGCAAGATCTGGGCCTCGATGCTGAAAGAAGCGATCAAGCGCCGCAAGCCGGACTTCAGCGAATCGTATTACGGTTTCCGCACCTTCGGCAACCTGCTGGAAGAGGCGCAGACGCGCGGCTTGCTGGAATTTGGCCGCGACGAGAAATCGGGCGCCTATGTTTATCGCAGCAGCACCCTGGTGGCCATGCCGGCTGCCGTGAACGCGGATGCAGCCAGCGAGACAATCGCCAGTGGCGAGACCGGCGCGACGGCGGAAGAGGGCAACAGCCGCGAAGGCGGCAGTCGCCGCGATTCGCGCCGCAATGGTCGTGGCGGCCGCAAGCAGAACGAGCAACGCCGCAGTGAAGCGCCACCGGCCTTCGTGCCAGTGGCTGAGTCCGAATCTGCCGTCGCCGTCACCGAGCAGTATGCGCCGGTGCCGCAGCCCGAGGTCGTGCACGAGCTGGCAGAAGAGGGCAACGCCAAGCGCGGTTCGCGCCGCAATGGCCGTGGCGGCCGCAAGAATGGCGATGGCGCCCGTGAAGCGCGCGCCGAAGCCGTCGAGGTGGTGCCAGCTGCGCCTGAGCCAGTGCCCGAGCCAGTCGCCGAGGTGCTCGCGGAAACCGTCGCCGAAGCGAAGCCCAAGGCCAAGGCCAAGCCGCGCACGCCGGCCCGCAAGGCGTCAGCATCGAAAAAGCCGGTCAAGAAAGTGGTTGACGCCGTGCTGGAAGTGGCGCCTGTCGTTGCAGCGGCACAGGTGGAAGTGGCTGTCGTGGCGGAAGACACGCCGGCCAAGGCGCCACGCAAGACCCCGGCGCGCCGTCCCGCGCGCAAGAAGGCGGAAGCGGCTTGATAGGTTGAGCAGCAATAAGCGGGGCGGCAATCGCATGCGCCCCGGCTTTTGCAGGCCCTGCCTTGCGCAAACCGCGCACCCCGATCTCCCCAAGCGTGTACGATGAGCCTGTTTTTAACGTAGCGGGCGGTCAAGCATGTACCACGGTGAACGGTTCAACAGCATTTCCCATACGGTGGGCGCAGCACTGGCGGCCATCGGCGGCGTCATCCTGATCGTCGCGGCGGCCCGCACGGGCGACCCCTGGAAAATCGTCAGCTGCAGCGTGTATGCGGCCATGCTGCTGACCCTGTACCTCACTTCCACCCTGTACCACAGCGTGCGCGGCAAGGCCAAGGCCGTGCTGCAGCGGCTCGACCATTGCGCCATCTATCTGCTCATCGCGGGAACCTACACGCCCTTCATGCTGGTGACCCTGCGCGGGCCGTGGGGCTGGTCGCTGTTCGGCGTCGTCTGGGGCCTGGCCTTGCTTGGCATCGTGCAGGAATATGTGTACGCGAAAGGCGCGCGCATCCTGTCGCTCGTGATTTACGTGGCCATGGGCTGGCTGGTCGTCATCGGCATCAAACCGCTGCTGGCGGCGCTCGAGTGGAACGGCTTCCTCTGGCTGGTGGCAGGCGGGCTGTGCTATACGGGCGGCATCGCCTTTTACGCCACCGACCACAAGCTGCGCCATGGCCACGGCATCTGGCACCTGTTCGTGCTGGCCGGCAGTAGCTGCCATTTTATCGCCATTTTGTTCTACGTTGCCTGATGTAATGTGCTGCCATCACTGTTGCCGCGATTCCACTATAATGGCTTGATATGTGAAAATAGAGCAACAATGCAGCAATAATAAGGCAACAATGGATATCAATTCGGACGACCTGAAAATCTTCGTCACCGTCATCGACAGTGGCACCCTGAGCGCGGCCGCCGTGCACCTGGGACAAACCACCTCGGGCGTCAGCCGCGCCCTGTCGCGCCTGGAAGACAAGCTGGCCACGTCGCTGCTGACGCGCACCACGCGACGCATGGAGCTGACGGAAGAGGGACAGCTGTTCCTGGAAAAGGCGCGCGCCATCCTCGCCTCGATGGAGGATGTGGAGGAGTCGATCCGTATCCGCCGCCAGAAGCCGGCAGGGCGCTTGTCCGTGGATGCCGCTTCGCCCTTCATGCTGCATTGCGTGGTGCCCCACGTGGCGCAATTTCGCGCCATGTACCCGGACATCCGCCTGGAGCTGACCAGCAACGACCAGATCGCCGACCTGCTCGAACATCGCACCGATATCGCCATCCGCATCGGCGCCCTGGTCGACTCGACCCTGCATGCGCGCCCGCTCAGTGCCAGTCCCCTGCACGTGCTGGCCACGCCCGCCTACCTGGCGCGTCACGGCGTACCAGACACGCCGGAAGACCTGGCCGGCCACGCGCTGCTGGGTTTTGCGCAATATGAACTGGGCAATCAGTGGCCGCTGCGCCACGCTGCCGGCAACAGCCTGCAGATCGTGCCCGCACTGGCCGCCTCCAGCGGCGAGACCCTGCGCCAGCTGGCGCTGCATGACCAGGGCATCGTCTGCCTGTCCGACTTCATGACGCGTGACGACATCGCCGCCGGCCGCCTGGTCAAGGTGCTGCAGCCGTTTTATACAGGCTACCGCCAGCAGATCCACGCCGTGTATTACCGCAATACGCAGCTGGCGCAGCGCATCCGCTGCTTCCTCGAATTCCTGCAGCAGAAGCTGTAGCCATGGAGACCGGCATGCAATGCCCTACTTGCGGCGAATATGGCGATCTGCTGCACGGAGTGTGATTTGCTGTGGGCGTAGCGGCAGGCTCAGGTCAGGGCGCCGGTAGGCTGGATGGCCGCCCGCAGCAGGACTTCCACCTCGTGCGCCGGCAGCGGGTGACTGAAGTAATAGCCTTGCGCTTCGTCGCAGCCGTGCTGGCGCAGGTAGTCCAGCTGTTCCGCCGTTTCCACGCCTTCGGCCACCACGCGCAGCTTCAAATTGTGCGCCAGGGCGATGATGGAGACGACGATGGCGGCATCATCCGCGTCGCGCGCCACGTCGCCCACGAAACTGCGGTCGATCTTCAGCACGTCGATGGGGAAGGTGCGCAGGTAGGCGAAGCTGGAATAGCCGGTGCCGAAGTCGTCGATCGACAGTTGTACCCCGAGTGCCTTCATGTCGTGCAGCTGGCTGACGGCCAGCGCCACGTCGTGCATGAACAGGCTTTCCGTCAGCTCCAGTTCCAGGCAGGCGGGCGGCAGGCCCGTCTCGGCCAGCACTTCGGCTATCGAGGCGACCAGGTTCGGCTCGTTGAACTGGCGCGCCGACAGGTTCACGGCCAGGCGCAGCTGGCCCAGCCCGGCCGCGTGCCAGGCCTGCATCTGCGCGCATGCCTGGCGCATGACCCACGCGCCGATCGGCACGATCAGGCCCGTATCTTCTGCCAGCGCGATGAAGCGCTGCGGCGCTACCATGCCCAGGTCCGGGTGCTGCCAGCGCAGCAGCGCTTCCACGCCGACGATGCGCCCGCTGGCCAGGTCCAGCTGCGGCTGGTAATGCAGCACGAACTGCTCGCGCTCCAGCGCGTTGCGCAGCGCCGTCTCGATGCGCAGGCGCTCCAGCGTGGCCTGGTTCATGGCCGTCGTGTAGAACTTGATGTTGTTGCGGCCCTGTTTCTTGGCGCAGTACATGGCGATGTCTGCCTGTTCGATCAGGTTCTGCGTCTCGCCATGCAAGGTCATGTCGCCTGGGGCGTCGTAGCCCGACATGTCGTAGACGGCCACGCCGATGCTGCAGGTGACGAAGAATTCCTTGCCATCGAGCAATACAGGCTGGGCCACGGCATCCATCAGGCGCTGCACGATGGCGCCGCTGAGCTCTTCGTCGGCCTGTTCGCACAGGATGGCGACGAATTCATCGCCCGACAGGCGCGCCACGGTGTCGCTTTCGCGCAGGCTGGCCTGCAGGCGTGTGGCAATGGTTTTCAACAGCAGGTCGCCGGCCTTGTGGCCCAGGCTGTCGTTGACGAACTTGAAACGATCGAGGTCGATCAACAGCACCCACAGCGCGCGGTTCTTGCGGCGTGACAGGGCCATCGCTTGCCCCAGGCGGTCGCGCAGCAGGCCGCGGTTGGGCAAGCCCGTCAGCACGTCGTGGTGGGCGATGTGCTGGATTTGCTGCTCTGCCAGCTTGCGTTCCGTGATTTCGGACCCCGTGCCCCGGTAGCCGCGAAATTCGCCCAGCTCGTTGAACAGCGGTTCGCCGTTGATGCTGAACCAGCGCAGCTGGCCATCGCGGTCTTTCATCGCATATTCGAGGTTGGAAAAGGGCAGATGTGCTTCCAGGTTCGCGATATGCTGCTTGCCCCAGCGCGAATTGCGCATCTCCTGGTTGTTGGCCCAGCGCGTCATGCCGATGAAGCGTTCCAGCGGCATGTTCGACTTGTCCGTAAAACCGCTGGTGATGTTGGTGAAGCAGAAGTTGGCATCCTGTTCCCAGTACCAGTCCGAGGACAGGGCCAGCAGGCGGCGGAAGCGTTTTTCGCTTTCCTGCAAGGCGCGTTCCGTGCGCTGGCGCGCCCGCACGTCGGCGCTGAGCAGTTCATTACTACGCTTGAGGTCGGCCGTGCGCTGTTCCACCAGCAGCTGCACGCGGCGCGAGCGCTGCGTCAGCGATTGCACGAAGGCGGCCGTCAGCACGCTGAACAGCAAGCCCGTGATCAGGGTGAACAATGAACCCAGGTGGTCGGCCAGGAAGGGGCGCGGATGGGCCACCACGCGCACATGCCAGGGCCGGCCGGCGGAAGAAAAGGCCCGGTGATAATGGCTGTGGTAGGCAAAATGCAGCCAGCGGGGCAGCGAGTCCCAGGCGCCGCCCGCTTCGTCGGCGGGGGGCTGGCCATGCTGGAAGATCAATTGGCGCGGGTCGGCACTGGCGTCGGCGTAGACGCTGAGCTCGAGCTGCGGGTCGCCCAGCAGGTCGGCGCCGGCAAGGATTTTCTGCACCAGTTCGCTGGCGCGGACGATGGCCGCCGTATCGCCGATCAGCGCCGCGCGCCGCTGCTGTATCGTTTGCAGGGGCACGCCGTGGCGGTACACGGGGCGCAGGATGACGAAGCCCTGCTGCGACCCCTGCGCCAGGGCCAGCAGGCCGGTGGCGGTGGTCTGGCCGCTGATGATGGCCTGTTCCAGCGCGCGAGCCAGCAAGCCGTTCGGGCTGACGTTCAGGCCGAAGGCGGGGCGGTTGCCCTGCAAGGGGACGAGGTAGTCCACCACCAGGTAGCTGGCGCGCGTTGTCGCGGGCACGACGACGCCATCGCGCATCTCCGTCATGGCGTAATCGGGCGAGATGCGCCGCAACTCGGCCTCGAAGGCTGCGCGCTGCGCATGCGGCACGACGCGGTGGAAATTGAAGGCCTGGATGAACGGGTGGCGCTGCAGCAGCGGCGTGGTGAAGTCGTGGAACTGTGCGCGCGTGACGGGCACGACGGCAGCAAACAGCTGGTTCGTCGTGGTCAGCACCTCGACCGCGTCGTCGAGACCCTGCTCGATGGCGGCCACGCGCGCGCCGGCGCGCTGCTGCAGGCTCAGGCTCATTTTGTCGTATTCGAGCTGGCTGATGGCGGCGAACAGCACGGCGGTGATGCTGACGCCGCAGCCAAAGGTCAGCGCGGTCGCGGCAGAAATCGACAATGGCAGGCGGCCTCGCAGCATGGTTTTTCCTATTTGACTTCATGGATACTTGGATTCGGCGGCGCCTGCCGGCCCCACGCAGACCGTAGTTTGTCATAAACCACATCCATCATGCTGATTTTGCATCAAATTACTGCCAATAAGCAACAATCTCCCTGACCGGGGAAGACGACTTTCAGTCGCTGCCCGCGCCTGACTGCCGGCGCACACGCCACAACTGCCATGCAGGCAGCAAGCGGTTCAGGAACGCCAGGCCGCACACCTGCCGCCAGCGCACCAGGCGCACGACGCGCAGGGCCCGGCCCGCCCCGAGCTTGTCTGGCTTGGCGGCGAAGACAATGCGGTTGTTGCCGGCGATGCCATCGAAGTGGCACACGGCGCCGCGGAAGGTGAGCAGCAGGCGCGCGAGCATGGCGGGGTAGTGCTCGTCATAACTGAACAGGTTGGCCACCAGCACGCCACCGGGCAGCAGGGTGCGCAGGCAGTCTGCATAGAAGCGCGCGCTGCCCAGTGCGGGCGGCAGGCCCGTTTCATCGTAGCCATCGAGCAGCAGCACGTCGGCGCAGCCCGGATGTTGGCGGATATAGCTGACGGCGTCCGTCTCGATGATGCGCAGGCGCGCGTCGTCGGGCGGCAGCATGAACTGCTCGCGCAGGGCGATCACGTCGGCGCGCAATTCCAGCACCGTGATGCGGGCCTCGGGCAGGTGGCGGTGGCAGAACTTCAGCAGCGAGCCGCCGCCCAGTCCCACCATCAGGATGTGCCGGGGACGCGGCACGAACAGGGTGAAGCACATCATGGCGCGCGCATAGCGCAGCAGCAGATGGTCGGGGCGCGACAGCAGCACTTCGCTCTGGATCATGCCTGGCTGGAATTCCAGGCGGCGCCGGTCGCCGCAGGTATGCACCTGGGGCGCACGCACGGCAGGTAATTTGCTATCCGACATAGGACGATTTCGCTGAGTGGACTGGGCAGGGCGATTGCATGAAGGGTAGGTGCTCGGAGTGACGATAGGGTGAAATATTGCTTGTAAACACGTTGAGAAAGGCGTTTACTCTCGGTATTTGGACGCGTAAATGGCAAACGAACCGATCTCTTT